>JAJZBM010000014.1:0-36839 GCA_021798915.1 Pseudomonadota bacterium
GTCCAAGGCAAACCGAAAAGCGGTCCGTAAGCACGACCAGGAACTCTACAAGGAACGCCACCTGATCGAGAATTTCTTCGCTAAAATCAAACAATTCAGGGCTATCGCCACCCGTTATGACAAAACCGCCAGGAACTTCCTCGCCGCTGTTCACCTTGTCGCCGCAGAGATTTGGCTAAATTGACGACACGCCCTAAGCAGCACTCGAGGTCATTTTCCGCTGCTGGCGGATCAGGCGGGCGGCGGCGCTCGCGGTCATCGGCCGGCCGAGCAAAAACCCCTGGAGTTCGGTGCAGCGGGCGTCACGCAGCAGTTCCAGTTGCGCGGTGGTTTCTACCCCCTCGGCGGTCACCGCGAGGCCGAGGCTGTGGGCCAGCGCCGAAATCGCGCGCACGATCGCCGCCGCGCCGGCATCGTCGGCGAGGCGCGAGACGAAAGAGCGGTCGATTTTCAACTTGTCGAAGGGAAAGCGCCCGAGATAGCTGAGACTAGAATAGCCGGTGCCGAAATCATCGAGGACGAGGCGCACGCCGAGCGCCTTCAGCGCCATCAATTGTGCCCGCGCGCGCTCGGTATCGTCGATCAGCACCCCTTCGGTGATTTCGAGTTCGAGCCGCGCCGGCGCGAGTTTGGTGCGGGCGAGCGTTTCGGTCACGGTCGCGACGAGATCATCGGTCTGGAACTGGATCGGCGAGAGATTGACCGCGACATGCAGCGCTTCCGGCCAGTCCGCGGCTTCGGCGCAGGCGGTTTCCAGAACCAGGCGGCCGAGCGGTCCGATCATGCCGCTTTCCTCGGCGAGCGGGATGAAACGGCTCGGCGCGGTCCAGCCGAGATCCTTCTGAAACCAGCGGAGCAGCGCCTCGAACCCGACCAATGTCCGCCCGTCGATGGCGTAGATCGGCTGGTAATGGACCTTGAAGGTATGATTTTGCACGGCGAGGCGCAGATCCCGCTCCATCCGCCGGCGCAATTGCAATTCGCTTTCCATGGCCGGCTCAAAAATGCGGGTCTTGGCGCGTTCGTCGCGCTTGGCCCAGAACAGCGCGGTATCGGCGCTGTTCACCAGCGCGGCGACGGTTGTGCCGTGCTGTGGCGCGAAGGCGATGCCGACCCGGGTGCTGATTTGCACCGACTGGCCGGAAATTTCGAAGGGGTTGGCGAGCGCTGCTTGCAGCCTCTCGGCGATCGTCGCGGCAATGCCGGCCTGGCGCGCCGGCGGCAGGGCGATCGCGAATTCATCGCCGCCGAGCCGTGCCACCAGCCCCTGGTCATGCGTGTCTTCCTTGACCAGCGAGGCGAGGCGCCGCGCCACGGCGCGCAGCAAACGGTCCCCGGCATCATGTCCATAGAGGCCGTTGACGAATTTGAAGCGGTCGATATCGAGGACGAGGAGGCCGACGAAAGCCTCCGCTTGGTCGGCGCGGGCGAGGATATCCTTGAGCAGGGCGAGGAATTTGACGCGATTGGGCAGGCCGGTCAACGGGTCGTGGCGGGCGAGATGCTCGATCCGGGCCGCCGCCTGCTTGCGTTCGGAAATATCGCGCACCGCGGCAACCGTCGCCGGTCTGCCGCCATGCAGGATCGGGCGTGACAGCACCTCGGCGACGCGGCGTGTGCCGTCCGGAAGAACGATTTCGAATTCGTCGATCCGGCTCGGCTTGGTCGTCAGGCGCTCGCGGATCAGGGCATGCGACGAGAGCGCGATGAAATCGAGGATATGCGCGCCGATCAGCACCTCGCGGGGCTGGCCGACGAGGGCGGTGAGCGACGTGTTGACATCGAGGATGATCCCGTCGCGATGGATCAGCAGGCCCTCGAAGGCGGAATCGGCGAGCTGGCGCAGCCGCTGCGCCTCCTCGGCGCGGCGAAGCACGAAACGGACATCGACCACGGTGACGACCGCGCCGAGGAATAGGATCAGCAACGCGACCCCGCCGAGCACGATGAGGATCTGCGCGATACCGGGAAGATCGGCCCCGGTGCCCACGGGCGGGAGCAGGACGGGGTGGGCGGCGAGGCCGGTATAATGCATCGCGACCACGGCAAGCGCCACCATCGCGCCGCCGAGCATGATGAAGGAGGGCTGCCCGTGCGAGCGGCTCCAGAGCGAAAACGCGCCGAGCGCCCCGGTGACCGCCTCGACGAGCGAAAGTCCGAGCAGCAGCGGCGCCTCGGCGAGCCGCGTCGTCGCCGCGAACAGGACATGGCTGAGGAGCGCGAGCCCCCATATGCCGGCGCCGAACGCGGTTGCGGCGGCCAGCAGCCAGGCGAGTCGCAACCGGCCGTGGCTCGCCATGGCACGGAAAAACATCACCAGAGCCAGCGGGCAGAGGGCAATCGAGACGACGAGCGAGAGGCCGGACAGAAGCAGATCGCGATCCGAGGTCAGCGTCGCGATGAGCGAGGTCATGCCACCTCCCGAGGATACAGCCCGTCAGGGCTGACCATAAAATATCATCCGCCAGCAAGGGTTAACGGCTGAGCTTGGCACAAATTTGTAAATCCGATAGGAATCCGCAAGGTTTTCTTGCACGCTGGCCGTCCGGCTGGAAGGAAAGAGATCAAATTTTCGTGAAAATACGTCTTTTGAGGCTGGCGCGTCAGCCCCGATGACGCCCGAGATCAAAAAATCGAGAGGACACATACCACGCCATGACCAACCATTCGCCGCGCAACGCCGCACCCGCCACCCCCGCCACCATCACCCCAGCCACCATCGCCGCTCCCGGCCGGCGCGAGATTCTGCTCGCGCCGCTGCTGGCGGCGCTGCCGGTCATGCTGGCGGGGAGTGCGGCGGCGAGCCCGATCGACCCGACCGAAACCATCCTTCGTCTTCCCGAGGAAATCGCTTTCCAGCCGCAAGCGGGGTTTCCGCCGCGCTCGGTGGAGATGGCGCCGCTTTGGGGCGCGAGCACCGAGCCGGGGCTCTATCTGGTGCTCATCAAATGGTACCCCGGCTACATGAGCGCGCCCCACACCTATCTCACCGATCGGCTCTGCGTCGTTCTCTCCGGCACCTGGATGATCAATAGTGGCGCCGATTTCGATCCCGAGCGGACGGTGGCTGCGCCGGCCGGCAGCTTCGTCCGCCGCGTCGCCGGGACGCCGCATTACGATGGCGTGAAGCGCGGCATGAAGGAACCGGCGGTGATCGCGCTCTGCGGTCTCGGGCCGGGCGGCCTCAAATGGCTCGATCCCGGCCAGCCGGGCTGGCGGGCGGTATGAGCGGCGTTCATCGCGCGCCGCCTGCGGCCTATGCGTCCTCGTCTTCCTCGGCGCCGGTGGCGGCGCGGATCAGGCCGCGATGGCTGGGGGCGGCGATGAAAGCCAGGATCTCCGCGACCAGTTTGTCGTCGCCATAGGCCGCCCGCACCTCGGCGACGCGCTCGGCGAAGACGCCGCCGGCACGAAACAGGGTGCGGAAGGCGCGGCGCAGGCGATGGATCTCGGCACGTGCCACCCCGGCGCGCTTGAGCTTGATGAGATTGAGCCCGGCGAGCCGCGCCCGGTTGCCGATCACGCTGCCGAACGGGATGACATCGGCCTCGACCCCGGAGACGCCGCCGACCATCGCCCCGCGCCCGATGCGCACGAACTGATGCAGCGCCGCGGCGCCGCCGATCACCGCCCCGTCGCCGATCTCGACATGCCCGCCCATCACCACGTTATTGGCGATGATCACGCCATCGCCGATGGCACAGTCATGCGCGACATGGGCGACCGCCATCAGCAGGCAGTCGGCCCCGACGCGGGTGATGCCGGTGCCGGTCACGGTGCCGCGATGGATGGTGCAGTGCTCGCGGATCTGGGTGCGCGCGCCGATCACCGTCTCCGTCGCCTCGCCGCGATATTTCAGATCCTGGGGCGCAAGGCCGACGGTCGCGAACGGATAGAGGATGGCGCCGGCGCCGATCCGTGTCCGCCCCTCGACGACGACATGCGAGATCAGCCTGGCGCCATCCTCGATGACCACGCCCGGCCCGACCGAGCACCAGGGGCCGATCTCCACCCCCTCACCGATCTCGGCGCCGGCGGCGACCAGCGCGCGCGGATGGATGCCGCTCACGCCGCGCGCTGGTCCAGGATCATCGCGGTATAGGTCGCCTCGGCGACGGTCGCGCCATCGACCCGCGCGATCGCGGCGAATTTCCAGACATTGCCGCGATTGCGCAGCTTCTCGACATGGATGCGGAGCTGATCGCCGGGGCCGACCGGGCGGCGGAACTTGGCGCCCTCGACGGACATGAAATAGACCAGCTTGCCGGCTTCCTCCGGCCCCAGCGTCCCCACCACCAGGACGGCCGCAGTCTGTGCCATGCTTTCGATGATCAGAACCCCAGGCATCACCGGGCGGCCGGGGAAATGCCCCTGGAAGAACGCCTCGTTGGCGGTGACGTTCTTGATTCCGATCGCCGAGACATTGGGGAACAGGTCGACCACGCGGTCGATCAACAGGAACGGGTAGCGATGCGGGATCGCCTGCATGATCCCGGCGATATCGACCACTCTTCCGCCGGCCGTCGCCTCGGTCACGGCTTTGCTGTCCTTGAGACTTGCATCCATGGGCGTTTCTCTATCCGCTTCCCTCGTGTCGTCCTGCCATCCGGCTGCGTCGGCTTCAACCCCGCCGAATTCAACCCCGCCGAATTCAACCCCCTCGGATTCAACCCCAGCGGATTAACCACCGGGGCCTTCCGGTGCGGCGCCGGCATCGCCGCGCCGCGGCTTGCGTTTGCCAGTCCCGGCGAGCCGGCGCAGCGTCGCGACCTCGCGGAAAAACGTCGTGACCGGCTGCGCTGGGCTGCCGACGACGCTGGTCCCGGCCGCGACATCCGCCATCACCCCGGCCTGGGCGCCGATCCGGGCCTTGCGGCCGATATGCAAATGGCCGATCAAACCTGCCTGCCCGCCCGCCATCACGAAATCCTCGAGCACGGTCGAGCCGGAAATACCGGCTTGCGCGACGATAATGCAAGCGCGACCGATGTGGACGTTGTGCCCGACCTGCACCAGATTGTCGAGCCGGGAGCCGGCGCCGATGACGGTGTCGGCGGCGGAACCGCGGTCGATCGTGGTATTGGCGCCGATTTCGACATCGTCCTCGATGATCACCCGCCCGATCTGCGGCACCGAGACGAAACCGGTGGCGGTGACGGCGAAGCCGAACCCGTCCTGGCCGATGCGGGCGCCGGGATAGATCGCGACCCGCGCCCCGATCAGGGCGTGGCTGATGCTGACCTGGGCGCCGATCCGGCAATCCCGGCCAAGGACGACGCCGGCGCCGATCACCGCGAGCGGCCCGATGCGGCATCCGGCGCCGATCTCGGCCCCGGCGCCGATCACCGCGAGCGGCCCGATCTCCGCCGCAGGATCGATCCGCGCAGTGGGATCGACAACTGCGCTCGGCGCGATTCCCGGGGTCGGTGATGGCGCGGGGTGAAAGAGGGCGGCGATTCGCGCCCAGCCGAGATAGGGTTCGGGGGTCACGAGGGCGACGGCGCCGGCCGGCACCGCGCCCGCCATCTCGGGATGGACGATCACCGCCCCGGCCTTGGTCGCGCCGAGCAGGCTGGCATAGCGGCGATTATCGAGAAAGCTGACCTCCGCCGGCCCCGCGCTTTGCAGCGGCGCGACCCCGGTAAACAGCCGCGCCGCTGCCGCGCCGGCATCGCGCCCCTCGACCTTCGCGTCGCCGGCGGTGGCGAGGGTTCCGATGTCGAACGGCCCGGATCGCGCGAAAAACCGCGGATCGCCGGTGATTTCCGGCCCCATTGCGGCTTATTTGTCGCTTGCCGCCGGTGGGGCTGCCGTTGGGGCGGCCGGTGGCGTCGGTGTCACCGAGACCTCCGGCGCCGGCGCGCCGGCGTTCGCCCCGGCCGGGGCACCGGCGGCGGGCGCCCCGGCCAACGGGGTACCAGCGGGCGCGGCGCCCGCAGATGGGGTGCCAGCAGAGGCGCCCGCCGCCGGGGCGCCGGCGGCGGGTGGGGCGCCCTGCGGCTTGACCGGCACCATCGGCGGCTCCTGCCCCTCGGCGGGGATGATCACATGCGGCAGCAGCTTGTTCAGCTCGCTGGCGACCTGAGCCGTGATATCGAATTCGTTGACGTTGAGCGCAACCTGCTGGCGGTGCAGAACCAGGTTCATGCCGCGGCTTTCCGAGACCTGGCGGATGACCGAGATCAGGGTCTGCTCGATCTGGCCGAGCGCGTACTGGCCCTCTTCCTGGATGATCCGGTTGCGATCGCGGAACTGGCGTTGGGCGGTGGTGATGCGGTCCTGAAGGGCGCGTTCGCGGGCCCGGATCTGGTCCGGTTTGAGCTTGGCGCGATCATTGACCAGCGCCTGCTGCATATCGCGCCAGGCCGCCTGCTCCTTTTGCGCGTCCTGGTTGAGCTTGGCGCGGCGGCCACCGATGACGCGCTCGATCTCCTGCGCCGCGGTCGAGGCGCGCATCACTTCCGGCACGCCGAGCACGCCGATCACCGCCGCCGGTGGCGCCGCTCCCTTGGGCAACGGCGGCAATTGCGGCACCGGCGGCAATTGCAACTGCATCTGCGGCGGCGGCGGGCCGGGCGGCGCCGCCGGTCCGGCCTCCGCCCCGGCGGCGGGGGCGGCGGGGGGCGTGGCATGGGGGTTGGTGCGCGGGGGCGCTTTCTGCGGCTGCTGGCCGGGCACGAACCAGGGCTGCGATTGCGGCGCCTGCTGCGCGCGCGCGGGGGCGAGCGGCATGAGAAGGGTTGCACTCGCGAGCGCGAGAAGAGAGGCGGAATAACGCATTATGTTTTAGAACCTCGTGCCAAAGCCGACGCGGAAGAGTTCGGTCATATCATATTTGGACATGATGATCGGCTCACCGATATCGAGATTGATCAGGCCGAACGGGCTGTTCCAGGTGATGCCGAAACCCGCGCTCAGGCGTATCGAGCCGTCATTCGTCCATATCTGGGAATTCAATGCCTGCCCACGGAAATTGACCACTCTGCCTGTCCCGAAATTGTTCTCTACGATTTGTTGCGGCACCACGACATGCCCCGCTTCCTGCAGCCCGCTCAACGCGCCCATATCGGTGAAAAGACGGCCTGACAAGCCAAGATCGGGTGAGACCGGGAGCGGGAACCAGAGTTCGGTCGAGGCCGTCCACATCAGATCGCCGCCCAGACTGTCGCCGGTATAGGGATCATGCGGGCCGACACCGCCATCGAGGAAGCCGCGCAGATTCTGCCCGCCGAGATAGAACCGGTCCTCGAGGAAGGTCGGCTGGCCGTTCAGGGATTGAATATAACCGCCGCTCTGGATGAAGGAGAGCGCCCACTGGTTGTTACCGGTGAGGAAATCGAGCGGCAAAATCTGTTGTGAATCGAGATGGACGCGGTAGAAATCGGCCTGTCCGCCGAGATCGGGCCCGGCATAATCGGTGCCGGCGCGCACCACGAAGCCGCTATGCGGATCGACCGGGTTGTCGCGATAATCCATGGTGAAGACTTGCCCGAATTGCGACAGGATGGATTGCCCGGCCTGGTCCTGGATGTAATAGCTGGCGCCGTTATAGACGTTGTACACCTCGCGATTGGCGTAGGTGTAGGTCCAGCTCTGGCGGAAATGGTCGTTGAACTGATAGGCGATGTTGATCGCAGCACCGGTGCGGCGCTCGCTGTATTCCGCGAAATAGGCGAAGTTGTTATCGACGTGGAACAGGTTGATCCCGGCGAGCAGATTATCGCCAAGGAAATAGGGATCGGTGAAATTGATGCTTTCCGAGGTTTCCAACTCGGCGATGATGGCGTTGACGCCGGCGCTCATGCCGGTGCCGAGAAAATTGTTCTCCGAGACGCCGACATTGAGCAAGGGGCCGATATCGGTCGAATAGCCGCCACCGAGGCTGAGCGAGCCGGTCGGCTTGTCCTGCACCTGCGCGGTCACCACCGTCTCGTCGGGCGATGAGCCGGGGGCATTGGTGATGTTGACGTTATCGAAGAAATTCAGCCCTTTCAGGTTCTGTTGCGTCGCATTCACCTTGTCCTGGCTGAAGGCGTCGCCCTCGGCGAAGGTGAACTGGCGGCGAATCACCTGATCCTCGGTGCGGTTATTGCCGACGATGTCGATGCGCTCGACATAGACGCGCGGCCCGGAATCGACGTCGAAGATCAGGCTGACGGTGTGTGCCTTCTCGTCACGTGAAATGCGCGGCTTGACCTCGACGAAGGGTTCGCCGCGCGATTGCACGTCGGCCGAGATCGCTTTGACCGAATCCTCGACGGCGTTGCCGTTGTAATAGGCGCCCGGGTGCAGCCTGACATCGGGGAGGAGCGAGTCGCCGGCGATCTTCGGGAAGCGCGAATCGACGGTGATTTTCGCCACCTTGTAGCGCTCGCCCTCGTGCAGCGTGAAGGTGAGGAAGAACGCCTGCCGGTCTGGCGATAATTCGGCGTTGGCGCCGGTCACCGCGAAATCGGCATAGCCGTTCTTGAGGTAGAATTTGCGCAGCAATTCCTTGTCATAGGCGATGCGTTCGGGGGCGTAGGTGTCCGAGGAGGAGAGGAAAAGCCACCATTCATGCTCGCGGCTGCTGACCACGTTGAGCAGGGTTCCGGAGCTGAACGCCTGATTGCCGACGAAGGCGATGCGGCTGATCAGCGATGTCGGTCCCTCGTCGATCTTGAAGATGACATCGACGCGGTTTTCCGGCTGCTTGATGGTCTGGGCGATGATGGAGGCGGCGAATTTGCCGTTCTGGGCATAGAGATCGAGCAGCTTCTTGCGGTCCACCTGGGCCTCGGTCGCGGTGAACACGGCGTTCTGGCGAAGCTGGATCGCGCCTTTGAGCTGATCGTCGGTGAGCTTCTTGTTGCCCTCGAAGGCGACCCGGTTGACGATCGGATTCTCCGCCACCTTGACGACGAGATTGCTGCCTTCGCGGCGAATATTGACGTCGGAGAAGAGGCCGGTCGCGTACAGCGTCTTGAGGCTGCGGTCCATGCGGTCGACATCGAAGGGATCGCCGGGCTGCAGCACCATGTAGGAGAGCACGGTCCCGGTCTCGATGCGTTTATTGCCCTCGACGACGATCGCCTGGATCACGTCGCGCGGGTTGACCGGATGCACGACCACCGGCGGCGGCTGATCGGCCGCGGCGGGCGCGTTCGCGGCCGGAGTCGCGGGTTTTTCGGGCGGCTTCTCGGCCGGCGCCGGCGCAACCGGCGGCGGCACCGGGCCCGCGCCCGCCGGCTCCTGCGCCGCCGCCGGCGCGGCAGGCAGGATCGGGCCGGCCAACAGGGCCGCCAACAGGCAAGCGCTCGCGAAACGTGCGGCACGCGCGATTGTCAAAATCCCGTCTTCCCATCGCTGTTACCGCACGGTGCACGGCGGGCGGAGAATAGCGATCCGGAAAGCGCGAGGCTACCCTTAGATCACCAGAACGCGAGTTTTCATCCGATATTGCCGAGAAAGGGCGATTGCCATTGAAATTGCTTGTGAAACCCGCGCAATAACGGCAATGCCAGCGGCATTTTTTGCAAAATTGCCGCCGCCGCCTAGCCCCTTCAGCCGGCGAGGTGGGCGACCCAGCGAAAAATGCCGAGATGGCTGAGATCGTTCCAGGTCGCGAAAACGAAAAGCCCGACCAGCAGCGCCACCCCGGCACGAAGGCCGTATTCCTGGGCGCGCTTGGGCAATGGCCGCCCGCGTACCGCTTCGGCGAGATAAAACAGCAGATGCCCGCCATCCAGAACCGGGATCGGGAACAGATTGACGAGGCCGAGATTGACCGAGAGCACGGCGATGAAGGAGATCAGATTGGCGAGCCCGGTCGCCGCCACCTGGCCGGAAAGCTGGGCGATGCGGAGCGGGCCGCCGAGGTCGTCGGTGCCGCGCTGGCCGCTCACCATCTGCCAGACGCCGCTCACCGTCTCGGCCAGCACCAGCCAGGTCTCGCTCGCCCCCGCCGCCACCGCGCCGGGGAGCGACAGGCGCTCATAGCGCACGCTGCCGCCGGAAATGCCGAGAAGCCCGGCTTCATGACCATCGACGAGGTGGCTTCCCGTCGTCACCGCCACATGCCGGGTCGCGTGATCGCGGGTGAGGGTGAGGTCGAGCGTGGTCGCGGGATGGGCGGTGACGATGCGCTGGATATCGAGAAAGCGCGCGACCGGCGTGCCGTCGATGGCGAGAATGCGGTCCCCGGCGGCAAGCCCGGCTTTCGCCGCCGCCGACCCCGCCATCACTTCCCCGACCACCGGCTCCACGACCGGCCGGCCGGCCACCGCGAACAGCGCCGAAAATAGCACGAAAGCGAGGACGAAATTGGCGACCGGCCCGGCGGCGACGACGATCGCGCGCGACAGCACCGGCTTTTCATAGAAGGTTTTGCCAGGGATCCACGCCGCTTTCGTCTCCTCGCTCGCCTCCTCCGGCTGCTCCTGACCATGCAGCTTGACGAATCCGCCGAGCGGCAGCCAGGCGATGCGCCATTCGGTGCCGTGGCGATCGCGCCAGCCCCAGATCTTGTGGCCGAATCCGATCGAGAATGCCTCCACATGCACGCCCCGCCAGCGCGCCGCGAGGTAGTGGCCGAGTTCATGGAAAAACACCAGGACGCCGAGCACGATGACGAACGCGATCAGCGAACGGAGCGTCCCCGGCAGCAGCGAGCCAAGGAGGAGGGGCGGCAGCAAAGACAGCATCAGGCGGCTCCGATCAGGGTTTCGGCCAGGCGCCGGCCTTCCGCATCGAGGGCCAGCACCGCAGCGAGATCGGCCGCTGGCGGTGCCCCGAGCCGGTCCATCACGCGCGCGACCAGGGCGGCGATCTCGAGAAAGCCGATGCGCCGGGCGAGAAACGCGGCGACCGCGACCTCGTTCGCGGCATTGAGCAAGGTGGGGGCGCCGCCGCCGGCGCGCAAGGCGGCGCGGGCGAGCGCGAGGGCGGGAAAGCGCTCATCGTCGGGCGGGGCGAAATCGAGCCGGGCGATGGCGGCGAGATCGAGCCTTGGCGCCGCCGTCGCCATCCGTGCCGGCCAGGCGAGCGCATGCGCGATGGGGACGCGCATATCCGGCGAGCCGAGCTGCGCGACGACGCTGCCATCGGCGAAGCAGGCCATGCCGTGAATCACCGATTGCGGATGGACCAGAACCTCGATCCGCGATTCGTCGAGCCCGAACAGCCGCGCCGCCTCGATGACTTCGAGGCCTTTGTTCATCAAGGTCGCGCTGTCGATGCTGATCTTGGCGCCCATCGACCAGACCGGGTGGCGGAGTGCGGCTTCCGGCGCCGCCGCCGCCATTTCGGCGTGCGAGCAGGTGCGGAACGGGCCGCCGGAGGCGGTCAGGATGATTTTTTCGAGGCTCGCGTGATTGCCGTCGGCGAGCGCCTGAAACACCGCGTTATGCTCGGAATCGACCGGGAGCAGAGTCGCGCCGGAGGCGGCGACGGCGGCGAGCATGACCTCACCGGCGCAAACCAGGGCTTCCTTGTTGGCGAGCGCGACGGCGCGGCTGGCGCCGATCGCGGCCAGGGTCGGCGCGAGGCCGGCGGCGCCGGTGATCGCCGCCATCGTCCAATCGACCGCGATCGCCGCCGCCGCCACCACCGCCTCGGCGCCGGCGGCGGTCCGCACGCCGCTGCCGGTGAGGGCGTCACGAAGCACCGGGTATTGCGTCTCATCGGCGATCACCGCCCATTCGGCGCCGCAAGCGCGGGCCTGGGCGGCGAGCCCGGCGGCGTTGCGCCCGGCGATCAGCGCCTTGACCACGAATCGGCTGCGATCGCCGAGCAGCGAGAGCGTCTGAGTGCCGACACTGCCGGTGCTGCCGAGCACGGTCACGGTTTTGGCGCGGTTCGCGGGCGCACGGGCCAGCGCCGAATGGTGGCTTGCGGTGAGATCGGCGGTCACGTCCAAAGCAAAACTCCTCTGCCGAGGATCAGGGCCAGCGCCGCCGCCATCGGCGCCGCCGTCAAGACACCATCGAGCCGGTCCAGCAGGCCGCCATGACCGGGGATGAGATGACCCGAATCCTTTACCCCGAAGCGGCGCTTCAAAAAACTCTCAAACAAATCGCCGCCCTGCGCAATGATCCCGAGCAGGGCGGCGACCAGACCGGCATGGAGCGTGCCGCCGCCGCCGAGCCGCGCGGCGCCGGCGCCGACCGCGATCGCGGCGAGCAGGCCGCCCACCGCCCCCGACCAGGTCTTGCCCGGCGAGATCAGCGGCGCGAGCTTCGCCCCGCCGATCAGCCGGCCGGCGAGATAGGCGCCGACGTCACTCGCCCAGACGGTCAGCATGAGAAACAGGATGTTGCCGCGCCCGGCCGCGGGGTCGGCGCGGAGCCAGACCAGCGCGATGGTGGCGAGCGCGATATAAAGAATGCCGCCGCCGAGACGTGGCCGGCGGCGAATGAGCGCCAGCGCCGCGCCGGCGATGGCGATCACCAGGCCGCTCGCGGCCGAGACGCCGCCGGCCACCGCGACCGCGAGGCCGAGGCTCGCGATCACCAGCCATCCTGCCGGGCGGCGCCAGGTCTGATTGCAGAGCGTGATCCATTCGGCGCCGAGCCCGACCGCGCCGAGCCCGACCAGGGAGACGAAAGGCGCCGCGCCGAGCCAGATCGCGGCCAGCGCGAGCGGCACCAGGACTGCTGCCGAGAGCATCCGGATTCCGAGATCGCCCCAAGGTCCGGCGGTTCGGCCATGCGGGGGACGATCAGGCGGGGGGTAATCAAGCCGGGCGGGCACCGAATCTGCGTTCCCGGCTGGCGTAATCGGCCAGCGCCTCGGCGAAATGGGCGGCGCCGAAATCCGGCCACAGCACATTGAGGAAGATCAGCTCGGCATAGGCCGCCTGCCAGAGCAGGAAATTGGAGAGCCGCCGCTCGCCACTGGTGCGGATGATGAGATCGGGATCGGGCATCCCGGCGGTGAACAGCCGGCGCGCGAAGGCGGCTTCGTCGAGCTCAGAGGGGTCGATCTCGCCCGAAGCGACGGCGCACGCGATCAGCCGGGCCGCCGCGATGATTTCGGCGCGGCCGCCATAGGAGAGCGCGATGGTGAGGTTGAGCCTCGCATTGGTCGCCGTCATCCGCTCGGCCTCAGCGAGGCTAGCCTGGATGTCCGCAGCGAATCGCCCCGCCTCGCCGATGAAGCGAAGACGCACGCCATTCGCCGCCAGCTCGGCGATTTCGTTTTTGATGTAGTGGCGGAGCAGGGCGGTAAGGTCGCTCACCTCATCGCGCGGGCGGCGCCAATTCTCGCTGCTGAAGGCGTAAAGCGTGAGCCAGCCGACTTTATGGGTCAGCGCCGCTTCGATGGTGCGCCGCACCGCGCGCGCGCCGGCACGGTGGCCGGCGATGCGCGGCAGACCGCGCGCCTGCGCCCAGCGGCCATTCCCGTCCATGATGATCGCGACATGGGCCGGCGGCGGGGACGCCGCCGGCGCGAGGTCGCTGGTCGGGGCGGTGATGGCCGGGGTGGAAGACATCAGACTTGCCGGATGTCCTTTTCCTTCTCGACCAGCAGCTCATCGATCCGCTTGATGAACTGATCGGTGAGTTTCTGCACCTGCTCGGCCCAATCCTTGGCGTCGTCCTCGCTGATGTCGTGCTTCTTCTCGTGCGTCTTGATCTGATCCATGCCGTCGCGCCGCACGCCACGCACCGCGACCCGGCTGCCCTCGGCGTAGCGGCCGGCGGCCTTGGCGAGTTCGGTTCGCCGCTCCTCGGTCAGGATCGGGATCGGCACCCGCACCAACTGCCCGTCAGACGAGGGATTGAGCCCGAGCCCGGCATCACGGATCGCCCGCTCGACGGCGCCGACCAGGCTGCGGTCCCAGACCTGGACAGTGATCATGCGTGGCTCGGGCACGCCGATGGTGCCGACTTGGGCGAGCGGCATCTCGCCGCCATAGGCCTCGACGCGCACCGGCTCCAGAAGCCCAGGACTGGCGCGGCCGGTGCGCAGGCCGGCGAATTCACGCCGGAGCGTCTCCATCGCGCTTTCCATGCGACGGGTGAGATCCTGCTTCAGCGTGGTGAGATCGGCCGGCATGTGACTTCCCCTTGCGCGCCCGAGGTTACGCGGCGGCGCCTATTGGCTTTCGATGATCGTGGTGAAACGCCCCTCGCCGCGCATGACGCGGGCGAAAGCGCCGGCGGCGTGGATGTTGAACACCACGATCGGCAGTTTGTTCTCGCGCGCGAGGCTGATCGCCGCGGCATCCATGACCGCGAGATCACGCGCCAGAACGTCGTGATAGCTCAGTTCCTGATAGCGCTCGGCATCCGCGATCTTGCGCGGGTCGGCGGAATAGACGCCATCGACCTGGGTGCCCTTGAGCAGGGCATCGCAGCGCATCTCGGTGGCGCGGAGAGCCGCGGCGGTGTCGGTGGTGAAAAACGGGTTGCCGGTGCCGGCGGCGAAAATCACCACCCGGCCCTTTTCCATGTGGCGCTGGGCGCGGCGGCGGATATAGGGCTCGCAGACCGAGGCCATCGGGATCGCCGATTGCACCCTGGTCGCGACCCCGATTTTCTCCAGCGCGTTCTGGAGGGCCAGCGCGTTGATGACCGTCGCCAGCATGCCCATGTAATCGGCCTGGGCGCGGTCCATCCCGCCGGCGGCGCCGGAGACGCCGCGGAAGATGTTGCCGCCGCCGATGACCAGGCATACTTGCGCCCCCATGGCGACGACATCACCGATATCGGCGGCGATGCGTTGCACCGTTTCGGGGCCGATGCCGTATTCGCGCGTGCCCATCAGCGCCTCGCCGGACACTTTCAGAAGCACGCGTCGATAGGGATGCCGCTCGGTCATGACTGGGGATCGCTTTGCCACGCGCAAAAGAAACTACCGGGCGAGCCGGGCTTGAACAAGGGGCGGCTCGACGCCCCGGAACGGGGCGCCGAACCCGAGGCGGTCATATGACGCCTGGTCAGGGCGCCTTCGCGCCCTCACCGCCAACGCCGGCGGCGGCCGCGACTTCGGCCGCGAAATCACCACCCTGGCGCTCGATCCCTTCGCCGAGCTGAAAGCGCGCGAAGCCGGCGGCCTTGGCCCCCGCCTTCTGGAGCACGGCGCGCACCCGGCTTTCGCCGTCATGCACCCAGACCTGCTCGAGCAGCACCACTTCCTCGTAATATTTGCGGATCCGGCCCTCGACCATTTTTTCGATGATCGCTTCGGGCTTTCCCGAAGCACGCGCCTGCTCGGCGAGCACGTTGCGTTCGCGGATCAGCGCCGCCGGATCGACCCCGTCGATATCGACCGCCTCTGGCCGTGCCGCCGCGATATGCATGCCGACCTGGCGCCCGAGCGTCTCCAGCGCCTGCGCCTCGCTGTTGCCTTCGAGAGCGATG
Organism: Pseudomonadota bacterium; assembly: GCA_021798915.1. Taxonomy (GTDB): domain Bacteria; phylum Pseudomonadota; class Alphaproteobacteria; order Acetobacterales; family Acetobacteraceae; genus Acidibrevibacterium. The sequence goes on from JAJZBM010000014.1 coordinate 15,345, forward strand.
AGCACGCCGATTTTGCCGAGCCCGGGCTTGAGAGCGGCATGGACATAGCTCGCGACCACGCCTTGCGGCACCGCGAGCACACGGGCGCGGCGGATGGTCATGTTCTCGCCGATGGTGGCGACGAGATGGGTCAGCTCCTCGGCGACGCTGCGCCCGGTTTCGGGGAAGGGGGCGGCGTTGATCGCGGCGATGTCTTCGCCAACGTGGAGCGCGACCTTCGCGACCGCGCTGACGAAAGCCTGGAACTGCTCGTTGCGGGCGACGAAATCGGTCTCGGCGTTGACCTCGACCATCGCCGCCTTGGCCGGCACCGAGGCGACGCCGATCAACCCCTCGGCGGCGACGCGGCCGGATTTCTTGGCCGCCTGGGCGAGTCCCTTCTTGCGCAGCCAGTCGATGGCGGCTTCGAGGTCGCCGCCGGTCTCGCCGAGCGCCTTCTTGCAATCCATCATCCCGGCGCCGGTCTTCTCGCGCAGATCCTTGACCAGTGCTGCGGTGATCTCGGCCATGTTCGGTCTCTCCGTTCGGTCTTTGGGGCTCTGGATCAGGCGGATAGATGCTCGCCGGTCTCGGTCTCGGCGACGAGGTTCGCAGGCAGGGTCTCGGCGGCGCCGATATCGGCGCCGGAAGCGGCCATCTCGGCGCTGATGCCGTCCAGCACCGCGGCCGCGACGAGATCGCAATAGAGCGAGATCGCCCGCACCGCGTCATCGTTGCCGGGGATCGGGTGGGTGATGCCGGCAGGGTCGGAATTGCTGTCCAGCACCGCGACCACCGGGATGCCGAGCTTGGTCGCTTCCTCGACCGCGAGCTTCTCCTTGTTGGTGTCGATGATGAACAGGATATCGGGCAGCCCGCCCATCTCCTTGATGCCGCCGAGGGCACGCTCGAGCTTGTCGCGGTCGCGGGTGAGGTTGAGCACCTCTTTCTTGGTCAGGCCGCGGGTGTCGCCGGAGAGCTGGTCCTCGATCTGGCGAAGCCGCTTGATGCTCGCGGTGATCGTTTTCCAATTGGTCAGCGTGCCGCCGAGCCAGCGATGGTTGACGTAATACTGGCCGCAGCGCTTCGCCGCCTCGGCGACGTATTCGGCCGCCGCGCGCTTGGTGCCGACGAACAACACCCGCCCGCCGCCGGCAACGACATCGCGCACGGCACGGAGCGCGCGATCGAGCAGCGGAACACTCTGCTGCAGGTCGATGATGTGGACTTGATTGCGTACGCCAAACAGGTACGGCGCCATGCGCGGGTTCCAGCGCCGCGTGTGGTGGCCGAAATGAACGCCGGCTTCGAGAAGCTGGCGCATGGTGAATTGTGGCATCGCCATCGGGCGATCTCCTTTCCGTGTCCGGTTGACCCTCCGCGGGGCAGCGGGCGGAAAGGGGGTTTCCCCATCGACCCACCGGAACCCGGCCGAAGCCGGGAAAGGCGCCCCGCGTGCGAATTACCGGCGAAAGCCGGCGCCGGCGCTATGCCCCAATTCCCGCGCCGATGCAAGCCGGCGGCCGGGTGTGAAACAAAATCATGCGCGCGAGGGCGATCGGGTGAAGGTAAGGTGCTCGGCGTTCTGTCCAGAAATGGCGCGCCCGAAGAGATTCGAACTCCTAACCCCCAGATCCGTAGTCTGGTGCTCTATCCAATTGAGCTACGGGCGCGACGCCCGGGGGTGTAGCCGATGTCCCTCGCCGCGACAAGGGGTAAGCCCGATGCCCTGAGCGCGCGCTCTATTCCCCTTGCGAAAGCCCGGCTCCCCTTGCGAAGGCCCGGCGCTGGCGCTATATGCGAGGTCATACACATTCTCCGCGATGTTACGGGGGGTGGCCTTCGCGGGCCGCCTTTTTTGTTTTGGATGGTTTTTTCGGACGGATTCACCTTGGACGAGGATCGCCCTTACCACGAGGATCGCCCTTACCACACGGGCCTCGAAGCCAAGCTCGCGGCGCGTATCACGCCGACGCTGGAAGGGCTCGGCTATGAGCTGGTGCGGGTTGCGGTGATCGGGCGTGAGCGGCCGACGGTGCAGATCATGGCCGACCGTGCCGATGGCGCGCGCTTTGGCATCGAGGATTGTGAGGCGCTGAGCCGCACGTTGGGTGCGCTGCTCGATGTCGAGGATCCGCTGCCCGGCGCGTGGACGCTGGAAGTGAGTTCCCCTGGGATCGACCGGCCGCTGACCCGCGCGAAGGACTGGAACCGCTATGCCGGCCATCTCGCGCGCGTCGAGATGGCGGTCGCGCAGGCGGGACGCAAGCGCTTTGCCGGCGTCGTGCTCGGCGCCGATCGCGAAACCGCGCGCCTTCGCCTCGATGACGGCAGCGAAATCGCCCTCCCGCGCGCCGAAATCCGCCGCGCCAAGCTGGTTTTGACCGAGGCGCTGCTCGCCGCCGAAGCCGATCCGCCGCTCAACTGAACAACCGCCGGGAAGCCGGAAGCGCACGTGCTCGAAACGTCAACGGAAAGGTCTCAAGCCATGGATACCGCGATCGCCCGCCCTGAATTGCTGCTGGTGGCCGACGCCGTCGCGCGCGAAAAATCGATCGAACGCGACGAGGTGCTGGAGGCGATGGAGCAGGCCATTCAGAAGGCCGGCCGCGCCAAATACGGCCATGAGAAGGATATTCGCGCCCGCATCGACAAGAAAACCGGCGAGGTCCATCTCTCGCGCTGGACCGAGGCGGTGGAGACGGTGGAGAACGAGGAGACCCAGATCCCGATCGCCATCGCGCGCAAATTCAAGCCCGATATCCAGCTCGGCGAGCATCTCGTCGATCCTCTGCCGCCGATCGATTTCGGCCGCATCGCGGCGCAGACTGCAAAGCAGGTGATCGTCCAAAGGGTGCGCGAATATGAGCGCAAACGCCAATACGAGGAATACAAGGATCGTGTCGGCGAGATCATCAACGGCACCGTCAAGCGCACCGAATACGGCAATCTGATGGTCGATCTCGGCCGCGCCGAGGCGCTGCTCCGCCGCGACGAGCTGATTGCCCGCGAGAGCTTCAAGAACGGCGACCGGGTGCGCGCCTATATCTATGACGTGCGCGAGGAGCCGCGCGGGCCGCAGATTTTTCTCTCTCGCACCCATCCCAACTTCCTCGCCAAGCTCTTTGCCCAGGAAGTGCCCGAAATCTATGACGGTATCATCGAGATCAAGGCGGTGGCGCGTGATCCCGGCTCGCGCGCCAAGATGGCGGTGATCTCGCGCGATTCCTCGATCGACCCGGTCGGCGCCTGCGTCGGCATGCGCGGCTCGCGCGTTCAGGCGGTGGTGCAGGAGCTGCAGGGCGAGAAGATCGACATCATCCCCTGGAGCCCGCAAGCGGCGACTTTCGTCGTCAACGCCCTTGCCCCGGCGGAAGTGACCAAGGTGGTGATCGACGAGGAGGCCGGGCGCGTCGAAGTGGTGGTGCCCAATGATCAGCTCTCGCTCGCCATCGGCCGGCGCGGCCAGAATGTCCGCCTCGCGAGCCAGCTCACCCGCTGGGACATCGACATCCTCACCGAGGCCGAGGAGAGCGAGCGGCGGCAGGAGGAGTTCCGCCGCCGCACCGGCCTCTTCGTCGAGGCGCTCGATGTCGATGACGTGATCGCCGGCCTGCTCGTCGCCGAGGGCTTCAATACCATCGAGGAACTGGCCTTCTCGCCGTCCGAGGAACTGGCCGAGATCGAGGGGTTCGATGAGACCGTCGCCGCCGAGCTGATCCGCCGCGCCGAAACCTTTCTCACCCGCCGTGACGCCGAACTCAACGAAAAGCGCGTCGCGCTCGGGGTCAGCGACGAGATCGCGGCGATCCCCGAATTGACGCCGGCGATGCTGGTCGCACTCGGCGAGAAGGGGGTGAAGACGCTCGACGATCTCGCCGATCTCGCCGCCGATGAATTGATCGAGATCGTCGGCAAGGGCGAGATGGATGAGGAGACCGCCGCAGCCTGGGCGAGCGCCATCATCATGGCCGCGCGCGCCCATTGGTTCGCCGAGGACGAGGAGCAGAAAGACGCCTGAGCACGCGCCAGATTCCGTGCCGGAGGATGAGCCGGCCGCGGGCGCGCCGGCGGAGGGCACGGAGGATGCCGAGGACGGACGCGAGGTCGGACCGCTCCGGCGCTGCCTGGTCACCCGTCTGCGCGCCGAGAAGACGGCGATGATCCGTTTCGTCGTCGGGCCGGCGGGGGAAATCGTCCCCGATCTCGCGCACCGGCTGCCGGGCCGGGGAATGTGGTTGAGTGCTCGGCGGGATGTGTTAGAAACCGCGGCCAGGCGAGGGGTCTTCGCCCGCGCGGCGAAGAGGCAGGTGGGCGTTCCCGCGGATCTCGCCGCTTCCGTCGCGACCGGGCTGAGATTGCGGATCGGCGAGACACTCGGCCTTGCCCGCCGGGCGGGCCAGGCCATCGCCGGTTTCGACAAGGCGCGGGAATGGCTGTCCTCCGGCCGGGCCGGCCTCGTGGTCGCGGCGCGTGATGGCAGTGCCGATGAACGGTCCCGGTTTTTGGCGGCCGGGGCGGCGGTCGCGGTGGTGGATCCGCTGTCCGGCGCGGCGTTGGGGCGGATTTTCGCCCGCGAGCGGGTGGTGCATGTCGCGCTCGCGCCGGGGCGGCTCGCTGCCATGGTGGCGGCCGATGCCGCGCGCCTCGCCGGAATCGAGGGCGGGATCATGGCGCCGCCGGGAGATGCAGCTTGAGGATTGGGCGCAAGCGGTCCAATGATGCGCGCGGAGCGGCGGCGAGACCGTCAGACGCAGGACGGGCAGGGCACAGAGTACAGTCTACTTGGGTACAGAGCACAGGGTACGGACGGGTCAATGACTGAAGGTAACGATCAGGACAGCGGTAAAGGGCGGCTTTCGCTTCGGCCAGGTGGACGGCTGGAGGGCGGGCGCACCGTCGATGCCGGCTCGGTGCGCCAGAGCTTCAGCCATGGCCGCTCGAAAGTGGTGCAGGTCGAGGTGCGCAAGAAGCGGGCCGGGGCGCCCGCGGCGAACCCTGGCGCGCCCGCGGTTCCGGCCGGGGAAAGTGTTTCCGGCCGCACCGAACCTGCCAACCGGGGGCCGGGCCGCGGCGCCACCGGCAGTGGCCGGGCATTGACCGCGACCGAACTCGCCGCCCGCCAGCGCGCGCTGGTCGAGCAGCAGCGCGAATCGGCGCGGCGCGAGGCCGAACGCCGCGAGCAGGAAAAGATTTCCATCCTGTCTGCCGCCGAGGAAGCGCGCCGGCGCGAGGAGGATGCCCGCCGCGCGGCCGAGGAAGCGGCCCGCCAAGCCGCCGAGGAAGAAGCCAAGCGCCGCGCGGCCGAGGAAGAGGAGGCGCGCCGCGCCGCCGCCGCCGCGCAACCTGCGCCCCCCCAAGCCGCCGCCAAGGGCGGCGAGGACACCGAGCACCGCGCCGTGCCGAGGGGTGCATCATCCAGGGGCACGCCCCACGCGGCGCCGGCGGCCAAGCCGGCGGCGCCCACCGAAACGCTGCGTCTCCGCGCCGGACGTGGCGAGGACGATGAAGAGGCGCGCCCCGTCCGCCGCCCCGGCGGCGCCATGCCGGCGCGCAAGCCGCAAGTGCCGGCGGTCAAGAAGACCACCGAGGATCGCCGCCGCGGCAGCCGCATCGACGTCCAGGCGGCGCTCGATGGCGAGGATGAGCGGGTGCGTTCGCTCGCTTCCATGCGCCGCCAGCGCGACCGTGAGCGGCGCCAGGCGGAGCTCGACCGGCTACGTTCGGATCAGGTGAAAGTCGTGCGAGACGTGATACTGCCGGAAAACATTTCGGTGCAGGAATTGGCGAACCGAATGGCGGCACGGGCGCCGGAGGTGATCAAGACGCTGATGAAGCTCGGGGTGATGGCGACCATCACCCAGACCATCGATGCCGATACCGCCGAACTCGTGGTCCAGGAATTCGGCCATCGCGCCAAGCGGGTTTCCGAATCCGATGTCGAGATCGGTCTCGTCGGCGCGAGTGACGAGGATGCGGCGCTGATCCGGCGCCCGCCGGTGGTCACCGTCATGGGGCATGTCGATCACGGCAAGACCTCGCTTCTCGATGCGCTCCGCGCGACCGACGTCGCGGCCGGCGAGGCGGGCGGGATCACCCAGCATATCGGCGCCTATCAGGTGCGCCTTGACTCCGGTGACAAGATCACCTTCATCGACACCCCCGGCCATGAGGCGTTCAGCGCGATGCGGGCGCGTGGCGCCGGGGTCACCGATATCGTCGTCCTGGTGGTTGCGGCCGATGACGGGGTGATGCCGCAGACCATCGAGGCGATCCATCATGCCAAGGCCGCTGGCGCGCCGATCATCGTCGCCATCAACAAGATGGACAAGCCCGGCGCCAAACCAGATCGAGTTCGGAACGATCTTCTGAGCCATGACATCGTCGTCGAATCGCTCGGCGGCGACACGCAGGAGATCGAGGTCTCGGCGCTCAAGCGCACCGGCCTCGACAAGCTCGAGGAGGCGATCCTCCTGCAGGCGGAAATCCTCGATCTCCGCGCCAATCCCGAGCGCGCCGCCGAGGGCGCGGTGATCGAAAGTCGGCTCGATCGCGGCCGCGGCCCGGTCGCGACCGTGCTCGTCCAAAAAGGCACCCTCCGGCAGGGTGACATCGTCGTCGCCGGCGCCGAATGGGGGCGGGTGCGGGCGATGCTCGATGATCGCGGCCAGCCGCTGCGCGAGGCGCTGCCGTCAATGCCGGTCGAGATTCTCGGTCTCGCTGGTGTCCCGCTCGCCGGCGAGCCGCTCGTCGCGGTCGAGAACGAGGCGCGGGCGCGCGAGATTTCCGAATTCCGCCAGCGCAAGGCGCGCGAGAAGGTCAATGCCGGGGCCGCCGCCGGACGCGGCACGCTCGATCAGATGCTGGCGCGCATCCAGGCCGGCGAGCAGAAAGAGGTCGCGGTCCTGATCAAGGCCGATGTCCAAGGCTCGGCGGAGGCGCTCGCGGTCACCGTCACCAAGCTCGGCACCGAGGAGGTCAAGGTTCGCGTCCTCCATGCCGGCGTCGGCCAGATCACCGAAAGCGATATTCAGCTCGCCAAGGCCTCGGAAGCGGTCGTCGTCGCGTTCAATGTCCGCGCGACTGCGCAGGCGCGCGATCTCGCGCAGCGCGAAGGCGTCGATATCCGCTATTACAGCATCATCTACGAGGTCGCCGACGACGTCGAAAAGCTGGTGCGCGGCAAGACGGCGCCGAAAGCGCGCGAGAAATTCCTCGGCTATGCCGAAATCCGCAAGGTGTTCGAGATCACCAAGGTCGGCAAGGTCGCTGGTTGCATGATCACCGAGGGCGTGGTCAAGCGCGGCGCCGGGGTGCGGCTGCTCCGCGACGGCGTCGTCATCCACCAGGGCGAGCTGTCGCAGCTCAAGCGCTTCAAGGACGATGTCCGCGAGGTCGCGCGCGGCTATGAATGCGGCCTCTCTTTCGCTGGATTCAACGATCTGCGCGAGGGTGACATGGTCGAGTGCTTCGAGACCGAGCTGGTCGCGGCATGAAGCGGACCGGATCCGGTGAGCGCGGGCCGAGCCCGCGGCAATTGCGTGTCGCGGAAGAGATCCGCCACGTGCTCGCCGCGCTCTTCCTGCGCGGCGGCTTTCGCGACCCCGATCTCGCGGCGGCCCGGATCACCGTCACCGAAGTGCGGATGAGCCCCGATCTCAAAAGCGCGACGGTGTTCTTCGCGCGTCTCGGTCGCGCCGACGGCGCTGCTCTCCTCCCCGCCCTGACGCATGCCCAACCCTTCCTGCGCGCCCAGGTCGCCCACGCCATGCGTTTGAAATTCGCCCCCAATCTGCATTTCGAGGTCGATACCTCGCTCGACTACGCGGCGGAGATCAACACGCTCCTCCATTCTCCCGCCGTCGCCCGCGATCTCGGCTGATATCAGGGGGATGGGGATGCGTAAACGTCGCGGGCGGGCGCTCGATGGCTGGCTGGTCGTCGACAAGCCCGCCGGCATGACCAGCACCGATGTCGTCAACCGGGTCCGCCGCGCGTTTGGCGCGCAGAAGGCCGGGCATGGCGGCACGCTCGATCCGCTGGCGACCGGGCTTTTGCCGGTGGCTTTCGGCGCCGCGACCAAGACCGTGCCGTATGTGATGGATGGCACCAAGCTTTATCATTTCACGCTCCGCTTCGGCGAGGCGCGCGATACCGACGACGCCGATGGTCAAGTGACCGCGACCTCCCCGGTGCGGCCGGATGACGCGGCGATCCGGGCGGCGTTGCCGGCGTTTCGTGGCGCGATCATGCAGGTGCCGCCGGTGTTCTCGGCGGTGAAAATCGCCGGCGAGCGTGCCTATGACATGGCTCGCGCCGGCCGGCCGCCGGATTTGCCGCCCCGCCCGGCCCGAGTCGATCGCTTCGAACTGATCGCCCGCCCCGATCCGGAGACGGCGGTGTTCGAGGTCGCCTCCGGCAAGGGCGTCTATATGCGGAGCCTCGCGCGCGATGTGGCACTCGCCTGCGGCACGCTCGGCCATGTCGCGGCGCTCAGGCGGCTGCGCGTCGGGCCGTTCGATGAGACGATGGCGATTTCGCTGGACAAGATCGTGGGAAGCGGCGATACGGAGCCCGCTTCTCCGGATCTCCTGCTTCCGGTCGCGACCGCGCTGGCCGACATCCCGGCGCTGGCCTTGACGGACGTGGAGACCAGCGGCCTTCAGCACGGCCAGGCGATCAGCCTGGTGACCCTGATGGGCCGCATTCCCTCCCAGGCCGACCCGGAAGGCGGGTTGGTGCGGGCGATGGCGGGGAGGCGCGTGATCGGGCTCTGCCGGCTGGAAGATGGCTGGCTCTGCCCCGAGCGCCTGTTGTAACCCCTCATCTGGAGAGAAATCCCGATGTCGATCACGCCCGAGCGCCGCACGGCGCTGGTTTCCGAATACGCAACCCATCCCGGCGATACCGGCAGCCCGGAAGTGCAGGTGGCCTTGCTCTCCGAGCGGATCACCAACCTGACCGAGCATCTCAAGACCCACGCCAAGGATTTTCACAGCCGGCGCGGCCTGCTGATGCTGGTCGGCCAGCGCCGCGGCCTGCTCGATTACCTCAAGCGCAAGAATGTGGGGCGCTATGAGGGTCTGATCGCCCGCCTCAATCTTCGCCGCTGATGCCGGGGCGGCGACGGGGCGGCAAGAACGACATGGCGTTCTCGGTGGCCGCACTTATATAGCGGTCATCGGCGCCAACTCCGCGCCATGGGGGCGCGGAGCAATGGGCCGGGACGAATCCCGGCCGCCGCGATCGCGGTGGAACGTCGGCCGACTGATCCAGGCACCCCGGGTGCGAAACCGGGATGCAGGTTCGAAGCGGCGCCTCCGGCCGCATGGTTCGTGGCTCTCCCGGGTGCTTGCCCGAAGGGAGTCCGCCCCGTGCGACCCGAGACGCCGGCCTGCATCATGGGGTTGGATTTTTCGCCGGCAGCCTCACCGCGTCGCGTCTTGATCGAAGGACGACGAAGACGATGTTCACGCATTTCCGTAAGGAGATCTCCTGGGGCGGGCGCCCCTTGGTGTTGGAGACCGGCAAGGTCGCGCGCCAGGCCGATGGCGCGGTGATGGCGCGCTATGGCGATACCATCGTGCTCTGCACCGCGGTCGGCGCCAGAACCGCGCGGCCGGGGCAGGATTTCTTTCCGCTGACGGTCAATTACCAGGAGAAAACCTTTGCCGCCGGGCGCATTCCGGGCGGCCATTTCAAGCGCGAAGGCCGCCCCTCGGAGCGCGAGACGCTGACCAGCCGCCTCATCGACCGCCCGATCCGGCCGCTTTTCCCGGAAGGATTCCGCAACGAGGTCCAGGTCATCGCGACCGTCCTCAGCCATGATCTCGAGAACGATCCCGACATCGTCGCGATGATCGGCTGCTCGGCGGCATTGACGCTCTCGGGCATTCCGTTTTTCGGCCCGATCGGGGCGGCGCGGGTGGGCTATGTCGATGGCCAATACGTGCTCAACCCGACACTCGCCGAGCGCGAGACCTCGGCGCTCGATCTCGCCGTCGCCGGCACCGCGGAAGGGGTGCTGATGGTCGAGAGCGAGGCCCGGGAATTGTCGGAAGAGGTCATGCTCGGCGCCGTCACCTTCGGGCATGCTGCGTTCCAGCCGGTGATCGCGGCGATCATCCAGCTTGCCGAACAAGCGGCGCGCGAGCCGTGGGAGCTGCCGCCGGCGGACGAGAGTGCCCGCGCCCTCGCCGCCCGCATCGACGCCATCGCCCGCGCCCCGCTCGCCGACGCCTACCGGGAGAAGGTAAAGCAGCTCCGTCAGGAAAAGGTCGCGGCGGTGAAGAAATCCCTTCTCGCCACCCTCGCCGCCGAGGAGAGCGCGGTTGACCCCGAACGCGTCAAGGCTTTGTTCAAGGATCTCGAGGCTGATATCGTACGCAACGCGGTGCTCGATACCGGCCTTCGCATCGATGGTCGCGATACCAAGACCGTGCGTCCGATCGTCGCCGAGGTCGGGATTCTGCCGCGTGCCCATGGCAGCGCCCTCTTCACCCGCGGCGAGACCCAGGCGCTCTGCGTCGCGACCCTCGGCACCGGCCAGGACGAGCAGTTCATCGACGCGCTGGAGGGGGATTATCGCGAGCATTTCATGCTCCATTATAATTTTCCGCCCTATTCGGTGGGCGAGACCGGGCGGATGGGCAGCCCCGGGCGGCGTGAGATCGGGCATGGCAAGCTCGCCTGGCGCGCGATCCATCCGCTGTTGCCGGCCAAGGACAAGTTTCCCTACACGCTTCGGGTGGTGAGTGAGATCACCGAAAGCAATGGCAGTTCCTCGATGGCGACGGTATGCGGCAGCTCGCTCGCGTTGATGGATGCCGGCGTGCCGCTCGCCCGCCCGGTCGCCGGGATCGCCATGGGGCTGATCAAGGAGGCCCATAAATTCGCCGTCCTTTCCGATATTCTCGGCGATGAGGACCACCTCGGCGACATGGATTTCAAGGTCGCCGGCACCGAGCAAGGCGTCACCAGCCTGCAGATGGATCTCAAGATCGCCTCCATCACCCCGGAAATCATGCGGATCGCGCTCGATCAGGCGCGCGAAGGCCGGATGCATATCCTCGGCGAGATGGCGAAGGCGATCACCGGGGCGCGGACCGACGTCGCGGCGAACGCGCCGCGCATCACCGTGATCAATGTGCCGAAGGAAAAAATTCGCGAGGTGATCGGCACCGGCGGCAAGGTGATCAGGGAGATCGTCGAGCAGACCGGCACCAAGATCGACATCGAGGACGATGGCACGATCAAGATCGCAGCGACCGACCCGCAGCAGGCGCAAGCCGCGATCGACTGGATCCGCGGCATCGTCGCCGAACCCGAACTCGGCGTGATCTATACCGGCAAAGTGGTCAAGACCGCCGATTTCGGCGCGTTCGTGAACTTCCTCGGCTCGCGTGACGGGCTTGTTCATATCAGCGAACTGTCCACCGGGCGGGTCGCCAAGACCAATGATGTCGTCTCCGTCGGCGACGCGGTGAAGGTCAAGGTGATCGGCTTTGACGATCGCGGCAAAGTCAAACTCTCGATGCGCGTCGTCGATCAGGCGACGGGCGAGGACATCAGCGAGAAGGTCGGCCCCAAAGGCGGGCGGCGCGAGCGGGCGGAAGGCGAATAGGCCGACGCCGCGGAGGGCGCGCCCGGCCTCGCGGGGCGCGTTTTCCTTGCTTGGGACGAAAAACCCGGGCAGAACGCAGCGCGAGCGGGGCGTGCGGCAAAGGGGATGGAGAGGCCGGGCGATCATGAAGGCGATCAATGCGATAAGGATGGGCGGGGTCGAAGTGCTCCCCCTGATCGAAGGCGGCAAAGGCCTTTCGGTCTCCAACGGTCAAACTTCGGGCCATTGGGCGGCGAGCGGCGGCGTCGGCACGTTCAGCGCCGTCAACGCCGATGAGCACGACCCGAGCGGCGCGCCGATCCTCGAGGTCTATCGCGGCCGCACGCGGCGCGAGCGTCATGAGGAACTGGTCGATTTCGCGATCAGGGGCGGCATTCATCAGGCCCGCGAGGCGCATGAACTGGCCGGCGGCGTCGGGCGCATCCATGCCAATATCCTCTGGGAGATGGCCGGCGCCGAGCGGGTCATCACCGGCGTCCTGGAAGGCGCGCGCGGGCTGATCAACGGCATCACCTGCGGCGCCGGCATGCCCTATCGTCTGTCCGACATCGCCGCCCGGTTCGGAATTTATTACTACCCCATCGTCTCCTCCGCCCGCGCCTTCAACGCTCTCTGGCGGCGCGCCTACAGCAAGGCGGCGGAGTTGCTCGGCGGCGTCGTCTATGAAGATCCATGGCGCGCCGGCGGCCATAACGGGCTTTCCAACAGCGAGGATCCGAGCCGGCCGGAAGATCCCTATCCGCGGGTGGTGGCGCTGCGCAAGCTGATGCGTGGCTTCGGGCTCGGCGAGACGCCGATCATCATGGCCGGCGGCGTCTGGTGGCTCGATGAATGGCGGGACTGGATCGACAATCCCGAACTCGGCCCGGTCGCGTTTCAGTTCGGCACCCGCCCGATGCTGACCCGCGAAAGTCCGATCAGCGAGGCGTGGAAAAAGAAGCTGCTGACGCTGGAGGAGGGGGATGTTTTTCTCAATCACTTCAGCCCGACCGGATTCTATTCCAGCGCCGTCAACAACGCCTTCATCCGCGAACTCCGCGAGCGCAACGAGCGCCAGGTCGCCTATACCACCGAGCCGGTCGGCGAGCATGTCGCGGAATATGGCGTCGGGCCGCGCCGGCGCAGCGTCTATCTGACTCCGCCCGATCTCGCCCGCGCCCATGAATGGGAGCGCGAGGGGTTTACCGAGGCGTTGCGCACCCCCGACAACACGCTGATCTTCGTCGCCCCCGAAAAAGCGCGCGAAATCACCGCCGATCAGATCGCCTGCATGGGCTGCCTGAGCCAGTGCCGGTTTTCCAACTGGAGCGAGCACGAACCGGATTACAGCACCGGCAAAAAAGCCGATCCGCGCAGCTTCTGCATCCAGAAAACCCTCCAGGCGATCGCCCATGACCGCGACGACCCGAACTCGGTCGAAAACAACCTGATGTTCAGCGGCCATAACGGTTTCCGTTTTGCGAGCGATCCGTTCTATTCCAACGGCTTCATCCCGACCGTCAAGGAACTGGTGGCGCGGATTCTGACCGGCCGCTGAGCTAGCCCGGCAGAAAGCGCAGCAGCGCGAAGCCGAAAACGATACCGAGCGCCAGCGCGCCGGTGACCAGGCCGAGGCGGCGGTCGATGAAATCGCGCGCTTGATCGCCGAAATGGCGGAGCAGTATCGCGACGGCGAAGAACCTTGCGCCGCGCGTTGCCAAACTCGCCGCCATGAACAGTGGAAAATCGAACCGCGCCGCGCCCGAGGCGATCGTCACCAGCTTGTAGGGGATCGGCGTCAGCCCCTTGATCAGGATGACCGCGAGGCCCCATTGCGCATAGGCGGCACGAAACCGCGCGAAAGCCGGTTCGAGATGGTAGAGTGCGAGGATCGGCGTCGCGAGCTTATCGAACAGGGCATAGCCGATCACATAGCCGAGCGCGCCGCCGGCGACGCTGGCGAGGGTCGCGATCGCGGCGAGGCGAAAGGCGGCGCGCGGCCGCGCGAGGATCATCGGGATCAGAAGTGCGTCCGGCGGGATCGGAAACACGCTGGCCTCGGCGAAGGCGATCAGCGCAAGCCACCACGGGGCGCCCGGCGTCGCCGCGAGCGCCAGGATGCGGCGATAGAAACGGCGCATCATGCGGGCGGGCTCGCCTCGTCCTCGCCCAGCATCGCCGCGTGCAGCGCCGCGCGCAGGTCCGGCGGCGCCGTCCGTGCCAGCGCGTCACAAAGGCGGCGAAGCCGCCGGCGCGAATCGTATAATTGGTCGAGCAGCCCGAGCACCACCGGCAGCGCCTCCTCCTGCAGGCGATAATCCTGCCGCAAGGTGCGGATCAGGTGCAGCCGGGCGATGTCGATCTCATCGAACACCCAGGCGTCGCCACCGGCGCGCGGCCGCACCCAGCCCTCCGCGATCCAGTGCTCGATATCGACCCGGTCGAGACCGGTCTCGTTTGCAACCAGAATGTCGAGGGTGATCATGCCGCGTCCTCCAACCCCGCTCTCGGATCCCAGACCGGCGGGTTTTTGCGGTCACGCAGGAACGCCGCGAGTTCCTCGTCCGGCGGCCCGAGCACGACCCGCAAAGTGACGTAGGCGTCCCCCGCTTCCTGCCCGGCGCTCGCCGGAATTCCCTTGCCGCGCAGGCGAAGCCGGGTGCCGCTGTCCGAGCCAGGGGGGATGGTCAGCATTACCTGGCCATCGAGGGTCGCAACCGGAACCCGCGCCCCGAGCATCGCCTCGCTGACGCTGACCGGGAGATCGAGATGGATATCGCGGCCGACGCGGCGAAACCGCTCATGCGGCAGAACAGTGATTTCGATCAAGGCATCCCCGGGCAGCGCATCCCCGGGCGGCTCGCCGGCGCCGCCCTTGCCGCGCAGGCGGAGAATCTGGCCGCTTTCGAGGCCGGGCGGAATCCGCACATCGAGGCTGCCGCCCTCGGGCAGGGTGAGACGCTGGGTGGTGCCGCGCGCCGCGTCCAGGAACGGGACGGTGAGGGTATAATGCCGGTTCGCGCCGCGTCGCGGCCCATGCCCCTGGCCGCCACCCCGGGCTTGCGCGCCGAATAGCTCGGAGAGGATGTCGCCGAGATCGTCATCGCCGGCATCCTCGGCGCCGTGACGATAACGGGCGCCGGCGGCGCTTTCGGCATGGGCGCGATAGGGGTGGTCGCGATAGGCGCGCGCGCCGGGCGGCGGCTGTTCATGGCCAGCGGCGTCGATTTCGCCTCGATCGAAGCGCGCCCGCATCGCCGGGTCGGCGAGCAGCGCATGGGCAGCGTTGATGGCTTTGAAACGCGCCTCGGCGCCGGGGTCGTTGGGGTTGAGATCGGGGTGGGAGGCTTTGGCGAGCTTGAGGAAGGCACTACGGATCTGCGGCTCCGTCGCGTCGCGCGGGACGCCTAGGATTTGGTAGGGATCGTCAGCCACGGGGTCTCTCCATCGGCGGGCTCGAGCACTCCTGATATAGCCGCAAACGGCGCCGCGCCCGAGGGGGCAGAAAAAAAATCATGCCCACCCGCATCCATTCGCGCCGCTCGCCGGTATCGGTGACAGCGGCCACCGACGGCCGCGCGGACACCAACAGCAGGAGACAGCGGATGAAACGGATGATCGCTCTTTCTTTGGCGGCGGGGCTTGGGCTCGCGGCGCTCCAGACCCAGGCCTGGGCGGCGCAGGACAGCATCGTCATGGTCGGCGGGCAGGCCATGTATCCCTCCAAGACGATCGTGATGAACGCCATCAACTCCGCCGACCACACGACTCTGGTCGCGGCGGTGAAGGCGGCGGGGCTGGTCGATGCGCTGAACGGCAAGGGTCCGTTCACGGTTTTCGCCCCGACCAATGAAGCGTTCAATGACCTGCCGCCAGGCACGGTCGCGACCCTGGTCAAGCCCGAGAATAAGGCGATGCTGACCAAGATCCTGACCTATCACGTGGTCGCCGGCGATTACACTTCGACCGCGCTCCGCAAGATGATCCTCGCCGGCAATGGCATGACGACGCTCAAGACGCTCGAGGGCGGCACGCTCACCTTCATGATGAACGGCTCGCAGAACATCACCATGAAGGACGAGAAGGGTAACGTCGCCGATATCACCATCTATGACGTCAAGCAGTCGAACGGCGTCATCCACGTCGTCGACAAGGTGCTGATGCCGAACTGAATTTCCTCCCACCTCGTCTCGCGACACCCGGGAAGGCACGGCTTTCCCGGGTTTTTTTGGCAAGCGTCACTCGATCGCGCTCAGGGTGCCGGCATAGAGGATGGGGCCGGTCGGCTGGCCGGTCGTTGAGCCGCCACGCGGTTCGAGGCTGATCATGAGCTGGCTCGCCGGCCCGGCATCCGCCGCCCGCACCAGGCGGGCGCCTTGCGCCGGCAGCACACCGAGCGAGCGCGGCCGCGTCGCCCCGGCCGGCAATACCCAGAGTTCGAGGCTGCGATCGGCGGCGACAGGGAGCGGTGCGGCGCTAGCGATGACGATTTCGCCACTCCCGCCCATCATCGCCATGAAGACCGGCCCCTGGCCGCTCGCCGGCGTCAGCGTCGCGATGGCGCGGGGGGTGGCGGGCGGGGTAGTGGGCGCGGGGAGGGGGGGGGTGCGCCAGAGCAGGAGGCCGGCGAGGGCGGCGGCAAGCGCCAGGGCGCCGGCGGTGCTCGCCTGCCAGAGGCGAAGCCGGCGGCGGATTTGTCCGGCGGCGAGTGCGAGGCGTGGCGGCGGCAGCGATTCTGCGATCCGCTGCCATAGCTCGGGCGGCGGCGCGGCCTCGGGGAGCAATGTCGCGAGTGGCGCCAGTCTCTCCTCCCAGCCCCGGATCGCCGCCGCCAGCGTCGGCTCGCGCGCTGCCCGCGCGGCGACCGCGGCCGCGGCTTCGGCATCGAGACAACCGAGCACGTATTCGCCGGCAAGAAGATCGGGATCGTCGTCACTGCCGCTCATGGGTCGAGGCACTTCTTCAGAGCTTGCAATGCGCGGCGGATCCAGGATTTTATCGTCCCGAGCGGCTGTTTGGTCACCGCAGCCAGATCCTGGTGCGACAGCCCGTCCACGAAGGCGCTGAGAACCAGGCGCCGGCGATCTTCTTCTAAAGTTTCAAGACAACGATGCAAAGCCTTGCCTTCGCTGCTGGAAAGCAGGGCGGCGAGCGGGTCCGGCGCGTCATCCTCAGCCTCCGGGATCTCGGCGCCGAGAGTTTCGCGGCCATGACGGCGAATGAGATCGAGGGCGCGATAACGGACCAGGCTGAGCAGCCAGGCTTCGGCATGGCCGCGCGTGGCGTCGAACTGGCTGGCATTCTGCCAGAGCTGGAGAAACGCCTCCTGCATCGCATCGGCGGCGAGCGCCGATTGCCGGGTGATGCGGAGGGCGACCGCGTAGAGCCGGTTCGCCCTTGTCTCATAAATCCGGCGGAAGGCGACGCGATCACCCTCCGCCGCGCGACGGATCAGGGTGGCGAGGTCATCGCCGGCGTGAGCGACGGGCGGATAGCCGGCTGGCGCCGTGTTGGCGCTGGCAAAGGACATGGCCGAGCATAGCGGGCGGGCGCCTCGGGGGGCAAGCGCGCGGCGCGGACCCTTTCCTGACGATAGCAAACTTACGTTACAATAAGACCATCCCCCTATTGGCGCCGCCGTGTCATAATACAAATTCATCGTGGTCATGATGGGCATACGCCACCGGGGCAGGAGTCGATGCAGCCGGGGTGAGGAAATTTTTTGGCTGCCGGCTGGCGCCAGCCGGCGGGAAGAGGGAAATGAGACGAATGCACGGGTTCGCGAACGCGAAATTGGGCTTATGGCTCGGGCTCGGGCTGATGGTTGCGCAATCCCTGGCCGGTTCAGCGACGGCCGCCGATCAAGTGCCGGTGAAACCCGCCTTGCCGCCCGGCTATGGCGAGGTGCAGGTGGTGGTGCTCGGGGTCACGGCGCCGTTTTTCACCTTCGGCCTCGTCAAGCGGTTCGAGCAGATTCCCGGTGTCGAGCACACCTCGTTCAACCTCAAGCGCGGCACCGCCGATGTCATCGTGAAACCCGGCGCCACCGTCACCGACGATGATCTGCGCCATGCGGTGCGTAATGCCTCGTATTCCATCGGGTCGATCCATTGGATCGCGCATCCGTCCGCCAAAGCCGCGGAAAATTGAGACGATGCGCCTGATTTTTCGTGAAATTCGTGCCCTGCCGACGCTTTTCGCCGGCGCGCTCGCGGTTTTGCTCGCGCTTTCTCTGGTCGCACCGGCGCGGGCGCAGATCACCTTTCCCTCCGCCGCGCCGATCTCGGCCGGCAACGTCATCGTCCGCACCCAACCCACGGTCACCGAATATTCCGGCGGTCTGCAAAGCTTCTACGACGAAAACATCGTGCTTTACGGCGCCTCGCCCGATCTTGCCTTCATTCTCGAAAACAAGTCGATCGTCACGAATTCCGGCAATATCGTCAGCAACGGCAAGGCGACGGCCTTCACCGCCACCGGCTTCGGCGATACCGTGCTCGATACCCGCTATAATCTCTATGAGACGGACGGCGTCGGCTCGACCTTCCGCATCGCCCCTTATATCGGGATCGATATGCCGACCGGGATGGACAACGTCAATGCCGAAGTGCCGCGGACACTTCAGCCGGCTTCCGGCGAGTGGGGCACGCGCGAGGCGTTGACCTCATCCTGGCAGACGCTGTTCTGGAACGCCCAGGCGCTCATCGGTTATCAGAACTACGCCGGCTCGGACGGGTTTCAGACCGGCTCGTCGCTGCTCGCCGATGCCGCCTTCCATTATCTGATCTGGCCCTCCGATCTCGATCGCGAGGTGCCGTCCGAGGTGTTCGCCTCGCTCGAGACCAATTATTCCCTCTCCGCCGTCGATCGCATGAACGGCATGGCGATTTCGGGCACTGGCGGGCAGCTCTGGACGGTCGATCCCGGCATTCTCTATAGCGCGCCGACCTGGGGCGCGGCCTTCACCGCGCTTCTGCCGGTCCTGCAGCAATATCGCGGGCCGGGGGCGTCACGCTATGATTACGGCTTCGAGGTGACCTTCCGCTACAGCTTCTTCACCTATCACCATTGGTGAGGATTCGGTGCCAATCCCCTGATGACGCGGATGTGAGATGGCCTCGGCGCGACAAATCGGCAGGATGACGGCGTTCGCGCTGTTCTCATCACCGGGGGATCCCATGCGTTTTTCGTTCTGGCCGCTGCTCTTGGGCGTCGTTCTACTTGCCGGCTGCGTGAATTATGAGAAGGAGCGCGAGGCCTATCTCTCGACCATGGTCGGGCTTTCCGAGGCCGAACTGATCGAGCGCATGGGCGTGCCGAAAAGCACCTATGAGGCCAACGGCCATAAATTCCTCGCTTATGAGCACCAGAGCGAGAGCTACATGTCCGAAGACGAGTTCGGCGGCGGCATGATGGGCATGGGCGGGCCATTCGGCTTCGGCGAGCCCGATTTCGGCGGTGGCGAGGTGGATGTCAGCACCTGCCAGACGGTGTTCGACGTGGTGAAGGGCTATGTCCAGTCCTTCTCCCGCCACGGCGACGGGTGCTGACCTCGCTCAGGCGGCATCGATCGCGGCGTTGAGCGCCCGAACCCCTGCCGTCGGCCCCGCCGGATGGCTCCAGACGGCGCTGATCACGGCGAGGAAATCGGCCCCGGCCGCGACCAGGGGGGCGCAGTTTTCGGCGTTGATGCCGCCGATCGCGACCGCGGGGAGTTCCATCAATTCCGCCCACCAGGCGAGGATTTCAGGCTCGGCGCGGGCCGGCGCATTCTTGGTCGCGGTCGGGAAAAACGCCCCGAAAGCGACGTAATCCGCCCCCGCCTCGCCCGCCGCCATCGCCCGGTCGCGGCTCGCATAGCAACTCGCGCCGAGTGTCAGATCCGCCCCCAGCAGGCGCCGCGCGGCCGCCACATCCATGTCCTCGGCGCCGACATGGGCGCCGTCACAGCCGCTCTCACGCACCAGATCGGGACGGTCGTTGAGCAGGAAGGCGACGCCGCGGCTCTGTGCCACCGGGCGGAGGAGATCGATCGCGCGGCGGAGTGCGTCATCATCGCAATCCTTGAGCCGCAACTGCACCGCCGCGACATCGCCGGCATCGAGGGCTGCGGCGAGGTCGCCGGCAAAAGGCTTCGGATCGAGCGCCGGCGGCGTGATCAGGTAGAGCCGGCAGCGCGCTTCCTCCCCGGCCATATCCGCTTAATCACGCCCCTGATAGATCGCGATGATCTTGCCCAAGAGCGCCAGCGCCTCGGCCTTCGGGCGCTGGAAGCTGTTACGCCCGATGATGCTGCCATTGGCGCCGCCATCCCGCAGCCCGCGCACGGTTTCAAGAAGCGTCTCGGTCCCGGTGCTCTCGCCGCCCGAGAACACCACCAACCGGCGGCCGTTGAACGCCGACTGCATGACGTGAGCGACGCGCTCGGCCAGGGTCGCGCGGGGGATGCGTTCCTTCTCATAGACCTTGCGCGCGGCCTCCTGGCTCAGATGCTCGGTCGGTGGCTTGACCTTGATGATGTGCGCCCCCATCAGCGCCGCCATATGCGCGGCATAGGCGCAGATATCGAGCGCCGTCTCGCCGGCCTTGTCCAGCGCCGGGCCGCGCGGATAGCTCCACACCACCAC
Organism: Pseudomonadota bacterium; assembly: GCA_021798915.1. Lineage (GTDB taxonomy): Bacteria > Pseudomonadota > Alphaproteobacteria > Acetobacterales > Acetobacteraceae > Acidibrevibacterium. The sequence continues at coordinate 35,553 of JAJZBM010000014.1, forward strand.
CGCCAAGCCTGCCGATTTCGCCTCCTCGGCGAGTTCGCGCAATTCCTCCATCTGCTCGAAAGCGTATTCGCTGGCGGGATAGATGGTGAAGCCGATCGCCGCGCAGCCGAGGCGGAGCGCGTCCGCAACCGAGCCGGTGACCGCCTGGTCCTTGCTGGTCGCCAGGCTGTTCGAGGAATTGAGCTTGAGGATGGTCGGGATCGCGCCGGCAAAGCTTGCGGCGCCGGCCTCGATCATCCCGAGTGGGGCGGCATAGGCGTTGAGCCCGGCCTCGATCGCGAGCTGAAAATGGTAATGCGGGTCATAAGCGGGGGGATTTGCGGCAAAACTCCGCGCCGGGCCATGCTCGAACCCCTGATCGACGGGGAGAATGACCATCTTGCCGGTGCCGCCGAGCTTCCCCTCCATCAGGATGCGGGCGAGATTGGCTTTGCTGCCGGGATTGTCGCTCTCGTACCAGTCGAGAATTTTCTTGACGCGCTGGGTGATCCGCATGCCGCTCCTGCTCCTCTCGGCTCTTATTCATCCGCTATTCATCCGCTGCCCGGGGCGCGGGTGGCTGGTGGTTAGCGCATCGGCCAGGGGTCTGTCATCAGGGGTCTGTCATCAGCCAGGCGGTGATCAGCGCCCGGGCGCGTGGTGAGGCGGGATCGGCGGGCAGCGTGAGGGCTGGGGGGGGCGCCGCAAAGAGTTCCGCCCCGCATTCCACTGCTGCCCGCGCGATCACCGCCCGTGCTGGCGCCTCGGGCGCCAGCACGAGGCGTTGCAAGCCGGCGCGTAGAGCCGCCAGAGCCGCGCCGGGGCTCGCCGCGCAATCGATCAGGTCGAGCGCTGCGGTGGCCGGGAAGGCGGCGGTGGCGGCGGCGGTCAGCGCCCGCCACCACGAAACCCCCATGCTGAGGGCGGCACCGGGTGGCGAGAGCAGGGTGACGGCGAGGCCCGGCGCCAGTGCCGCCGCCGCCGCGTCGAGACCGGTGATGAGGATGGCCGGCGGCAGGCGGCTTGCGCGATTGCGGGGGATGCGAATCATTGCTTGACGATCAAGCCGTTCGGGGGTTGAAACTCAAGTGACCTTGCAATCCGGGGAAGGCGATGGCCGAGTCTGATCCGAACGCGGAAGCCGTGCTGGCGCGGCTCGAGGCGGCGCTCGCGCGCGTCGCGGCGTTAGCCGCGCAAAAAAACGCCTTGGCGTTAGCCGCGCAAAAAAACGCCTTGGCGTTAGCCGCGCAAAAAAACGCCTTGGCGTTAGCCGCGCAAAAAAACGCCTTGGCGTTAGCCGCGCAAAAA
>JAJZBM010000014.1:36939-61895 GCA_021798915.1 Pseudomonadota bacterium
GGCGTTAGCCGCGCAAAAAAACGCCTTGGCGTTAGCCGCGCAAAAAAACGCCTTGGCGTTAGCCGCGCAAAAAAACGCCTTGGCGTTAGCCGCGCAAAAAAACGCCTTGGCGTTAGCCGCGCAAAAAGACGCCTTGGCGTTAGCCGCGCAAAAAGACGCCGCGACGTCGCATGATCCGCCGGCGGTGCATCCGGCTGCTTCCGCCCTGGCCGCGGGGCTTGACGAGGTGATCGCGCGGCTGCGCACGGCGCTCGCCGAAACCGGCGGCTGAGCAGAAGAGGAGATCGAGATGGCCCAGGTCACGTTGCGCATCAACGGCTATGTCTACACCGTCGGCTGCGAAGACGGCCAGGAGGGGCATCTCCAGGCGATGGGTGACGAAGTCGAACAACGTATCACCCAGATCAAGGCGCTCGGCGGCCAGAGCGGCGAGGCGCGGCTGCTGCTGCTTGCCGCATTGCTGATGGCCGATGAGCTGCACGACCTCAAAACCGAGCTTGCGCAGGCCGGCGCGGCCCAGGCCGGGCCGGCCGCCAATCCGGCGCTGGGCCGGCGCCTGGAGCGTCTGGCAGCGCACGCCGAGGCGATTGCCGAAACCCTTGCACAGCCCTAGAATGTCGGGTGCGGAGCTGCCCGGTGCGTCAGGCAACTCATCCCCGGGGCCAGTAAGCATTCCTCCCGGGAACTGGCTCTGCCGGGATCGTGGTCTCGGTATCCGGTGCCCACCTGCACACGCAGGCCTTGGGAGGATGATACGCCAACGGCCAGGGTGGCCCCGCGCTTTTCCCATTTCTTTCGGTGTGGCTGTTGCCGGGCGATGAACGATTTCCCGGATTCTGCTCTCATTGCCGCCAAGCGCGAAGCCCGCGCTCGTGCCCTCGCCCATCGGCAGGGCCGCGATCCCGGGCTCGGCGCCGCTCTCGCCGAGATCGTGCTGCGCGATCTTCCGCCGCCCGAAGGCGCGGTGGTTGCCGGGTTCTGGCCGATCGGCGATGAGATCGACATCCGCCCGCTATTATTCGCGCTCGCCGCGCGCGGCCATCCGGTCGTTCTGCCAGAGACGCCGCGCCGAGGTCTGCCGCTGATTTTTCGCCTCTGGCAGCCGGGAGCGGCGCTCATTCCCGGGCGGTTCGGCACCTCCCATCCCGATGGCCCGCCGCTGGCGCCGGAGGTGCTGTTCATCCCGCTGCTGGCCTTCGACCGCGCCGGGCGCCGCCTCGGCTATGGCGCCGGGTATTACGACCGCAGCCTCGCGGCGCTTCCCGGCGCGCGCAGGATCGGCTGTGCCTATGCCGCCCAGGAGATGGACCGCGTCCCCGCCGGCCCCTTTGATGCGGTTCTCGATGCCATCGCGACCGAAGGCGGGGTGATTTTTTGTGGAAAAACGGAATAAGCCATGCGGATTCTTTTTCTCGGTGATCTGGTCGGGCGCAGCGGACGCGAGGCGGCGATCGCGGCGCTGCCGGCGTTGCGCCGGACGCTCAGGCTCGATCTCGTGCTGGTCAATGCCGAGAACGCCTCGCACGGTTTCGGCCTCGCCCCGGAAATGGCGGCGGCTTTGTTCGCCGCTGGCGCCGATGTGCTGACGCTCGGCAACCATTCCTGGGACCGCAAGGAAATCATTCCCTATATCGCCCAGACCCCGCGGCTGATCCGCCCGCTCAACTACCCGCCGGGGACGCCGGGGGCGGGGGTTGCCGAGATCACCCTCGCCGATGGCAGGCGGGCGGTGGTCATGAACCTGATGGGACGGCTGTTCATGGAACTGCTCGATTGTCCGTTTCGGGCGGCGGCGGAAATCATCGCCAAGCAGCCGCTCGCGGCCAGCGCGCAGGCGATCATCATCGATTTCCACGCCGAGGCGACGAGCGAGAAAATGGCCTTCGCCCATAGCTTCGACGGCAAGGTCTCGCTCGTCGTCGGCACCCATACGCATTGCCCGACCGCGGATCATCAGATTTTGCCGGGTGGCACCGGCTATCAGAGCGATCTTGGCATGTGCGGCGATTACGACAGCGTCATCGGCATGAAAAAAGAGGCGGCGGTGGCGCGTTTCTGGCGCAAGGTGCCGGGCGAGAAGCTGCAACCGGCGGAGGGGGAGACAACGCTGTGCGGCCTGTTCGTCGAGACCGATGACAAAACCGGCCTCGCTTGCACGATCGCACCGCTCCGCCAGGGCGGGCGGCTCCAGCCGGTGATGCCGGAAGTCTAGGAAGTCTAATCAAGAAAGACTTCTTTTTCTGAAGAAAAAGAAGCAAAAAGACTTTTTTTCCGCTGTCTCGGCGCGAGCAGTGCCGCAGGCACTGCTCAATGAATGAAAGTTTTTTGGTTCTTTTTTACAAAAAAGAACCATACTTTCCTGCGCCGCGCTTCAGCGCAAGCTCACCGTCGGCTCGACCGAAATCCCGAGCGGGAGCGGCAGTTTCGGGTCGAGGCCGCTGTCGATGTCGATTTTCACCGGCACCCGCTGGACGATTTTGACGAAATTGCCGGTGGCGTTTTCCGGCGGGAAGGCGGTGAATTTACTGCCCGAGCCCTTCTGGATGCTATCGACATGGCCGAGCAGGGCAAGGCCGGGATAGGCATCGACATGGATCACGACCTTTTGTCCAGGACGCATGCGATCGAGCTGGGTTTCCTTGAAATTGGCAGTGATCCAGACCTGCGGTGAGACGATCGCGAGAATCTGCTGGCCGGGCTGGACGTAGTTGCCGAGTTCGACATTGCGCTTGGTGATCCAGCCATCCTGTGGCGCGACCACGTTGGTGAAGCCGAGATTGATCTCCGCCTGATCGAGTGCCGCTTGCGCGGCGTCGACCTGGGCGTCGAGCTGTTTCACCTGCGCCTCCGCCGCGGCGATGTTCTGGGCGACGAGATTGGCCTCGGTGAGCTGCGCCTCGGCCTGGCGCATCCCGGCATCGGCTTGCGCTGCGGCGGCGATGGCGGCGTCGAGCAGTTCGCGGGTGGTCGCCGCCGGGGGCAGGGCGCGCTGGCGGCGGAGATCGGATTGCGCCTTGGCCTGCACCGCCTGCGCCGAGGCGACCGCTGCTTGCGCCGCCGCCTGCCGCGCGGGATAGGTGGTTTTGGCGATCTCGAGCGCGATGCGGGCATTGTCGCGCTCCGCGCGCGCCAGTTCGAGCTGGCCGCGCGCCTGATCGCGGGTGGCGCGGAACGGGCGCGGATCGATCGCGACCAGGAGATCGCCGCGATGCACGAACTGATTATCGTCGACCGCGAGGTTGATCACATTGCCGGACACTTGCGGCGCGATCGCGATCCCTCGCCCGTCGGTATAGGCGTCGTCGGTGCTTTCTTCGTCGCGGGTGAGATACCAGTAATAGCCGCCGGCGACGACGACCCCGAGCATGACGAGGAGGAAGAGGGCGCGTTTCCACGGCAGGCGCCGCCGGGCGGGCGGGCGCGGCGAGGCATTGTCCGTGATCTCGGCCGGTGTCGGCTCTTCGCTGTCCTGATAGTCCGCCATGCGTCGGCTCCTTGGGGCGGGCGGGATGAGAATGGTCTCAAGGCTCAAATAAAACCGAACCGTTCGGTCAGCAAGGCGTGCCGCTTCTCCGCGCGTTTTATCACCGCCCGGTGATCTTATTCCACGAAAGCCTGGGTGCGCACCAGCCGGGCATAGAGCCCGTCTTCGGCGAGCAGTGCCCGGTGCCCGCCCTGTTCGGCCGCGCATCCCGCCGCCAAAACCACGACGAGATCGGCGTCACGCACCGTCGACAGGCGATGGGCGACGATGATGGTGGTGCGCCCGGCGCGGAGCCGGGTCAGCGCGGCTTGCACCAGGGCCTCGCTTTCGGCGTCGAGGGCGCTGGTCGCCTCGTCGAGCAGCAGGATGCGCGGGTCGCGCAAAATCGCCCGGGCCAGCGCCACGCGCTGGCGTTGGCCGCCGGAAAGCCGCTGCCCACCCGGGCCGACACGGGTCTCGAACCCTTCCGGCAGGGTGGTGATGAAGTCCCCCGCCGCCGCTTGCGCCGCCGCCCGCACCGCGACATCGCTCGCCCCGGGCCGGCCCATGCGGATATTGGCGGCGATGGTATCGTCGAACAAAAGCGCGTCCTGGCCGACATAGGCGATGGCATCGCGCAGCGAGCCGAGGCTCACGCGGCGGACATCGGCGTCATCGACCAGAACCCGGCCGGCGCTGACATCCATGAGGCGCGGGATGAGCGCGAGCGCGGTCGATTTGCCCGCCCCCGACGGCCCGACCAGCGCCACCGTCTGTCCTGGCTCGGCGGCGAAGGAGAGACCCGCGAGGCCGCTGCGGCCATCGGGATAGGTGAACCGCACCGCATCGAACACCACCCGCCCGCGCCCGGGCGGGAGCTTCGGCGCGTCCGGTGGATCGACCACCGAGGGTGGTTCGTCGATGACCGCGAAGACACGGGTGAGCCCGGCGAGACCCTCCTGCAACGCCGCGTTCATCGTCCCGAGCGCGCGGAGCGGGCGCGAGGCGATGAGCAGGGCGGCGACGAAGCCGGTGAAATTGCCGACGCTCGCCCCCCCCATCGCCGCCCGCCAGCCAGCGAACCCGATCACCGCCGCGACCGCGACGCCCCCCAGCACCTCGAGCATCGGATCGATCCGCGAGCGTGCCCGCGCCATGCCGAACAGCGCCCGATAAAGCCGTGCGAACGCGGTCTCGGCGCGCGCCGTCTCGGCCTCCTCGAGGGAGTAAGCGCGCACCGTTCGCGCCTGGGCAAAACTCTCATGCAGCAGGGCCGCGGTTTCGCCCATGCGCTCCTGCATGCCGCCCGAGGCCCGCCGCACCCGCCGCCCGACGCGATCGATCGGCAGCGCCGCGAGCGGATAGAGCGCCGCCGCGATCAGGCTCAGCACCCAGTCGAGATACAGCATCGAGCCGACCAGCCCGACCACCGTCAGCACATCGGCGATGCCGTTCACGGCCCGCGTCATCGCCTCGCGAATCACCGTCGCATCGGTGGTGAAGCGGGCGGCGAGCTGTGCCGGCGCCTCGCGCTCCAGCCGCGCGAGATCGGCGCGCACCAGATGGCGGAACATCTGCCCCTGCAAGCCCTCTATCGTCCGCAGCACGACGTTCTGGAGCGTCACGTTCTGAAAATACTGCGCGAACGCCTTGATCGTGGTGATCACCAGCACCAGCGCCGGCACCTGGTAGAGAATCCGCGCGTCTTTCGCGGCAAACAGCGAAAACGCGTGCTTGATCACCACCGGATAGAGCGCGGTCGCCCCGGACATGACGACGGTCGCGAGGATGACGAGGCCAACCCGCCCCCATTGCCGGCGGATCTGCTCGCGCCAGAGCCGGCGAAGCAAAGCGAGCGTGCCGGTCATGGGGCGACGTTCTCCTTGATAGGGTCTGCGCTGGAGACGAGACCGGCGAGCATGGCGCGGCACGCCTCGGCGCCGGGGCAGCCGGCGGCGAGCCAGCGGGCGCGGGTCTCGGCGAGCAGGCGCCCGACCTCCGGCCCTGGCGGCAGGCCGAGCGCCAGCACGTCGCGCCCGGCGAGGGGAAAGACCGGGACCGGCAGCGCCCGGATCCGGGCGGCGAGGTCTGGTTGGCCGGCGAGCAGGGCGCGGCCGGCGAGGATCTCGGGCGCGGTGTCGGCGAGGGCGCGGGTGAGATCGGCGGGATCGGGCGGCGGCGCCCGATAGGCGACGAGACGGGCGCGTTCGGCGCGGGAGAGACGCAGCCGATCGGCCAGAACGTCAGGATCGCCACGCAGAATGGCGGCGAGGCGGAGCAGCGGATCGGGCGGCGCCGGCAGCCTCGCCCCAGCCTCGACGCCTTCCGGCAACACCGCGGCGAGGACGCCGAGTTCGGCCATCAGCCGGAGGGTGGGGGCGGGATCGGGGGCGGCAAGCAGACGTTTCAATTCGCTCCAGACCCGCTCCGGGGAAAGCCGGGCGAGGCCGGGAATGGCGGCGCGGAGGCTCGCCAAGGTCGCCGCGTCCGGCGGGGTTCGGCCATAGCGCGCCTGGATGCGGAAAAACCGCAGCAGGCGAAGATGATCCTCGGCGAGGCGGCGGGCCGGATCGCCGACGAAGCGCACCCGCCCGGCGGCGAGATCGTCGAGCCCGCCGCCATAGTCGAACACCGCGCCGTCAGGGGTCATCGACAGCGCGTTGATGGTGAAATCGCGCCGTTTCGCGTCCTCCTCCCAGGCGTCGGTGAAGGCGACACGAGCATGGCGGCCATCGGTTTCGAGGTCGCGGCGGAGCGTCGTGATCTCGACATGGCGGGGGCCGGCGAGGGTGCTCACGGTGCCATGGGCGAGCCCGGTCGGGAGGGCGCGGAGCCCGGCGCGGGTGAGCGCCGCCATCACCTCGGCGGGTGGTAGCGGTGTCGCGAGGTCGATATCGCCGACCGCGATGCCAAGAATGGCATCACGCACCGCCCCCCCCACCACCCGCGCCGAGGGGAGGGCGGCGAACACCCGCGCGAGTTCGGGCTCGGCAAGGAAGGCCGGCGGCGGGAGATGGCGGGCGGGGGCATTCATGCGCCAGGGGTCATGCGCCACGTCATGCGCCACGTCATGCCGCGCGGAGCGCTTCGGCGAGTTGCACCAGAATCGCCGCCGTCGCCCCCCAGATGAGATGTTGGGCGTGCGGGAAGACCCAGAATTCGCGCATTTTGCCACGAAACGGGGCGCGTTCGCGGGTCGGCGCACTCGGGTCGAGCACGGTTGCGAGCGGGAGGGTGAAGATTTCCGCGACCTCTCCCGGCGCCGGGTGAAGCGCCATCTCGGGCGGGATCAGGCCGAGCACCGGGGTGATGCAAAACCCGGTGCCAGTGAAGTGATCGCAAAGCCGCCCGGCCAGCTCGACCCGGTCGGGATCGAGGGCGATTTCCTCCGCTGCCTCGCGCAGCGCCGCGGCCTCGGCGGAGATGTCGCTCGGGTCGATGCGGCCGCCGGGGAAACTCACCTGGCCGGCGTGGCGGGGGAGGGTTTCGGCACGCTTGGTGAGGAGGACCGAGGGCTTCGGCCCCATGACCAACGGCACCAGAACGGCCGCCGCGACCGGCGGCTCGCTGAGCGGCAATGCCTCGCGCGCCGGGCCACCCCGGAGGTCGAGCATCGCGAGACGGGCGCGCAGATCCTGCTCGGTCACGGGCGTCGTGGCTTCGTCAGATGCCGTCGCCGGCATCGCCGAGGGCGAAAAACTGTCCCTGGCTCCAGACGCCGAGCATCCGCTGTCCGAGAACGACCTGCGGCTCCGCCAGCGCCGCCATTTCGTAATAGACGGCGCGTGCGATGCGGGCCTCGATCGGAAACCGCCCGGCGCCGTCGCGAAGTTTGATATAGGGTGTCGGGGCACAAGTGATCGGGTCATGGGCGATACGGATCGGATGATCGGGGCCGGCGGTGACGATCTGATCGATGTTCGTGCGAAATGAAAGCGTCTGCTCGCGGCCATGGCCCCGCCAGTCGAGTTCGACGGCGACGAAGGGCGCGTCCTCCACTTCGATACGGCCACGCTCGGCCGGGGTTTCCAGCCAGAAACCGCCATCCGCCGCGCGCTTCAAGACCGAGGCGAAAAGACAGACCATCTCCTTACGCCCGATCGGGCTGCCGCGATAGAGCCATGTGCCGTCACGGCGGATGACGAAGGGAAGATCACCGCATTCCACCGGCACCCGTTTCGGGCGCACCGGCGGGCACGCGATCAGTGCCGCCGCCGCCCCGTCCTTCGGCGACGACGCCGCATCCTTCATTCCGATTGCCCCGATTCCATTCATTGCGCCAGCCCTCACGCCGCGCCCCCTCTCCCTGTCGCCGGTTTCGCTCCACCGCTCCGCCGCTCCACCGCTCCACCGCTCCACCGCTTCGCCGCTCCACCTCGAGCGCCTCGCGGCCGCGGGGGCTCGCCATCGTCAACCCGCGCCCCACATATAGGAACGCTTGCGGGGCGGAGGAAAGAGCGCGCATAGAGATTCCTCCTGATCTTCTCCCCAGACGCATGATCGGGCGGCATCGTGTGGGGAGAAAATGGCATGACGGATGGCGGAGCGGCGATGACGGCGAGCGAGACCGAGAGCGTCCTGGTACTGGCCGAGATCGAGGCGCTCGTGCCGCGTCTCGCCGCGATCCGCGCCGAGATCGGCCAGGCGATTTTCGGCCAGGATGAAGTCGTCGCACAGACGCTGATCACCCTGCTCGCCGGCGGACATGTCCTTCTCGTCGGGGTGCCGGGGCTCGGCAAGACGCTGCTCGTCGAGACGCTGGGCACGGTGCTCGGCCTTGCCGCGCGGCGGGTGCAATTCACCCCCGATCTGATGCCGGCGGATATTTTGGGCAGTGAAGTGCTGGACGAAGCCGCAGACGGGCGGCGGAGCTTCCGCTTCCTGCCGGGGCCGGTGTTCTGCCAGCTCCTGATGGCCGATGAGATCAACCGCGCGAGCCCGCGCACCCAATCGGCGCTGTTGCAGGCGATGCAGGAGGGGAAGGTCGCGATCGGCGGCGTCGAGCATCCGCTGCCGCGCCCGTTCCATGTCCTCGCGACGCAAAACCCGATCGAGCAGGAGGGCACCTATCCGCTGCCGGAGGCGCAGCTCGACCGCTTTCTGATGCAGATCGATATCGGCTACCCCGATCTCGCCGATGAACGCGCGATGCTGCTCGCGACGACTTCGGATCGCAGCCTCGCCCTCCACCCGGTGACCGACGGCGAGGCGCTCCGCGCCGCCCAGCGCCTGGTGCGGCGCTTGCCGATCGGCGAAAGCGTGGTCACCGCGATCCTCGCCCTGGTGCGCGGCGCGCGGCCGGAAAGCGCCGCCGAGCCGCGCCTCGCAAGCCTCGTCGCCTGGGGGCCGGGGCCGCGCGCAGCACAGGCGCTGATGCTCGCGGTGCGCGCCCGCGCCTTGCTCGATGGCCGGATCGCGCCGTCTCTCGACGATGTCGTGGCCCTCGCGGCCCCGGTGCTGCGCCATCGCATGTCGCTCACCTTTGCCGCGCGCGCTGAAGGGGTCACGCTCGATTCCGTGATCGGACAATTGCTGGAACGCCTGGGATGAAGGCGGAAACGCGCCGGGCGGAAGCGCTCGCGGCGCGGCTGCCGCCCTTGCTGCTCGCCGCCGAGCGGGTCGCGGCCACCATTGCCGCCGGCCTGCATGGCCGCCGCCGGGTCGGGACGGGGGAGAGTTTCTGGCAGTTTCGCCCGTTTGCCACCGGTGATGCGACGTCGCGCATCGATTGGCGGCAATCGGCGAAATCACACCGCACTTTCGTGCGCGAAACCGAATGGGAAGCCGCGCAGACCTGTTTTCTATGGCGCGACGCCTCGCCCTCGATGCACTGGCGCTCGGATCTGGCGCCGGTCGAGAAAGCGGCGCGGGCGGAGCTGCTGCTGCTCGCGCTCGCGGCACTGCTGCTGCGTGGCGGCGAACGGGTGCGGCTGATTGACATGGTGACGCCGTTTTCCTCCGGCACGGCAGCGCTCGCGGGTCTCGCCGCGGCGCTAGGCCAGGCGCCGGAAGGGGGCGGGCTGCCGCTTGCGCGCGAGATCCCGCGTTTTGCCCAGATCGTCCTGATCAGCGATTTTTTGGGCCCGATCGCGGAGATCCGCGCCCTGCTCGGACGCTTCGCGGCACTGCCGGCGCGCGGCATGCTCCTGCAAATCCTCGACCCCGCCGAGCGCGATCTCCCCTATGACGGACGGGTGCGGTTTTTGGGCCTGGAAGGCGAGGGGGAGACGGTCATTCCCCGGGTCGAGGGGGTGCGGGACGCCTATCGGGCGCGGCTTGCGGCGCAGCGTGCCGCGGTGGCCGATTGCGCCCGCGACGCCGGCTTCGGCTTTGCGACCCACACCACCGACCGGCCCCCGGAGACGGCGCTGCTCGGCCTCTACATGGGGCTTTCGGCATGAGTTTCGAGACCCCCTGGCTGCTCTCCGCCCTCGCCCTTCTGCCGGTGCTGTGGTGGCTGCTGCGGGTGACGCCGCCGGCGCCGCGCCGGCAGGCGTTCCCGGCGCTGCGGTTGCTGCTCGGCCTGAAACCCGCCGAGGAAAGCGCCGCCCGCACCCCGCTTTGGCTGCTCGCGCTCCGTCTGCTCACTGCCGGCCTGGTCATTATCGGGCTCGCCGGGCCGGTCAGCGGCGCCGGCGGTGCCCTGCCGGGCAGCGGGCCGTTGATTCTGGTGATCGATAATTCCTGGGCCGCCGCCGCCGATTGGGTGGCACGCATGGAGGCCGCGGCGGGGGTTCTGGACCGCGCCGCGCGGGCCGGCCGCAGCGTCGCGATACTGGCGACGGCGCCGCGCCCGGATAACACGGCACCGCGTCTGTCGCCGGCGATGCCAGTCGCCGAGGCACGTGCGCGCCTCGCCGCGATCACCCCCGAACCCTGGCCGCCGGCGCGCGCGGCTTCCGCCGCGGCGCTTGCCGCGCCGGATGCGCCGCGAGGCGGCGTCGTCTATCTCCCGGATGGTGTCGCCGCCCCCGATGACCGCGGTTTCAGCGCCGCCCTTGCCGCCGTCGGGCCGGTTCTGGTCTTGCAAGGCGCCGGGCCACCGCCGCGGTTGCTGCTTCCCCCCGCGATCGCCGGTGAGAGCCTGGTCGCGCGGCTGGCGCAGATCCCGGCGCCAGGGCCGGCCACGCCCGCCGTCATCCTCGCCGAAACCGGCGATGGCCGGGCTTTGGCGCGCGCCGTGATCACGCCCGGGCCGAATGCCGCCGGCGGCGAGCAGGCTATTCGTCTGCCGCCCGAGATACGCAATCAACTCGCCCGCCTGGTGCTCGCGGGACCGGCCTCGGCGGGCGGCGTGGTTTTGCTCGACGAGCGCTGGCGCCGCCGCCCGGTCGGGCTCGCCGCCGCCGATGCGGTCAGCGCCGAGGCGCCGCTGCTCGGCGATCTCTATTATCTGCGCCGTGCGCTCGCGCCTTACGCCGAACTCCGCGAGGGCAATCTCGCCGATCTCCTGGCGCGCCCGCTCTCGGTCCTCATCCTTGCCGACCGGCCGATCGCCGACGCGGCGGAGGCGGCTGTGGTGGCCCGCTTCATCGAGGGCGGCGGCGTCCTGGTCCGCTTTGCCGGCCCGCTGCTCGCGGCGCATCCCGATGCGTTTCTCCCGGTGCCGCTGATCGCCGGCGACCGCGCCATGGGTGGGGCGATGTCCTGGGACAGGCCGGCGCATCTCGCGCCGTTTCCACCGGCCTCGCCATTCGTGGGTCTTGCCGCGCCAGACGAGGTGACGGTCGCCCGCCAGGTGCTCGCCGAGCCGACGGCGACGCTCGCCAACCAGACTTGGGCGGCACTCAGTGATGGCACGCCGCTGGTCACGGCGGCGGCGCGCGGGGCGGGGTGGGTGGTGCTGTTTCACGTCACCGCCAATGCCGACTGGTCGAATTTGCCGCTTTCCGGCCTCTTCATAGACATGCTGCGGCGGATCGTGCAGCTCTCCGCCGGTATCGCGGCGCCGCGCGATGCCGCCCCGCTCGCCCCGGCCGAAACCCTCGACGGGTTCGGTGTGCTCGGCCCGCCGCCTGCCGCCGCGCGCCCGCTCGCCGCCAGCGCTTTCGCCGCGACGCCACCTTCGCCGGCTTTCCCGCCGGGATTTTATGGGCCGGAAAATGCCCGGGTCGCGCGCAATCTCGCCAACGGCCTGCCGCCGCTCGCCCCTGCGGCAGCCATCCCGGGCGCTTCCGTCGCGGATTACGCGGCACTCGGCCGGACCCGCGCCTTCGGCCCGCCGCTGCTCGCCGCGGCGCTGGCTTTGCTTGCGCTCGATCTGCTGCTTTCGCTCATGCTGCGCGGGGTTTTGCGGCTGCGCTGGGCAGCACTCGCGCTTTTGCTCGCGCTCCCGGCCGCAGCAAGGGCGGAGATGCCGGCCGGCGACAATCCGGCGCTGCAAACCCGGCTCGCCTATGTCGTGACCGGCGATGATGACGTCGATCGCGTGTCGCGGCGCGGGCTCGCCGGCCTCTCCGATTACGTCAATGAACACACCGCCGCCAGTCTCGCCGCGCCGGCCGCGGTGACGCCGGGGCGTGACGATCTGAGTTTCTATCCGCTGCTTTATTGGCCGATCACCGCGGCGCCGGTTGCGGGCGAGGTCGCGGCGCTCAATGATTACATGAGCCATGGCGGCATTATCCTGATCGACACCCGCGACGCCGATGCCGGGGCCGCGTTCAACCCCGGCGGGGCGGCGATGCTGCGCCGGCTCGGGGCGGAGCTTGCGATCCCACCACTCGCCCCGCTCACCATCGATCACGTGCTGGCGCGGACCTTTTTTCTGGTGCGTGATTTTCCCGGGCGTTACGATGGCGCGGCGGTCTGGGTGCAGCGTGATCAGGACCGCAGCAATGACAGCGTGAGCCCGGTGATCATCGGCGCCAATGACTGGGCAGCGGCCTGGGCGACCGATGAAGACGGCCACCACCCCTACGCCGTCCTGCCCGGCGGCGAGCGTCAGCGCCTGCTCGCCTATCGTTTCGGGGTCAATCTGGTGATGTATGCCCTGACCGGCAATTACAAGGGCGATCAGGTCCATGTCCCGGCGATTTTGGAGCGGCTCGGGCAATGACCGCGCGCATTGCCGCGGCATCGAGAATTGGCGGGGCCCCGGACATGGCGGATGAAAACCAATGACTTTTCTGTTGTTTCTCGACGAAAGTGGCCACGATCACAAAAAACTTCCATTGGAAATCCGCGGCGGGGTGGCGCTTGAGGCCGGGAAGCTGTGGGGTTTCGTTCAGGGATGGCAGACGCTATCGCTTGCCGCCTTTGGCCCGGCTTTTGTCACGCTTGGCAAGGAAGTCAAAGGGATGAAGCTTCTCGATCGGGATCGTTTCTGCTGGGCGCGGCAGATGGAACCGATGGAAGACGATGAGCGGCGCAAGCTTGCTTCGGCATTTCTCCAAAAAGGACAGAACAAAAGCCAACCAAGCAGAAGCGAGTTTTCCGCCTATGGGCAGGCTTGTCTGGAGATGGCGCGCGGTATCTTCGATCTTCTTGCTAATTTTGACGCTAAATTGTTTGCGGCCGCCATTCCATGTGGAATAAAACCTGAGAAAGACCACATAAATCTTGAATATTTACGCAAGGACCATGTCTTTTTATTCGAAAGGTTTTATTATTTTCTAGAAAATAAATCGGCGCATGGGCTAATCGTCATGGATGAGTCGGAAAAACGCATCGATCGTGATTTTTTGCAGCGGATGGAGAGATATTTTTCTCGCACGAGTGTCGGTCGGAACAGAACCCACCACATCGTCCCGGTTCCGTTTTTCGTTTCCTCGGATTTGAGTTTCCCGGTGCAGGCAGCCGATCTTTGTCTCTATTGCATCAATTGGGGATTCCGGCCTCCCGCCTGGGGCATCAGCCCGGGGTCCGTTCGCCAGGAGATCGCTGACGAGTTCGGTCCCAAGCTCGCGCATCTGCAATGGCAGGGACAAGGCTCCCGGGACGGGAAGACCTATCGCTCATGGGGCGTCACGCTGGTGGCTGACCCGTATCAGGGACGCGCCAACGAAAAAGGAGGCAATGCACCCACGGATATTTCCGAAGAAATACCCTCAGGTCCGAGCCTCCGTGGGTGATATAATGTCATGTTGCCCTCTCCGTCAACCACCCACGGTATCATTTCAAGTGAGGTTGGGCCAAGTGAGGTTGAGACTAGCGATCGCTTCGCGCACGCTGTGCTGCGGCGGCCCTCTTTCATCTGGTAGAGCTTGAATGAACGCAGTTAACACACTCGCCGCCCTTCGCTTCGCGCCGCTGGTGCCGCTCTGGCTGCTCGGCGTGCTGGCGTTGGCGGCGCTGGTGGCGCTGGCCCCGGCGCTGTGGCGGCGGGCGCGGGGGGTGGGGTGGCGCCTCGCCGCGTTTCTCGTGCTGCTGCTCTGGCTCGCCGGGCCCCGCCTGGTTCAGGAAACCCGCCAGGGCCTGAACGACATCGCCTTGCTGGTGATCGACCACAGCGCTTCGATGAGTATCGGTGACCGCGCGGCGCTGGCCGAGGCGGCGCGGGCGCAGCTGGTGGACGCGGCGGGAAAATTCCCCGATCTCGAACTCCGCAGCGTCATCGTCCCCGATACCGGGCATGACGGGACACAGCTCTTCGCCGCCACCCGCCGGGCGCTCGCCGATATTCCGCAAAGCCGCCGCGCCGGCATCATCGCGATCACCGATGGCGAGGTCCATGACATCCCAGCCAAGCCGGATTGGGGCACGGCGCCGCTGCATGTGCTGATCCCGGCCAAGGGCGAGGAGACCGATCGCAGCCTCCGCGTCATCGAGGCGCCGGGCTATGGGATCGTCGGCCATGCGGTGAATTTGCGGGTCGAGATCGATGATCTCGGCGTTGCTCACCCGGCGCGCGCGACCACGTTGACGCTGCGCCGCGATGGCGATCCGCCGCGTGTCCTGGAGGTGCCGATCGGCCGCCCCTATGACATCGAAATTCCGATCACCCGCGCCGGCCCTTCGGTGATCGATCTTCAGGCCGAACCCTTGCCGGGGGCGGTGACGGCGCTGAATGCCCGCGCCGTCGTGACCATCAATGGCGTGCGCGACCGGCTGCGGGTGCTTCTGGTGTCCGGCGAGCCGCATCCCGGCGAGCGCACCTGGCGGCGGCTCCTGAAAGCCGATCCGGCGGTCGATCTGGTGCATTTCACCATCCTCCGCCCGCCCGAGAAGGATGATCTGACGCCGCTCAACGAACTCGCCCTGATCGCCTTTCCGGTGCGTGAATTGTTTCAGGTCAAGATCAGCCAGTTCGATCTGATCATTCTCGATCGCTTCCAGAGCCGTGGTATTCTGCCGATGATCTATCTCCAGAACATCGCCGATTACGTCCGTCGCGGTGGCGCGCTTCTGATGAGTGTCGGGCCGGAATTCGTCGGCCCTGGCAGCCTCGCCGCGACCCCGCTCGCCGATATCCTGCCGGCCGAGCCGGAGGAGGGGGATGCGGCGGTGGTCGATGGCGCGTTCCGCCCGCAGGTGACGGCGCTCGGCGAGCGCCACCCGGTGACCGCCGATCTCCCCGGCTGGCATGATGGCACAACCCCGTCCTGGGGGCCATGGTATCGTCATATCGCGGTCGGTGACGTGCATGGCCAGGAGGTGATGCAGACGCCGGACGGCCAGCCGCTGCTGCTGCTCGATCATGTCGGCAAGGGCCGTGTCGCGCTCCTACTCTCCGATCAGATCTGGCTGTGGTCGCGCGGCCATCAGGGTGGCGGGCCGCAGGCGGAGTTGCTGAAGCGCGTCGCCCATTGGCTGATGAAGGAACCCGAACTCGAGGAAAACGCGCTTTCGACGCGCATCGCGGATGGGCGCCTTGCCATCGAAAGCCGCAGCCTCGCCAACCACCCACCGGGGGCGGCGCGGGTGACCGATCCCGAGGGGAAATCGACGGATATCGCGCTCGCCGAGGTCGCGCCGGGGCGGGCTGCGGCAACGCTGCCGGCACGCGCGCCCGGGGTGTGGCGGGTCGAGGCGGGCGGGCAGAGCGCGTTTGCCGCGGCGAGCGACGGCGATCCCGTGGAAATGGCCGATCTCCGGGCAACGGCGACCAAGCTCGCGCCGCTGGTCGCGGCGAGTGGCGGTGGCATCCATTGGCTCGACCCCGCCGGCGCGCCGGCGCCGCGCCGCACCGAGCCCGACGCAAGCCAGACCGGGCGACATTGGCTTGGCTTGCGCCGCAATCACGATCACATCGTGACCGGCGTCGCGGCGCTGCCGCTCTTGCCGAGCCCCGCCGCATTGGCGATCATTCTCGCGCTCATGCTGATCGCCTGGCGGGAAGAAGGACGATGAGCGGGGTGCGCGATCACCACCGAGAGCGGGGAGGGTTGTGTCTTCCAGAACGTCGATTCCCCTGAACGCGGCACCTCGCCCGGCGCCTCGCCGCCCTGGCCGGCGCTGCTCGCGCTGATCGGCTTCGTCGGGCTCTGTCTGCTGGTCGGTGGCGCCTCCGGCGCGGTCACCGAGATGTCGCTGCATGACTGGTATCCCTCGCTGACGCGCCCGCCGGGGACACCACCCAACCGGGCTTTCCCGCTGGTCTGGTCGGCGCTCTATATCCTGATCGGCATTGCCGCCTGGCGGGTTTGGCGCGAGCCGCGCAGTCTCCCCCACCGGCGCGCCAGGGCGCTCAGCCTCTGGGGGTGGCAATTGCTGTGCAACGCGCTCTGGACGCCGGCGTTTTTCGGGCTCGAAAGCCCGCTCGCCGGGCTTGCGGTGATGGCCGCGCTGATCGTCATGATTGCCGTCACCGTCATCGCTTTTTCGCGTATCGATCGGCTTGCCACGGGGCTGATGCTGCCTTATGCGGGCTGGGTGCTATATGCCGCCTATCTCAACGCCGGGTTTTGGTGGCTGAACTGAAGGAACGGGAAGGTTCGATGCGCGCCAGCGCCATTCGCCGATCGCGGTCCCGCAAATTCACCATGCGGGCGACGTTAACCTCGGGGCTGCTGCTCGCCGTCGCGCTTGGTTCGGCCGGGGCGCTGGCGCAGGTGGCGACGCCCGGTCTTGGCGGTGCGCCGGGAGCTGGCCCCGGGGGGGCGCCAGGTGGCGCCGGCAGTGGGCCCGCGGGCTCCAACGCCAGCGACAAGGAAGCGCCGGTCCTGGCGCCGGCCTTGCCCGGCGCGGTCTCGACCACCGACGCGGTCGCGCCGGCAAGCAAGCCGGCTGCCGAAATGTCGCCCAACGACGCGCTGTTCGATGCCATCGAGCGCGGCGATCTGCCGGCGGTGCGCGATGCCCTGTCGCGCGGGGCGCAACTGGAGGCGCATGACGTGCTTGGCGAGACGCCGCTCGAACTTGCGGTCGATCTCGGCTGGCATGCGATCGCCTTCACCTTGCTTTCGATGCGCGGCGCGGCCAGCGGCGATGATAGCGGGCAGGGCGGGGTTGCGGATATTTCCGTGCTGAGCCGCGCCGAGGCCAAGGCGGCGGCGGTCACCCGTCTGCCTGAGGCGGCGCCGCGCGCCAGCACGGGCTTGGCGGTGCCTCGCGCCGGCACCATTCAAACCGCCGCCGAGGATGCCTTCGCCGGCACGCCGAACCCGGCTTCGGGCTTTCTCGGCTTTGCCGTGCCGCGTTGATTTGTGCCGGTGCGACGGGTGTTTTTTGATTTCTTGGAGGAGAGGGTTTGATGGCGAACCGAAAGCACCGCCCGGCGCGGCGATGGCTGGCGGCGGGCTTGACCGCGGTTCTGTTCGCGCCGGCGCTCGCCGCTGCCGCCGAACCATGCGCGCGGCCGGCGGACAAGGGCGCCTTCGATGTCGCGGCGTTGAAGAGCCGGCTGATGATCACCGCGCTGACCTGCAACGCGCATGACCAGTACAATGATTTCGTCAGCCGCTACCGCGCCGCCCTCGATCAGCAGGACAAGATCCTCGACGCCTATTTCACCCGTGCCTATGGCCGCGCGGCGCGCAAGCATCGCGACGATTACACGACGCTGCTCGCCAATACCCTTTCCGAGCAAGGGTTGAAGCAGGGAACGGGGTTCTGCGACCAGAATCTCGGCGCTTTTTCACAAGTGATGGCGCTTCACGACGGCGCCGCACTCCCCGATTTCGCTGCCACACAGGCGATCGCGCAGCCGGTTTCGCTCACCCTCTGCCCGGCCGCGCCGGCGGTGAAAGCCAAGACGAAAGCGAAAGCGAAATCGCAAACCCAGAAATCGTCTTCGTAAGCAGGGCCGCAGCGTCAGGCCGCAATCGGGTTGCGGATCGCGGTGAGCACGCTCTCCGGCGTGATCGGCAGCGACGCGACCCGCGCGCCGAGCGGCGTCAAGGCATCATTGACCGCGTTCAGCACCGCCGCCGCCGCGCCGGCGGTGCCGGCCTCGCCCGCGCCCTTGGCGCCGATCGTCGATTCGGCGGTCGGCGAGCAGAGATGGGCGATTTCGATATCCGGCATCCCGGCCGCCATCGGCACCAGATAATCGGCAAGATTGGCGTTCTGAAGCTGGCCTTCGGCGTCATAGCGGCAATGTTCGAGGAGGGCGGCTCCGAGTCCCTGGACCACGCCGCCCCGAATCTGCTCATCGACGAGGCGGGGATTGATCACCCGCCCGCAATCCTCGACCACGAAATGGCGGAGCAGCGTGACCACGCCGGTCTCGCGGTCGAGTTCGAGATAGGCGGCCTGGACGCCGTTGGTGAAGGCGAAGGGATAATCGCGCGGCACGTAATGGCGGGTTGCGATCAGTTCCGGTTGGACGCCTTCGGGGAGGGTGTCGGGGCGGAAATAGACGACCCGCGCGAGTTCGGAAAGATCCAGCCTGGCGCGGCCGGTTTCACGATCGACGATGGTGTTCTCAGTAATGTCCAGGCGTTCCGGCGCGGCTTGGAGGATGGCGCCGGCGACGGCGAGAATCTGCGCCCGCAAGGCCGCCGCGGCGCGCCAAGCGGCCTCACCGGCGATGCCCGCCCCGCGTGATGCCCAGGTGCCGCCGCCATAGGGCGTCGCATCGGTATCGCCGAGCGTGACGCGCACCCGCGCCATGGTCACGCCGAGCGCGCTCGCCGCGATCTGCGCGATCATCGTCGCGCTGCCCTGGCCCTGCTCGGTGACGCTGCTCTGGACGGTGACGTTGCCGCTGGCATCGAGCCGGATGACGGCGCCGTCTTGGGAGGAGATCCGCGCCCCCCCGACACCATAGAACGCGGCGCCGGGATTGGTGATCTCGACGAAACTCGCGATCCCGATGCCGCGCAGAATGCCCCGCTCGCGGAGCCGCGCCTGTTCGGCGCGCAACGCCGGGTAATCCATCATCGCGGCGAGCTTGTCATGCGCCGCCTGATGCGAGAGCAATTCGAAGCGCAAACCGGTTGCCGAGGTGCAGGGATAGGCGTCATCGGCGAAGAGATTGCGCCGTCGCATCTCCAAGGGATCGAGGCCGACCACCTCCGCCGCGCGGTCGACCAGCGATTCCGTCACCGTGGTCGCGATCGGATGGCCGACGGCACGGTATTGGCTCATCGGCGTCTTGGTCTGGAACACAACCCGGGCACGGGCGCGGTAATGGGCGAAATCATAGGGCGCGCCGACCAGATTGACGACCTGATTGGCTTCCACCGCGCTGGTGCGGGGATAGACGGAATAGGGGCCGACGCCGGTCAGATCGTCGATGGCGAAGGCGGTGATGCGGCCGTCTCGCATGACGCCGATGCGGGCGGTGACGCGATGGTCGCGGGCGTGGATGTCGGCGGCGAAACTCTCCAGCCGGTCGGCGACGAACTTCACCGGCCGGGCGAGCAGGCGGGCGATGGTGACGGTCGCCATCTCGTCGGGATAGGCATGCACCTTGATCCCGAACGAGCCGCCGACGTCATGGCAGATCACCCGCACCTGCGCCTCGGTCAGACCGAGCTGGGTCGCGTAGATGTTTTGTAGCATGTGTGGCGCTTGCGTGCCTTGGTGCACCGTGAGCCGCTCGGCGCCGGCATCCCATTCGGCGAGCACCGCGCGCGGCTCGAGCGTCACCCCGGTATGGCGGCCAAAGGACAGGGTCTCCACGATGACATGATCGGCGCCGGCAAATGCGTCATCGACCGCGCCAATTTCGACCGATCGCGCGAAGGCGAGATTGTCGCCGAGTTCGGGATGTAGAACCAAGGCGTCGGGGGCGAGCGCGGCCTCGGGATCGGTGAGGGCGGGCAGCGGCTCATAATCGACCACGACCAGCTCGGCGGCGTCCTCGGCCAGCGCCCGGCTCTCGGCGACGATGGCCACGACCGCCTCGCCCTGCCAGCAGGCGCGATCGATCGCGAGCGGGTATTGCGGCGCCGATTTCAGCCCCTTGAGATGGCTCAGCACGCCAACCCAGGGGTGGACATGCGGCGCGAGATCGGCGCCGGTAAAGACCGCGACCACCCCGGGCAGGGCGCGCGCCGGCGCGGTATCGATGGCGCGGAGGCGGGCATGGGCGTGGGGCGAGCGCAGAAAGACGACATGGAGCATGCGCGCAACGTCGAGATCAGAGACGAAGCGCCCACCGCCGCGCGCCAGCCGCGCCGCATCCGGCCGCGAGACGGCACGACCGATGTAGGAATTCGGCCGATCGAGCGGCGAAAGCCCGTTTTCTTCCCCGATCACACGCAAACCCTCCCCATACCGGCCATCTTCGCACTATCTTGGCCGTCACCATCACCGCCGGCAAGCGGCGTCCCCCGTCTTGCCGGCTGCGGCGGCGCCATGATATGGACATGCCCGGCAAGCCTCGCCCCTGGGGGATAGTTTAGCGGTAGAACTCCCGGCTCTGACCCGGGCAGCCTTGGTTCGAATCCAGGTCCCCCAGCCAGCGTGGCAATTTGCGGCAGAAATCCTGGAAATCAAAGAGTTGGAGCTTGCCAATCGCTCGGCACCCGTGATCCCGAGGACGCCCGCGGGCTCGCCCCGGCGATTCTGGCGTGATTTTAGAGCGCGGCGACGGCCAGCCGGTCCCGAAGGCGCGGAACAGTGAAATCGACGAAGGCGCGCAGCTTGAGCGGCAGGCGGTTTTGTCTGGTGTAGATCAGATGTACCGGGCGAGGGGGGGGCTCGTAGGCTTCGAGCAGCAGTTGCAGCAGGTCGTTGCGCACATAATCGGCGACCTGATAGGAATTGGCCCTGATCACCCCCGAGCCCGCCAAGCCCGCAGCGATCGCCGCATCGATGGTGCTGACGCTGAGACGCGATTTCAGAGATACGGCGATCTCCTTTCCGTCCAACCAGTAGCGCCAAGTGGTGGGGGACGATACGCTCTCGAACGAGATGACATCGTGGCCCACAAGATCCTGCGGAACGGCCGGCGCCGCGCGCGGAGCGAGATAGGCGGGGCTTGCGCACGTCACCCGGCGGACTGCGCCCAGCCGGGCTGCGATCAGGCTGCTATCGGGCAGGTCGCCAATACGCAGGGCGACGTCGACCTGGTCGTCGAGGAAGTGGGCTACGCGGTCGGTTAGCATCAGCTCGACGGACACGTCAGGGAACGCCGCAAGGAAGGCGGTGGCCACAGGCAGGACGTGCAGCCGGCCGAACATGGTGGGGGCGGTGACGACCAGGTCGCCTTTGGGCACGGTGTACTCGCCAGCCACGGCGCGCTCGGCCTCGTTCAGCTGCTCCAGGATAGTCTTGGCCGACGTGACGTAGGTCCGGCCGGCGGGCGTCAGCTCCAGGCCTTTGGACGAGCGGATCAGGAGGTCCGCCTTCAGGTGGCTTTCCAGCTCGGACACCTTGCGGCTCACGGTGGCGAGCGGCTGGCCGAGTTTACGGCTAGCCTTGGAAAGGCTGCCGCACTCGACCGCCGTGAGCATCACCTGCATCGCGTCCAGAAGGTCCATAAGCCTACCAGATCATGGAATATTATCTCGTCATTTTAGCTGCTTCCTGCAAAAAATGGGAGACGCCAAAGAGAGCGTCCACGCGGGCGCAGCGCCTCGCGCTCATCGCCAGATCCGGACGGGCCCAGTGTCTGCCGTCACTCGTCAGCGCATATGCTTGATGCGAGTTCAAACGGGCAGAGGTCGCAAGTCCGGTGGGCTTCTGGGCCCCGCTGAGGTCGAACGAGTGCGGTGCCTTGTCCAATGACCACACCGTGACGCTCTCGTCCAGGTGGCTCTCAACCTTTCCATTGAATGGGAGGCCGCTTCCTGAACTCGATCGCTGCCTGGCCGGCCCGGAAAGGCCGATATCAGCCTCGTCAGGCAAGGCGGCCAGGGCCGCACGATCCAGGAGATTGGGTAATGACCGTTCGCTTCAACACAGTCGACGTCGATGGCTTGAAGGTGTTCTACCGTTCGGCCGGGAACCCGAGTGCTCCGGTTGTACTGCTGCTGCACGGCTTTCCCAGCGCCAGCCACATGTTTCGTGACCTGATCCCGGAGTTGGCCGGCCAGTATTACGTCGTCGCCCCGGATCTGCCCGGCTTCGGCATGACCGAGCAGCCCGCCCGCGACGCCTTCACCTATACGTTCGAGAATATCGCCAAGGTGATCGGCCGCTTTACCGAAGTGCTCGGCCTGAAGCGTTTCGCGATCTACGTCTTCGACTACGGCGCCCCGGTCGGCTTTCGTCTGGCGCTGGCGCATCCTGACCGCATCACCGCGATCGTTTCTCAGAACGGCAACACCTACCTGGAAGGCGTGTCCGAGGCGTTCGCCCCGGCCCAGGCGTACTGGAACGAGCCGACCCAGGCCAACCGTGACGCCCTGCGCGGCTTTCTCGCCCCGCAGACCACCCTGTTTCAATACACTCACGGCGTGCGCGACCCGGCGCTGGTTTCGCCCGACGGCCGCAACCTCGATGACTTCTACCTGGCGCGTCCCGGCAACGACGAAATTCAGCTGGACCTGCTCGGCGACTACAAGACCAACGTCGCGCTCTACGGCGACATCCAGGCCTATCTGCGCGACAAGCGCCCGCCGGTGCTGGCCATCTGGGGCAAGAACGACCTCTTCTTCGTCCCCCTGGGCGCCGAAGCCTTCAGGCGGGACGTCCCGGACGCCGAGGTCCGCTTTGTCGATAGCGGCCACTTCGCCCTGGAGACCCACGCCCGCGAAATCGGCGCAGCCATGCGCGGCTTCCTCGCCAAACACCTGGGCTGACCGCCGCCAGCGTCCCTCGCGGCGCCCGGCTCCTCTGACCTTCGAGGCCGCTAAGCCGATCTTTCCTGACCGAGGCTGACCATGACCGCCACCCCGACAGACATCGTCCGCGACTTCTACCACAAACTCGCCGCCGGCGACGCCCCCGGCGCCCTGAGCCTGATGGCCCCGGACATCGAGTGGATCACCATGTGGCACTACAAGGTCGAAGGCCGCGGCCCCAGTGCCGTCGCCGAAGGCCTGTTCAAGCCCTTGGTGGCCGAATGGACCAGCTTCTCGCTCGTGCCCACCGAGTTCGTCACCGAAGGCGAGACCGTGGTGTCGCTTGGTGATTTCAAGGGCGTCCACGGCACCACCGGCAAGACCTCGGAGGCGCGCTACGCCCATGTCTGGACGGTGAAGGACGGGAAGATCACCCGCTTCCGTCAATACATCGACACCTTGGCGGTCGCGGAAGCTCGCCATCCCGACGGCCACCCAGGCCCCGGCGACCTCGGTTTGTGACGTCGAACTCGCCGATGCATCGGCGATGTCAACCCGCATTCGAAAGAGAGGCCGACATGACCAAGCTGCTCTTCATCGAAGGCTCTCCCCGTGACGAACAATCCAAGTCGATCCAGGTCGCTGAAACCTACCGTGCCGCCCTGAAAGCGACGAACCCGGCGCTCGAAGTGGACGTGTTCCCACTCTGGAAGACAGCGCTGCCGGCCTTCGGGGCCGACTACCAGTCCACCTGCCTCAAGGCGTGGCTCAACCAGGCTGGGGTCATTGCGATCGATAGGGTGACATTCCCGCCCACGCTCCTGACGCCAGACCCCCAAGGCGCGCTTGAGCAGGCCAAGCGGGAAGCGATGGACCTCGCCAATATGCACGCGCGCGTATGATGCCATCGAAAGGAGTGGGATCATGAGTCTCAAAAGGATCGGATCTGTGGCCCTCGTCGCGGCAACGCTGGCTGGCTCCGCGGCGGCGAGCCCTGTTCCCTCGACCACGGCGACGATCACCTATCATCGTGCCGAGGTTGATGGCGTCGGACTCTTCTATCGGGAAGCCGGCCCAAAGGACGCCCCCACCATCGTGCTGCTGCACGGGTTCCCCTCGTCGTCGCAGGGATACAGTACACTGATCCCCCTGCTGGCGACGCGCTATCACGTCGTCGCGCCGGACTTCCCGAGTTTCGGAGAGAGCGATGCACCGTCGCCAGCAGTGTATACCTACACCTTCGATCATCTCGCCGGGACGATCGACGCGCTGCTCGAGCAGCTCAGGATTACCCGCTACACGCTCTATGTGTTCGATTATGGGGCGCCGATCGGTTATCGCATCATGATGGCCCATCCTGAGCGGCTGCACGCGCTGATCGTCCAGAACGGCAACGCCTACAAGGCGGGACTCGGGCCGAAATGGACGAAGATCGCGGAGTTCTGGGCCGACCCGAAGGCGCATCCAGAGGTCGTCGACGCCTTCCTTTCTTATGAGGCGACAAAGCAACGGCACCTGGCCGGCACCTCTCATCCAGAGGCCTATGACCCCAATAGCTGGGATAATGAATTCGCCCATCTCTCGCAGCCTGGTCAGCGCGAGATCCAGACGGCCCTGCTCTATGACTACCGCACGAACGTTGCGTCCTATACCGCCTGGCAAGCGTGGTTGCGTCAACACAGACCGCCGACCCTGGTCGTCTGGGGTGCTAACGATCCGTCCTTCATCGCGGCGGGCGCGACCGCCTTCCGCGCCGACCTGCCGGACGCAGAAATTCATCTTCTGGACGCTGGCCACTTCGCCCTGGATGAAAAGACCGACGACATTGCCCGGCTCATCCTCGATTTCATGGCGCGCCATCCGGGCTAGAAAAATCGCGAGGATGTAAAGCGGCGCAAACCGCAGAAAACCGCCATGATCGCCTTCACACGGCGGGGGGCGCAGGTTCAATCCTTGCCGCATCCACCAATGATTTCAATGAGTTGATGATGGATCGCCGAGGCGACGAAACCGCTTGGCGTGCTCACGCGGCGAGGTTCAGCCGATAGACTCTGCGCCCGGCAATGCCGACTACGCCCATGCGAACCAGCCCGGCGAGCACGGAATCGATTTTCGGGCGCAGCGCCCGGCCCTGGAAGCGGCTGGTGAGGTCGGCGGCGAGAGCGGCCATGATCTCGGCGGTTTGCGCGACTTCATCGGCGATGGCTGCAATCTTGCATCGGATTGCTGTGGGCGCGTCGGGAAACGGGAACGGATCGAAGCAACGGGATTTCGTGTAGCGAGGTCTGTCTTCGAGCGTGCCGCCTGACTCTAGGGCGTGTCGTCAATTTCCTGAGGCGTTGCCGTCCGGGCTGCCGCTTATTCTGAGCTGGCGGGCCGCGAAGTGAGTCCTAAATGCCACAGCGGGCGAGCAATCGGCCTTGCCCGTGATTTAG
>JAJZBM010000042.1 GCA_021798915.1 Pseudomonadota bacterium
CTGCGCAAGGGTGAGCGGTTGCAGGAAAAGATCGAGGCGCAGTTGGCCCGTCTCAAGGCTGCGCCCCGGCTTATCCGGTCATTCTTCAGAGCGCCGAGTGTCGCCTATATTACCGACTGGTGAGTAAAAGGCAACAGTCAAACACATCGACTGTTCATGTTGTGTTCGAAAATTTGGCCGAAAATAAACCGACAAGGTGACTGGGCCATCAGGTCGAGATCGTTATTGTTCGCCGCCCGGCGCTGCCGATACACGCCAGACCGCGACACCCCCAGCATCGCACATTGCCGCCGGATCGATAGGGTCGGATGATCTCGGTCGAGCTTCGCTCGGCGGTCCGGCGCGCTCACTTTCCGAACCTCGTCGCGAAAAAATCGTTCTCGATCGTCAGCTGTCCAATCTTCGCGTGCAGCTTCTCGATCTCCCGCCGCGCCGCAACCTCAGCATCCTGACCCATTTTCGGGTCAAAGGCACGCGCCGCGTGGTCCTGCAGCTGCTTCTTCCAGGCGTAAATCTGGTTCGGATGAACCTGATACCGCACCGCCAGGTCGGCAACCGTCGCTTGCTCCCGCAGCGCTTCCAGGGAAATCTTCGCCTTCAGCGCCGCATCAATCTTCCGTCTCGTCTTCGTCGTCATCACTCGCTCCGTCTATCACGACAAAACGACGCTTTCCAACTACGCCCCAGGTCCCATTTCCCGGGCCCAGCTCACGCGATGATCGTAGTCCAGTCCACGCCTTTCTCGAACGCCGCCGCGGCGCGATAGATGGTTTCTTCGTCATAGCGCTTGCCGACCAACATCATCCCGACCGGCAATCCATCCACCGCGCCGCAGGGGAGGCTCATCGCCGGGTGATGTGTGCAATCGAACGGTGCTGTATTGGGAAGAATCTCGAAGGCACGCTGGATAACTTCCGAGACCGGCGCATAAGGTTTCGGCAAAGGGGTCGCAGTCATTGGCAGGGTCGGCATCAGCAGGAGATCGTACTGCGCGAGGGCCGCGTCATAGGCGGCGCGCAGCCGGCGGACGAGATTTTGCGCCTTGGCGTAGTAATGGCCGCGATGCCGCGAGACCATGTACTGGCCGAGCAGCATGGTGTTTTTCAGGCTGTCGGAAAGCTCGTCGGCACGGTCGCGCCAGCCGGCATGGAAATCGAGCAGGGACGTGACATAGAGTCCCTGCCAATTGAAGCCGAAGCCGTTGCCATGCATCATCTGCATCGTCGCGCCCTCGGCGGCGATGGCGAGCCAGATGGCGCTGCCCGGGCGATGCATCGGAACCGAAACGCTCTCGACCACGACGCCCATGCCTTTAAAGCGTTCAGCCGCAGCCCGTACCACAGCGTCACTCGCCGCCATCGATTGCGGATGGCCGAAGCCCTCCTCGACGACGCCGATGCGCAGCCCGGAAACGCCGCGTCCGAGAGCCTCGCGATAGGATTTGCTCTCAGCGCCATACTGGCGCGGATCGAGCCCATCCGGGCCTGCAAGAACTTCCAGCAACAGCGCGTTGTCCTCGACCGTCGCGGTGATCGGACCAGTATGATCTAGGGTCAGTTCGATCGGCATGATGCCGGTATAGGGAACGAGGCCGTGCGTTGGCTTCATCCCATAGACGCCGCAGAACGACGCCGGCATGCGGATCGAGCCGCCCTGATCGCCGCCGAGCGCCATCGGCACTTCGCCGGCGGCAACCAGGGCGGAACTGCCGGAGGACGAGCCGCCGGCGGAATATCCCATCCGTCGCGGATTATGCACTGGCCCTGAGGCGCTGGTGTGGCTGCCGCCCGAGAAGCAAAAATATTCGCACACCGCCTTGCCAACAATGGTGCCACCGGCATCGAGAATACGCGTCACGACGGTTGCGTCGACATTCGGGACATAGCCTTCCAAGGTGGAGGCGCCGTTCATCATCGGCACGCCGGCGAGACAGATATTGTCTTTGAGGACGATTTTTTTACCTTTGAGCTTCCCCGATGCCGCCCCTTCGACCGTCGATTTGACGTACCATGCATTGTATTTGTTCTCCTCGCCGACCGGCCGCCGTCCCGGCGTGCGAGGGTAGTGCACCTCGGGGATCTCGTCGGGCATCTGATCGAGCAGATTATAGGCCTCGAAACTGCCAGCCAGTGCCGCCCGGTGTTGCGCGAGTTCGTCCTCGCTCATCGTCATGCCGAGTTCGGCGGCGACCTCTCGCAATGTTTCGACGCCAGGAAGTTTCACGGTTCCAAGGGACATGTTTCTCTCCTCACGAGTTCAGACAGAAGCAATAAATTCTTCAACGAGTGTCGGGTCGGTGAGCGCTGCGCGCGGGATTTCACGACCGATCTGGCCACGATGGATCAGCAGCGCACGATTCGCCAGGCCGCGAATGAAGTCCAGATTTTGTTCGACCAAAAGAATCGATAAACCGTAACGTGCGCGCAAATCATGCAGACGCTCAATCATCGCGGCGACGATCGAGGGCTGGATCCCCTCCGTCGGCTCATCGAGTAGCAAAAGCCGCGGTTGCCCGCAAAGTGCGCGTGCCAAAGCGAGAAGCTGCTGCTCGCCACCAGACAGCGCCCCGCCGGGACGATCGAGCAGCCGCTTCAGTTCGGGAAAATCGTTAAGAATTCTGGGCAAAATATCGCCGGTGCCGGATTTGGCACGCCAGGATTTTGCGATGCCGCCGAACAACAGATTTTCGCGCACCGTCAAAGTGGGAAAAATCTGCCGTCCCTGCGGCACATAGCCTAGGCCGAGCCGGGCGCGCTGATGCGTTGCCAGGCGCTCGATCGCGCGCCCCTCGAACCGGATGCACCCGTTCTGGCACGAAAGCAGCCCCATGATGGTGCGGAGCAGCGTCGTCTTCCCCATGCCATTATGGCCGAGAATGCCAAGACATTCTCCCCGAATGACAGCGAACGAGGTGCCACGCAAGACGCCGATGCGGCCATAGCCGGACACCACATCGGCAACTTCCATCATCGCCATGTCGCTCACGCGACCACCTGCCACGACACATCGGTTTTGCCGAGATAGACGTCCTGGACGCGCCGATCAGCAAGCACGCTCGCGACATCGTCTTCGATCAGCACCCGTCCCTGGTGCAGAACGGTGACCGTTTTCGCGATCGCGCGGATGAATTGCATGTCGTGCTCGACAACAATGATTGTGTGCGCGGCATTCAGGGCACGAATGACGCGGGCGGCACGGGTGGTTTCCTCGGCGCTCATCCCGGCCGTCGGTTCATCGAGGATGATGAGATCGGGCTCCGGTGCGACCACCATCGCGAGTTCGACCAACTGCCGCTGACCGTGGGCGAGGAGCACGACGAGGTGTTGCGCAAGTTCGACGATGCCGAGACGCTCCAGCGTCGCCAGCGCCTGGACCCGCGCGACCCGCTCCCGCGCTTGCCGGCGGAGCGCCAGGCGAACGCTTTCCAGAACCGTGAGGCCATCGAAGAGGGAGGGCACCTGTGTCTTGATGCCAACGCCGAGCCGCGCGATCTCGAAACTGTTGAGCCCGGTGATGTCCTGCCCGCGCCAGAGAATGCGGCCCGCGCTCGGCTTGATCTGCCCGGTCAGGCACTTGAACAACGTGCTCTTGCCGGCCCCGTTCGGCCCGATCAGACAGCGTAACTCGCCGTCGGCAACAGCGAGGCTCACGTCATCGACGGCGACGACACCGCCGAAGCGCATCGTCAGATGCTCGGTTGCCAAGAGCGCCGTCATGTCATCCCCCTGGCGCCGCGGAAACGGCCAAGCACGGTGGCGAGGCTCGGCAATATCCCCCGTGGCATGACCAGAACCGCGAGCGCGAGAATGGCGCCGAGAATGAGGCTGGGATTGATCTCGGGCAGCGTTCCCGCCCAGGTGGTGAGAAGATTGAGGAGGATCGCGCCGATTACCGGCCCGACCAGCGTGCTGAGCCCTCCGACCATCACCCAAACGATGATCTGCCCTGAATAGAACAGGGAAAACATCGTTGGGCTGACGAATACGCAATTGGCGAACAGTAGGCCGGACAATCCGGCCATAGCGCCGCCGATGACGAAGATGCCGAGTTTATAGGCCCGCACGTCATAGCCGAGCAATTCGGCGCGGCGCTCGTTCTCGCGGATGGCAACGATCACCCGCCCGAAACGGGCCCGCAGAATGAGCTTGGCGATGATATAGCAGATCAGGAGAGAGAGCATGGCGACCGCGAAAATCCATTCCGGCGGCAGCGGATTGCCCGGATCGCCAGGCATATTGAGCGGCGGCGTCGAGGGAATGCCGTTGAAGCCGCCGAGGGGCGCCGCGCCGATCCGCCATTGATCGCCAGAAGTCGAATTGACGAAATTGAAGAGGATGAGAGTCAGGGTGAGCGTGATCGCACCTATATAGACATCGCTGATGCGGCCGTAGAACATTACATAGCCGAGCGCCGCGGCGACCAGCGCCGGCACCGCGATCGCAACCGGCACGGCATAGACGGTATCGCCGAAATTGATCGCTGCGACAGCATAAGCATAGCCGCCGAGGCCGAAAAACGTCGCTTGGCCGAAGCACAGAATGCCGCCGAAACCCCAGACCAGAGCAAGGCTCAAGGCGAGCACCGCCATCGAGACATAGACGGTCGCATTGATCAGCGCAAAAAGTTCAAGAACGTGAGGTAAAATCAGGATCGCGGCGATGGTAACAACGCTTGCCGCGGTAAGCTCGATCGGAAGTCGGATGCCGTTCACAGGGCTCTCCGGAAGAAGCGGCCGGTTATGCCTTGCGGCAGAAGCCGCAGCAGCACGATGGCGACGGCGAGCATCATCACCTCGCCGAAGACCGGGGTGGTCGCGAAGGTACCGAGCGTCGCGACCGTCCCCAGCAAACCGGAGGCAGAAAACGTGCCGGCGAGCATGGCCGCACCGCCGGTGATCACGGTGATGAAGGATTTGGCGATGAAGGCGGCGCCCATCGTCGGCACGACACCGGAGAATGGCGCGATTAGTGCGCCGGCGAGGCCGGAGACCGCCGAGCCGGCGGCGAACGTCACGGCATAAACCCGATCCGGCGAAACCCCGAGAGCTGACGCCATCTCCGCGTTCTGCATCGTGCCGCGCGCGATCAGGCCGGCGGGCGTGAAACGCAAAATCGCCCAGACGCCACCGAGCAAGATGACCGCGGCGACGATTAGAAACAGGGCATAGGCGGAGGCGGTGAAGCTGCCGATCGCGAAGCTGCCGAGCGGGGCGGAAAACCCGGCGACGGTATTGCCGAAAATCATCGTGACGGCGCCGATGAGGGCGAGTGAAAGCCCCCAGGTGGCGAGCATCGTATCAACCATCCGCCCGTAAAGTTGGCGGATGATCAGCCGCTCGATGATCAGACCGATGCCCCCGACCGCAAGCGGCGCCACCACCAGCATCGCGATCCAGATATTGAGCCCGGCGCGCGCCGAGAGAATGGCGGCGTAGGCGCCGAGCATGAGGAATTCGCCATGGGCGAGATTGATCACCCGCATCATGCCGAAGATGATGGCGAGGCCGAGACTGGTGATGAGCAGTGTCGCGACACCACTCAACACCTGGAATCCGACCGCGAAAACGATATCCAATGCCATCGCTCACATTTTCACGTCAACGACGTATTGTTTGTTCTCGTTCGGATGCTTTTGCAGATCGCACACCATCTGCGTATCCAAGGGTGGCTGATCGGGGAAACTTTGTAGAACCTTAAAGCCGCGATTCTGAGCCTCGGCGAGATAGACGTCCAGGGTCACGTGGTTGGTCTTGGGATCGATGCTGGTCGTACCTGCCGGACCGTGGTTGACGATGCCGGTTTCTAGCGCCTCGATGACCTTCATGCGGTCGATCGAGCCCGCCTTGCGCACGCCCTCGGCCCAGAGATTGAAGCCAACATAGGTGCGCATCGCGAGTTCGGCGCCAAGATAGGGGGCGTTCGGTCCCATTTTGGCATGGAATTTTTCGAGGAACGCATGGTTGGCCGGGGTGTCGATTTCCTGGAAATAGCTATAAGCGCAGACGATGCCGTTGGCTTCCTCGGGCGACAGGATCAGCGTTTCATTGCCGCCGCCAAACGTCGTCGAGGCCATTGGAATGCGGCTCTTCATGCCCGCGGCCGCCCATTGGCGATAAAACGAGACATGGGCGCCGCCGACCAGAGCGGAGATCACGATATCCGGCTTCGCTTGCTGGATCTTCTGGATCGCCGGACCGAAATCGGTGACATCGAGCGGGAAGAAATCCACCGCCAGCACCGAACCGCCACCATCGCGCGCATATTTGGTGATCCATTTGCTGGTGATCTGGCCGTAATTATAGTCGGCAGCAACAATATAAACCTTTTTGCCCCATTTCGGCATGATGTAGGGCATGAGCTTTTGCACGTTCTGCGCCGGGGTCGAGCCGGTGCAGAAGGTGTTGCGGTCGCACACCCCGCCTTCATATTGGGTGTTGTAGAAATAGAGCGTGCGATAGCGATCGAGGATCGGCCGGATCGCCTCGCGCGAGGCGGAGGTTATGCCGCCATGCACCACCGCGGCGTGATCTTTGGTCGCCGCCTGGGTGGCGAATTGCGTATAGAGCTGAATATTGGATTGCGGGTCATAGTTGATGAGCTGGATCGGACGCCCGAGCAAACCGCCGGCGGCATTCGCCTCGTCTACCGCGAAGTCGAGACAGGCGATCATCGGCTTGCCATAGATATCGAGCCCGCCGGAAGCATCATGAATACCGACCACAGTGATCGGATCGGCACCAAGCGCCGCGTGACGCAGCACCAACGGCGCCGCCATCCCTGCCATCAACCCCTTGAGCGCCGCACGCCGTTTGATCTTCATCCCACTCGACCTTTCATTTTTTGGGTGAGCCTCGCCTGCCGATGGCAAACCCCATGCAGCCCGGTTGATCATTATCGCGACCTAAGCATGAGTGGAAAAAAGCTCGGGCGTCAATCCGATTTTTGCCACGAGTTTCGGCTTTTTCTCGCAAATTTATCTATTTTCGCTCATATATTGGTCATAGTCTCTTACTTTTGTTTATTTATTGGGCAAATTGCGATCGGCCGCGCTCGGGTCGCGTCGGCTGCCGACGCTGGAGCGTGGACGCACGTCGCAGCAAAAGCAGGTTCGAGGAAACGCTATGTCGCTTTTCGCCGCGCCGGACCTGCCGCTCACCGTGCTGGCGAGGCCAACATCGATGCAGCACCGGGCATACGGGGCGCTGAAGATCACCTTGTCGCCAGTAACCGCTGGCCCGGACTGGAAATTATTACTGCTTTGTAGCGGTCTACGATTTTGGAAAGAGGGAAGCTCGGCATACCCCACAAAGCGGCCAATTGCGTAATCGATAGGCAGGGAATGATCGCATCCTGGGCTGATATACTGCCGGGAACCCGGAAGGAGCGTGAAAGGGGCTTCTCCGCCATGTGGCATATGGCTTGCTTTCCGTATCGCTCATGATGGCGCCATCAGGAATGGCCGCCAGGGTAGAGAGGTACAGAAACCCATGTCGCATCGGTCTCGTCGATCCTTTCTCACGGCACTGGCGGCGTCGCTCGGGGGAGCCGCGGGAGCCGCGCTGGCTTTGCCGAACGGCGGACAGACCGCCTGGGCCGATGGTCCGGTGCCAATCGGCGTGCTGATCCCTGGTTCGAAGACCGACAAGGGCTGGATGGAATCCGCCTATGACGGGATGCTCGAATCGGAAGCAAAATACGGCAATCGCATCAAAGTCACCTATATCGAGAACGTGGCGATGGGCGACATGGAGCAGGCGCTGACCACGCTCGCGGCGAAAAACCCGCTGGTGATCGCCGCCGCCGGCCAGGCGGAGGCGGCGACGCTGAAGGTCGCCAAGCGTTTCGGGCATGTGAAATTTGCCGTCGTCGGCGGCGCTCGTGCCGATGCGAACAACGTCTCCATCTATGACGTTCGCCAGGCGGAGATCGCCTATGTCGCCGGTGCCGCCGCCGCGATGCTGTCCAAGCACGGCGCGGTCAGCTATGTCGGCGGCATGCAGATCCCGGCGATCGTCAATGCCGGCAAGGAGTTTGGCCTCGGCGCCCGCTCGGTCAACCCTGATATCAAATATTTCGAGAGTTATACGGGCAATTTCGACGATGTCGCGAAGGCAAAGGAGGCAACCCTCGCCGCCATCGCGCAGGGGGCAGACATCCACTACAATATTCTCAATCTCGGCGTGCGCGGCATGGAACAGGCGGCGCGAGAGAAGGGCACGCACATGATCGGCAGCTACAGCAACCGCTGCGGCACCGACCCGCTCTACATCGCCTACTCGATCACCGGCACTGGCTATATCCTGTCCTACGCGATCGACCAGTTCGTGGCCGGCACCTGGGAGGCCGGATTCAAGCCGTTCGGCTTGATGGCGGGGCCGAAAGCATCCAACATGGTCGTCTGCCAGCCGACACCCTCGATCACGGCCAAGATCGACGAAATCAAGAAGGATCTGATCGCCGGCAAGATCCAGACCCTGGGCAGCTAGGTCGCACCTCCGTGCTCGAGATTGCCGGCATCAGCAAGCGCTTCGGCGCTCTTGCGGCGCTCGACGACATTTCTCTGTCGGTCGCGGACGGCGAAATCCATTGCTTGCTGGGTGAGAACGGTGCCGGCAAATCGACGCTGTGCAACGTCATTTTCGGCGTCATCCGCCCGGATGCGGGGACGATGCAGCTCGCCGGGCAGGCGTTCAACCCCAGCCGCCCAGCAGACTCCCTGCGCGCCGGCGTCGGCATGGTCCACCAGCATTTCAGTGTTATTGAGACGCTGACCGTGCTGGAGAACATGATGCTGGGCCACGCCGGCACGCGGCTGCCACGGGTGGCGACGGCACGGCGCATCCGCGAGATCTCCGAGGAATACGATCTCAGCGTCGAGTCCGACCGCCTGGTCGGCACCATGTCGGTAGGTGAGCGCCAGCGCGTCGAGATCGTCAAATGTCTGATGCTTGCACCCAAGCTGCTGGTGCTCGACGAGCCGACCGCGGTGCTGCCACCTGCCGAAGTGGATTCGTTGCTCGCCGTTTGTCGCAAGGTCACGCAACGAGGCTGCGCGGTCATCCTCGTCACCCACAAGCTCGCCGAGATTCGCGAGGTCGCCGACCGTGTGACGGTGCTGCGCGGCGGACGGGCAGTGACGACGGCGCGGCTGGCGGAAGCCGATCTCGGTGCGCTGGTGCGCGCCATGGTCGGGCGCGATGTCGCCGCGCTCGGCACGACAACGGGCGCGGCACACGGTGTCGAGACGGCGGCCGAAGCGGCTGGCATGACCCGCACCGGCGCAGCACCGACACCTATCGTCGCGGCGGAAGACGCGCTGACGCTCGATGCCGTTAGCTATGTCGACGAGGCCGGCCGCCGCCGGTTGGATGAGATTACCATCGTCATTCGCCGCGGCGAGATCGTCGGGCTTGCCGGCGTTGAGGGTAATGGCCAAAGCGAGCTTGGCGCCATTCTCGCCGGCCTCGCGCTCCCCAGTGCCGGCCGCGTCTTCGTCGACGGCAAGGAGATCACTGGCCGGCCGCCGGCGGTGATCACCGCCGCCGGTGTCGGGGTGGTGCCAGAGGATCGGCACGCCGTCGGCTGTATCGAGGCGCTGTCGGTGGCTGAAAATGTCTGCCTCAGCGCGCTTGGCGCCTTCAGCCGCTTCGGCATGCTGCGCCGGCGACAAATGGCAGCACGGGCGGTGGATCTGATGCGTAGCTTTGACGTGCGCGCCGCCGGCCCTGACGCGCCGATGCGCAGCTTGTCCGGCGGCAACCAGCAGAAGGTGGTGCTGGCGCGCGAACTGAGCCGCGACGATCTGGTTTTCCTGCTCGCCGCCCAGCCGACGCGCGGGTTGGATGTCGGTGCGGTGGCGGCGGTGTACGACCGCATCCGCACTGCCCGCGCCATTGGCACCGGCGTGCTGCTGATCTCGAGCGAACTCGACGAACTGCTCTCGGTCGCCGACCGCATACTGGTGATCTATCGCGGCCGCATCATCGGCGAGCGCAAAGCCGATCCGGCGGCGCGGGAGGCGATCGGTGCGCTGATGTCTGGCCACGTGCCGGTGGCTCCATGAGCGACATTGTCGCCCAGACCGCACCGCGCCGGCGGCGCTTGAGGTTGGCGCCGCTGATCCCCGCTGCGGCCGCGGCCGGGGCGGTGGCGGTAGCGCTGTTGCTGGTCGCCGCCACCGGCCGGCCGGTCGGCATCGCAATTGCGGCGTTTTGGGATGGGATCGCCGGGTCGGCCTTCGCCTTCGGTGCCTCTTTCGACCGTGCCATCACATTGGCCTTTGTGGGGCTCGGTTTTATCCTCGCCGGGCGTGCTGGCCTGACCAATGTCGGCGGCGAAGGGCAACTTGCGGTCGGCGGCATCGCGGCGACGGCGCTGGCCTTGCATGGCGCCGGCGACCTGCCGCGCATGCTGGCGCCGGCGCTGCCGCTGGTTGGCGGTGCCATGGCCGGCGCCGTCTGGGGCGGTGTCGCTGGCATACTCAAGGTACGGCGCGGCACCAACGAGGTCATCAGCACGCTGCTGCTCAGCTTCGTCGCACTGCAACTCGTCTATTGGTGCGTGCAGTCCACGCAATTGCTGCGCAAGCCGCAGACCTCCGATTCGACGCTGCCGGAATCCCTCGACGTGCCGGACATCACGCAATTGCCGCTGCTGTTCCCCGATACCGGCTCACCCCTACATATCGGCCTGTTCCTGGTATTGATCGCGGCGGCGGCAGTCGCGGTGGTACTGACGCACAGCACCTTGGGCCTCCGGCTGCGCGCGGTCGGGCTGAACGCGCTGGCGGCGCGGCGGGCGGGAATAAACGACCGCGGCATCGTCGTACTGGCGCTGACCCTGGCCGGAGCGCTCGCGGGCCTTGCTGGCGCCATCATGATCGTTGGCGAGCAGTACAATCTCAAGACCGACTTCACCTCCGGCTATGGCTTCGACGGCATCGTTGTCGGCCTGCTGGCACGCGGGTCGGTCGGCGGCGTTCTGGTCTTCGCCACTCTGCTCGGTTTCCTGCGCTCGGGTGGCATTTCGATGGAGATCACGGCTGGTGTGCCGGCGGCGGCGGTGCTGATCTGCCAGGGACTGATAGTCATCACTATCGCCGGCTCCGCTATTCTCGGCGACCGCGCTCGCGGCAGTGCATGATGACGGCAGCGGATATCGGCACTTTTTCCGGCGCGACGTTGCGGCTTGCCATGCCGCTGGCGCTGGCCGCCACCGGCGAGATGGTCAGCGAGCGCGCCGGGGTTCTGAACATGAGTCTGGACGGCATGATGCTGACCGCGGCCTTCGCCGGCGCGCTCGGCTCCTGGGCGACGGGACAGCCGCTGATCGGCCTCGCCTGTGGGCTGCTCGCGGCATTGGTGCTCGCGCTGTGGCAAGCGGCGATGAGCGTGACGCTGCGCGCCAACCAGCTTGTCGTCGGTATCGGATTCAACATTCTTGCCCTCGGCGCCACGACCTTTCTTTATCGGGAGATCTTCGGCGCAGCCTCGCGCGATCTCATCCCCGGCTTCGCCCGCTGGCCTGTGCCGAGCCTGGCTGAGCTGCCGGTACTCGGCCCGGCGCTGTTCCAGCAGACGGCGCTAGGCTATGCCGGCCTGGCGCTGATCGCGCTGACCTGGCTGGTGCTGGCGCAGACCGGCTTCGGCCTTTCGGTGCGCGCGGTCGGCGAAGATCCGCGCGGCGCTGAGAAGGCAGGTATCGACGTGCGGCGTATCCGCTATTACGGCGTGCTCTATGCGGGCGCCATGGCGGGGCTGGCGGGCTGTTTTCTCTCGATCGCCGATATCGACACCTTCACCGAGGGCATGACCAACGGCGCCGGCTATCTGGCGCTGGCGGCGGTCATCTTCGGCGGCTGGAAAGGGTGGCGGACTTTCCTTGCCTGCCTGCTGTTCGGCTCGGCGACCGCACTGCAGTTTCTGCTCCCCGATCTCGGCGTCAATGTGCCGGTGGCGGCGTTGCTGCTGCTACCGTATCTGCTGGCACTGTTCGCGGTTGCCGGGCTGGTCGGGCGCATCCGGCCCCCCTCGGCGCTGACCCTTCCCTATGTTCCCGGGCGATAGCACGATATGAGCCTCGATGACGACGTTGCTCGGATGGATGCGCGGACGCTTGCCGCCCATATCCGCACGCGCGCGTTGAGCGCGATGGAGGTTACGGAGACAGCGCTCGCCCGCCTGGCGCGCCTTGATCCGCTTCTGCACGCCTTCTGCACGCCGACGCCAGAACTCGCCCGCGCCACGGCACGGGCGGTGGATGCACAGCTTGCCGCCGGCGAGCCGGTTGGCCCACTCGCCGGCGTGCCTGTCGGCATCAAGGATCTGGTCTTCACCGCCAACATTCGAACCACGTTCGGCTCGCCGCTCTACCGTGATTTCGTGCCGGAGGAGGACGACATCGTCGTCGAGCGACTTAAAGCGGCGGGCGCCGTTATCCTTGGCAAGACCAACGCGACCGAATTCGGCTATAGCGGTGTCGGCCATAATCCGGTTTTCCCGACAACGCGCAACCCCTGGGACACGGCGCTGACACCGGGCGGGTCAAGCGCCGGTTCCGGTGCCGCGGTTGCCGCCGGCATCGTGCCGTTTGCCATCGGCAGTGACGGCGGTGGCTCGGTGCGCATCCCCGCGGCGCATTGCGGAATCTACGGCTTCAAGCCCTCGATGGGACGGGTGCCAGTTTATCCTGGCTGCCGCGATGAGCGCTATCCTGGTGCGTCGAGTTGGGAATCGCTCGAACATATCGGGCCAATGAGCCGCAGCGTCGGCGATGCGGCGCTGATGCTGAACGCCATCGTCGGTCCCGACCCGCGCGATCGCTATTCCATACCCGCTTCCGATGGTGATTATCTCGCCGCCATCGCCGAGCCCGACATCACCGGCCTGCGCGTCGCCTTCAGCGAGGACTGGGGCTATGCGGCGGTGGACCCCGAGGTGCGGCGTGTCGCCGCCGCCGCGGCGGAAGTGTTCGCGACTGTGCTTGGCTGCCGGCTGGAGCGTGCCGATCCCGGCTGGGAGGATCCCGCCGCGATGTTCGCGACGCTGATTGCGGCGGAGACGGATCTCGGTGGCATGCGTCGGATGATCAACGGGCGCGAGCACGAGATTTCGCCGCACCTGCTCGATCTTCTGCGGCGTGACTGGACGGCGGAGGAGATCACCGACGCCAAGACAGGGCGCAAGCGTCTGTGCAATACGATGTGGCGCTTCATGGCGCATTATGACCTGCTGCTGACGCCGACACTGGCGGTGCCGCCCTTCCCGGTCCACATGCAGGGGCCGGAAGTGATCGATGGCCGCATGGTGCGCTCCAATGCCTGGCTCTGCTTCACTTTTCCCGCCAACCTGACTGGCCAGCCCGCCGCCTCGGTGCCTGCGGGGCTTACCGCCGCGGGGCTGCCCGTCGGCTTGCAGATCATGGGCCGCCATCTCGACGACCGCACCGTTCTGCGTGCCTCCGCCGCCTTCGAGCACGCCCGCCCCTGGCTTGAACGGCTGCCCTGGCATGGTTCAGGTTCTGCCGGTCGGGTTCGAAATACGGAATACTAGTACTGCGATTCGGAATTGGTGATCAAAACGTAGGTTGGGCAGGAGCGTCTGGCAGCGAGTAGGAGGGGCGGGGTAGAAGAGCCGGGTCAAGTCTCGGAGCGGCGGTGGCGAAGCGGGTCTGG
>JAJZBM010000015.1 GCA_021798915.1 Pseudomonadota bacterium
CGCTCGCCGCCCTGACCGCGATCGTGCCGGGGCCGGATTTCCCGACCGGCGGCCTCATCCTCGGCCGCGCCGGCATCCAGAGCGCGTTCGCGACCGGGCGCGGCAGCCTGGTCTTGCGCGCGCGCACCGAAATCGAGCAGATCCGCCGCGATCGCGAAGCCATCGTGGTGCGCGAAATCCCCTATCAGGTCAATAAGACGACGCTGCTCGAGCGCATCGCCGAGATGGTGCGCGGCAAGCAGATCGAGGGCATCTCCGACCTCCGCGACGAGAGCGATCGCGACGGCATGCGCATCGTCATCGAACTCAAGCGCGAAGCGACCGCCGAGGTGGTGCTGAACCAGCTCTTCCGCCACACCCAGCTCCAGACCAGCTTCGGCGTCAACATGCTCGCCCTCGATGGCGGCCGGCCACGCCAGATGGGGCTCAAGGACGCGCTGACCGCCTTCATCGCCTTCCGCGAAGAGGTCATCCTCCGCCGCGCCCGCTTCGAGCTTGCCGCCGCGCGCGACCGTGCCCATCATCTCGCCGGACTCGCGATCGCCGTCCAGAACATCGACCTGGTGATCCGCCTCATCCGCCAGAGCCCGGACGCGGCGGCGGCCCGCGCCGCGCTGATGGGGATCGACTGGCCGGCCGAGGATATCGCGCCGCTGCTCGCGCTGATCGATGACGCCGGCAACGCCGTCGTCAATGGCTTGGTGCGGCTCACCGAGACCCAGGCGCGCGGCATTCTCGAACTTCGTCTCCAGCGTCTCACCGGGCTCGAACGCGACAAGATCCATGCCGATCTGGTCGAAACCGCGAAGCGCATCGGCGAGCTGCTCGCGATCATCGCCTCCCATCCGCGCCGGATGGAGGTGATGGCCGAGGAATTGCGCGCGATCCGCGCCCGCATCGCCTCGCCTCGCCTGACCCAGATCGCCGACGGCATCGCCGATCAGGACGATGAGAGCCTGATCGAGCCGCGTCAGATGGTGGTCACCATCACCCGCGACGGGTTCATCAAGGCGACCCCGCTCGAGACCTTTCGCGCCCAGAATCGCGGCGGCCGCGGCCGCACCGCGGCGACAACGCGGGGTGACGACGTCATCACCCGGAGCTTCAACGCCCATACCCATCAATGGGTGCTGTTCTTCTCCTCCGGCGGCAAGGCGTTCCGCGAGAAGGTCTGGCGTCTCCCCGAGGGCGGGCCGACCGGGAAGGGGCGTGCCCTGGTCAATTTCCTCCCTGAACTCGGCGCCGATCAGGTGACGGCGGTGCTGCCGCTGCCCCAGGACAAAAGCCTATGGGACGGGTTGCACCTGGTGTTCGCGACCGCCTCCGGCTCGGTGCGGCGCAACCGGCTGTCCGATTTCCAGAACATGCGCGCCGCCGGCCTGATCGCCATGAAACTGGACGAGGGTGACCGGCTGATCGGCGTTGCCACCTGCCGCGAGGGGGATGACGTTTTCCTTGCGACACGGCGCGGCCGCTGCCTTCGCTTCACCATCACCGAGGAGAGTTTGCGTGTTTTCGCCGGTCGTGACAGTGCCGGGGTGCGCGGCATTCGCCTCGGCCGCGATGACGAGGTGATCAGCCTTTCGGTGTTGCGTCATGCCGAGGCGAGTATCGAGGAACGCGCCGCCTATCTCCGTTTCGCGACCGCCCGCCGGCGCGGCAATGGGGCTTCGGAAAACGACGCCGGCGAGAACGACGTTGCCGGCGAGGACGAGGCGGACACCGAAAGCCCGGTCGCCGAGGTGGCGCTCGCGTCGGAGCGGCTCGCCGAGTTGGAAGCGGCGGAAGAGTTGCTGCTGACGGTGACCGAAGCCGGCTTCGGCAAGCGTTCCTCGGCTTATGAATACCGCGTCGCCGGGCGCGGCGGCCAAGGGATCGCCAATATCACCCTCGGGGCGCGTAACGGCCACGCCGTCGCCGCGAGTTTTCCGGTGCGCCCCGGCGATGACGTGATGCTGGTCACCGATGGTGGGCGGCTCATCCGTCTCCCCGCCGATCAGGTGCGCGTCACCGGCCGCGCCGCCATGGGGGTGATGCTGGTGCGGCTCGGCGAGGGCGAGCGGGTGATGAGCGTCTTCCCGGTGCTTGAGGCCGAGGGCGACGAGACGGCCGGCTCCGACAAGCCAGGTGCGCCGGAGACAGAGGCGGAGGATGAGCAAGAATGAATGAACCCGCGCCGCCGCGCCAGGTCGGGGTCTATCCCGGCACCTTCGATCCGATCACCAACGGCCATCTCGACATCATCACCCGGGCGGCGCGGATCGTGCATCGCCTGGTCATCGGGGTCGCGGTCAATGCCGGCAAAGGGCCATTGTTTCCGTTCGATGAGCGGGTCGATCTGGTGCGCGCCGAAACCGAGCGCGTGGCGCGGGCGAGCGGCACCGAGATCGTGGTGACCTCGTTCGATACCCTGCTCGTCGAGTTTGCCCGCTCGGTTGGCGCAACCGTGATCCTGCGCGGGCTGCGCGCGGTGTCGGATTTCGACTATGAATTCCAGATGGCGGGGATGAATTACCGCCTCGCGCCCGATGTCGAAACCGTGTTCTTGATGGCGAGCGAGCGGCATCAGTTCATCTCGTCGCGCTTCGTCAAG
Organism: Pseudomonadota bacterium; assembly: GCA_021798915.1. Taxonomy (GTDB): domain Bacteria; phylum Pseudomonadota; class Alphaproteobacteria; order Acetobacterales; family Acetobacteraceae; genus Acidibrevibacterium. The sequence goes on from JAJZBM010000015.1 coordinate 2,594, forward strand.
GAGATCGCCCTGCTCGGCGGCGATATCACGAGCTTCGTGCCGCAGATGACCAGAGAACGCGTGCTGGCGCGGCTTTCTAGCCGGCCCGCATGATCGCCGGGCTGGTTGATCATTATGAGGGAAACCGGGAATGATCCATCGTCGGACTTGGCTTGCTGCAACCACAACTTTGATTCTTGGAGGCATGATGCGAGAGAGTGAGGCGGCCACCCCGGCGGCGACGAAGGAAAACGAGGTCTATCTCGACCTCAAGGACGGGCGGGTCGTCATCCTGCTGCGCCCCGATCTCGCGCCCAAGCATGTCGAGCGGGTGAAGATCCTCTGCAAGCAGGGGTTCTATGACGGAACACCGTTCCACCGCGTGATCGAAGGCTTCATGGCCCAGGGCGGCGACCCAACCGGAACCGGGACCGGCGGGTCGAAACTGCCCAATATTCCGGCCGAATTCACCAACAAGGCGCATTTCCTGCGCGGCACGGTGGGAGCGGCGCGTGCCGCCGATCCCGATAGCGCGAACAGCCAGTTCTTCATCATGTTCGCCCCGGCGCCGAGCCTCGATGGCCAATATACGATCTGGGGCCAAGTGATCAAAGGAATGGAGTTCGTCGATCATATCAAGCGCGGCGATGGCCCGAACGGCATCGTCAAAGATCCGGATCGCGTCGTGCATATGCGTCTTGCGACCGACGTCAAGGATTGACGCACTGTTCTTCTTGTCGTTCAAGGAAGCGACGTGAGCCCGTAGCTCAGCCGGTAGAGCACGAGACTTTTAATCTTGGGGCCGAGGGTTCGAATCCCTCCGGGCTCACCAAAATAAGCTAATAAAAACAAATACTTAGAAAACTGCCATTCTGCAAAACTGGAATTTCTGGATTTACTGCTCCAAATCTGCTCCGCTAGAGGCGGATTTTGCGGAGCGGAAAATCATGGTGTTGATTTTTATTGAGATTTGACCCGGGTGAAGTTTATGTCCCGCGTTGGATGGGGCGGGTCAAGGGGCTGATTTTTCCTTTCGTGGTTTTGGTTTTGCGTTGCTGTCTTTGAAGCGGAAGCTGTCGTTGCCTGTCTCGAGGATGTGGCAATGATGGGTGAGGCGATCCAGCAAGGCGGTGGTCATCTTGGCATCACCGAAGACGCCTGCCCATTCGCTGAAGCTGAGGTTGGTGGTGATGATGACGCTGGTGCGCTCGTAAAGCTTGCTGAGCAGGTGGAAGAGCAGCGCGCCGCCTGACGGGCTGAACGGCAGATAGCCGAGCTCATCGAGGATGACGAGGTCGAGGCGCAGCAAGCGCTCGGCCAATTGGCCGGCCCTATTCAGGGCCTTTTCCTGCTCGAGCGCGTTAACCAGGTCGACGGTTGGCAGAGCCTCGGAGAGCCTCCCACCTCAATGCATCTTGATCTCGTCGCCTGACCCCGCCATTCTCACCAGGCCGGAGACGCCACCCAAGCAATTGCAACACATCCCGCGATACGACCCGCATCGATCTTCCGTCTCGTCTTCGTCGTCATCCTCCGCCCCGTCTACCACGACAGAACGGCGCTTTCCCAACTACGCCCCTGGCCCCATTTCCAGGGACAGTTCACGCCGGAACCTGAGAGGGTCGTCGGATCGGGGCTTGCATCGGCGCCGAAATCCCATCACCCTCCGGCCGCCACACACAAACCGCGCCGCCCCAGGCGATGCGGGGGCTCGGGTGTGGTGAACGGCGAGAGGAGGGATCGGGCGTGACGCATCGGTATGGCTGGCATGGATGGCGCATGGGCTTGGTGGCCTGCGGGATGCTTTCTCTGGCGGCGGGGCTCGCCCGCGCCGACGAAAACAGTCCCTTCATCGGCCACTGGCGCTGGGACCGCGCGCTCTCGAAACTACCGCCGGGTGAGCCGGCACCGACCGACATGGCGCTTGATTTCGAGCGCGTCGATTCCGTCCATGTACGCTGGACGGTGACGGTGAAGGACGCGCAAGGCCGGCCCTCGCTCGAATCCCACGATACCCCCGGCAATGGCGAATTCTACCCGATCAGCGAGGATACCACCGCCTCCTTCCGCATGCTCGCGCCGGACCGCCTGCAAGCGAGTTTCAAGGGACCAGGCGGAGAGACCGACAGCATGACCTGCACGGTTGCGCCGGACCGGCGAAAAATGACCTGCGAAGGCGCAAAAAGCGCGGGTGGAGGCAAGGCCGTAAGCTACGTCGACGTCTATGACCGCGAATAGTCCCCGGCCCGCGGCGCTCGCCGCAAGACTGAGACGCACGGGCGTGACCAAGACCGGCTCTGTAATGATCGCGGCTTTCTTCTGCCTCGCCCTCGCCGCCTGCGGCGGCGGTTATGGCTATGGTGGGGGCTATGGTGTGCCGGTCGTCGGTGGCTGGGGCGATGATTGGGGTGGCTGGGGCGGTGGTTTTGGCGGCATTTGGGGTGGCGGCTGGGGCGGCTGGGACCACGGCGGCTGGGACCACGGCGGCTGGGACCACGGCGGCTGGGGACGGGGCGGCTGGGGACGAGGTGGCTGGGGACACGGCTTTGCCGGCCACGGTTTCGGCGGCCATGGTTTTGGCGGGCACGGCTTCGCGGGGCATGGTTTCGGTGGCCATGGTGGTTTCCATGGCGGTTTCGGCGGGCATCACTGAGCGGCGGCGGTTTTAAAACCGCTCTACCCAGGGGCGCAGTTCGACCTCGAAGCTCCAGGCGCTCCGCGGCTGCCGTAAAGCGGCTAGATAAGTCGTGGCGACGGCATCGGGATCGAGGAGAGCATCGGGCGCATCCGCCGACGGTGGACGGTGCTCGCTTCTGATCCCGCCATCGATGACCAAATGCACGACATGGATGCCTTGGGGATGCAGTTCGCGCGCCATGCTCTGCGCGAGACCACGCAACGCGAATTTCCCCATCGCGAAGGGAGCCGAGAGCGCATAGCCCTTGACGCTCGCCGACGCCCCGGTGAACCCGATCGCGCCAGCGCCGCGCGCCAGCATCCGCCGCGCCGCCTGCTGGCCGACGAGAAACCCGCCATAGGCGGAGACCGCCAGCACCTCGGCCACCGCCGCCGGATCGAGATCGGCGATCGGGCCGCGCAAGCGCCGGCTCGGGTTATAGATCACGCAATCCGGGGCGAAGCCGAGGCGATCGGTCTCGGCGAAGAGGGCCGCGACGTCTTCCGGCCGCGCAGCATCACAGGCGAGCGCCACCCCACCGATCTCGGCCGCCAAGGGCGCGAGTTTTTCGGCATCGCGCGCCGCCAGCGCAACCCGTGTCCCTTCCCCCGCGAGCCGACGCGCCAGCGCCGCGCTCAATCCGGCGCCGGCGCCGACGATCAACGCTGTCTGAAAGCGCATCCCGCCCTCACGGTCAGAGGATTTCACAGGCTTCGGCGAAATCGAGCCGCGGGCTCCGCGGAAACAGCACGCTCGCGTCGCCATGGCCGAGATTGACCAGGAAGTTGCTTCGCCAGCCACGCCCGGCGAGGAAGGCGTGATCGACTTTCTCGCGGTCGAAGCCTGACATCGGCCCGCAATCGAGCCCTAGCGCCCGCGCCGCGATGATCAGATAGGCACCTTGCAGCGTGCCGTTGCGAAACGCCGTCTCCTCGGCGAGAGCGGGGTTGTCGGCGAACCATGCGCGGGCATCGGCGTGTGGGAACAACCGTGGTAAATTTTCATAAAATTGCGGATCATGGGCGACGATCACGGTCACCGGCGCGGCCATCGTCTTTTCCACATTGCCGGGCGACAGCGCCGGCTTCAGCCGCGCCTTCGCCGCCTCCCCACGCAGGAAAAGAAACCGCGCCGGCGAACAATTGGCCGAGGTCGGGCCCATGCGCAAAAGGTCATAGAGTTCATGGAGCGTTTCATCCGCAACCGGCTGATCGGTCCATTTGACATGGGTGCGCGCCTCGGCAAACAGCGCCGCCAGGGCGCCCGGGTCCAGAGTCATCGATTCCTCCTGCAATCGAACGCAAAAACGTTTGCCCCGTTCCCCCGGAGCTCACCCCCCTCGGACAGGCAGTGCCGCAGGCACCGCACAACGGATAAAAGTTTTTTGGTTCTTTTTTTCAAAAAAGAACCGCTCTTCCGTTACTTAAACCTCGACCTGCTCAACCGCGACCACCTCGGGGATATAGTGGCGAAGCATGTTTTCGACGCCATGCTTGAGGGTCGCGCGGGAAGATGGGCAACCGCTGCACGCGCCCTGCATGTGCAGACGCACGATCCCGTCGCGATAGCCGCGAAAGACGATATCGCCGCCGTCGCCGGCCACGGCCGGGCGCACGCGGGTATCGAGCAATTCCTTGATCTGCGAGACGATCTCGGCGTCTTCGGGGGCGACGTCCTCGTCGGCTGCGGCCTCCTCGCCGGCGATGACGGGGCGCCCGGCGGCGAAATGTTCGACGATGACGCCGAGAATTTGCGGCTTCAGTGCCTGCCAGTCCACCGTCTCGCCCTTGGTCACGGTAATGAAATCATGACCGAGAAAAACCCGGGCGACGCCGGAGAGATCGAACAGCGCCGTCGCCAGCGGGCTGCGTTCGGCAGCCTCGGCGGCGGCGAAATCCGCCGTGCCCTGCGTCATGACCACACGGCCGGGGAGGAATTTCAGGGTCGCCGGGTTCGGCGTGCCTTCCGTTTCGATGAACATGTCGTGACCGCGTGCCTTTTGCCTGGCTGTTGCCGAAAGCGGACCGAGCGGGTCCGGTTGGATAGGCGGTAGATCGGTCAGCGCCGCGCAAAAGGCAAGACCCCGGGCTTTTAATCCCGCCGGAATCAGTCGGGCAGTTCGGCCTCCTCCTCGCCGGCGGTCGCCAGCATCGCGTTCGCGACCACGCCGGATTGCTCGCGCACCTTCTGTTCGATCGCCGCCGCGATGTTGGCGTGATCGCGGAGGAATTGCTTGGCGTTCTCGCGCCCCTGGCCGATGCGCTGGCTGTCATAGCTGAACCAGGCGCCGGATTTCTCCACCACATTGGCCTTGACGCCGAGATCGATCAGTTCGCCGACCTTGCTGATGCCCTCGCCGTACATGATGTCGAATTCGACCTGGCGGAACGGCGGCGCGAGCTTGTTCTTGACCACTTTCACCCGCGTCTGGTTGCCGACCACCGTTTCACGGTCCTTGATCTGGCCGATGCGGCGGATTTCCATGCGGATCGAGGCATAGAATTTCAGCGCGTTGCCGCCGGTGGTGGTTTCCGGGTTGCCGAACATGACGCCGATCTTGAGGCGGATCTGATTGAGGAAGATCAGCATCGTCTTGCCGCGCGAGACGCTGCCGGTGAGCTTGCGCAGCGCCTGGCTCATCAGGCGGGCATGGAGGCCGACATGCGAATCCCCCATCTCGCCCTCGAGTTCGGCACGCGGCACCAGGGCGGCGACGCTGTCGATGGCGATGACGTCGACCGCGCCCGAGCGCACCAGGGTATCGGCGATTTCCAGCCCCTGCTCGCCGGTATCGGGCTGGCTGATCAGGAGATTATCGACATCGACCCCGAGCTTGCGGGCATAGGTGGGGTCGAGCGCGTGCTCGGCATCGATGAACGCGCAGACCCCGCCGCGCTTCTGCGCCTCGGCGATCGCGTGCAGCGCGAGGGTGGTTTTGCCGGAGCTTTCCGGGCCGTAAATCTCGACGATGCGCCCGCGCGGCAGCCCGCCGATGCCGAGCGCGAGATCGAGCCCGAGCGAGCCGGAGGGAATGACCTCGATCTGCTCATCGGTCCCCTTCGCGCCGAGACGCATCACCGAGCCCTTGCCAAAGGACCGCTCGATCTGTGTCAGCGCCGCGTCCAGCGCCTTGGTCTTATCCATCTATTCGGTCCATCTATCCGGCCGCTCCACATTGAGAAACGCCACTTAAATCTTTCATTCGGCGTAATTTTTAACGAACCAAGCGGTGCCGCGCAAGAGCGCAGCGGCGGATCGCCCAGATCTATAGATGTCATCCGCCGCGATGAACTCGAGCGCCCGTTCGGTGGCGCCTCTAGGCGTCGCCGACCGGCTTCGGTATGGTCGTTCCCGGTCGCATGCGCGGCCGCTGATGACGATCAAGGGAGGGGAAGGTGCTGCGGCGTTTTTTTGATCCGATTTTCCTATTCGGGGTCGCCCTGTTCGGCCTGTTACTGCTCGGCGGCGGCGCCGCGCGCGCCGATGCGCCGCTGCCGCTGGAACTCAACAAGCTCGAACCTTTGACCCAGGGCGAGGCCGGGTGCCGGGTCTATTTCGTGGTCACCAACCCCGACGCCGAGACGGTCGGGCAGTTGCGGCTCGACCTCATCCTGTTCGGCACCGATGGTGTGATCCTGCGCCGCATCGCGCTCGATCTCGGCCCGCTGGCGGCGAAGAAAACCGGGGTGCGGCTGTTCGATCTACAAGGCCTCGCCTGCGATTCGATCGGGCGCGTGCTGATCAATGACGTCCTCGCCTGTCATGCCGGTGACAAGCCGGGCGGCAATGCCGATCAGGAACGGGCCGCCTGTCTCGATCGCCTGACGCTCAGTTCGCGCACCAAGGTGCCGCTCGCGAAGTAACGAAAGCGCCGGATTGCAATGCCGGGGGCGGGGCCTAAATCTCGCCCATGACGCAAGCGTTGGAGCCGGTTCTACGTCTTGGCGTATTCGCCACCGTATTCGCGGTGATGGCGATTTGGGAAGCGCTCGCGCCACGGCGCCGCCTCGCGGTCGGGCGGGGGCGACGCTGGCCACGCAACGTTGCCCTCGTCGTTCTCGATACCATGATCGTGCGGGCCTTGTTTCCGACCGCGGCGATCGGTGTCGCGATGCTGGCGGCGGCGCATGGCTGGGGGGTTTTCGCTTCATGGTCGGCATCGCCCGGAATGGCGTTGCGCTGGTTGGCGTTTGGCGCAAGCCTGCTCCTGCTCGATCTCGCGATCTATGTTCAGCACGTGCTCTTTCATCTCGTCCCGCCGCTCTGGCGGCTGCATCGCGTCCATCACGCCGACCCCGATTTCGATGTCACCACCGGGGTGCGGTTTCATCCCGGCGAGATCGTGCTGTCGCTGCTGATCAAATTCGCCGTCATCGTGGTGCTCGGGGCCTCTCCCGGGGCGGTGTTCGCTTTTGAAATTCTTCTCAACGCGACGTCGCTGTTCAACCACGCCAACGCCCGCCTGCCGGCGCGGCTCGATCGCTGGCTGCGGCTGGTCCTGGTCACGCCGGACATGCATCGCATTCACCATTCGGTGATCCAGCGTGAGACCGACAGCAATTTCGGCTTCAACCTGCCCTGGTGGGACCGGTTGTTCGGCACCTATCGCGCGGCACCCGAGGCCGGGCAGGCAGGGATGCGGATCGGCCTCGACGAATTCGCCGATCCCCGGGAACTCGCCCTCTGGCGCACCCTGCTGCAGCCGTTTCGCGCAGTGAAGTGACGTAAAAATGTTCTTTTTTGGAAAAAAGAACCAAAAAACTTCTATCCCTTGGGCAGTGCCTGCGGCACTGCCGGTTCCGGGAATCGGGGGAGAAGGTCTTTTTGGGAGGTGAAAAAGCCTTTTTAATGCGCCGCCTCGGCCCAGTTGGCGCCGATCCCGGTTGCGACCACCAGCGGCACGCTGAGTGAGGCGGCCTCGCGCATCACGCCACCGACAAGCGCGGCGGTGGCCTCCGCCTCGGCCTCAGGCGCTTCGAGCAGCAATTCATCATGCACCTGGAGCAGAAGCCGTGCCGCGAGGCCGGAGCCGGCGAGGGCGGGCGCGAGCCGCACCATCGCGCGCTTGATGATATCGGCCGCGCCCCCTTGCAGCGGCGCGTTGATCGCCTGGCGTTCGGCATAGGCGCGCCGCGCCGCGTTGCGGTCATTGATGCCGGGGATGTAGCAGCGTCGCCCGAACGGCGTTTGCACGTAACCCTGCTCGCGAGCGAGGCTTTTCATCCGTTCCATATAAGCGCGGATCCCCGGATAGCGGGCGAAATAGGCGTCGATATAAAGCCGCGCCTCGCCGGGCGTGGTGCCGAGCTGGCGGGCGAGACCAAAGGCGCTGATGCCATAGATGATCCCGAAATTGATCGCCTTGGCGCGCCGCCGGGTCAGCGCGTCCATCCCCGCCATCGGCACCCCGAACACCTCGGCGGCGGTGCGGGCGTGGATATCCTCGCCGCGCGCGAAACTGTCCTTGAGTGAGGGCAGATCGGCGACATGGGCGAGGAGACGAAGCTCGATCTGTGAGTAATCGGCGCTGATCAGACGATGGCCGTGGGCGGCGATGAAGGCGCGGCGAATGCGCCCGCCCTCCTCACTGCGCACCGGAATGTTCTGCAGATTGGGGTCGGTCGAGGAGAGCCGCCCGGTGCTGGTCACCGCCATCGCAAAGCTGGTATGGACCCGCCCGGTCGCGGGATTGATCTGGGTGACGAGGGCATCGGCATAGGTCGATTTCAGCTTCGCCAATTGCCGCCAGGCGAGAATGCGGGCGGGGATTTCGTGGCCGTCCTCGGCGAGGCTCTGCAACACCGCGGCATCGGTGCCCCAAGCGCCGGTTTTCATGCGCTTGCCGCCAGGAAGCCGGAGTTCGTCAAACAGCACCTCGCCGAGCTGCTTCGGGCTCGCGAGATTGAACGGGCGGCCGGCGCGGGCGTGGATATCGCGCTCCATCTCCGCCATGCGCGCGGCGAATTCGACGGAAATGCGTGAAAGCTCGGCGGCGTCAACCAGAACGCCTTCCCGTTCCATCGCCAGCAAGACCGGGATGAGCCGCCGCTCGATCTGTTCATAGAGCGCGAGCGCCCGGTTGGCGCGCAAGGCGGGGCGCAAATGCTGCCACAGCCGGAGCGTGACATCGGCATCCTCGGCGGCATAGGCGGTGGCGCGCTCCAGCGGCACGGCGGCGAAGGCGAGGCGGGCGCGGCCGGTGCCGGTGACCTCGTCATAGGCAATCGGGCGATGGCCGAGATGGAGCAGCGCCAGCTCGTCCATTCCATGCCCATGCGCGCCGGCGCCTTGGGCGTAGGAGATCAGCATGGTGTCGTCGATCGGTGTGATCTCGGGAACGCCGGCACCGGCGAGGACGGCGAGGTCGAACTTGGCATTCTGCAGGATTTTCAGCACCGACCCATCGGCGAGGAGCGGCGCGAGCGCGGCGAGGGCGACCTCCGGCGCGAGCGTGTCCGGCGCATTCTCGTGGCGGAGCGGGATATAACAGGCGCGGCCGGGGGCGGTTGCGAGCGAGATGCCGATCAAGCGCGCCCGCAGCGCATCGAGCCCATCGGTTTCGGTATCGAGGGCGAAATGGCCGCGCGCCGCCGCCTCGGCGATCCAGCGCGCCAGTGTGTCAGCATCACATACCGTCTCGTAGGGGCCGAAGCCGGGCTGGCCGGGCGTTTCGGCGGGGCCTCGGGCGGCGTTGGTGCCCGGCGCGGCGACGGGAGCGGCCGGGGGCGCGGTCGGGGCATCGAGGCCGAGGCGCTGGCGCAGGCTGCGGAAATCCTGCGCCGCGAGCCACGCCGCGAGACGTTCGCGATCCGGCGCCGCGACCGCGAGGGCGGCGAGCGGGCGCGGCAGCGGCGCATCCTCGCGCAGCGTCACCAATTGCCGCGAAAGCCGCGCCTTCTCGGCGTTCTCGATCAGGGCGTCGCGGCGCTTCGAGGGTTTCATCGCTGGCGCCGCGGCGAGCACGGCCTCGAGATCGCCGAATTCGCCGAGCAATTGCGCCGCGGTTTTCGGCCCGATGCCGGGAACGCCGGGAACATTATCGATGGAGTCGCCCATCAGCGCCTGAAGATCGATCAATTTTTCGGGGGCAACGCCGAATTTTTCGAAAACTTCCGCCGGGCCAATCGGCTTTTGCTTGATCGGATCGAGCAGGCTGACACCGGGGCGGATCAATTGCATCAGATCCTTGTCCGAAGACACGATCACAGTCTCACCGCCGGCGGCCTCCGCGGCGCGGGTATACGCCGCGATCAGGTCATCGGCCTCCCAATCGACGGCGTCGATGGCGGGAACGCCGAAGGCTTCCGTCGCTTCGCGCACCAGGGCGAATTGCGGCACCAATTCGGGTGGCGGCTCCGGGCGCTGGGCCTTGTAGGCGGGATAGAGGCGGGTGCGAAACGTGTGCCGCCCGGCATCGAAAATCACCGCGAGATGGCTGCCGGTATGCTCGCGTAAAAACCGCGCCAGCATGTTGCAGAACCCGAACACGGCATTCACCGGCGTGCCGTCCGGCCGGGTCATCGGCGGCAGCGCGTGAAAAGCACGAAAGATGAAACCTGAACCGTCGACCAATACCAGGCGCGGCGGCGCGGCCGCTTGCGTCTCGGTCATGGTGCGCGCCGCCGGGCGGTCAATGCCCGTCGGCCGGCGGGACGCCTTCGTTGACGACGAATAGCCGCGAGCAATAGGGGCACATCACCTCGCGGTCGGGAATGCGAAGATAGACCCGAGGATGCCCGAGCGGACCGCCGCCGCCATCGCACGCGACCACGCGCTGATCGACATGGATGATTTCGGTCGGGGTGATGGCGCGGGGCGTGGACGCGGTGGGGTCGGGAGACTGGGTATCGCCGGCGGGCATGGCCATCCTCTCTGGTCGCTTGGCAGGCGGGATGATAGCGATGTCGGCCGGGTTTTCAACCGAGTGGCCGGGAGAGACTGAGGGAAAGGCGGGAAGTGGTGCGCATGAGACGGCGGGCGGCGATGCTGGGCGTGGCGACGACACTGGTGGCATGTGCCGCCCTCCCGGAACGCCGCGAGAGCGTGGCAAAACCGCCGCCAGCCGAGGAAGACGGCGTTTTCATCATGGCGGATGGCGCGCGGCTGCCTTATCGGCGTTGGCTACCCGCCGATGCGCCGCCAAAGGCCGTCATCCTCGCGCTGCACGGCTTCAATGACAGTCGTGACGCTTTCGAAATCCCTGCCGCCGCCTTCGCCGCCGCCGGTATCGCCCTCTACGCCCCCGATCAGCGCGGCTTTGGCGCGGCCCCCGGGCGCGGGCGCTGGCCGGGCGCAGGCGCCTTGGCACGCGATGCCGCCGCGATGGCCCGCCTGCTCCGCGCCCGCTATCCTGACCTCCGCCTTTATCTGATGGGCGAGAGCATGGGCGGCGCGGTGCTGCTTTGTCTCGCCGCCAGCACTGAGGCGCCGCCGGTCGATGGCTATGTGCTGGTCGCGCCGGCGGTCTGGGGGTGGTCGGAGATGAACCTCTTCCTCCGCGCCGCCCTCTGGGTCAGCGCCGGCATTGCCCCCGATTGGCGGCTCTCGGGCGCCGCCGCGCATATCACCGCAAGCGACAACCGCGCCGCCTTGATCCGCCTTTCCACCGACCCGCTCACCATTCACGAGACCCGGATCGGCACCGTGCGCGGTCTCGTTGATCTGATGGACGAGGCGCAGCGGGCGAGCCGGCACGTCACGGCGCCGACCTTGGTGCTCTATGGCGGCCATGACGAACTGGTGCCGAAATCGGCGATGGCCGCGTCATGGCGCAAGCTGATGACTAAGGCGCCGGCCGGTTTGCGGCTGGCCTATTATCCCGGCGGCTATCACCTGCTGCTCCGCGATCACCAACGCGAGGTGGCGATCGGCGACATCCTGCATTGGCTGGCCGCGCCGGCGGCGCCGCTGCCCTCTGGCGCCGATCGCGCGGCGCAAGCCTGGATGGCGCAGGCTTGAAGAAAGAAAATCCGTTCTTTTTTGAAAAAAAGAACCAAAAAACTTTTATTCCGTCGTGTTTTTGGTGCCGAGGACATTCGCTGGGCTATAAAAATCGAGACTCCGAAGATCGCCCGCAGTGGGGAGGGAATCGCTCGCGAAGCCGCCGCCGAGCGCCTCGACCAGCGCGACCGAGGCGATCATGCGGCTCTGCTGGATGGTGACATCAGTGATCTCGTCACTCAGCTCGAGTTCTTGATCGGTGAGCACAGTGGTGTAGATCACCGTCCCCGCCTTGTATTCGTTGAGCGCGAAGGCAACATTGTCCTGCGCCGATTTCACCGCAATATCCTGCTGCGCCTTCTCTTGGGCGAGAATGCGCAGCGCCACCAACTCATCTTCCACCTGCTGAAATGCGGTAAGCACGGTCTGGCGATAATTGGCGACCGCGGCGTCATAATTGGCGCGTGCCGCAACCACGGCGGCGATCTGCGCCCCACCCTCGAAGATCGGCGCATTGAACGCCGCCCCGAGCGCCCAAATCCGATTGGGCAACGAGATCAGATTGGCGAATTGTGGTCCGGTATAACCATAAAAACTGCTGAGGCTGACCTGCGGAAAAAAAGCCGCGATGGCGACGCCGATCAGTTCGTTCTCAGCCGCCATCTGGCGCTCGGCGGCGGCGATGTCCGGGCGGCGCTGGAGCAAGGTGGAGGGCAGCGAAGGCGGCATCACCGGCACGTCATTGGGCAGCGCACCAGGGCTGATGCCGAGTTCCGCTGGCGGCTTGCCGATCAAGACCGCGATCGCGTGTTCATATTGCGCCCGGGCGACACCGACGGCGGTGAGTTGCGCCTGTGTCGTCTGCAATTCGGTTTGCGCGGTCAGGACATCGCCGCGCGCGACATAGCCGGCGTGATACTCGTTTTCCGTGACGCGCAGCGCGTCGGCGAATTGCTTGACGTTGTTTTCGAGGACGGTGGCGAGCGAATCCTCGCCGCGCAGATTGAAATAATCGCTCGCCAGCGCCGCCTGCGCCGAGAGCCGGGCATTGGCCACTTCGGCCGCGCTATATTGTGCAAGGTCGACATCGCTCGCGATCTGGCGGCGGATCTCGCCCCAGACGTCGAGATCCCAGCTTCCATTTCCCTGCAGCGTGTATTGGTTGCCGACGAAACCCGAAGCGCCGGAGACGGCGACGCCATTGCCGGTGGAGACGATGCTGTTGCTGCCGCCGCCAACCCCGGTGCGCTGAAAATTGCCGGTCGCGGAGAGCACCGGAAAAAGATTGGCCTGCGCTTCCTGCACGATCGCCTGCGCGTTGCGGTAATTCGCTTCCGCCTGGGCCAGCGTATAGTTGGAGATGTCGACCTGGCGTTCAAGCTGGTCGAGGAGCGGGTCATGATAGATCAGCCACCAGGCGCCGCGATCTTTGGCGTCCTGCGGCGCGGCGGGCTCCCAGCCGGCGAGTTCCTTGTAGGAAACCGCGATCGGCGCCGTCGGCCGCTTGTAATCCGGCCCGATCATGCACCCGGTGAGCCCGAACAGCGCCAGAAGAATGACCACCGGCTTCATGGCGCGCTCCGGCGCAGGCGCGAAACCATGAGGCGCAGCCGATCGAGTTCGAGATAGACGATCGGCGTGGTGTAGAGTGTCAATACCTGGCTGACCAACAGGCCTCCGATGATCGAGATGCCAAGCGGGGCGCGGAGTTCGGCGCCATCGCCGCCGCCGATCGCCAGCGGCAACGCGCCGAGGATGGCGGCGAACGTGGTCATCATGATCGGGCGGAAGCGAAGCGCGCATGCCTCGGCGATCGCGGTGCGCGGATCGAGCCCCCGGCTCCGTTCCGCTTCGAGCGCGAAATCGATCATCATGATGGCGTTCTTCTTGACGATGCCGATGAGCAGGATAACCCCGATCAACGCGATGATGGTGAATTGCTGGCCGGTCAGCATCAGGGCGAGAATGGCGCCGACCCCGGCCGAGGGCAGGGTCGAGATGATGGTGAGCGGATGGACATAGCTTTCATAAAGCATGCCGAGAACGATATAAACCGCGACGAGCGCCGCCAGAACCAGCACCGGCTCGTAGCGCAGTGATTGCTGGAAGATGCGCGCCGTGCCGGCGAAACTGCCGTGGATAGAGGCTGGCATGGCGAGATCACGCATGGTGGCCTCGATCGCCTGCACCGCGCCGCCCAGCGAGCGCCCGAGCGGCAGGTTGAAGGAAATCGTTGCCGCGACGAACTGCCCTTGATGGTTGACGACAACTGGGGTTTTCCCGACCACCATATGCGCGACGGCGGCGAGTGGCACCATGTTCTCGCGCGCCGTGCTGACCGCGGCACCGGTCGAGCCGGCATGGCCGCCGGTATTGGCGATGGCATTATTGAGGCTGTTGCGCGCCGCGTTGGTGGCGATGGCGGCGGCCGCGTCTTGCCCCGCCAGGGTCGGATCGAAGTTGGAACCAGCGACGAAGAGCGGCGAATTGGCGATCCGCCCATGTGGCGTGGTGACGGTGCCGATCACCGCATTGGTCAATGACGTGCCATTGGGAAAAGAGCCGACCGGGCTGATATAGAAGCGCGGCAGCTCGGTGCGGTCCTGCCAGAAGCGCGGCGCCACCTCCATCACCACGTGATATTGGTTGAGTGGGTTGTAGATCGTCGAGACCTGCCGCTGGCCAAACGCATCATAGAGATTCTGATCGATCGTGCTTTGAAAGAGCGCGAAACGCGCCGCGGTGTTGCGGTCGATCTGCAGATAGGTTTCGCTGCCGGCCTGCTGTTGATCGGAGCTGACATCGGCGAGCGCTGGGTTCTTGGCGAGTGCCGCGGTCAATTTCTGCGTCCAGACGTAAAGCTCGTTGGGATCGATATCCTGGAGGGTAAATTGGTATTGCGCGTTGCTTTGGCGCCCGCCGGCGCGGATATCCTGGACGACCTGCAAATAAAGCTGCGCGCCGGCGACACGGGCGAGTTTACCACGCAACCGTGCGATCACCTGGTCGGCGGAGGCATGACGCGTGGGGCGCGGCTTGAGGGCGACGAAGAAAAAACCGGAGTTGGTCTGCCGCCCACCGGTGAAACCGGCGATGTTCTCGACCGCGGGATCGGCGCGGACGATGTTCATGAACTGGACCATCTTGTCACGCATCGCCTGGAACGAAATGGTCTGATCGCCGACCAGGGTGCCGATCAGCCGGCCAGTGTCTTGCTGTGGGAAAAAACCCTTTGGAACGACGGTGAACAGATAGAAATTGAAGGCAATCGTCAAAAACAAAGACATGAGCACCAGGGCTGGATGACGAAGTGCGATCGCGAGCGTGCGGCGATAAGCGCGAAGCGCGGCATCGAACGCGGCTTCCGCCCAGCGTCCGGCGCGGCCGGGGCTATGGTGGCCACGCAGGAACTGCGCGCAGAGCATCGGTGTCGTCGTCAACGAGACGACTAGCGAGACGATGATCGAAAGCGACAGCGTCACTGCGAATTCACGAAACAGCCGCCCGACCAGACCGCCCATGAGTAGAATCGGCACGAACACCGCAATCAGGGATATGCTGATGGAAAGCACCGTGAATCCGACCTCGCGCGCCCCTCGCAACGCCGCCTCGAAGCGGGATTGGCCGGCCTCGATATGGCGGCTGATGTTCTCGAGCACCACGATCGCATCATCCACGACGAAGCCGGTCGCGATGGTGAGCGCCATCAGCGAGAGATTATCGAGGCTGTAGCCGAGCAGATACATGATCCCGAACGTGCCGATGATCGAGACCGGCACAACGATGCTCGGGATCAGCGCGGCGCGGGGATCGCGAAGAAAAACGAAGACGACACCGATCACCAGAGCGAGCGCGATGAGCAGCGCCGCTTGGGTGTCATGCAGCGAGGCACGAATGGTTGGGGTGCGGTCAGCGATCAGCGTGACATCGATGTCAG
This sequence comes from Pseudomonadota bacterium, assembly GCA_021798915.1. Classification (GTDB taxonomy): domain Bacteria; phylum Pseudomonadota; class Alphaproteobacteria; order Acetobacterales; family Acetobacteraceae; genus Acidibrevibacterium. The sequence goes on from JAJZBM010000015.1 coordinate 18,127, forward strand.
AGGGTAAGGCTGCCTGTAATTCGGGAAGAGCGCCCCGCACCGAATCGACCGCCTCGATGATATTGGCGCCGGGCTGGCGATAGACGATGACCAGCACCGCGGGTTGGCCATTGGCCAGTGCGGCGTTGCGCAAATCCTCGACCGAATCGTCCACCTGTCCGACATCGGTGAGAAATACCGGGGCGTTGTTGCGATAGCCGATGACCAGTGGGCGGTAATCCGCGGCGCGCAGTGCCTGGTCGTTGGTGTAGACCTGATAGCGTTTGGGGCCGATCTCGATCGCGCCCTTTGGGCTGTCGGCATTTGCGGAGGCGAGGGCGGCACGAATATCTTCGAGCCCGATGCCATAGGCGGCGAGCGGGTCGGGGTCGAGTTCGACACGTACCGACGGTAGCGCCGCACCGGCGACATCGACCTCACCGATGCCGGTCAGTTCCGACAGGCGCTGCTGGACGATATTCGCCGCGGCATCAAAAATCTGCCCCGGTTTGCGGGTTTTCGAGGTGAGTGCGATCACCAGGATCGGTGCGTCGGCGGGGTTGATCTTATGATAAACGGGATTGAGGCGAAGCTGGGTGGGCAGATCGGCGTGCGCGGCGTTGAGCCCCGCTTCGACATCGCGCGCCGCGCCATCGATGTTGCGGTCGAGGCCGAATTGCAGCACGACCCGGCTGGTGCTGGTGAAGCTTTGCGAGGTCATTTCGTCGATATCGGCGATTTGGCCGAGATGCTTTTCGAGTGGTGCCGCGACGCTGCTGGCTACCGTTTGCGGACTGGCGCCGGGCAGCGTTGCCTGCACCAGGATGACCGGAAAATCCACCTCCGGCAGGGGTGCCACCGGCAGCTTGAGGTAGCCAAGAATGCCGGCGAGCACGATCGCGAGGGTGAGGAGCGTGGTCGCGACCGGGCGGCGAATGAAAAGGGCCGAAAAACTCACGGCACCGGCTCGGGATTGGCGTGACCGCGGTCGCGTAGCAGGCGGACCATGCGGTCGAAGAAGAGATAGATCACTGGCGTCGTGAACAGCGTCAAAACCTGGCTCACGACCAGGCCGCCGACGATGGCGAGACCGAGCGGGCGGCGCAGTTCGGCGCCGGTGCCGTGTGCGAACATCAAGGGCAGGGCGCCGAGAATCGCCGCCATCGTGGTCATCAGGATCGGGCGCAGCCGGAGCAGTGCCGCCTGGCGGATCGCGAGCAGAGGCGCAAGCCCGCCTTCGCGCTCGGCCTGCAAGGCGAAATCGACCATCATGATGGCGTTTTTCTTGACGATGCCGATCAGAAGCACGATCCCGATGATCCCGATGATATCGAGATCCTTGCCGGCGATCAGCAACGCGAGCAAGGCCCCGATCCCGGCCGAGGGCAGGGTCGAAAGGATAGTGACAGGATGGATGAAACTCTCATAGAGTACGCCGAGGACGATATACATCGTCACGATCGCGGCAAGAAGCAGCAAAAGATCATTACCGAGGGCTGCATTGAATGCGAGCGTTGCGCCTTGAAAGCGGAGTATGAAGCTCGCCGGCAGGCCGATTTCCTTGACCGCGTCTCTGATCTCGCCGACCGCAGCACCGAGCGAAGCGCCTTCGGCAAGATTGAAGGAGATGAAACTCGCCGGGAACTGACTGAGATGATCGATCTGCAAAGGCGCGGCGCGTTCGCTGATCGTCGCGATGGCCGAGAGGGGAACCTCGCCCGTGGTCGCGGTCGCGGAGGGGAGATAGATTTTGTCGAGATCAGCCAGTGAACGCTGAGCGCGGGGATCGACCTCCATGATCACCCGATACTGGTTCGACTGGGTGAAGATGGTGGAGATGATACGCTGTCCAAACGCATCGTAAAGCGCATTGTCGATGGTTGCCGGGGTGACACCGAAGCGTGCGGCGGTGGCGCGATCGATCTCGACCTGAACGGCGCGACCACCGTTTTGAATGTCGCTTACCACATCGGCAAGGTTTGGCGATTGCCGGAGCCGATCTACCAGCCGCGGTACCCAGAGCGAGAGCTGAGCAGGGTCGGGGTTTTCGAGCACGAACTGATACTGTGTCGCGCTGATCGCGCTATCGATGGTCAGATCCTGCGCCGGCTGCATGTAAAGTGTGATGCCGGTGACGTTCGCCGTCTCGCGCTGGAGGCGGCGGATGATGTCACGCACGCCGAGCTGCCGCTGATCAGGGGGGCGCAGCGTGATCAGAAAGCGGCCACGGTTGAGGGTCGTGTTCGTGCCATCGACACCGATGAACGAGGCGAGGCTTTGGACATCGTGATCTTTCAGGATCACATCGGCCAGCGCCTGCTGATGTGCGACCATCGCGGAGAACGAAATATTCCCAGGTGCCTCGGAGACTCCTTGGATCAGGCCAGTGTCCTGGAGGGGGAAAAACCCCTTCGGGATGACGACGTAAAGTGCCGTGCTCAGGGCCAGTGTGGCAAGTGCTACGAGCAGGGTCAGCGTCTGGTGACGAAGCACGATCCCGAGAAGGCGATCATAGAGTTTTTGTAAGAAGGTAAAAAATCCACCCCCCTCGCCATGTTTTTGCGCGCGCTTGCGAAGTAGCTGATTGCACAGCATGGGCACCAGCGTGAGGGAGACGAAAGCCGAGATGATGATCGTGATCGCGAGCGTGATCGCGAATTCGTGAAACAACCGCCCGACGACATCACCCATGAACAAAAGCGGGATGAGGACCGCGATCAGCGAGACGGTGAGCGAGACGATGGTGAAGCCGATCTGCTGCGAACCCTTGAGCGCCGCCGCGAGCGGCGTCTCTCCCGCCTCGATGAAGCGCGAGACGTTTTCGATCATGACGATCGCATCGTCAACGACGAAACCGGTCGCGATGGTGAGCGACATCAGGGAGAGATTATCGAGGCTGAACCCGGCAAGATACATGAAACCGAACGTGCCGACCAGCGAGAGCGGCACGGCGAGGCTCGGGATCACCGTCGCCGGCACGCTCTGGAGAAAGAGATAGATCACCAGAACGACGAGCACGACGGCGAGGGCGAGTTCAACCTCGACATCGCGGACCGAGGCGCGGATGCTGGTCGTGCGGTCGGCGAGAACGGCGATATCGACGGAGGCCGGCAGGGTCGTCTTGAGATCAGGCAACAGCGCTTTCACACGATTGACGGTCGCTATGACATTGGCACCGGGTTGGCGCTGGATATTGAGCACGATCGCCGGTTCGCGGTTCATCCAGGCGGCGAGCTTGTCGTTTTCGGCGCCATCGATGACGGTTGCGATATCCGAGAGATAGACCGGCGCGCCGGCGCGGTAGGCAACGATGGCGTGCCGATATTCCTCGGCTGTGGTGAGTTGATCATTGGCGTTGATGGTGCTCGCGCGGGCGGGACCATCGAAGCCGCCCTTGGCGAGATTGATGTTGATGTTGGTAATGGTGGTGCGGAGATCATCGATGTTGAGGCCGAAGGCGGCCATCGCCACCGGGTTGATCTGCACCCGCACGGCCGGACGATGGCCGCCGCCGATGGTGACCAGGCCGACGCCGGACACTTCGGAAAGCTTCTGCGCGAGCCTGGTTTCGGCGAGATCCTCGAGCGTGATCAGCGGCAGCGTCTTCGAGGTGAGCGCGAGGGTGAGGATGGGCGCATCGGCGGGATTGACTTTGGCGTAGATCGGCGGCGCCGGCAGATCGGAGGGCAGAAGATTATTCGCGGCATTGATCGCCGCCTGCACTTCCTCCTCGGCGATGTCGAGGCCGAGTGAAAGATTGAACTGCAAGGTGATCATCGAGGCGCCGGCGGAGTTGACCGAAAGCATTTGGTTCAGACCCGGCATCTGGCCGAGCTGCTCCTCGAGCGGCGCGGTGACCGAGGTGGTCATCACTTCGGGGCTGGCGCCAGGGTAGAAGGTCTGCACCTGAATGGTCGGGTAATCGACCTCGGGCAGCGCCGAGACCGGCAGGAAGCCAAAGGCGACGAGACCGGCGAGCATGATCGCGATCATCAGGAGCGTGGTTGCGACCGGGCGCAGAATGAAGAGGCGCGAAGGATTCACCGGATCGGCCCCAGGGTCTCAGTGCGCGGGTGGTGCCGCGGGCGGGGTGATGATTTTCACCTTGCTGCCATCACGCAGACGATCGGCGCCGTCCACGACGACGTGCTCGCCCGGTTTCAGGCCGGAGGTGATCACGGTTTCGTCTTTGTTCGCCGGGCCGATGGTAACGGTGCGGACGCTGACCGTATCGTCCGGGTTGATGACATAGACATAATTCCCCGGCATCCCGGTGAGGACCGCGGCATGCGGCACGATGGTCGCGTGAGGCAGCGTGGAGACGAGGAGATGGGCGTTGACGAACTGGTTGGCGAATAGTTCCTCGTTTTTGTTGTCGAACATGGCGCGGAGATTGACCATGCCGGTCGAGGTATTGATCTCGCTGTCGATCGCATAGACGGTGCCATCGGCAAGATGGGTGGTGTCGCTGCGGTCGAAGGCGCCGACCTTGAGCTGGCCGAGTTTCTTGAGTTCACTGAGCACCGCCGGCACGTTATCCTCGGGCAGGGTGAAGATCACCGTGATCGGTTGAACCTGCGCGATCACCGCGATGCCGGTCGCGCTGCTCGGCTGGACGAAATTGCCGGGATCGACGAGGCGGAGCCCGATCCGCCCGGTGACCGGCGCGACGACGTGACAATAGACCAGATCGAGCTTGGCGTTGTCGATTTCCGCCTGATCGAGCTTCACCTTGCCTTCGTATTGCTTGACCACATAGACTTGATCTTCATAGGTCTGGCGGGCGATCGAATCCTGGCGGTTGAGGGTATGGTAGCGCTCGAGATCCATGCGCGCCTGGCCGAGCGAAGCCTGATCGGCGGCGAGCTGGCCTTCGTATTGTTCGAGCAGCACCTGATAGGGGCGGGGATCGACCAGCGCGATCTCCTGCCCCTGTTTCACGATCTCGCCCTCGTGGAATTCGACATCCATCAGATAGCCGGCGATCTGGGAAATCACCGTCACCGTATAGACCGGCGTCACGGTGCCGAGTTCGACCAGCTCGACCGGGAAATCGCCGGCGATGGCCTCCGCCTCGCGCACCGGCTGGGAAAGCGCGCCGGTGGGGGGGGCGGCGGTGTGGTGGGCGGGGCCGCGCCAGGGCCGCCACCACCAGCCAAGCCCGGCGGCAACGAGAAGAGCGACCAGAATCAGCCCCCGCCGCAGCCCCCGCCGCGCCGTGGGGGGGCGGGTGAGCGGCTCGTGCGGGGCGATTTCGGGGGCCACCCGCGCGGGCGCGTCGGCGCGGGTGGGATCCACGCTCGACTCGGGTTCGCTGAGGTTCTGGTCCATGGTCAAGATCTGTTCCGTCTCGGGTGATCTCGGGTAAGGCTCGGTCAAGTGCCGCTTCTAACATGTCCCTCGCGCAAGCGATGCCAAGGTTTCGCATCGCCTCGGGCAACCCAATACGACCGAACGGTTCGGTCAACAAGCCCACCCAGCGTCATGGCGGCACGCTATCGCGGCGGGATTGCTGGCGCGTCTCGCTCATGTGTCATAATGTGACAATGGGGCCAGCGATGTTCGTGGGGGGCAGCGATGTTCGTGGTGATTTTCGAAGTATTGCCGGCGCCGGGACAGCAGGAGACGTATCTCGCGCTCGCGGCGTCGCTCCGCGGTGTTCTGGAAGGTATCACCGGGTTCCGCTCGGTCGAGCGCTTCACGGCGCCGACACGCCCGGGCTGGCTCTTGTCGCTGTCGTTCTGGGAGACCGAGGCGGCGCTCATCGCCTGGCGCGAACAGGGCGACCATAGGGTGGCGCAGGCGCGGGGGCGACAAGAGATTTTCGCCGATTACCGCCTGCGTGTCGGGCGGATCGCGGCGGCGCCGGGAGGGCGTTCGCTCGGGCTTGTCATGGCCGAGGCCGGCACCGACCTCGCGCCCGGTGGGGATATATTCGAGAGCCTCTATCGCCCCGGCCACCGCGTCGGGCTTTATCCGGCGGCGATCGCCGTGCCGCTCGGCGGGCGGGTGGTCGAGGTGCTGCGCGATTACGGCCCGAGGATGCGCGCCGAGGCACCACGCCGCTGATCAGCCGGGCCGCCACCGCGAGGTCGCTGCGATCGAGCCCCTCGATCTGGTGCAAACCGTGCAGACGGAGTTTTCTGAACTGGCCCCTGATGCGGGCGATGGTGGTTGTAAAACTCATCCATCGCGCCACGGCGCGTGATCGCACCGGCCGGTTGAGGTTCGGGGCTCGAGTCTGTCAAGCGTCGGGAATATCGTCCTGACGCCTCCAAAAAATCCGCAATCGAGGCGCATTTCTGACGCCGGACGGCCAAATCCGGCCACCATCGGCCATCATCGTCCGACATCCGCTCGGCCGGAAAATCACGCTGTTCGGAGTTTCCTTAATCGAAACGTAGCATTCCGTCGCTAGACTTTTCCCAGACCGCAAGGAGGGGGGCATGCCTCTGGATGCTTATTCCGATCGCGCCGGCGCCGACAGGACGGGGGCCGACAGCATGGGCAGCGATAGGGGGGGCGATCCAAACGCGCCGGCCCAGGTCATCGCCGCCATCGCCGACGATATCGGCCGGCTTTCGCTCGATATCGCCGATCTCGCCGGTGACGTGCAGGAGGTCAACACTCATCTCGAGACACAGTCGCGCCAGGTCGGCGAGATCGGCGCGGCGAGCGCCGAAATCGTCGCCAGCAACCGCCTGATCGCCGAGACGGCGGCGGAAAACGCCCGCATGGCGGCGGTCGCGCGCCAGGATACCGAGATGTCGGCTGCCGAGGTGCGGGCCTCGCTCGGCGCGATCGAACGGCTGGTCGCCGCCGCCGGCACGATCCGGAGCCAGGTTGGCGCCTTCGGGGAGGCGATCGCAACCGTCGGCAAGGTCTCCCAGAATATCGACCACATCGCCCGCCAGACCAATCTTCTGGCGCTGAACGCGACGATCGAGGCGGCGCGGGCCGGCGAGGCCGGGCGCGGTTTCGCGGTCGTCGCGAGCGAGGTCAAGGCGCTCGCCAAGCAGACCAGCGCCGCCACCGCCGAAATCGGCGCGACCCTCGCTGCGCTCACCAATGCCTTGCAACTTCTGCTCCACCACGCCGATGACGGCGCCCGCGAGGCGCATGAGGTGGGAAAAAGCGCCGATGTCATCAATCAGGCGATGCAGACCGTGAGCACCGCGGTCGCGGCGGTGGAGACCAATGCCGGGCGGATCGGCAACGCGACCGACGAGATCACCGCCCGGTGCGAGAATTTTGCGACCGCCGTCGCCGACATGAAATCAGGCATCACCCATTCCGCGGCAACGCTCGCCACCGCCGCCGGGCGGAGCGGCAAGCTTCTGGAAGCGAGCGAGCGGATCATGGTTTTGACCGCGAATTCCGGCTTCGAGACGGTGGACAGCGCCTTCATCGCCGCCGCGAAAGACACCGCCGCAAAAATCGAGGCGGCCTTCGCCGAAGCCCTGAGCACCGGAGCGATCACCGAAGCCGAGCTTTTCGACAAGGATCTCCGTCCCATTCCCGGCACCGATCCACAGCAATTCATGACCCGCTATATCGATTTCCTCGACCGCGTCCTGCCGCCGCTGCATGATCCGGTGCTGGCGCGCGATCCGCGCATCGTCTGGTGCGCCTGCATCGACCATAATCTTTTGCTTCCGACCCATAACCCGCAATATCGCAAGCCGCACGGGCAGGATCCGATTTGGAACGCGGCCAATGGCCGCAACCGCCGCCGCTATACCGATAAGACCGCGAAAGGGGTGGCGGCGAGCACCGCCCCCTATCTATTACAGACCTATCGCCGTGATATGGGCGGCGGCAAATTCGCCCTGATGAAAGATGCCTCCGCCCCGATCCGGGTCAATGGCCGGCTCTGGGGGGGATTGCGGGTCTGTTATCGTATTTAAAAAAACTAAAGGGTGATTGCCCGGGCGTTATTGCATCGGCCCCGGCGGTGACCACTGAAAGGTTTTGCGGTTACAAGGGTAGGTGTTGATGAAGTAACGCAAAACCCCGCTCGCCGCCGGCTCGTCGAGATATTGCGGATTGCTCTGCACCCAAGACACCAGCCCGGCGACGGATTGGCGCCGTGTCGGCGCCGGATTGGGCAGGCAGACTTTGCGCTTGTTATGGCGCGGCCCCATCGTATCGAGGAGATGGAAATCGAGCACCGCAGCCTCATAGCCGGCGCAGAGACTGGTTCCAGCGACGTAATAGGGGTTGTCGTTGCGGAGCGTGCAGGCGAGCGCGAGATCGCGGAGATTATGGATATCGAGGGGGTTGGCGGTCGGCATCGGCTGGGCGGCGATCGGCATCGCGGTATTGGCCGCCGTGGCCCCGTTGGCCGCTGACTGTGCAAAGGCCGGGGTTACCGCCAGCATGCCAAGACAGCCCAAAATCGCGAGACGCATCGAATCTTCTCCGTAACGTACAGGAAGGTGATAACGAGAGCCCGGATTTTTCATCGGGCGAAACCCGCTTCCGGCAGCGCTTATAGCGCGCCCGGACGGGCAGGGCCGCGCATGGTTCCGCGTCATTTTCATGACCGTTTTATTGCAGCGCGGCCCTTGCCAAACCTCTCCGATCGGTGAAACCTTTCGCGATGGATGAACATCACGTCGATATCCTGATCATCGGTGCCGGCATGGCCGGCGCCAGCGCCGCCGCCGCCCTCGCGCGGGCCGGCGAGGGGCGCAAGATCGCCCTCATCGAGGCCGAGGACACCCCTGGCTATCACAGCACCGGGCGCTCGGCGGCGATCTGGATCCTGAATTACGGCCCGCCGGACGTTCATGTTCTGACCCGGCTGTCACGGCCATTTTTCGCGAACCCGCCGCCCGGTTTCGCCGACCATAGACTGATCCAGCGCCGCGCCGTGCTGTTTCTCGCCCCGCCCGAACAGGCGCCGGCGCTCGCGACCCTGATTTCCGACGGCGAAGCGGTGCGCGAGATCGACCTCGCCGAGGTGGCGCGCCTGGTGCCAGCGCTCCGCCCCGGCTACGCCATCGGTGCCGCGATCGAGGATGACGCCTTCGATATCGACGTCGCCGCCCTGCATCAGGGGTTTTTGCGCGAATTCCGCCGTGCCGGCGGCGAACTCGTGCTCCACGCCCGCGCCGGGGCGATGGAACGGAGCGGGGGGCTGTGGCGGGTCATGACCGAAGGCGGCGGGCGGTTCCTTTCCCCGATCGTCATCAACGCCGCTGGCGCCTGGGGCGATGAGGTGGCACGCGCCGCCGGGGTTGCGCCGCTCGGCCTCGTCCCCAAGCGCCGCACCGGCGCGATCATCGACCCCGCCCCTTTCGCGGTCGCCGATTGGCCTTTGGTGCAGGATGTGGTGCAGAGCTGGTACGTGCGCCCGGAGGCGCGCACGCGGCTCATGGTCACACCGGCGGACGCGACCCCGACCCACCCGCATGACGTGCAGCCGGACGAGATCGACATCGCGATCGGGATCGACCGCATGCAGCAGGCGCTGGCGATCGCGGTGCGGCGCGTCGAGCGGAGCTGGGCGGGCCTGCGCAGCTTCACCCCGGATGGTAGCCTCGCTTTCGGTTGGGACCGCGCCGCGGCGGGGTTTTTCTGGTGCATCGGCCAGGGCGGCTATGGCATCCAGACCGCGCCGGCGGCCGGGGCTCTGGTTGCGGCGATGGTGCTCGGGCGGGACGCCGGCGACGCCGGAGAGGTCATCGCCAGCATCGATCCCGGCCGCTTCGCCTCACCCGCGCCGTCGCTCCCGGAGACGTAAAGCCGCGCCTTATTTTATTTACAGTCTTCAGGATGCGGGTCTGGGGCCGCCGGCCCCAATGGCTCCAGGGCAACGAGGGTCCAGGGCAACGCCCTGGCCTTGGCTTGATTTCAAAACCCTTCGAGCACGATCTTGCCGCGCATCTTGCCGCTTTCGATGAGGCGATGGGCGAGGGTCAGGTTGACGGCGTTGATGCGGCCGAGATTCTCGGCGAGAATCGAGTCCACGACCCCCTGATCGACGAGGGTCGCCACCTCCTCCAGGATATGCTGCTGGTTTTCCATGTCCGGGGTCTCGAACAGGCTGCGGGTGAACATCGCCTCCCAGTGCAGCGAGACCGATTTTTGCTTGAGGTCGCGGACATCGATCGGCGCCGGATCGTCGATCAGGCCGATCCGCCCCTGCGGGCGGATGGCGCGCACCATGGCCGGCCAGTGCTGATCGGAGGCGTTGGTCGCGAAGATGAAATCGACGGCACGAAACCCGAGCTCGGCGAGTTGGGCCGGGATGTCGCCCTGGTAGTCGATGACGTGATGGGCGCCGAGGCGGCGGCACCAGGCGGTGCTTTCCGGGCGGCTCGCGGTCGCGATGACGGTGAGGTTGGTGAGACGGCGGGCGAGCTGGATCGCCATCGAGCCGACCCCGCCGGCGCCGCCGATGATCACAAGGCTTCCCGCCGCCGCGCGCGGCACCTGGAGACGGTCGAACAGCATTTCCCAGGCGGTGATCGTTGCCAGCGGCATGGAGGCTGCCTCGGCGGGGCTGAGCCGGTGCGGCCGGCGCCCGACCAGACGCTCATCGACCAGTTGATACTCCGCATTGGCGCCGGCGCGGTTGATGGCGCCGGCATACCAGACCGTATCGCCGATGCCGAAATGCGTCACCCCGGCGCCGAGCGCACGCACCACGCCGGCGGCGTCGAAGCCGAGCACCCGGGGCTCGCCGACCGGGTCGGCGTTGCGGCGAAGCTTGGCATCGACCGGGTTGACCGCGACCGCCTGGACCTCGACCAATAGATCGCGCTTGCGCGGCGCGGGGTCGGGGAGGGTGGTGTCGAGCAGGGCGTCCGCGGCATCGATCGGGCGGCAATGAGTATAGACGACGGCCTTCATGGCGTTCGCTCCCCGGGGTTCATGGATGCTCATCAGAACACATGCCGGTCGCTTGGCAAGCCACAATGGCGCGTGTTCGGCGGATTTTCTGGCCCGGCGCTCAGCCGATCCTGAGCAGCCGCGCCCCCTCGCCGGTGAGCCAGCGCACCCCCTCGGCCCGCCACGGCGTCAAGGTCTCGACCAGCGCCCAGAAACGCGGCCCGTGATCCATATGGCGAAGATGGGCGACCTCATGGGCGGCGACATAATCCTGGACAAAGGGGGGCGCCATGACCAGCCGCCAGCTAAAACTCAGCACCCCGTCGCGGGCGCAGCTTCCCCAACGCGTTCGGGTGTCCTTGACGGCGATGCGCGCCGGCCGCCGCTCGATCATCGCCGCCTTGGCCATCACAAGCGTGGTCAGACGCCGGCTGGCCTCGGCGCGCAGGAAATCACCGACCCGCCGGGTCAGGAATTCCGCCCCGCCGGTGACGTAGAGCGTGCCCGCCGTGACCCAGGCGCTGCCCCGCGCGCCCTTGGGGTTATCCCCGTTGGGGTCGCCCTTCGGCAGGTGGCGGATGCGATGGGCAACGCCGTCGATCGGGATCTCGGCGCCATCGGCGAAAGCGATGGCGCGGGGCAGGGCGGCGATGCGCTCGGCGACCCAATCGGCATGGGTCATGAGGAGGGCCATGCCGGCCCGCCGCCCGGCCCGCGCCGGCAGCGTCACCACGACGCCGCCGCCGCGCGGATCGATGCGCAGGCTGACCCGCCGCGCCTGGGCGTGCCGGCGCCAGCGGACCATGGTTGGCCCGCCGGGAAGGGCGAGAATCTCCTCCGTCGTGTCCATGCCGGCAAATCTGCCGGGTTTCCGCCCCTCTCGCAACCGCGGCGTCCGCTACATCCCGAGGGCGCGGCGATAGAGGTCGAGCAGGGTCTCCTGTTCCTCGACCTCGGCCGGCTGCTGGCGGCGGAGACGGATCAACTGGCGCAGCACCTTGACGTCGAACCCGGCCGATTTGGCCTCGGCGAACACGTCTTTGATGTCGTCGGCGAGGGCTTTCTTTTCCTCCTCCAGCCGCTCGATCCGCTCGACGAGGCTGCGCAGCCGCTCGCCGGCGACGCCTCCGGTCGTGGTGTCCGCCGGGGTCTCCGCCGGGGTCTCCTTGGTCACATCCCTGAGAGCCATGCCGCCTCCGCCTTGTCGTCCATTAGATCGGGGGCCGGGGTAGCTTGCCGGCGTCACATGGTCAATGACATGCCAATGACCAGTCGATACAGGGCAGTCGGGAGAAAGGAAAGAAGACCAGGGGTGCTGCCCCTGGACCCCGTTCAGGCGGCGGAATAGCCGCCATCGGCGACATAGGCGGCGCCGGTGACGAAGGACGCGCGATCGGAAAGCAGCCAAAGCACCAGCTCGGCGATTTCCTCGGGCGTGCCGAGTCGGGCGAAGGGCACCGCGCGGAGGATATCTTCCCCCCGCGTCGGCATGTGCGGCGCGACCATCGGCGTGTCGATATAGCCCGGACAGACGGCGTTCACCCGGATCGCGAGCGGCGCGTATTCGAGCGCCGCGGTGCGGGTGAGGCCGATCACCCCATGCTTGCTCGCGACATAGGCGCTGGAGCCGCGCAACCCGACGAGCCCGGCGACGGAGGCGGTATTGACGATCGCACCACCACCGCTTCCCGCCTCCCGCCGCGTCATCGCCGCGATTTCATGCTTCATGGCGAGAAACACGCCGGTGAGATTGACCGCGATCACCCGGGCGAAAGCCTCTTCGCTCCACTCGGTAATCGGCATGCCGGCGCACCCGACGGCGGCGGGGCTGATCCCGGCATTGTTGAAAGCGCCATCGAGCCGGCCGAACGCCTCAACCGTCGCGGCGACGAACCGCGCGACATCCGCCTCCCGGCTGACATCACCGGCGAGTGCCAGCGCCTTGCCTCCGCTCGCGGTGATTTCGCCGGCGGTGGCCTGGGCCCGGGCCTCACTGAGATCGGCGACGGCGACCGCGGCGCCGGCGCGCGCCAGCCGAAGCGCCGCCGCCCGCCCGATCCCAGAGCCGCCGCCGCTCACCAGAACCGTCTTGCCGGTCATTTCGTCTGTCATGTTTTCCTCCCGTTTATGGTTTCAGCAAGCGCCCTTGCCGTTGGGTTGGTCGCACGGCGCCCGCCATTGTGGCGGATTTTTTCAGTTGCGGTAGATCACGTAATGAATGGTGAGGTCGATGGTCACCCGCTCCTCCTCGGTGCCGATCGGAAAGGGCGGCAGATCGGCATCGCGGAACAGACCAACCGCAGCACTGTCGAGACGCTGGGAGCCGGATTGGCGCTCGAGTTCGACGGATTCGACATGGCCGTCGCGATTGACCACCACGCGGACCGCGTTGATCCCCTGCTCGCCGCGTTTGGCCGCGTCCTCGGGGTAGTATTTATGCTGCTCGATCCAGTCGGCGAGTTCGTTGCGCCAATCGGCGCCGAGTTCGTTCGCCGAAATCTTGGCAAACGGGGTGATCGAGGTCGGGCCGAGCGCCGCCGGGCCGAGCGCGAATTTGGTCAGCGAAGGCAGATTCCTGGCAAAAAGATGCATCGGCGCGTAGGCGCTGCCCGGGTGCGCGGTCTGAGCCTTCGGTGCCGGGACGCTCGGCGCGGCTTGCGGCGCCGGCGTCAGCGGCCTTGCATTGGGTGGCGGCATGACCATCGCCTGCTGGGTCGGTTTCTGCACGCTCGGCGTCATCGTTTGCGGCGCCGGCGGCGGCGGGATGGCCTCGGCGAGCGGCGATGGCGACAGGACCGCCGGTGGCGCGGGTGAAGCGGCGTTCGCTTGCGCGGGCGGGGGGGCGGCGGCCGGTGCCGCCGGCGCTGCCGCTTGCGCCGCTTCCTGCGGCGGCACCGGCGGCACCGGCAGGGCCGGCGCTTCGGGTGGAGCGGCGGCCTCCGGCGGCGGTGACGGCGCAAGCGCCCTCGGCACCGCCGCTGGCCGTGGCGGCGGGTTGGCTTCGCGCGTCGGGTTGGGAAGGGATGGCCCTTTGGGGCTCCCCGACTCGAACACCATCGCGATCCCCGGTGGCGGCAGCGGCTCGATGGTGGTGCGGTGATAAACGCCGAGCGTCAACAGCAGCAGAACGACGAAATGCGCCGCCCCGGACCAGAGCAGCGGCGGCGCGATACGCGTCTTGCGGCGGTTTTGCCGGCGCGCCGGCAGGTCGAGCCCGGCCATCGCGCTTGCGTCCCACACGCGGGAACGCCAGGGCACGCGCGGGGTCACGGGTAAGGCGCGAAATTCACGCGGCATGGCGAGCAACCGGGCACAAAGCTAAAGGGTCGTGCGCTGAGCGCCGTCCGCGACCCGTCCTTTCAGCTTGCGATATAAGCGATCACCTAAAAAAAAGCGAACCCGCTGCGCGCCGTTCTGGTGCCGTTCAGTGAATTTCCCCCGAGCGGCGGAGCGCGTCGCGCAGCGTCGCCGGCGAGAAATCCGCGGTCCGGCAGACATCGAGGATCACCTTCTCGCGGCGCGAGACGAGATCGATGGCCTCGGGCAGCCTGGTCACCGCCGCCGCCGGGATCACCACGGCACCGTGGCGATCGGCATGGATCACGTCGTCATGCCCGGCCTGCATGCCGAAAATATTCACCGGCCCGCCGAAATCAACGATATGAACATGGGCGTGGCTCGGCCCGACGCGCCCGCCAATGATCTGAAACCCCGGCGCCAGCGCATCGAGATCGCGGAACGAGCCGCTGGTGACACAGCCGAGCACGCCCAGCGCCTTGTGGATGGTGGAATTGACCTCACCCCAGAAGGCGCCATAGCCCGGCCGGTCGTCGAGATCCTGCAACACCGCGATGGTCGGCAAATCACCAGCGGCAACATAATCATACCACGCCGCGCGCTCGGCGACCTTGCCGCGCGGCGGTTCCTTGGCGCGCAGCGTGCCGGTGCGGGCGAGGCCGACGATCGGCGGCAATGTCTCATCGGCGACCGCCATCGGCTCGACCGTGAAACCAATCGCGCGGCGCTCGGGGACGATGAGTTCGAGGCCATTGCAGATCGTCGGCGTATCCCATTGCGTGAGTTTTTCGAGATCGGCGCGGGTGAAGGGAAAATCAGCCATGTGTGGCTCCCATGAGTGACGGGTGAGGGATGGGGGGAGGAAGAAAAAAGGAAGTCCAGGGCGCTGCCCTGGACCCGCTGGGGGCCGTGCCCCCAAACCCACATCCCGGAGGCGCGTGACGCAGCGCCGGCCAGGGACAAGCTCCCCGGTTGACGTTCAGCCGGCGGCCGCCACGGCGCGCCTTGCCATGACGGTGATCAGATGGGCACGGTAGGCGGCGCTGCCGTGAATATCGCTGTTCAGCCCCTCGGGTGAGACTTTTACGCCCGCGATGGCATCCGCTGACCAGGATTTCGCCAGCGCCGCTTCCATCTCGGGGACGCGGAACACGCCGTTCTGGCCCGCCCCGGTCACCGCGACGCGCACCCCAGCCGGCCCTTTGGCGACGAAGACGCCGACCATGGCGTAGCGCGAGGCGGGTTGGCGGAATTTTTCATAGGCCGATTTCTCGACCGGCAGCGGAAATTCGACCGCGGTGATGATTTCGTCCGGCTCGAGAGCGGTCGTGAACATGCCCTGGAAAAAATCATCGGCCTTGATCGCCCGCTTATTGGTTTTGACCACCGCGCCGAGCGCCAAAACCGCCGCCGGATAACAGGCGGAGGGGTCGTTATTGGCGAGCGAGCCGCCGATGGTGCCGCGATGGCGCACCTGATTGTCGCCGATCCAGGAGGCGAGCATGGCGAGCCCCGGGATCGCCTTTTTCACCTCCGCCGAGCGGGCGACGGTCGCATGCGTCGTCATCGCGCCGATGGTCAGCGTATTGCCCGAGACGCTGATCCCGGAAAGCCCGAGTCCGGCGAGATCGACCACCGAAGAGGGCTTGTTGAGCCGCTGCTTGAGCACCGGAATGAAGGTCTGGCCGCCGGCGATCACCTTGGCCTCCGGCCCGGTGGCGAGGAGCTTCACCGCGTCGGCGACGCTGGCCGGTTTCTGATAAGCGAAATCATACATGGTTGGGCTCCTATTCCGCGGCCATCTTCGGCCGGTTGGCCTGGATGATCGACCAGATCTTCTCCGCCGTCGCCGGCATGTCGAGATGCCGTACGCCGTATTCCTTGAGGGCATCGACCACGGCATTGATCACCGCGGGCGGGCTGCCAATGGCGCCGACCTCGCCGCAGCCCTTCGACCCGAGTGGGTTATGGGTGCAAAGGGTGATTTCGGTGCCAACCGTGATATTGGGCAGATTATCGGCACGCGGCATGGTGTAGTCCATGAACGAGCCGGAGAGAAGCTGGCCGTTGGCATCGTAGGCGGCGCCTTCCAGAAGTGCCTGGCCGATCCCCTGCGCGACCCCGCCCTGCACCTGCCCCTCGACGATCATCGGGTTGATCACCCGCCCGACATCATCGACGGCGACGAAATTGACCACTTTGGTGACGCCGGTCTCGGGGTCGATTTCGACCTCGCAGACATGGCAGCCACCGGGATAGGTGAAATTCTTGGGATCGTAAAAAGCGGTCTCCTCGAGCCCTGGCTCCAGCTCCTCGATCGGGTAGTTGTGCGGGACGTAAGCCGCGAGCGAGATTTCGGCCAAGGCTTTCGCCTTGTCGGTGCCGGTGACGCGAAAGGCGCCGTCCTTGAACTCGATATCCTCGACCGCGGCCTCCATCAGATGGGCGGCGATGCGTTTGCCCTTGGCGATGATCTTGTCCATCGCCTTGACCATCGCCGAGCCGCCGACGGCGAGCGAGCGGCTGCCATAGGTGCCCATGCCGAACGGGATCTCCCCGGTATCGCCATGCACCACGTCGACCTGGTCGAGTGGCACGCCGAGCTGATCGGCGACGAGCTGCGCCATCGTCGTCTCATGGCCCTGGCCGTGGCTATGGGCGCCGGTGAAAACGGTCACGCTGCCGGTCGGGTGGACGCGGATATTGGCAACTTCGTAAAGCCCGGCGCGGGCGCCGAGCGCGCCGGCGACCTGGCTCGGCGCGATGCCGCAGGCTTCGAGATAGGTGGAAATGCCGATACCGCGCAGCTTGCCGCGCCGCGCCGCCTCCGCCCGCCGCGCCGGAAACCCGGCGTAATCGGCGGCCTTGAGCGCCTCGGCGAGGGTCATCTCGTGATTGCCGCTGTCATATTGCAGGGCAACCGGGGTCTGGTACGGATATGCGTCGGCCGGGATGAAATTGGCCCGCCGCAATGCCACGCGGTCGATCCCGGTGTCATGCGCGACCGCATCGACGAGACGTTCGAGCAGGAAGGCCGCTTCCGGCCGCCCGGCGCCGCGATAAGCGTCGACCGGCACGGTGTTGGTGAAGATCGCCTTGACCTCGGCGTAGATCGCCGGGGTTTTATAGACGCCGGCGAGCAGGGTCGCATAGAGATAGGTCGGCACCGAGGGCGCGAAGGTGGAGAGATAGGCGCCCATATTGGCGAGCGTTGAGACCCGGAGGGCGAGGAAATGCCCGCTCTCGTCGACCGCCATTTCGGCATGGCTGACATGGTCGCGGCCATGCGCGTCCGACATGAAGCTTTCCGAGCGCTCGGCGGTCCATTTCACCGGCCGGCGCAGCTTGCCCGCCGCCCAGGTGACGATCGCCTCCTCGGCGTAGTGATAGATCTTCGAGCCAAACCCGCCGCCGACATCGGGCGCGATCACGCGGAGCTTGTGCTCGGGAATATGCAAAACGAAGGCCCCCATCAGGAGGCGGATGACGTGTGGGTTCTGGCTGGTGGTGGAAAGCGTGTAATGGCCGGCGACGTCGCATTCGCCGAGCGCCGCGCGCGGCTCCATCGCGTTCGGGATCAGGCGGTTATTGACGAGGTCGAGTTTGACCACGTGCTTGGCGCGCGCGAACGCCGCATCCACCGCGTCCTTGTCGCCGATATGCCAATCATAGCAGACATTGCCGGGGACATCGTCATGCACCAGGGGCGCACCGGCTGCGGTGGCGGCGCGGATATCGGCGAGGCCCGGGAGATCCTCGAGATCGATCACCAGCAACTCGGCCGCATCCTTGGCCTGGGTTTTGGTCTCGGCGATGACCACGGCGATCGGGTCGCCGACATGCCGCACCTTGCCGATGGCGAGCACCGGATGCAGCGGCTCGGCCATCGGGCTCCCGTCTTTATTATGGATTTGCCAGCCGCAAGGAAGCCCGCCGATACCATCGGCCGCCATGTCGGCGCCGGTATAGACGGCGATCACCCCCGGCGCCGCGGCAGCGGCGGCTATGTCGATATGCTTGATCCGCGCATGCGGGCGATCCGAGCGACGGATATAGGCATAGACCTGACCCGGCCGGTTCATATCATCGACGTAGCGGCCACGCCCGGCCAGAAACCGCCCATCCTCGCGGCGCTTGACGGAAGCGCCTATCCCTTCAAATGGCATCCAACCCTCCCTTGGGGCCGCGCGGATGGCCGTTGTTCTCGCCGCGCCGCTTTACGCCAGACCCGTGTCGCGTCCGCCGCTTCAGGCGGCGTGTTTCTGGTGCATCAAGGGGAACGCCGCGGCGATCGCCTTGACGATGTTGTGATAGCCGGTGCAACGGCAGAGATTGCCCTCCAGCTCCTCGCGGATTTGCGCCTCGCTCAGCCCCGCGGGGTGTTTTTGCACGATGTCGATCGCGCTCATCACCATCCCCGGTGTGCAAAAGCCGCATTGCAGAGCGTGGTGCTCGCGGAACATCGCCTGCATCGGGTGCAGCGTGCCATCCGCCGCCGCCAGCCCCTCGATGGTGGTGATTTCCGCGCCCTCGGCCTGCACCGCCAGCATGGTGCAGGATTTCACCGAATCCCCGTTCACATGCACGACGCAGGCGCCGCACTGGCTGGTATCGCAGCCGACATGGGTGCCGGTGAGGCCAAGTTTTTCGCGCAAAAGTTCGACCAGCAGCGTGCGCCCCTCGACCTCGGCCGAGACCGCCTTGCCGTTCACCTTCAGTGAAATTTTCGCCATCCTGTTTCCCCTTCGCGCCCTATGACGCCCGCTGGTAGCGCCCTTGGCCGGGAGTGTGCCGACGAGGCCCTGCAGGGTCAAGGGGAAGCGGCGTGGCACGGCGGCGATTAACGCGTTGACGGGTTTCGTTATTTTATTTTGTTCATAACGCTCAGGCACGCAGCTCGGCGACGCGCCCGCCGGTGATCCGGCACAGGGCATCGGCATTGGTTCGAAACAGGTAATCCGGCGCCCCCGCTGCCGCGAAAAGCGGATCGAGCGCCAAGAGATCGGCATCGATCACCGTCTCGGGTGGCGTCAGATGACCGAGCGGGGCGACGCCGCCGATCGCGAACCCGGTGGCAGCGCGCACGAAGGCAGCATCGGCGCGGCCGATCGTAGCCGTCGGGAACAAGGCGGCAAGGCGCGCCGGATCGACCCGGTTGGCGCCCGAGACGAGCACCAGAAGCGGCGCATCGCCCAAACGAAAGATCAACGATTTGACAATCCGCGCAACCGAGCAACCCATCGCCGCCGCTGCGTCCGCGGCGGTGCGGGCGCCCGCCGGTGCTGGCAGGATGGTATCGGGATGGCCCGCGGCAAGGAGCGCGGCCCGCACCCGCGCGACGGATCCTGCCGTTTTTTCGGTCTTTTCCGCCATCCCTCCCGCCCCCATTGCCATCATCCGCGCCACGGCCGATATGCCGCACCATGCTCGCGCTCTATATCCACTGGCCGTTCTGCCGCGCCAAGTGCCCGTATTGCGATTTCAACAGCCATGTGCGCGAGCGGATCGAGAGCGAGCGCTTCATCGCCGCCCTCCGCACCGAACTCGCGTTCGAAGCGCAACGGCTCGGCCGGCGCCTGCTCGGCTCGATTTTCTTCGGCGGCGGCACGCCGAGCCTCATGGACCCGGGCGGCGTCGCCGCGCTGATCGCCGACGCGACCCGGATTTTTGCCCCGGTGGAAGATCTCGAAATCACCCTGGAGGCTAACCCGACCAGCGTGGAAGCGGAAAAACTGGCGGCGTTTCGCGAAGCCGGCGTCAACCGCCTCTCGCTCGGCGTGCAAAGTCTCGACCCGGCGGCGCTGGCCTGGCTCGGGCGCCGCCATAGCGCCGCCGAGGCGATCGCGGCGCTGGAACTCGGCCGGCGGATTTTCCCCCGCCTCTCCTTCGATCTCATCTATGCCCGCCCCGGGCAAAGCCTTGCCGCCTGGCGCGGCGAACTCCGGCGGGCGCTCGCCCTCGCCGCCGATCACCTCTCGCTCTATCAGCTCACCATCGAGCCCGGCACGGCGTTCGAGACCGCCCATGCCCGCGGCGATATCCTCCTTCCCACGCCCGAGCACGCCGCGGCACTCTATGATGCGACCGCGGAGGAAGCGGCGCGGGCCGGCCTCTTGCCCTATGAAATCTCGAATTACGCCAAACCCGGCGCCGAAAGCCGCCACAACCTCGCCTATTGGCGTTATGACGATTACGCGGGCATCGGCCCCGGCGCGCATGGCCGGCTTTCGCTCGGCGGCGCGCGGCTGGCGACGCGGCGCCATCGCGCCCCGGAAATCTGGGCCGGGCGCGTCGAACGGAATGGCCATGGCAGCGTCGAGGAGACGCCCCTCACCGCCGCCGAACAGGCCCGCGAAATGCTGCTGATGGGATTGCGGCTCGAGGAAGGCCTCGACCCCGCACGGTTTCAGCGCATGACCGGCGTCGCGCTCGCCACGGCGATCGACGGCGAGATCCTGCGCGAGGCGGAGGCGGCGGGCTATCTCGCCTGGACTGAAACCGGGCGGCTCCGCGCTTTGCCCGCCGGGCGGCTTCGCCTCGACGCATTGCTCGCGGCGCTAGTCAGCTAATCAGGTAACAAGGCGAAGCAAGAAAGGCCAGGGGCGCCGCCCCTGGACCCCGCTGGGGGCAGTGCCCCCAGACCCACAACCCGTTCGTTAGTTGCCGAGCGCCTTGATCAGCGCGTCAGCCTTGGGGTTTTTCACCTGGCCGGCGACGATCTCCTGCGCCGTCACCGCCTTGCCGTAATAGGCCTTGTCGTAATCCGGGCTCTGAGACACGTCCGAGCCGGCGAGCGCGAGGCCGCCGAACGCACCTTCCGACTTCGACCAGATGACGACATCGGCGCCGGTGATCTGCTCCTGGGTTGCCGTGTTCAGATCGGCAAGGGCGAGCCCGCCCTGCGCCTTCAGCGTGAAGGTGCTGGTCTGAAGCATGCTCTTGTAAGCCTTGTCGGTCATGATGAACATCACGATCGCGCTTTCCTCCGCGCCGATCTGCACGCCAAGCGAGATCGAGGTCGAGTCATAGAACGCCGGATCGCTCCAGCCGCCGGTCCGCGCGAGCAGAACCCCCTTGCCATGCGAGGCGCCAATGCCGATCCCACCCTTGATCATATCGGGAAAAATGACCACCGCCTTGGCCTTCTGCAACAGCGCCGGCGCCTTCGC
Organism: Pseudomonadota bacterium; assembly: GCA_021798915.1. Classification (GTDB taxonomy): domain Bacteria; phylum Pseudomonadota; class Alphaproteobacteria; order Acetobacterales; family Acetobacteraceae; genus Acidibrevibacterium. Next base: position 39,411 of record JAJZBM010000015.1, read on the forward strand.
CGCGGCCGCCGTTTTCATCACGCCGACGGTATGGGTCGCGCCGTCAACCAAGCTCTGCTCATCGCTCACGCCTGGCTTCGAGGATTCGCCGCCGCCGAAAGTGCTGCACCCGGCGAGCGCGAGAACGCCCAATGTGGTCAGCGCGGTGAGCCGAAAACTCTTGAACATGCGAAATTCCCTGTTCTGTTGTGGCAAATGAACGACGCGCCGGACAAGATGCCGGCCGGTGCGCAGGAAGGAGGGCGAACCCTAGGAAGTTCACCGAGCCGAGGCAACCCCGCCATGCCCCGCGATAGCCCCGAAACAACGGCAAAAGCAACGCGCGCCTGGGGTTGCGGCGCTGCCTTCCGTTCACTTCCGCGTGGGTTCGAGGGCCGGATGCCGCCATTTTGCGCCGGTTGCGGCGGCCATGCTAGATGGCCAGGATATGGGATATTGGGGCAAGATCATCGGCGGGGTCGCCGGGTTCGCGGTGGGCGGCCCGTTTGGCGCGGTGGTCGGGGCGGCCCTCGGCCATGCTGCCGATAGCGGCGCGATCAGCCAGGGGGTAAACGGCCTCAAGACCCATCGCGGCGGCGGGTTCAACCCGCTCAATCCAGCCCGCGTCGCCGCCCTCCTCGGCCGGCGCGAACAGCTTTTCGCGATCACCGTCGTCGTCCTCGCCGCCAAGCTCGCCAAATGCGACGGGCCGGTGGTCCGCGCCGAGATCGACGCCTTTCGCCAGCATTTCCGCATCCCGCCGGCTTCCGTCCGCGATATCGGCCGCCTCTTCGACCAAGCGCGCGACAACCCCGAGGGCTTCGAACCCTATGCCGACCAGCTCGGCGAGAGTTTCGCCGGGCATCGCGGCGTGCTCGAGGACGTGCTCGTTGCGCTCTTCGCCATCGCCCGCGCCGATCGCCCGATCAACATGGCCGAGACCGAGTTTCTCGCCCGCGTGCATCAGGGCTTCGGCCTTGGCCGCGCCGCCTGGGAACGGGCGACCGGCATCACCGGCGGTCGCGCCGGCGGCGCCAGGCGTCCCGACGAAGATGATCCGTATACGGTGCTCGGCATCGATGCCAGCGCCAGCGACCAGGAGGTCCATCTCGCCTGGCGCCGCCTGATGCGCGAAAACCATCCCGACAGCCTCGCCGCGCGCGGTGTGCCGGCGGAATTCATCGCTCGCGCGAGTGAAAAAGCCAGCCGCATCAACGCTGCCTGGGACCGCGTCAAGCGCGAGCGCGGCCTGTGAGCCTCTGGTTTCAGGACCGCCCCAGCCCCAACCACGATGCCCGCCCGCAAGCGACCGCGATCGACATGATCGTGCTGCATTACACCGGCATGGCGACCGCGGAGGCGGCGCTGGCGCGGCTCGCCGATCCCGCAGCCGAGGTTTCGGCCCACTATGTCGTCGCCGAGGACGGGTTGATCTGGCGCATGGTGCCCGAGGCACGGCGCGCCTGGCATGCCGGGATCGCCTATTGGCGCGGCGCGACCGACATCAACGCACGCGCGATCGGCATCGAGATCGTCAATCCCGGCCATGACGCGCTCTATCCGCCGTTCCCGGTGCTGCAACTCGCCGTGGTCTGCGATCTCTGCCTCGATATCCTCTCCCGCCATGCGGTGCCGGCGCGCAACATCGTCGGGCATTCGGACATCGCCCCGGAACGCAAGCGCGATCCCGGCGAGAAATTCGACTGGGAGGGGTTGGCACGGAACGGGGTCGGCCTCTGGCCCGAGGGCGTGCCCGACCTCGGCACCGGCGGCGTGGTGCGCGATGCCGAAAGCCTGCGCGAGGTGCGCGCGGCACTGGCTGAGATCGGCTATCGCGTCGCGCCGGAGGGACCGCTCGATCCGGCGCTGTCGGCGGTATTGCGGGCATTTCAGCGCCATTGGCGCCCCGAAGCGGTCACCGGCCAGGCCGACGCCGGCACCCTGGCCCGCCTCCTCGCCGTGGTCCGGATGTTACGATAGAGGGTTGTTGCGATAGAGAAAGGCGAAGAGAGGGGTCTTTTTGCCTCTGTTATTTGGTTTGAAAACCAGACATTAGACCGGCGAGCAGCATTCCCGCCAACAGATAGGCGAAGGTGGCGAGCAGGAACGGCGCGCCGGGGAAGAACACCATTGCGCCCGGAGCGGTGAAATGCGCGAACAGCGCGGCGCCGAGCAGCGGGGCGAAGATCGCGGTCAGGCTTTGGAGCGAGGCGAGCACCCCCTGCGCCTCACCCTGGCGGTCGGCGCTGGCCTCGGCGGAGAACAGGGCGCGGATCGCCGGGGTGTTGATCGCGCCGAGCGCCGAGATCATGACGCCGAGATAGATCATCCATCCGGCGGTGGCGAAAGCATAAGCGCTCTGGGCGAGAGCGGCGAACAGGCAGCCGAGCAGCGCCGTCCATTTCTCGCCGAGCCGGTCGAGGATGCGGCGTATGAGAAAGCTCTGCACCAGGGCCTGGGAAAGCCCGGCCAGCGCCAACGCGAACCCGTTCGCCATCGTGTGCCAGCCGAAGCGGAGCGCGGTGGACAGCACGAAGGCGCTCTGTAACGCGCCGAGGCCGAACCAGGTGGCGCTCCAGGCGCAAGCGAGGCGGAGCGCGCGGGGATTGGCGCGAAGCCCGTAGAGCGCCGCGATCGGATTAGCCCGGCGCCAGGAAAAATCCCGCCGGCGCTCTTTGGGGAGGGATTCGGGGAGCACGAAATAACCATAAAGCGCGTTACAGAGCGCAAGCCCGGCGGCGGCCAGGAACGGCAGCCGGATCCAGATCCCACCGAGCACGCCGCCCACCACCGGGCCGAGCACGAAGCCGAGCCCGAACATCGCCCCGATCAGCCCGAAACGCTGGCCGCGCCGCTCAGGCGGGGTCACGTCCGAGATATAGGCGGTGACCGCCGAGATGTTGGCCGTGGTCACCCCGGCGATCAGGCGCGCGAGCAGCACGAAGCCGAGCGTTGGGGCGGCGGCGAGGATGAGATAGTCGATCCCAAGGCCGAGGACCGAAAGCAGCATCACCGGGCGGCGGCCGAACCGGTCCGACAGGCCGCCGATGATCGGCGAGAAGATGAACTGCATGGCCGAGAAGCTGGTGGCGAGCAGTCCGACCCAATAGGCGGCTTGGCTGGCATCGCCGCCGGAGAGTTCGAGCACCAGTTGCGGCACGATCGGGATCACGAGCCCGATGCCGAGCGCATCGATCGCGAGCAGGGTGAGGGCGAAACCGATCGCCGGCTTGCGCGCGCGCATCAAGCCGCCCCGGTTGCCATGCGCACGCATTTGCGCATCACCGAGGGCAGCGCCTCCTCGGCCAAAGCCGCCGCCGGGCGCGCGAACCCGCCGAGATCGGCGGCGGAAAACGCTGCGACGGCACCGGCATAGACGTCGAGCGTCAGCGCAAAATGGGTGAAAACATGCCGCACCGCGCCGATCTTACGCCACTCGGCTTTGAGTGGTGCGACAGCGAGCGCTTCCGCCTCGGCCCAGGGCCGACCTTCACGCCAGACGGTTCCGGGGAGCTCGACCATGCCGGCCAAAAGGCCGCGCGCCGCCCGGCGGCGAAGCAATACCGCCCCTTGCGCGTCGGTGAGCCAGAATTGCGCCCCGAAACGCTCCGGTCGCGGCGCTTTCGCCGTGCGGCGCGGCAAAATGGTGGCGAGGCCGCGGCGCCGGGCCATGCAGCCCTCTTGGAGCGGACATTCCGGACAGCGCGGCGTGGATTTGACGCAGATCCCGGCGCCGAGATCGAACAGCGCTTGCGTCGCATCGCCGGGTCGGGCGCGAAATGCCGCGGCAGTGGCGAAATTTGCGGCGGCGGCGGTGATTTCTGCCATCGCTGCGGGTAGCGGCGTCATGATGGCGAGGTATCGCGCCAGCACCCGCGCGACATTGCCGTCGACCGCCAGCGCCGGCACGCCGAATGCGATGGCGGCGATAGCGGCGGCGGTATAGGCGCCAATCCCTGGCAATCGCCGCAAATCCGCCGGCATGCGCGCAAATCCATCTGTCGCGAGCATCTTCGCCGCGCGATGGAGATTGCGGGCGCGGGCGTAATAGCCAAGCCCGGCCCAGAGCGCCAAGACCTCCTCCTCGGGCGCGGCGGCGAGGGCGGCGACGGTTGGGAAACGCTGGGTAAAGCGGACGAAATAGGGTATTACGGCAGCGACCGTGGTCTGCTGCAGCATGATCTCGCTGAGCCAGACCCGATAGGGATCGGCGGTCTCGCCGGATGACGCGCGCCAGGGCAGGGGCCGCCGCGCACGGTCGTACCAGGCGAGCAGCGCCGGCCAGGCGAGCGCGGCGCCACCGGGGGGAGAGCGGGGCGCGGGAGAGGGCATGATGGCAGGCACGAAGACTCCTATGCATGGGCGATCCGCGGACGGCAAGCCGCGCCCGGCCGCCGACGCTCCCGCCGCAGCAACGCCGGAGACGTCGCGCCGCGGCTTTGGCCCGCGCCCCCTCGGGGCTCTGCTCGCCCCCCTGCTGCGCCCGGCCTTCGCCAAGCGCGCCCCGGCCATCGCCCAGCTCGCCGCCGACTGGCCGGCGGTCGTCGGCCCGCGTCTGGCCGAGATGACGACGCCGCGCCGGCTCGCCGCCGGCACCCTGACGCTCGCCTGTGCCGGCCCGGTCGCGCTCGAATTGCAGCACACGGCGCCGGCACTGATCGAGCGGATCAACACCCATCTCGGTCGTAAGGCGATCGAACGGCTGCGTTTCGCCCATAATCTCCTGCCGCCGCTCGCTTGCGCCGCCGCTCCCGCCGCCGACCCCACGATCGCGGCGGCGGTCGAGCAGCGCCTGGACGGGCTTCCCGCCTCTGCGCTACGCGATGCTCTCGCCGCCCTCGGCCGCGCCGTCCAAACCGCCGCGCGGCGGTAGATAAGGGTCTCGACTTTTCCCCCGCCGACAGGGTAGTCTACAACATATTGAGGAAATCATGCCGATCCAGCGTCGTCCCCTACTAGCTCTTGTGGCAGGCCAGATGGCCGCGCTGCCCTTTCTCGCCGCCTCCGTGGCACGCGCCGATGACGCCGGCGGCGATCCCCGCTTCGCGCCGCGCACATTTGGCTCGGACCAGGCGCCAATCAAGGTGATCGAATTCTTCTCCCTGACCTGTACCCATTGCGCCGCCTTCTCGCGCGAGGTCATGCCCGAGGTGAAGGCGAAGCTGATCGAGACCGGCAAGGTGCAGATGATCTACCGCGATTTCCCGCTCGACCGGGTGGCGCTGATGGCGGCGATGGTCGCGCGCACCCTGCCCCCCGACCGTTATGAGCCGTTCATCTCGGCTCTTTTCGCGAGCCAGGATCACTGGGCCTTCAACCGCCAGAGCGACCCGCGCGAGGAACTCGCGAAGATGGCCGGGCTCGCTGGCCTCGCGCGCCCGGCTTTCGATGCCGCGATCGCCGACAAGGCGCTGGAACAGTTCGTGCTCGCCGGCCAGCAGAAGGCAGAGGATGAATACCACGTCGACTCGACGCCGACCTTCGCCGCCAATGGCCAGACCCATGCCGGCGAAATGACTTTCCCGGCTTTCAGCGCCTTCGTCGGCGCAACCACCGGCTAGGGCGGGATCGCCGCGTGCCGGTCAGCTTCACCAAGCTCAGGATCGCCGGGTTCAAGAGCTTCGTCGAACCGACGGCGCTCGACATCCACCCTGGCCTCACCGGCATCGTCGGCCCCAATGGCTGCGGCAAGTCGAACATCGTCGATGCACTGCGCTGGGTGATGGGGGAGAGCTCGGCGCGCAGTTTGCGCGGTGGCGAGATGAACGATGTCATCTTCGCCGGCACCGCGCATCGCCCGTCGCGCAATGTCGCCGAGGTGACGCTGACGTTGGGGGATGCTGAAGGGCGCGCGCCGCCGCCCTGGCACGAACAGGCTGAACTCGAAGTCACCCGCCGCATCGAGCGCGAGGCGGGGAGTTCCTATCGCGTCAACGGCCGCGAGGCACGGGCCCGCGACGTGCAGACGCTGTTTGCCGATCTCGCCTCCGGCGCGCGTGTTTCGGCGATGGTGAGCCAGGGGCGGGTTGCGGCGTTGGTCAATGCCCGCCCCGATGAGCGCCGCTCGATCCTCGAGGAAGCCGCCGGCATCAGCGGGCTGCACGCCCGCCGCCACGAGGCGGAGCTGAAACTGCGCGCCGCTGAGGCCAATCTCGTCCGCGCCGAGGAATTGCGGACCAATCTCGATGTCCAGTTGCAAGGTTTGAAGCGCCAGGCGCGTCAGGCCAATCGCTATCGCAATCTTTCCGGCGCCATCCGCACCGCCGAGGCCGAATGGCTGGCGATCCAGCACCAACGTGCCGCCGCTGCACGCGGCAAAGCGCGTGAAGCGCTGACGGCGGCGGAAGCCGAGGTTGGCGGGCGTGCCGAGGCAGCGCGCGCCGCCTCGGCACGGGCGGAACAGGCGGCGCGCGCGTTGCCCGCGCTGCGGGGTGCCGAGGGCGAGGCCCGGACGGCGCTCGAGCGTGCCCGGGTCGCACTCGAACACAGCGCCGCCGAGGAGCAGCGTGCCGCGGCGGCGCTGGCGGAGGCACGGGCGGCGCGCCAGCAGATCGCACGCGACCAGGGGCATGCCGAGCAATCCCGCGCCGAGGCCGCCAACGCCCTTGCCCGGTTGGATGAGGAAGCAGCGCGGCTGATCGCCGAGGCGGCCGCACATCCGGCGCAAGCCGAGGCCGCCGCCGCGGCCCTCGCCGCCGCAATCGACGCAGTGCGGACGGCCGAAGCGGCGGCCAATCGCGCCCTGGAAACGGCAGCCAAGGCCGAGGCCGAGGGGCGGGCGCTGACAGAGAGACGCAGCGAGGCGGAAATCCGGTCGCGCCGCGCGAGCGCGACCCTGGCGCGGGTGCGCGAGGAAGCAGGGCGTCTCACCCTGATCGCGCCCGAGCGGCTGGCCGCCGCCGAGGCGGCACAAGCCGCGGCGGAAGCAGAACTCGTCGCGGCACGGCGGCTTCGCGCCGAGACCGAGGCCGCGCGCCAAGCGGCGGAAGCCGCTTTCGCTGCTGCTCGCAATGAACAGGGCGCGTGCGAGGTCGCGCAGGCGAAGCTCGCGGCCGAGACCGAGGCGCTGGCGGAATTGCTCGCGGTCAAGGATGGCGAACGCTGGCCGCGCATGGTCGATGCCCTGGAGGTGCCGGCGGGGCTGGAAACGGCGCTCGGCGCGGCACTCGGCGAGGAACTCGAATCGGCGTCCGATCCGACGGCGCCGCGCCATTGGCGGGAATTGCCGCCGCTCGACCCCATCCCGCCACTGCCCGAGGGGGCCGCGCCGCTCACCACCTTGGTCCGCGCCCCGGCCGCGCTTACCCGCGCGCTCGCAGCGATCGGGCTAGTCGAGGAGGATGCGACCGGGGATGGATTGCAGGCGCGGCTCGCGCCAGGGCAGAGCCTGGTCTCCCGCGCTGGCGCGGTCTGGCGTTGGGATGGTTATGGGATTCGCGCCGGCACGCCGACCGCGGCGGCGGTGCGATTGACGCAGCGAAACCGCCTGGCGGTGCTTCGCGCCCGGCTGGCCGAGGCGAGTGACGCGACAGCGGCGGCCCGTACCCGCCGGACACAAACCGAGACGGCGGAAAAATCCACCCGCGAAGCCGAGAAAACCGCTCGCGAAGCGGCCCGTGCGGCAGAACAGGGCGCTGAACACGCCCGCGCCGCCGCCGCTCGGCTTGCCGCCGAGGCCGCCGCCGCCACCGCGCGCGCCAAGGCTTTGGACGAGCAATTGACACGCGCCGGCGCCGAAGCGGAGGCGGCGGAAGCGGCGGTGGCGCGCCTTGCCGAGGCCGCCGCCGCTCTCCCCGATGCCGCCGCCGCGCGGGCCGCGCGCGAGGCGGCGCGGGCGGCGCTGGCCGCGGCGCGCGAGAAAGAAAACGCGACCCGGCGCGCCCATGACGCGTTGGAGCGCCAAGCCACGCTCCGCGCCGACCGCCTCGCCGCGATCGCGACCGAACAGGACAATGCGCGGGCGCGGGCACGGGATGCCGAAAGGCGCGGCGCCGATTATGCCGCGCGGCTCGCCGAGAGCGAGACGACCCTGGCGCAACGCGAGGCGGAACCGGCGCGCCTTGCCGCGGCGCGCGACGGTTTCACGGAAGCCTTGGCAGCCGCCGAGACGGTGCATCGCCGCGCCGCCGACGCCCTCGCGGCCGCCGAACGCGACGAAGCCGCCGCCGCGCGCGCCGCGCGCGAGACCGAGGCGGCGCTGTCACGCGCCCGCGAAGCCATGGTACGGGCGGAAGGCGATGTCACGACAGCCGATCACGCCTGGGGCCTGATCGCCGAGCGGGTTCTCGAACGTCTCGGCGTCACCCCTGATTTCCCTGCCCTCCCCGACCCGCTCGACGATGAAGCGGAGGAGAAAGCGCGCAAGCGCTTCGAGCGTCTGACCCGCGAGCGCGACGAGATGGGCCCGGTCAATCTTCGCGCCGAGATCGAGGCCGGCGAGATCGAGACGCAGATCGAAACGATCACCCGCGAATGCACCGAGATCACCACCGCTATCGCCAAACTGCGAGGCTCGATCGGCCATCTCAATCGCGAGGGCCGCGAGCGCCTCGGCGCGGCGTTCGCCGAGATCGACAGCCATTTTCAGAGCTTGTTTGCCCGCATGTTCGGCGGCGGTCGGGCACATCTCGCGCTGGTCGGCTCGGATGATCCGCTGCTCGCCGGGCTCGAAATCTATGTCCAGCCGCCGGGTAAGAAACTGGTGACGCTGTCGCTGCTCTCTGGCGGCGAGCAGGCCTTGACCGCGCTCTCGCTGATTTTCGCCGTGTTCTGCTGCAATCCGGCGCCGGTCTCGGTGCTCGACGAGGTCGATGCGCCGCTCGACGACAACAATATCGAGCGTTTCTGCACCTTGCTCGAAGACATGGTGCGCGAGACCGGGACGCGGTTTCTGGTGGTGACGCACCACCATCTCACCATGGCGCGGATGGACCGGCTATTTGGCGTCACCATGCAGGAGCGGGGTGTCTCGCGCCTGCTTTCGGTCGACCTCGTGCGCGCCGGCGAACTGGTCGATCCGCCGCGGATGGCGGCGGAATAGGCAGCGGCGCCAGACCCATTTGTTAAACTCCGGCCACCCGGCATGGCACGTTAGCATTTTATAAGAATTTTCTTGTTTCCGCGAAAAATTTCTGATTAATTAACCAAACGGCAATCAGCGGATACATGAGGCGGATCATGAGCGTGTCATCGAACGAGACCGAACACGGGCAAACGCAGGGCGGGTCGGCGGAGGTCATTCCCTTCCCGGCGCGGCCGGCGGCGGATGCCGAGCGTCTGCGGCGCGCGCTCGCGGCGCTGGACCGGGCATTGTCCGATCAGCGTGCGGCGATATCCACCTGGCGCGGCGCGCTCGGCGATCTGCGCGTGGCGATGGCCGGGCTCGGCGGCCGGGTCGCGACCTACCAGGGCGAACTCGGCAAGCTCGCCGGTGGGGTTTCGGGGCTCAATGCCCGCGCGACATGGCTTCGCGACTGGGCTGACAAGGCGTTGGCCGAAGCCCCTCAAGCATGAACCATCCGGGTTGAGCCCTTCCGACTCGCTCCCGCGAGGTGTACCGCGCCCGGTTATTGAGACACTTGGTTGAAGCCTATGGACGAGTGGGGCCGAAAGCCGTGCCGTTCGATCAGCCAGATCGTGTTGTAGATGTCGCGGAATGCGATGAGCGCGGCCTGTAGTTCCTCAATGGTTGCGAAGGTCTGAACCCAAAGCAAACTCTCCTTGAGGGCCCGGATGAAGCGTTCGGCGTAGCCATCGCCCTCGGGCGCGCGGACGAAGGCAGGGGAGCTTTCGATGCCGAGAAAGGCGAGTTCCTGCTGAAATTAATTTCACCAGCCCATGGTTCTCATCAGGGGGGCCAGCTCAGTTGGTAGTGACAGCTAGCGCGGCATCACCCCGCCGAGTTCATCCTCGATGTGGATGCGGATGATCTCATCGAAGCTGCTCTCGGCCCGGAAGCCGAGCGCGAGGGCGCGCCTGGGGTCAAAGCGTGTCGGCCAGCCGGCGACGATCGCGGCGATCGCCGGGTCTGGGACGCGGCGGATCAGACGCACCGCTTTGTCGCCGGCGACCCGGCCGAGGGCCGCGATCTGCTCGCCGACCGTCGCCGAGAGCCCGGGCATGCCGAGATTGCGCCGCGCCCCGAGGGGGGTGAGGTCGATCGTCGCCGCGTGGGTCAGAAACGAGACCGCGGCGCGCGGGCTTGCGTGCCAATGGCGGACATCGTCGGCGACCGGCAGCACCGCCTCCATCCCCGCCAGCGGCTCGCGCAGAATGCCGGAGAAAAAGCCCGAGGCCGCCTTGTTCGGCTTGCCCGGGCGGATGCAGATAGTGGGTAGCCGAATGCCGATGCCATCGAAAATGCCGCGGCGCGAATAATCCGCGAGCAGCAATTCGCCGATCGCCTTCTGCGTCCCATAGCTGGTGAGCGGTGTCGTGAAGAACTCATCCGGGATCGGGTCCGGAAACGGCGCGCCGAACACCGCGATCGAGGAGGTGAAGACGACGCGCGGCCGATACGGGGACCGGCCGCCTTCGGCCCGGATCGCCTCGAACAGCGTCCGGGTGCCGTCGAGATTGACGCGATAGCCCTTGTCGAAATCCGCTTCCGCCTCGCCCGAAACGATGGCGGCGAGATGGAAGATGACATCGGGCCGCTTGGCGATGGCGGCCTCGGCGGCGCCGGGCGCGGCCAGATCGGCGGCCCAGCTGTCGATGGTGCCGGCGAAGGCTTTGGGCGCTTCGGGCGTCACGATGTCGGTGAGCGAGAGCCGGGTGATTTCGCGTCCGGCGAGGATTTTTTCCTCCGCGAGCCGAGCCGCGAGCTTGCGGCCGATCATGCCCCCGGCGCCGGTGATCAGGATGTGCATGGTTTTCCCTCCCTCTGCTTTCGCCTGATATCACTGGCCGGCGCGCGTGCCGGCGTCAATCCTTCGTCTTCGCGATCGGCGGCGGTGGCGCTATGCTGGGCTTCGGGCGGGGCGAGGAGAGAAACGATGGCCGTGAGCGATTTCGAGATGGCAAAAAACGCGGCCAATCACGTGCCGCTGTCGCCCTTGAGCTTCCTTGCCCGGACGGCTTCGGTCTATCCCGACCACCTCGCCGTTCTGCATGGCGCGCGGCGCTTCACCTGGGCCGAAACCGCGGCGCGCTGTCGGCGCCTCGCCTCGGCGCTCGCCGCGCGCGGGATCGGGCGCGGCGATGTGGTCGCGGTGATGGCGCCCAATATCCCGGCGCTGTTTGAGGCGCATTTCGGCGTCCCGCTGGCGGGCGCGGTCCTCAACGCCATGAACACGCGGCTCGACGCCGCGACCATCGCTTTCATTCTCGCCCATAGCGAGTCGAAAATCCTGCTCGCCGATACCGAATACGCCGAAACCATCGAGGCCGCCCTCGCCCTGTTGCCCGAGCATGCGCGGCCGCTTCTCGTCGATATCGCCGATGGCGACGCTGGGCGGCGGATCGCCGCGATCGAATACGAGGCCCTGCTCGCCAGCGGCGATGCCGATTTCATGGGCGCCCTTCCCGGCGATGAATGGGAGGCGATCTCCCTCAATTACACCTCCGGCACCACCGGCAACCCCAAGGGCGTCGTCTATCACCACCGCGGCGCCTATCTGAACGCGCTCGGCAATATCGTCACCTGGGGGATGGCGCAGCATCCGGTCTATCTCTGGACGCTGCCGATGTTTCATTGCAACGGCTGGTGTTTTCCGTGGACCGTCACGGCGCTCGCCGGAACCCATGTCTGTCTCCGCCGCGTCGAGGCGCGGGCGATGTACGACGCCATCGCCGATGCCGGTGTCACCCATCTCTGCGGCGCGCCGATCGTGATGAACCTCCTGCTCCACGCGCCGGCGCCCGAGCGGCGCGATTTCGGCGGGCGGCGGATCGCGATGATGACCGCCGCCGCGCCGCCACCGGCCACGGTCATCGAGGGAATGGAGCGTCTCGGCTTCGCGATTACCCATGTCTATGGCCTGACCGAGGTCTATGGCCCGGTCACGGTCTGCGCCTGGCAGGAGGCCTGGGCCGATCTGCCCGCGGCCGAGCAGGCGCGGATGAAGGCCCGCCAGGGCGTGCCCTATCCGGTGTTCGAGGCGGTGATGGTCGCCGAGCCCGAAACCCTCGTCCCCGTGGCCAAGGACGGCACGGCAATGGGCGAGGTGTTCATGCGCGGCAATGTCGTGATGAAGGGGTATTTCAAGAACCCGGACGCGACCCGGGACGCCTTCGCCGGCGGCTGGTTCCATACCGGCGATCTCGGCGTCTGGCACAAGGATGGGTATATCGAACTCAAGGATCGCTCCAAGGACATCATCATCTCGGGCGGCGAGAATATCTCCACGATCGAGGTGGAAGGGGTGTTGTTCCGCCATCCCGCGGTGCTGGACGCGGCGGTGGTCGCGAAGCCCGATGAGAAATGGGGCGAAACGCCATGCGCCTTCATCACCCTCAAGCCCGGTGCTGTGGTGAGCGAGGCGGAAATCATCGCCTTCTGCCGCGCCCATCTCGCCCATTTCAAGGCGCCGCGCCATGTCGCGTTCGGCCCGCTACCGAAAACCTCGACCGGTAAGACGCAGAAATTCGTCCTTCGCGAACGAGCTAAGGAGATATGAGGAGATTTTATAGATAAAATGTTCTTTTTTGAAAAAAACCAAAAAACTTTTGCTCTGGGCAGTGCCTGCGGCACTGCCACTCCAAGACTTCAGGATAAAAGTCTTTTTGCTTCTTTTTCTTCAGAAAAAGAAGTCTTCCTTGACCTTAAATGTCTGGCGCCTCGACCGCGTCGGCATGGCTCTGGATGAACTGGAAGCGGAGTTCTGGTTTGCGGCCCATGAGCTGCTCGACGAGGCCCTCGGTGGTCGCGGCGGCGCCGTCGGGGATGGTGACCTTGAGGAGGGTGCGCCGCTTCGGATCCATGGTGGTCTGGCGGAGAATGGTCGCCGGCATCTCGCCGAGCCCCTTGAAGCGGCTGATTTCCACTTTCCCCGAGGATTTGAACGCGGTTTTCAGCAGTTTGTCGCGCTCGGCATCGTCCATCGCGTAGAGCGAGAGCGCGCCTTGCGTCAGGCGGTAGAGCGGCGGCTGGGCGAGGAAGAGATGGCCGCGGCGGATGAGTTCGGGGAGTTCGCGATAGAAAAACGTCATCAGCAGCGAGGCGATATGGGCGCCGTCGACATCGGCATCGGTCATGATGATGACCCGGCCATAGCGCAGCTTGCCGGCATCGAAACGTGATCCGGCGCCGCAACCGAGGGCTTCGATGAGATCGCGCAATTCCTGGTTCTGGCGCAATTTGTCGGCCGACGCGCTGGCGACGTTGAGGATTTTGCCGCGCAAGGGCAGCACTGCCTGGGTTTCGCGGTCGCGCGCCTGCTTGGCCGAGCCGCCGGCGCTGTCGCCTTCGACCAGGAAGATTTCGGTGTCGGCAGCGGCTTCGCGGGTGCAGTCGGTGAGTTTGCCTGGCAGACGAAGCCGCCTGGTCGGGGTTTTGCGCGGCGTGTCGCGGGCCTCGCGGCGGCGCAATCGCTCCTCGGCGCGGTCGATGAGATGGCCGAGCAGGACATCGGCCCCGGCCGGATCGCCGGCGAGGAAATGGTCGAAATGATCGCGGATGCCGGCCTCGACCAAGCGTGTGGCCTCGGGGCTGGTCAGTTTTTCCTTGGTCTGGCCCTGAAATTGTGGCTCGGCGAGGAAAAGCGAGAATTTCGCAGAGAGCGGGGCGAGGACATCTTCGGCGGTGACTTGCGGCGCCCGGCGGTTGCCGCGCTGTTCGCCCCAGGCGCGGAAGCCCTTGAGGAGGGCGGCGCGAAACCCGGCCTCATGTGTCCCGCCTTGCGAGGTCGGGATGGTGTTGCAGTAGGAGTGGAGGAAACCTTCCTCCTCCTCGCGCCAGGCGAGTGCCCACTCCAGTCTTCCGCCGCGCAGACCCGGGAGGTGCGGCGCAAGCTCGGCCTCGCCGGCGAAGATCGGCGCCAGCAGGCGGGCGTCGGCGCCGAGTTCGGCCTCCAGACTGTCGCGGAGCCCGCCCGGGAAATGGAGTTCGGCGTTGGCCGGGGTCTCGGCGGCGTCGCCGGTGAGCAAAGCGGGGTCGCAGCGCCAGCGGAGATGGACGCCGCGGAAAAGATAGGCTTTCGAGCGGCAGAGGCGATAAAGCCGTGCCGGGCTGAAATTGAGGGGGCCGAAAATCTCCGGATCGGGGCGGAAGCGGATGCTGGTGCCGCGGCGGTTTTGCACTGGCCCCGCGTTTTCGAGGCGGGTCTGTGGCTTGCCGCGGGCATAGCTTTGCCGCCAGAGCGTGCGCTCGCGCGCCACCTCGACCTCGAACTCCACCGAGAGGGCATTGACCACCGAACTGCCGACGCCATGCAGACCACCGGCCGTCGCATAGGCCTTGCCGTTGAATTTCCCCCCGGAATGGAGCGTGGTGAGAATGACCTCGAGCGCGCTGAGGCGCGGGAATTTGGGGTGCGGGTCGACCGGAATGCCGCGGCCATTGTCACGGATGGTGAGGAAATTGCCGGCGGCGAGGGTCACCTCGATGGCGCTCGCGTGGCCGGCGACGGCTTCGTCCATGGCGTTGTCGAGGATTTCGGCGGCGAGATGGTGGAGCGCCGCATCATCGGTGCCGCCGATATACATCCCCGGCCGGCGCCGCACCGGTTCCAGCCCTTCGAGGATTTCGATATCCCGCGCCGAGTAATCGGCTTCGCCAGCCGTCGCCTTGGCGGCGGGAGATTTCCCGGCGCCAGGTTTAACCGCACCCGGCGCGTCGGCGGGGGGAGGGGGGAGGGTAGAGAAGAGATCGTTCATGCTGCGTTCCGATGTCCGCCGACACGCTATCGGGTAGGGGCGAGTCGTGTCCAGATTGGGGAAAGCGGCCTCATGGCGATCGGGGGTCAGTGCGCGGCGGCTTCCGCCGGGGATAGCAGCCGGGTGGTGACGCGGAGGCGGATCATGTCGCCGGCGAGCAGCGGATGCGCCCCCATGCCCCAGGCGGCGCGGTGGAGATCGGCGCTGACCGCGAAGGCACCGCCGCTCGGGTGCAGCGTGAAGGCGAGCGCGCCGGTGCGCCCGTGCATCGCGAGGACTCCATCGAGGCGTGGCGGCGCGCCGAGGGCGCCATGACACGTGCCGCCGTAGGCGAGGGCCGGGAAATGGACGGCATCGAGGAAATCATCGCCGAGGGCGATTTTGAGCGCCTCGGCGTTCGGCATGACGAGGCTCGCCGTTTCGACCCGGACGGTGACACTGCAATGGGCAGGATCGGCGGGATCGACGGTGAGACTGCCGACAAAGCGGGTGAAATGGCCGTCGAGCGGCACGAAGCCAAATAGATACAGGCGAAAGCCGATTTCGGTATTGCCTGGCGCAATGGTGATGGTCTGCGGCGCGGCGCGGGCGACGACGATGGCGCCGGGCCACGCCAGCAGCAGCAGCCCGAAAGCCACGCCGCGGCCTGCTTTGGCGATCATCCAGGGCAGAAAATCAGTCAGCCGCCCGATGCACGTCATGCATCAACATGCCTTGCTCCTCGCTCGGCATTTGCAGCCATTCCTCGTGCTGGAGAGTGGCGCGGGTGTCGCGATAGCCGGATTTCCAGTGATCACGCATTGAGGAGGCACTGAAATCATAGTCCTTATTTTCACATTCATGCGCTTTCTGCTGGTAAATCAGATGCAAAATGGCGATTTCGGGTAGGCTCGCAAGCTCTTTTTTGAGTTTTTTTTCGGATTCTTCGAGTTTGTCTTCTGGAATTTTTGCGATAAGCTGGCGCATCATCATTTTGTCGCGGTGAAGCCGCATGAACATGTCGGTCACCATGCGGGTGCGGCTGGAATATTGGATGTCTTTCTGACGGGCGAGGACGTCATACATATCGCGCGGCACCGGGCCACGGGCGCCGAAAAGATCGACCTGGAACACCAGGAGGTTGTTGCTGCCGGCATGGTCGAGCAGATGCTGCAGCGGGGTGTTCGAGACGACGCCGCCATCCCAGTAAAAATCGGTGCCGATGCGCACCATCGGCAGCGCCGGCGGCAGTGCGCCGCTGGCCATCGCGTGCTCGGGGCCGATTTCCTGATGGGCGCTGTCGAAGAAGTAGAAATTGCCGGTCGCGACATTGACGGCGCCGGCGGCATAGCGCACCGCACGGCGGTTGAGCAGCTCGAAATCGACCAGGCGCTCCAGCGTCGCGCGGAGCGGGGCGGTATCATAAATACTGGTCGCGCCACGGGCGCCACGCGGCGCGAGCCAGGGGTTGGGCACGCGCGGGGTGAAAAACCCGGGTTGGCCGAGCGTCATCGCGAGGCTGGAGGAGAGGCCGTGGAACATGCGGCGCGGCAGGTCGCCATCGAGCAGGCGGTGGTCGAGGAACGGCGCGACCGGGCGCGCGGTGATGGTGTCCCAGAATTCCTCCAGCCGCTCCAGCCGGCGTTCCGGCGGGTTGCCGGCGATGATGAGGCCGTTGATGCTGCCGATCGAGACGCCGGCGATCCAGTCGGGCTCCAGCCCGGCTTCGTGCAGCGCCTGATAGACACCCGCCTGATAGGCGCCGAGGGCGCCACCGCCTTGCAGAACCAGGGCAATCTGGTCGCAGCCCTCTGGCCGCCAGCGGCTGCGGGGCGCGGGGGAGGAGGGGATCGGGCCAGCATCCATGGGCACTATTCCGTATTCCGTTGCTGCGGTTGAGCGTTGGCGACTTCTATAACGATATGGGGTGGTTGCGGGGGATGACGTTAGTCAAGTTCACGCGAGCGTCGCCGTCAGGCCGGCCGGCGCGGGCGATGGCGGGGCCGATCAGCAACAGCGCCGGCCCGCCACTCGACCAGGCCGGGGCGCGGGTGGCGAGGGCTGCGAGCGGCGCAAAAAGGCGGCGCTCCGCCGGCGTGCCGCCGCGTTCGATCAGCGCCGCCGGCGTCTCGGGCGCTAGGCCGGCGGCGGCGAATCCGGCGGCGAGACGCGGCAGCGCGGTGATCCCCATATAGATCGCGAGCGTGCCGCCGAGGCGGACGAGGGTTGGGAAATCGAGATCGATCGCCCCCTCCTTGCCATGGCCGGTGAGCAGCGTCACCGAGCGCGCGGCGTCGCGATGGGTGAGCGGGATACCGGCGGCGGCGGCGCAGGCCAGCGCCGCGGTGACACCGGGGACGATCTCGCAGGCGATGCCGGCCTCGGCCAGCGCTTCCGCCTCCTCGCCGCCACGGCCGAAGACGAAGGGATCACCGCCCTTGAGCCGCACCACTTTTTTCCCCTCCCGCGCCAGGCGGATGAGGAGCGCATTGATCTCCGGCTGCGGCAGGCAGTGATGGGCACGCGCCTTGCCGACGAAAATCCGCGCCGCGTCCCGACGCGCGAGATCGAGCACGTCATCGCCGATCAGGCGGTCATGCACGATGACGTCGGCCTCGCCGAGCAGACGCTGGGCGCGAAGCGTGATGAGATCGGCCGCTCCCGGCCCGGCGCCGACCAGGAACACCATGCCCGGCGATGGCGCATCGGCATCGAGTTCGGCCGCGAGCGCGCGGTCGGCCTCGGCCTCGCGCCCGGCGAGAATCAGTGCCGCGACCGGGCCGCCGAGGAGCCGCTCGATCAGCCGTCGGCGCCGGGGGAGATCGGGGATCCGCCGGCGGAGTTCGCGTTGCGCCCGCCCGAGAAACGCCGCGAGGCGGCCATAGGTGGGCGGGATCAGCGCCTCGATCCGGGCGCGGATCTGGCGCGCCAGCACTGGTGCTGCCCCCCCCGAGGCGATGGCGATGGTCAGCGGGTCGCGATCGACCAGTGCCGGCATGATGAAGCTCGACAGCGCCGGGCGATCGACGATGTTGACCGGAATGCCGAGCCCCTGCGCCGCCTCGGCGAGGGCGCGAAGATCCGCCTCCGGCGCGCCCGCGCCGATCGCGATCGCCATGCCGGCGAGGTCACCGGGGGCGAAGCGGGCAAGCCGCGTCACCGTGGCGCCGGCGCCAGCCAGCGCCTGCGCTTTGCGCTCGGCCATCTCGCCCTCGCCGAGGACCAGCGCCTTGCGGCCGACGAGATCGAGGAAAATCGGAAAATGGCGCATCGCTTGGCTCTCGGTCGGGAAAAGGCCACTACCTTGGACGGCGCCGCCGTGCAATCAAGGATTCGTCAAGGCTGAAACCCTATCTTTGCAACGCGCGCGAGAGGCAACGAAACATGGATGATCAGGCACGGTTTGTCGCGATGCTGCAGCGTTCGGCGACGCTGAAGCTCAGGGTCGCGGATGAGATGGCGGCTGCGGTGGTCGCGGTGGTGGATGCCGCCGAGGCGTCACTCCGCGGCGGCGGCAAGTTGATGTTCTGCGGCAATGGCGGCTCGGCCGCCGACAGCCAGCATCTGGCGACCGAAATGCTCATTCGTCTCCGCCCCAAGGTGGAGCGGCCGTCGCTGCCGGCCCTGGCGCTGACCCTCGATCCGGCGGCGCTGACCGCGGGGGGGAATGATTACGGCTTCGCGCAAGTGTTCGAGCGGCCGGTGCGCGGCCTTGGTCGGCGCGGCGATGTGTTGTTCGGCATCACCACTTCGGGGCGGTCGGAAAATGTCTGCCGGGCGCTGGCGGCGGCGCGCGAGATGGGCATCGTCACCGTCGGGCTGCTCGGCGGCGGCGGGCTGCCGGCGCGCGAATCCTGCGATCACGTTTTGCTGGTGCCGGATAGCGAAACCGCGCGCATCCAGGAATGCCACATCACGCTCGGCCATGCGATCATGGAACTGCTCGAGGATCGGCTGGTGGCGCGCCCGCTCGCCGCTCCGGCATGACCATCCTGCTCACCGGCGCCGCCGGCTTCATCGGCTATCACGTCGCCGAGGCGCTGCTCGGGCGTGGCGAGCAGGTGCTCGGTGTCGACGATCTCAACCCCTATTACGATGTCCGGCTCAAGGAGGCACGGCTGGCGCGGCTTTGCGCGTGGGCGGGATTTGCGTTTCGCCGCCTCGACATCGCCGACCGCGCGGCGATGGCGGCGGCGGTGGCGGACCGTCCCGACATAAGCCGCATCATCCATCTCGCGGCGCAGGCGGGGGTGCGGCACTCGCTCATCGATCCTTATGCTTATGTCAGCGCCAATGTGATGGGTCATCTCGTGGTGCTGGAGACCGCCCGGCGGCTCACCCGGCTGGAGCATCTGGTCTATGCCAGTTCGTCCTCGGTTTACGGCGCCAATGAAGGGCTGCCGTTCGCCGAGAGCGATCGCGTCGATCGGCCGACCTCGCTCTATGCCGCGACCAAGCGCGCCGACGAGCTGATGAGCACGGCCTATGGCCATCTCTTCGGCCTGCCGCAAACCGGCCTCCGGTTTTTCACCGTCTACGGCCCCTGGGGGCGGCCGGACATGGCGTATTTCGCCTTCGCCGAGGCGATTTCGGCCGGCGCGCCGATCACGGTTTATGGCGACGGGCGGCTCAAACGCGATTTCACCTATATCGACGATATCGTCGCCGGCGTGCTCGGCTGTCTCGACCGCCCGCCGCCGGCCGGTGCGGCGCCGCGGCTTTTCAACATCGGCAATCACCGGAGCGAGGAAGTCTCGCGGCTGATCGCGCTGCTCGAAGCCGGGCTCGGCAGGCGGGCGATCATCCGCACGGCGCCGGCACCGCGCGCCGACGTCGCCGAGACCTTCGCCGCGATCGAGGCGATCACGGCGCTTACCGGTTATGCCCCGACAACGCCGCTCGAGGCCGGAATTCCGCGCTTTCTCGCCTGGTTCCAGGACTGGCGAACGGCGCGCGAAAAAAATCGCACAAAAGAGTCATAAAAGGGTGTTGACGCCGGGAGGCATCCCGATTAAACCCCCTTTCACCGGGTCGGACGCAGTTCTTGACTTTCCTGCACCGACCCATTAGCTTCTTTGCCTCACGCTACGAGGCGCGAGTCGGCTAACAGGCGGGGGGATTTGCAAACATGCAAGTCCGTCGGTCTGGATTTTTGCTCTTTGACGCTTGTGAATACGATTGGAAGGGATACGTTGGCGGTGCCCTTGGGTGGGTGCTCCAGAGGCCGGGAAGCAATTCTCGTGTCGAAGGACATTCATGTTCCGGCTTTGCTCAGGTGGGTTTGACTTTGCCTGCTTGGCCAGAGCTTGAGGGTATAATCAATGTATTCTTTTATGCGTTGACAGTTACGCTTCGAGTTTTGTTTGCGATGCGTCCTTCGGGATGGATCAAAAACAGAGCTGAGTTAGGTAGGGTCCGTTTGTTCTGGTCGCTGAGTTTTTTTCCGCAAGGAAGTTTCTCGGCGCCGGGATGAACCTGAGAGTTTGATCCTGGCTCAGAGCGAACGCTGGCGGCATGCTTAACACATGCAAGTCGCACGGATGGGGGCAACTCCATTAGTGGCGGACGGGTGAGTAACGCGTAGGTATCTATCCTTGGGTGGGGGACAACCGTGGGAAACTACGGCTAATACCGCATGATCCCTGAGGGGCAAAGGCGCAAGTCGCCTGAGGAGGAGCCTGCGTCCGATTAGCTAGTTGGTGGGGTAAAGGCCTACCAAGGCGACGATCGGTAGCTGGTCTGAGAGGATGATCAGCCACACTGGGACTGAGACACGGCCCAGACTCCTACGGGAGGCAGCAGTGGGGAATATTGGACAATGG
>JAJZBM010000016.1 GCA_021798915.1 Pseudomonadota bacterium
CTAAATCACGGGCAAGGCCGATTGCTCGCCCGCTGTGGCATTTAGGACTCACTTCGCGGCCCGCCAGCTCAGAATAAGCGGCAGCCCGGACGGCAACGCCTCAGGAAATTGACGACACGCCCTAGAGAAATCCGTATCAGACTACGATTTTTCACCATGGTTTTTCGCGCCTACCCGGCAGACTGCGGCCGCCAGGTCTGTTGCGGATTGCGCCAATCGATTCCCTCGAGCAAATAGCCCATCTGCCCCGGCGTCAGCGCCACCGCGCCATCCACCGTCTGCGGCCACACAAACCGGCCGCGATCCAGCCGTTTGGCATAAAGCGACAATCCGACGCCGTCATGCCAGATCGCCTTGATCAACGATCCGCCGCGACCGCGAAAGAAGAAAACATCACCGCAGAACGGCTCCCGGCCCAGACCTTCCTGCACCTGCAACGCCAGCCCCTTCATGCCGCGGCGCATATCCGTATGCCCCGACGCCAGCCAGATCCGCACGCCGGATGAGACCGGGATCATCGCCGCACCGCCGCCATCACCCGCCGCAAGGCGGCAACCCCAACCCCATCATCAACCCGAACACAGGTGCCGTCCGGCAGCACGATCTCAATCCGGCTCGCAACGGATCGCGCCGACTGCGGCCGAGGTGCCGGATCGGTGCTGGCGCCGTTCACCGAAGCCGATTTGCCAGACGCCCGCGGCATCGACAGCGCCGCACTCGTCATCACCCGTACCGGAATGAATTCCGGTACCATCGGCGCCGGCGCCAACTCACCGCGCCGAACCTGCCCGCGCCATTTCCACAATTGTCCTCTCGAAATCTCGTGCCGCCGTGCAACCAATGCAAACACAGCACCCGGGGCCTCGGCCTCCGCGACAATCCGCAGCTTGTCCTCGTCCCGCCAGCGGCGCCGACGCTCAGCTCCCGTGATGATCTCCATCCGCCATACGCTCCCTGCATATGAATCAGCTCATAGCAGCGCCCTTATGGACAGCTCCTTGCCGTAGAGGCAGGCGGTTCAGACCGGATGGTTACGATACGAACGTGCTCGCCTACGCAGAAGGCATCAATGGGGCTGAGCGGCGTGATGTCGCTTTGAACCTCATTCGCAGTTTGCCGCAAGAGGCTGCCGTCGTCCCGGCGCAGGTGCTTGGCGAACTTTTCAATGTAATCGTCCGCAAAGGCGGAAAGCCGCGCAACGACGTCCGCGTTGCCTTGTTGAGTTGGCGCGACACGTTCCCGAGTGTTGAAACCTCGCCTGAAGTCATGCTGGCGGCGGCCGATCGTCGAAGGCGGTGAACCGGCGCGCGTGCTTGGGCAGCAACACCGGCTCGAAACTGCCGTCGCGGTCGCGCGGCGTCTCGATCCGCAGCTTGCCGTCGCCGGTCAGCGCCGTCTTCGAGGTGCCGCCATTGCGGTGGTTGGTGGCCGTTTCCGGCTTCGCCGCACCTGTTGGCGCCGGTGTGAATCCGTAGATTTTCGCCGATGTTCAGTGGAAGCCGTCAGCCGCGGTGGCCGATTTTGGCTGGTTCACCAACAATGTAAAGCCTGGCCGTTGGCCACCGCCTGCGGCGGCAAGAGCTTGACATTGTTGGTGAACCCAGCGCGTTGCCACCATGCGTTTGACGGTGGAGCTTGGCTTAAGCAAATTCTATGCCAAGATTATACGCGCCGGCATTTATCTACGGATTCTGACCGGCATCGACAGCACCCGGCGGATAACCCAGGCGGTGACTGAGTTCGGCGTTCAGCGACGCCTCGATCAGCGCCTGCTTGAACGCAAACCCCGCCGCGTTGATCGCTTCCTCCGTCATCGGACCGGTCAGAAACTGGTTGACCAGATCCTTCGGGATCGACGGCAGCTTGGCAACGGCGCGGTCCAGCTTTTTGACTTTGCTCGGCATAATACGCCTCCTTGGCGTTGGTTATGCCCCGCACACAGAATTACGGACAGGCTCGGGGGCCTTTCTCATAACCATCACACCACATAGCCCAGTGGCCTGAGTTTACTCCGCCCTTGAGACTGCCGGGCAGAGGGGGCAGAGCATCCCGCAAACCCTGACGGCGTGGGTCATTTGGTTGATTATGCGGCTGGCTCCACAAGCCATGGTTGGTAGCAATCTTCTGGCGATTTCTCTATAATTATATTGTGTTCACTATTTTGCATCCATGGGATGTATAGTGTGCATCTATAGTAATCAGTTTGAAATATAAATGAGAAAAACGCATACGATCTATATGCTGATCTTAGCATCAACAGGTGCGATTGGGCTATTATTGTATGTAAGCAACATAGTAGAGGGGGAGAGTATATTTAAAAAATATGATATAGTGAACGCGAACGAAGATTCAAATTCCTTTGGAGAAAAAGAGGGTGTAAAATTTAATGCCCCCCAAGAGGAGAATAGAGATAATTTTTCCGTCTCGCGAGATAAAACACGCATTGTAACGTTCAACAATGGATTAACTATTGACATGGGCGACGGCGGTGGGGATGTTAGTTCAATAAACAATATTAATGGAATCAAAAAAAATGTAATTGGTTATAATGATAGCACAAATGTTTATGCATTTAATGGTTTCACACCTTATATTAATGCCGATAATAATTCATTAGAGCAAAATAATAACAGTGGTACCATCCAAAATGATGGAGGTAATTTCTCTGGCGGGGTGTTATCTGGACTGCCAATAGGGGCCTTGGAAACAACAACGAGTGCAATACACAACCTTGATAATTTAACGAAAAATCCAAATATTTTGTCGATAAATATCGGCACATCAGAAAATAGCAGCATCCCGAAAAATTCCGGAACAGCAACAAATACAGGGGCGCCCGCAAATGCCGAGACGACAGTTGATGAGCCATCCTCTCTTTCTATTTTGGGAGGACCGACTGCTTTTTTTGGTCTCTGCTGGTTTTTAGTCAAAAGACGCGTAGTATATATAAACCGTTGAACAGAAATTGATTTAAGTTGCAATTAATTTGTGTAGACGCAATGATTGCGCATTGTCCTGGCGAGTGCGAAAGCGGCAAGCAGGCCTCGCCTCCGACGAGTCGCGCCGGGTTTCGGTTGCTCTTATGCCTCAAAAGGGGCGCGGCCGCGATCTGTGTTGGCGCCGGTGTGAATCCGTAGACTTTCGCCGATATTCAGTGGAAGCCGTCAGCCGCGGTGGTCGATTTTGGCCGGCTCACCAACAATGTCAAGCCCTTGCCGCCGCAGGCGGTGGCCAACGGCCAGGCTTTACATTGTTGGTGAACCCAGCGCGTTGCCACCATGCGTTTGACGGTGGAACTTGGCTTACGCAAATTTTATGCCAAGATTATACGCGCCGGCATTTATCTACGGATTCTGACCGGCATCGACAGGTCGATTGGGGAATCCCCTTCGTCTCCATGGATGCACTTTACCCCGCGTGTGTTGCAAATCAGGCTCAGCCCAGCCAACGAGAGAGCGTTGAACAGCTTCAGTGACCGTAGGGAGTGGCGTGTGAAATCTTTAGGTAATATTTTTATTTTTCTGACGCCTTGGTATCGAATAAAATAAATTAACTTCGGAATTATCATAAGTAATTGCCGTTACTGATGAAGACGTGAATCGTAACACTGCGATCGCACGTTTAATTTCGTGAGCGATTTTCACACGGAATTTGTATTCATCTCCAAGTCTGGCGGCTTTTCGACTTTCTGCTAGTCTTTTTAGCACTTGTCCCAAGGAGTTTCGTGAGCTATGTAGGCTAGATTTTTTTTCAATTTCTGATTCGAGATTGTTACATTCCGTTTCGAGGCGCTTGACCTCTGCCGCAGCTTCTCGGATCCGTTTTCTGATCGCCCGGTCGTCAAGATCATCAAAATCGAGAAGCTTATTCTTCCGGGCTTCAGAGTGCTCCATTTGCACCCGCAATCGTGCGAGTTGCTCACGCATATCGGCAATCCTGTCTTGAGAATCGCTGTCGAGCGGCGTGATGCCTTCCGCAACTATGCAGCCCATAATGGCAAATTCAGTCTCGGAGTATGGCCACCAGCGGCTGCCAGGGGTCGTACAACCCAAGCCACGACGTAGCCCATCGCAGACTAAATATCGTTGTTCTTTTCCTTTATAGCTTCCCTTGTCTACATGTATCATCGGTCTTCCACATTCACATTTTGCAACATGCGAAAAAATATTACTCAATTTTTTACCGCGCCGTCCGCCACCGCCATTTTGGCGTCCCGCGCTTGCTGCCTGCGCCGACCAAAAAAGATCGGCGGATACAACCGTCGGATAATATCCACTGATCTCCTCCCCCTCGGCTATCCTTTTGCCTTCAACTTTGCGATGAGGCTGAAAGAACCCGAGCACGCCGCGATTGGTCAAAATCTTTTTTATATAAGAGGGATGCCATCCGTCGGACCGCCCCCAGGAGCGGATGCCCTCCTGATTCAGCCGCTTGGCTATGGTCATGTGTCCAATGCCATCCGCCGATTCCTCAAATATGCGGCGGATGATGACAGATCGTTCGGGGATGAGGACATAGCGCTTGTCCTTGACCCGGCACCACGCGACGCCACCCCGCGTCAACGCTTCCTGGTGTTCGGCCGCGCGCTTCTTCTTCTCCATCCAGGCCTCACGGACTCGTTCACTTTTTTGCTGCGACTCATTATGGGCGCTGCTCATGCGGACCAGCGCGACGAGTAGTGCATCCAAGTGGTCAAGTTTGCCTTTCTCGTATCGCTGTCCGTCGGAGAGGGTTACTATTTCAACCCCAGCCCGCAGGATTGCCCTGAACTGATCAAGGGCTTCCAAGGGTGGTTCGCGGCTGAGGCGATCCAATGACTCAACAATAAGCACTGATCCGGGATCGACATGGCCCCGTCCAATCGCTTCCATGAACCGCCCTAGTGAACCTCGCGTGCGATGCGCGCCACTCCACGCCGATAACCCTGCGTCTGTTAGCCTATCGTCGAGTAGCAACCCATGTGCCCCCGCATAGGCCTCCGCCGCTTCAACTTGACGGCGTAGGCTGTCGCCCTTCGCTTGTTCAGGGCTGGAAAAACGAATGTAGCTGTAAGCCTTGGCCATTGCCGTCACCCTTCCCCAGGCGGGTATAATTATCTATACCATGAGGATGGTCGGCAGACCCGAGCGGCGGAACAATTCGGCGCTCAGGGCAAAGCGCGCCGCATCCGCAACACCGAAGCGGACCCAAAGGCCGATCGTGCGGTGAAAATGCGGATAGCGCTCGGCGACGCGCCGCATCCCCTCATCGCGAGCGTCTGATCCGTTGCCGAAACTCACCTCGCCGGCGTGATAAATGAACACGTCGCAGGCGAGCAGATGGCGCCAGCCACGGGCACTGGCGCGAAGGCAGAAATCAACCTCCTCGCCATAGCCGACGCCGAAATATTCGCGGTCGAAATCGCCGATCTCATCGATGGCGGCGCGGCGGATATACATGCATGATCCGACCGTGACCGGGATCTCCACCGCCCGCCCGGCATTGACCGCGCGTGTCGCCGCGTCGATCGCCGCGAGGTCGAGACCGAAGGCGAGATCGCCGCCATCGATGCCCGGATAGGAGCAGATCGTGGCGTTGTTGGAAAACGGCGAGACCGTGGCGATCCGCGCCCCGGCATAGGCGTGCGCGGCGAGACGGGCGAGCCAGCCCCGCGGCACCTCGGTATCGCTGTTGAGCAGAACCACATCCCGGTCGCCGGCCGCCTGTATGCCGCGATTGACGGCGGCGACGAAGCCGAGATTGCGCGGCGGACGAACGAGACGGATGGCCCCGGTCTCGTTCAAACGATCGAGCCAGGCCGAGAGCGCAGGCTCGGGCGAGCAATCATCGATGACGATGACATCGCCGCGCGGCGCAGCATGGTCGGCGAGGACCGAGACGAGACAGCGCCGCGTCTCGCCGAGGCCCCGATAGACCGGGATGATCACATCGACGAGAAGATCCACCGGCAGCGCCGGTGGCGGGCCGGGCGCCGGCAGATAGGCGGCGATATCGAACCCCCGGGTCGTCGCGAAGCCTTGCGCCGCGCCATGGGTCGCGTGGAAAAACAGCGGATTGCCCGCCGCCTCGGGATGAAAAAACACGTAATAGGCGGCATCGAACCGGGGGTGCGGGTTGCGTAGCTCACTCGCGCCGAATTGCAGATAATGCAGGAATGGCGGGATGCCGGCGGCGGCGACGTCGGGATAGGTCTGGCGGTACCAGTGGCTGTCGAAAAACCGGTTCGGATCCCGCCCCTCGGCGAGACCGAAGGAGAGATAATGGGCGAGCGGATCGATGCCGGTATTGGCGATGTCCGGATAATGTGAACGATACCAATCCCCGTCGAAGATCGCCCGGATGATATCTTCGAAGGTGGTAATTTTGATCACCGGCCGGGCACCACCGTCTCACTCAGAACAGGCCGTGAAACACGCTGGGATTTTGCGTCTTGATGATCGGGATCGGACCATCGGTCAGGCTTTTGCCGGACGCCTTCGCCGCCTTGAGCCGTGCCGCCTCCGCGGTCGCATCCAGCGTCTCCTCGCTCGGCTGCGCGCGTGGGCGCCAGAATTCGATCATGTCGGACATGCCGCGCGCGGTCCGGCGTTCGTCGGCGGCGCTGTCGACGAGGGCTCGAATATTTTTCGGCGCCGGCGGGCCGGCGGCCTTGAGCAGCGCTTCCTCGTCCGGAGACGGGCGGGTCTGTGCCGCGCCAAGGGCGAGTTGAGGCGCCAGCGCCGATTCCGCCTGCTCGCGAAGGCTCTGCTGCGGCGGACCGGACGCCTCGGGGTTGGGCGGGACGAGGCCGTCATCGGTTTTGGGCATCTCGAGCGGGGTGCGCGTCGTCACCTCGAACTCGAACGGCACATCGACGAGGCCGCCAAAGGTCTGCGCGACATCGTTGCCGCCGTGATCACAACCGGCGAGGGCAAAAACGGCGCAAAGGGAAACAAAGATCCGAATCGACGCGCGGGACGAAAGACCTTCTTTTTCTGAAGAAAAAGAAGCAAAAAGACTTTTGCCTGTTGGGCCGTGCCTGCGGCACAGCCCGCTTCCGAGAAGCGGGTTAAAAGTTTTTTGGTTCTTTTTTTTAAAAAAGAACAATTTCTCTAAACTCCACGCCGATTTGCGCCTCATGATACCGCTGAGTTTAGCGCCCATTTTCGATGCCGGCGAGGTTTTTGGTGTCCGGCCGGCGGCGCAACCCTTCCAGAAGCAGAATGGCCACGCCACAGACGATGGCGGAATCCGCCAGGTTGAAAACATACCAGGAAATTCGCCCGATATGCACCTGTATGAAATCGACGACGGCGCCGAAACGCAGCCGATCGACGATGTTGCCGACCGCCCCCCCGGCGATGGCACCGAGCGCGCCGGCGACCAGCGCGTTCTCGGCGCGGCCGAGCCAAACCCCGAGCGCGGCGACGATGACGAGGGCGCCGAGCACCAGCGCCGGGCTCGCCCAGGCGCCGAGCCCGTTCAACATCCCGAAGGTGACGCCACGGTTCCAGACCAAGGTGAAATTCAGCACCGGCAAAAGCACCAAACGCCCGCGCGCCGCGAGATCGAGCCCGTGCAGCACCCAGAACTTGCTCGCCTGATCGAGCGCGAGCACGATCAACGCCACCACGACCCCGAGCGCGAAACGCCGCCCCTTCATTCCGCCGCCGCGCGGCAGACGAGCCCGGAGTCCACCGCATCCACGCAGCGCCGGCAGAGCTGCGGATGTTTTTTATCTTCTCCGACCTCTTCCAGCACTTTCCAGCAGCGCGCGCATTTCTGACCAGGGGCGGCGTAAGCACCCGGGTGCTGACGATCGTCCGGCCGTTGGAACGCCACCTTCGAGACGATCAGCACATCCGCCCAGGTTTCGGCATCGAGCAATTGGTCGTCACCATCGGCAAAAAAAAGCGCGCTACTCGCCTGAAGCGATGAGCCGATTTTTCCCTCGACGCGCAGCCGCTCGATATTGCCGGTTGCGATGCGGCGAATTTCGCGGATTTTCTCCCATTTTCCCGCCAAACCGTCATCGCGCCACTCCGTCGGAATCGCGGGAAAAATTTGCAGATGCACACTCGTCTCTTCTCCGAAGCGCGCACACCAGGCCTCCTCCGCCGTGAAGCAGAGCACTGGCGCGAGCCAGGTGCAGAGCGTGCGATGGAGATGATCGAGAACGGTGCGGGCGGCGCGGCGGCGAAGCGCGTCCGGGCGGTCGCAATAGAGTGAGTCCTTACGGATATCGAAATAGAAGGCGGAGAGATCGTTTGCACAAAAATTATGGATGTCGGGATAGACGCCGGTCCAGTCATAGGTTTCAACGGCGCGGCGGATACGGGCATCGAGTTCGGTCACACGATGGAGAATATACCGCTCCAGTTCCGGCATCTCGTGGTATTCGACCCGCTCGGCCTCGGAAAATCCATCGAGACAGCCGAGCAGCCAACGCAGCGTGTTGCGGAGCCGCCGGTAAAGCTCGGCCTGCTGCTTCAAAATCTCCTTGCCGATGCGAAGATCCTCGGTGGTGTCCGACATCATCACCCAAAGCCGCAGAATATCGGCGCCATATTCCTTCATCACCTCCTGCGGGGCGGTGACGTTGCCGAGTGATTTCGACATTTTGCGCCCCTGCTCGTCGAGCACGAAGCCATGCGTCAGCACCGCCTTGAACGGCGCACGCCCGCGCGTCCCCACCGCTTCCAGAAGCGAGGAATGAAACCAGCCACGATGCTGGTCGGAGCCTTCGAGATAGAGATCGGCCGGCCAGGGCAGATGGCGCGCTTCCAAAACGAAAGCATGGGTCGAGCCACTCTCGAACCAGACATCGACGATGTCCATGACCTGTTCGTAGTCGGCAGGATCGTATTTCGTGCCCAAGAATCGCCCGGGCGACGAGGCGTACCAGGAATCCGCGCCTTCCGTCTCGAATGCGGCGACGATCCGCGCCATGACTTCGGGATCACGGAGCGGCTCGCCGGAAGCGCGATGGACGAAGACGGCGATCGGCACGCCCCAAGCGCGCTGGCGCGAGATGCACCAATCCGGGCGCGCGGCGACCATCGCGCCGATGCGGTTCCGCCCCTGTTCCGGCACGAAATGCGTCTCGGCAATCGCCGCCAGCGCCTTTTCACGGATACGCCCCTCGCCATCCATGCGGATGAACCATTGCGGCGTTGCACGGAAAATCAGCGGGGCTTTCGAACGCCAGGAATGGGGATAGGAATGGACGAATTCCTGGCGCCCGAGCAACGCGCCGGCGTTTCGCAATGCTTCGCAGACCGGATCAGCGGCTTTATAGACATGCAAGCCGGCGAACAGCGGCACCCAGGCATTGAACGTGCCGTCCGGCCCGACCGTGTCGGGCACTTCGAGATTATGCTGGCGACCGAGAACGAAATCGTCATCGCCATGCCCCGGCGCGATATGGACGAAGCCGGTGCCCTGCTCGGTGGTGACGAAATCGGCGGCAAGCAGCGCCACGTCATACTCATAGCCGCGTCCGCGCAACGGATGGGCGGCAATCAAACCGTGAAGCTCAGCCCCCTTCATCAGCCGTTGGAGATGATGCTGCGTGATGCCGGTCACCTGGCAAAACGCCGAGACGAGAGAGAGCGCCACCAGCAAATGATCGCCCCGCCGCACAGAGGATTGCGGCGCGACCTCATCCACACGCAACAGGGCGTATTCGATCTCCGCCCCATAAGCGATCGCGCGGTTGCCGGGCATCGTCCACGGCGTCGTGGTCCAGATCACCACCCCTGCCTCCGCCAGATCTCCCGGCGCATTGCGGAGCGGAAACCTGACGAAGATCGCATCGCTTTTATGGTCGTGATACTCGATCTCGGCCTCGGCGAGGGCGGTTTTTTCGACCGGCGACCACATCACCGGGCGCAGGCCGCGATAGAGCGCGCCGTTCATGAGGAATTTGCCGATCTCAGCGACGATCGCACTTTCCGCCGGAAAATCCATCGTCGCGTAGCGATGTGCGAAATCGCCTTCGACGCCGAGGCGCACGAACTCCGCTTCCTGCACGCCCATCCAGTGCCGCGCATAGGCGCGGCATTCGGCGCGGAAATCGAGGATCGGGACGGCGTCCTTGTCGCGGCCGGATTTGCGGTATTCCTCCTCGATCTTCCACTCGATCGGAAGGCCGTGACAATCCCAACCCGGAATGTAATCGGCGTCGAACCCGGCCATCTGGCGGGTGCGATTGATGACGTCTTTCAGAATTTTGTTGAGCGCCGTTCCGATATGGAGATTGCCGTTGGCATAGGGCGGGCCGTCATGAAGGATGAATTTCTCTCGCCCTCGTGATGCCGTGCGGAGTTTCTCCGATAGCCCGATCGCCTGCCAGCGGGCGAGGATTTGCGGCTCGCGCTTGGGCAGATCGGCGCGCATCGGAAAGCCGGTGCGAGGCAGGAATACCGTGTCGCGGTAATCGGGGGTGGGATTTTCACTCATCATCGTCTCCGGGGCGCGAAACTATGCGGAAGCGGCGGCGGCGTGGTCAAGCGCGGCGCGGGCAGAGGCGGCATCGGCGGCGATCTGCGCCTGCAAGGCGGCGAGATCGGGGAATTTGCGCTCTTCGCGGAGATAGGCGATGAGCCCGACGGTGATCGTCTGTCCGTATATATCGCCTGCAAACCCAAAAAGATGCGCTTCGAGCCTGGTCTCCGGGTCGCCGCCGAGGGTCGGCCGCCGGCCGAGATTGGCAACCCCCCCGAAACGCCGCCCATCGGCCAGCGCGACGGAAACGGCATAAACGCCGCGCGCCGGCTCGAGCACGCGCCCGAGCGGCAGATTGGCGGTCGGGAAGCCGAGCAGGCGCCCCCGCGCGTCGCCATGCGTGACCACCCCCTCGATCGCGAAGGGGCGGCCGAGCAAGGCGCTCGCGCGCTCGGGGTAGCCATCGCGTAGCAAGCGGCGGATGCGGCTTGACGATACCCGCCCCTCGGCATCGCTGAGGGGGGGCACGATCGAGAGCCCGATGCCCAGCGCCTCGGCACGCGCGGCGAGCAGCGCGACATCGCCACCGCGCCGGTGCCCGAAAGCGAAATCCGGCCCGCAGGCGAGATGGCGCGCGCCAATGCCCGCCGCCAGCACCTCGGCGATGAAGGCTTCGGCCGAGAGGTCACTGAAGGCGCGATCGAAGCGGAGTTCATAGAGCAGACGCACCCCATGCCCGGCGAGCAGCCGCGCCCGTGTCGCGCTCGGGGTGAGCCGGAACGGCGGATCATCGGGGCGAAAGACCTCGCGCGGGTGCGGCTCGAAGGTGAGCACCGCGAGCGGCGCGTCGGGGCGGGCGGCATGGGCGGCGGCGATGACCTGGGCGTGGCCGAGATGGACGCCATCGAAATTGCCGAGCGCGACGCTGGCGCCACGCGCCTCGGGCGGCAGATCACGCCAAGTGTGGAAAATTTTTATCACTGCGTCTCTTTTCCTGCGCCGGTCGGCGGGCTTCAAAAGGTTCTCTCGCCTCTTGCGGCGCGCAAGGCAAGGCCCTATTCGCGAGCCGGACGCCCGGAGACGGCAGGGAGCGGGGATCACGACGGATCCGAGACCCGCCAGGCATGGCACGATATGGCAATCCGCGCGGATCGGCCCATATCAACGTGCTGTGCCTTGAGGTGTCGGGCCTTGAGCCATCCCGGCCGAGGCCAGGGAATGAAGAAGGGGCTGCTCGCATGCGGCGTTGTTTCTGGCTGCTCGTCGGGGGGATATTGTTGCCGTGCGCCGCCGGTGCCCAGCCCATCGAAGGGCTTTATGTCTCGGGCGGCGCCGGCGCCAATCTGTTGATGAACCAGCCGCTGACCCCGTCTCCCGCGCTTGGCGCGCTCGGCGGTGGCAATCTGCAATATAACGCCGGGCCGGCCTTCGAGGGCAGCCTCGGCTACGGGTTCGGCAACGGGTTCCGCCTCGAACTCGAAGGCGACGAGATGATGAACACGCTCTCGGCCCGCGCCGGCGCGCTGCTGCCGAGCACGGTCTCCGGCTCGACGCAGGATTATGGCTTCATGGCCAATGCCTTGTTCGATCTCGATATCGGCTCGCGCTATGTTTTCCCCTATTTCGGCGTCGGTCTCGGCTATCAGTGGACCAATTTCGGCAATCTCCGCGTCACGACGCCGGCGGCGGGAAGTGATTTCACCGGCAACGGCACGGCGGGAAGCCTCGCCGGGCAGGGTATCGTCGGTATCGCCTTCCCCGTCCCCGGCGTGCCGGGGCTTTCGGTCACCACCGAATACCGCTTCCTCGGCCTGATCGGGCCGGAACATTTCGGCGCGACCCTCGGGCCGATCGGCGCCGCCGGGCACGCCATCGGCACCCAGGAAGTCTCCGACAACCTCAATCAGATGTTCATGCTCGGGCTCCGCTACGCCTTCTCGGTCAAGCCGCCGCCGCCGATCACCCCGGCCGCCGCCAGCCTGCCGCCAGCCGCCCCGGCGCCCGCCCCGGCACGAAGCTATCTCGTGTTCTTCGACTGGGATCGCGCCGATCTCAGCGATCGCGCCCGAGAGATCATTGCCGAAGCCGCGGCGAACTCCGCCCATGTCGCCGATACCCGGATCACCGTGAACGGCTATACCGACCGGAGCGGGAATTCGGCCGCCAATCAGGCTCTCTCGCTGCGCCGGGCGGGCGCCGTCGCCGCCGAGTTGGTGCATGACGGGGTCGCGAAAGACGCGATCACCATCAAGGGGTTTGGTGAGACGCATCCGCTGGTCGCGACCGCCGCCGGAGCGCGCGAACCGCAGAACCGGCGCGTTGAGATCCTCATCGGCAACGGCGCCGAGGAGACGCAAAAGCCCCAGACCTAAAAGCTTCAGACGTAATTGGCGAGCGAGAGGCTCTGGACGCTGGCGATGAGCTTGAAAGAGGCCTGAAGCTGGCTCTGCACCATGGTGAGATTGGAGAGCGTCTGCGCCATGTTGACGTCCTGGATCGAGCTGACCTGAGTGGTCAGCGCGGTCGTGACATTGCCGAGCGTCTTACTGCTCGCGGTCAGACTGTCCTGGGTCGCGCCCAACCCCCCCTCCTCATTGGCCATCGCGCTGATCGCACCGGTGAGCGAGGTTTGGATGTCATTGATCATGCCGGTGAAGCCCGGCGCGCTGGCGCTGGTGCTGGTGAGCGAGCCGATGACCGCGAGCCCGTGCATGAGATCGCGCATATAGGAGCCGGTGGTGTAAGGGCCGCTCGAGGTGACATAGGTATTGGCGCTGGCGAGCAGGCCGATGGAGGTGCTTTGGCCGGGCCCGGTCTCGGTGCTCGCCTGGAAATTCGCCGGTGGCGGCGAGAGGGCGGCGGAAAACGGCGATGTGCCGCCAGCCGACGGCAGGGTGTTGGAACTCGCGATAGCGAGCGTGGTCGCGATGGTCGTCGCGGCGCCATTGGTCGCGAGATTGCCGACCGCGGTTTGAATCTGCGTGAAAAATGGCGAGGATAGGATATTGCCGGGATCGGGCACCGGCGGATTGCTCGCGTCCTGGCCGGCGAAAATATAGTTCGTGCCGTTTTGCGTATCGAGCAGATTGGCCACCTGCTGGAGATCGTTCTGCGCCTGCTCGGCCAATGTCGAGATCGAGGTGCCGGTGATGTTGTCGAGCTGCGCGGATATCCCGGAGGCGATTTTGCTGAGCTGATTCATCACCGTCTGGGTGATGCCGATATTGGTGTTCGCCGAAGTGATATTGGCAACATAGGTGTTGTTCTGGGCGATCTCGGCATTGAGATTGAGGTCGGTCAGGGCACCGGCGCCGAGGCCGGAATAGGTTTGCGAGACATTGCCGGTCGAGGCCTGCTGAGCCAGCGAATCGAGCTGGGTCTGGACCGAGCTTGCCCCCTGGATCAGCTCGCCGAGCGTCCCGTAGGACGATGGAGGAAGCGCATAATTGCCGGAGATCCCGCCGCTCATCGGTCATCCTTCCGTTCAGGCGTACATCAGGTCGCTTTGCAGCGTCGACCACATCGATTGGACCGTTGCCATGATCCGCGCATTGGCGCCATAGGCGTTCTGCAACTGCACCATGTTCGCCATTTCGGTATTGATGTTGACGCCGGAGGCGGATTTGAAACTCGATTGCAGGCTCGATTGCATCGCCTGGGCATCGGTGAGATTGCTGCTGGTGGTCGCGATGTCGTTGGCTTGCGCACCGATCAGGGTGGACGCGAAATCGGTGATCGTCGGCGGCGCGGAGAACGGCGCGGAGAGATTGCCGAGCGCGCCGAGCCCGGTGACATTGCTTGCCGGTTGCGCGACACCCGATTGCACGTCCGCGCCGAAGGTATAGTTCAGCACCCGGTTGATCAGCGTCGTGAAGCCGGAGGGACCGGTGCTCGGGTTCGGGGTGAAGGCGCTGGCGCCGGTCGGGCTGCCGGTGATCGCATTGGTGCCGTTGGTGACCAGGGATGGATTGGTGACCACCGCCGGATTGACCTGGATCTCGGCGGCAAAACCGACATAGCCGGATTGCGCCGGGGCGCCGGTGCTGGTGGGCACCGTGCCGCTGCCGTTGGTGAACAGCGTCAGTCCCTGAGCCTGAAAGCGGCTCGCGGTATTCTGGGCGAATTCGTCGAGTTCCGCCTGGTAGGTCGGGATCGTGGTGTCGCGCAACTGGATGTCGGCGCCGATGCTGCCGCTGGTGATCTGATTGGTGACGTCAACGCCGTTCATCATGATCCCGGGGATCGTCCCGGGATAGGTCGCACCCGGCGCGATCGTCGCACTCGCCGTGGTCAGCGCCGCGCCGGCGCCGGTCGGCAGCACGAGACCGTTCTGGGTCGCGACCATGATGCCGCCATTGGCCTGCGGAATCGCCTGCGCCCCGATCAGTTGCGAGACCGTCTGCATCGCCGCATCGCGCTGATTTTGCAGATCGGCGACGCTTTGCCCGCGCGCGAGGTTGGAGATGATCTCGGTATTGAGCGTGCCGATGCTGGTGAGCGCGGCATTGAGCTGTTTGAGCGAGGAGACGATATTGTTCTGCGCGGTTTGCCCGGCACTGGTGTAGGCGCTGCTGAGCGCATTGATGCTGGAGGCGAAGCTTTGCGCGTCGCTCACCACGCTCTGTTGGAGGGTCGCGCTATCCGGCGTGCCGAGCAGGGTGGAAAAGGCGTTTTGCAGGGCCCCGAGCTGGCTTGAGAGATCCCCCCCCTGCCCCGGCGTGCCGAGCGCCGCGTTCACCGGCTGCAACACGGTCTGCGTTTCCTGTAACGCGCTGACATCGCCGTTCTGGGTCCAGAGATTGGCCTGGAGCTGCTGATTGACATAGCGGGTGACGGCCCCGCTCGCGACCCCCATGCCGACGCCATCGGCGGTCAGGCTCTGCTGCGTCTGGGTCTCGGCGGCATAGCCGGTGGTGCCGGCATTGGCGACGTTTTGCGACATCACCGCGAAATTGGCGCCGATATTGCCGATGCCGCTATTGGCGATCACCAGTGCCGTTTCGAGTCCCATCACGAAATCCCCTGCCGTTCGGCCGCGTTCACTGGATCATGTTGATTGCGGTCTGGAGCATTTGCGAGGCGGTGGTGATCGATTTGGCGTTGGCGCTGTAGGCCTGCTGGGCGACGATCAATTGCGTGAACTGGGTCGCGATATCGGTGTTCGACTGCTCGACCGAACCCACCACCAATCCGCCGGCGCCGTTATTGTTGGGTGCCTGGCTGCTCGGGTTGCCAGAACCGGCGGTGGCGGTGAAGGCCTGGCCGTTCTGGCTTTGCAGCGCATCGGCGTTGTTGAAGGTGGTGAGCGGCACTTGCGCGATGGTCAGCGACTGGCCGTTATTGTAATTGGCAACGATATTGCCCGTCGATTGGATGGAAATCCCGGTAAACGCCCCGGCAGGCACGCCATTCTGGCTGAAATTGATCAGCGAATAGGTCGTGCCGGCGTATTGGGTGACGCCGTTGGCCTGGCCGAAATTGCCGAAATTCAAGCTGATCGGCTGTGTGCCATTGCCGAAATTGGCGTTGACGGTGAGGGTCGCCGGTTGCCCGGTGGTATAGGTCGAGGCGGTGGTGCCGGCGCCGGCGGTGATGCCGCTGATGGTACCGGCGGGCGCCGCGGCGTTGCCGGCCGTGGGGCCGAAATCCACCGTCGCGGTGCCGATCGTCGAAGCGGGTTGGTTGTTGGGCGAGGAAACGGTCACCGTCCATTGCCCGGGCGTTGCCGTCTGCGCCCAGTTGAGCGTCAGCGTCTGCTGCGTCCCGAGCGCGTCATAGACCTGTACCTGCGATGACATCGGCGTCCCCGTGGCCGGAGTCGCGGGCAGGTTGGCGGAGAAATCGGCGGTCGAGGTCGCGACCGGATTGAACTGGGCCTGGTTCACCTGGATCGGCGCGAGTTTGTTCTGATCGGCGATGCCGGTCGCGGGATTGACCGTCCAACCCTGAAGATACTCGCCGGCGCTGTTCACCAGATAGCCCTCGCTATTCATGGTGAAATCGCCGGCGCGGGTATAATATTGCAGCGGATTGAAGGTTGTCTGGCCGCTGGCATTGGTGCCGTTGGCCTCGGCGACCGAGAAGAACCCCTGGCCGGAGATCGCCATCGCCAAGGGGTCGCTGCTTTGTGCGATCGTCCCCTGCACCTCGTTCTGATAGCTCGGCAGCGCCACCACCGAGCCTGGCTCGTTCTGGGTCGCCGTGCTGTAGGTCAGGTAATCGACGAAATTGGTGTTCACGCCCTTATAGCCGGTGGTCTGGCTGTTGGCGATGTTCTGGCTGATATTGCCGAACGCATCGGACTGGGCGGTGAGGCCGCTGACGGCCGTGTTCAAGGCGCCGAAGATGGACATGGTCTTCCCCTCTGGAATCCCCCGATGGGATCGGCGGACGGAACGGTCACGAGAGGGAAAGCAGGAACCGTGCCAAAACCCGCTCGGGCGCCTTTGCCGCCGATGCGCTGAAAATCCGCCGTGGCGTCGGCGCGGGCTCGGAATCCGGGGCCGGAATTCCACGCCGCCCGGCAGGGTTGACCCGGCAAGCTTTGCCGCCCGATACCGGCGAGACCACGTCGCGCCACGGCGGCGCCACGCCTCGGCATGGGGCCGCCGCTTGGCCCAGGGTTTGCACTTCTCGTTGCGGCCCAGCCGTCCCGGCCGGCCGGAGAAGTTTTCGCATGCAGCTCGCCGCCTTGCCGCTGCCATCACCGTCAACGCTCGCGCCAGGGTCCGCCATGATGCCGGCTGGGACGCCGACCGGGGCGCTGACCAGTGGCGGCGCAAACACCCCGGCCGGCGATGGCATGGCGACAACGGCCCCGTCGGCGGGTTTCGCGCAACACCTGCAACAAGCGCAAGCAGAAGCCCCTTCCGCCCCCGCCGCGAACGCGACGCCGCCGCCACCAGGCGCCGCCACCCCGCCCGCCAAGCAAGCCGCCGCCCCCTCGCCCGCGCCCACTCCGGCGCCCCTCCCGACGGCGGCGAGCGCCAGCAAAGTGACCCCGCCAGCGCCCGGCGCAAAACTCACCGGCTTGCCGGCGAACCCGGCCGCCGCGTCGCCCTCACCGTCCAGCACGTCGGCCACACCATCAGCCACGCCATCAGCCATGACATCAGCCCTGGGCACGCAACCCGGTCAGGCCGGGCCGCGACCAGCCTCCACGGACGCCGCGCCTCCAGGAGAAATTCCCCCCGCGCCCTCTCAAGCGCCGCCTTCCGCGCAGGCCGCCCCGCCGCCGGCGCCGTCATCGGCGGTATCGTCGGTCAATGCCCTCTCGATCGCCGCGGCCGAGCATCAAAGCGCCGCCGCGAGCGTGATCGCCGCAAAAAAGCGGCAGGATTACGGGGCCAAAACAGCCCCTCCAGCGGGGGCAAGCGTGCCGGGCGTGACGGCCGGCACGCCCCCCATCATCGCCGCCCCCATCATCGCCGCCCCCATCATCGCCGCCCAGGCGCCGCCGCCGCCCCCCGCAGCCGTCGCCGCCGCCACATCGCCGCCGAGCGCACTGAGCGGCGTCAGCGACATAGCGTCCGGCCGCAAGCCGCGAATCGTTATGGAATCCGCGGCGGCGGCCAGCGCGGCGCCGGCCCCTTCGGAAACGGCCCCCTCGGAAACCGCCAACGCCGCCGATGCCGCGGCCGGGCCTCGCGCCATGCCGGCCGCCAATTCCGCCAGCGCTCCGGCGCCGAACGCGCCCCCCGGCCCTTCGGCAAAACCGGCCGCGCCCGCCGCCAAGGGCGCCCAGGCGGCACCAGAGTCCGCGTCTCCCGCAGCGGCGGCAACTCTCGCGCCCACCACCAGCGCCGCGCCCGCACACCCGCCGATCAAAGGCGCCACCGGCCCCACGAGCCCGACCCCGGCGACGATCCCGTCGGATGCGGCGCACGCGGCCAACAGCAGCGGCAATGCCGCCAACACGCTCCTCGCCGCTCAGGCGAGCGCCTCCGCAATCAGCCTGAATACGGCTGCCGCAACCGGAGCCGCGGCGACGCTCCCCGCCGCCAACCCAGCGATCACCAACCAAGTCACCAGCCAGATCGCAAGCCAGGCCCCGGCTGCCCTCGCCGCCTTCACCCAGGATACGAATGGCGCGGCGCGGCTGACGGTTCAGCTCCACCCCGAGAGCCTCGGGCAAGTGCAGATCGCCCTCGTTCAACCGAAATCCGGGCCGACGCAGGTGCAAATTCTTGCCGAGCGCCCGGCAACGCTTGCCGCCCTGGTGCATGATCAGGGGCAGTTGCAGGCCGCCCTCGACCGCGCCGGCGTCTCGACGGCCGGTGGGCGGGTGCTGAGCTTCCACCTTTCCCCCACCGCCGCGATTTCACCGGCCAACGGCCTGACAACGAGTTTGGCCACGGCAAATGACACCGCTTTTGCCGCCTCGGCGACCAGCAATGGCCAGGGGGCTGGGAATTTCGGCGCCGGCGCCGGCGGCACGCCTGGCGGCGGCAACCCGCCCCCGAATAATCCCGCGCCCGGACTTGGCACTGGCGGCGGCGCCAGCAACGGCTCTGGCGCATTTCTTGCTCAATCCGGCTTCGGCGCGCCAAGCCATGGCGGAACCGGCCAGCGGGGGAATGGCACCGCCGGCCAAGGCCAGTTCCGTGGCACGGCAAGCAGCGGCACCGGGGGGATCACTCCCACCGCCATGCCGTCATGGCTCCGCGCCGGCCTCGATATCACCGCCTGATCCGCCCGTTCGAGCTTTCATCCCGCCGATAGGAGTTGTCCCCCGATGAGCGCCAGCGTCTCCTCCCAGCAAAACAGCGCCGCCGCCTCCGCCGCCGCGGCCCAGGCGGTCGCCGCCAATGCTTCCGCGGCCTCCAGCGCCGCCAGCACGACCAGCAGTTCGGCGAGCAACCCGCTGAACTCGCTTTCCAATAATTTCAATGACTTCCTCAACATGCTGATGACGCAGTTGCAGAACCAGGATCCGACCAGCCCGATGAACACCGACCAGTTCACCAGCGAATTGGTGCAGTTCACCGGCGTCGAACAGCAGATCAACACCAATGGCAGCCTGACCAAGCTGATCCAGCTCACCCAGGGCGACGAGATGCTGCAGGCGTCCTCGGTCGTCGGCAAAACCGTCGACGTCAACACCAACCAGCTCCCGCTGCAAAACAGCAGCGGCACGCTGACCTTCACCGCGCCGGCCGCCGAGCCGGTCTCGATCGCGGTTTACAATGCCGCCGGGCAGCAGATGAACAATTACTCGCTCCAGGCGACACAGGGCGCGAATACCTGGACCTGGAACGGCCAGACCAGCGCCGGCACCACGGCCCCCGACGGCGCCTATACGATCGCGATCTTCGGCGGCGCGAACGGGGCGACGCCGACCGCGGTGCCGTTCACCGTCCAGGGCACCGTCACCGGCGTTTCCTCGCAAACCTCCGGCACCGTCGATCTCCAGATGGGCGGGGTTTCGACCAGCATGGGCAATATCCAGCAGGTCGTGAATTGACCCACGGCGAAGGCGCAACCGGTCAGCCGGCGGGGGCGATCGGCACCAGGGTGATGCGTTTGCCCGCGGTGCCGAGCGCGACCCGCCCGGCCTTGAGGGCCAGCGCCGCCTCGCCGAACACCTGCCGGCGCCAGCCATGGAGGGCCGGGATATCGGGCTCGTCCTCGGCGGCGAGGCGTTCGATCTCCTCGCTGGAGGCAAGCAGCCGGGGGGCGACGTGATGCTCCTCGCAGCGCGCCGCGAGCAGCACTTTCAGCAAGGCGATCAAGCCCGGCGAGGGGCGCGGCCCCGCCCGCGCGGGCGGCGGCTCGGGAAGGGCGCTGTCGGGGAGGGCGCGGGTCGCGGCGATGACCTCAAGCAGGCTCTGCCCGGTTTTTCCCTCAGCAAAACCCTTTGAGACGCCGCGCGCGCGGGCCAGCGCCTCCGCCGTTTCCGGGGCGGAGGCGGCGATTTCCATCAGCGTCTCGTCTTTCAGGAGGCGCGGGCGGGGAATGTTGATGCGCTGCGCCTCGCGCTCGCGCCAGGCGGCGAGCGCCCGCAACATGGCAAGAAAACGGCGATTGCCGCTCCGCGCTCGCAGCCGCTCCCAGGCGGTCTCCGGATCGGCGCGATAGGTCGCGGGATCGGCGAGCACCGCCATTTCCTCGGCAACCCAGGATTCCCGCCCATCGCGCGCCAGCCGCGCCTTGAGGCGTTCATAAACCACCCGCAAATGGGTGACATCGGCGGCGGCATAGGCGATCTGCGCCGGTGACAGCGGCCGCACCGACCAATCGCTGAAGCGGTGCGATTTGTCGATCTGCCCGTCCCCGAGCGCCGCGACCAGCGCCTCATAGCCGACCTGATCGCCGAAGCCGGCGACCATGGCGGCGATCTGGGTGTCAAATAGCGGTGTCGGCACGGCGCCGAATTTGAGCACGAAAATTTCGACGTCCTGGCGCCCGGCATGCACCACTTTCAGCACCGCGGGATCGGCGAGCAAGGCCCCGAGCGGCGCGAGATCGATGCCATCGGCCTCGGCGTCGATGATCGCGACCTCATCGGTGCCGGCGACCTGCACGATGCAGAGTTCCGGCCAATAGGTGCGCTCGCGCATGAATTCGGTATCGATGGTGACGAAGCGCTCGGCGCGGAGACGCGCGCAGAACGCGGCGAGGGCCGCGGTGGTGGTGATCACGTGCGGGGCGGGAAATTCCGTGCGGGACGAGCGAGACATCGGGGCTTCACTACACGAGGCCGGCGCCCCGGAAAAGCCCGCTTGCCGGCGGGGCTTGACAGGGGCGCGGACGCTGGCTTGTCTGCCGCGCCCGTCCGCCCTTTTCGCCCCGCCAAGCCGGGGCCGAGGATCACCATCATGCATGTCTATCGCAGCCATCATTGCGCCGAACTCGACGCCGGCCATATCGGCGAAGTCGCCCGGCTCTCCGGCTGGGTGCATGCCAAGCGTGACCATGGCGGGTTGCTGTTCATCGATCTCCGCGATCATTTCGGTCTGACGCAATGCGTCATCGCGCAAGATCAGCCGGTCTTCGCCGAGGCCGAGCGACTCCGGGTCGAAAGTGTCATCACCGTCACCGGCACGGTGGTGGCGCGGGCGCCGGGGACGGTGAACCCGAAGCTCGCGACCGGCGCGATCGAACTTCGGGTCGCGCAACTGGAGGTGCAGTCGGCGGCCGATGTCCTGCCGATCCAGGTCGCGGGCGACGCGCAATACCCGGATGATCTCCGCCTCACCTACCGTTTCCTCGATCTCCGCCGCGAGCGGGTGCATCGCAACATCCTGCTCCGCAGCCAGGTCATCACCTCGATCCGCCGGCGGATGATCGAACGCGGCTTCACCGAGTTCCAAACCCCGATCCTGACCGCCTCCTCGCCCGAGGGGGCACGCGATTTCCTGGTGCCGGCGCGGCTGCATCCGGGCAAATTCTACGCCCTCCCGCAGGCGCCGCAGCAATTCAAGCAGCTCTGCATGGTCGCCGGTTTCGACCGCTATTTTCAGATCGCCCCCTGTTTCCGCGACGAAGCCTCGCGCGCCGACCGCTCACCAGGCGAGTTTTATCAGCTCGATTTCGAGATGAGCTTTGTCACGCAAGAGGATGTTTTCGCAGCTATCGAGCCGGTGATCGCCGGCGTGTTCGAGGAATTCGCCGCTGGCCGCGCGGTGACGCCGGCGCCGTTTCCGCGCATCCCCTATGACGAGGCCCAGCTCGCCTTTGGCTCCGACAAGCCGGATTTGCGCAACCCCTTGCGGATCCGGGACGTCACGGCGCAGTTCGCCGGCTCCGGATTCGGCCTGTTCGCCAGGATCGCCGCCCAAGGCGGAATCGTGCGCGCCATTCCGGCGCCAGGGGCGGCTTCGCGGCCGCGTTCGTTTTACGACAAATTGAACGAATGGGCGCGGGCCGAGGGCGGCGGCGGGCTCGGCTATCTCGTCTTCGAGGCCGACGGCGCCAAGGGGCCGATCGCCCGCAATCTCGAACCCGAGCGCGCCGAGGCGATCCGCGCGCTTTGTGGCGCGGGGCCCGGTGACGCGGTATTTTTTGCCGCCGGCACGCCGGCGGAGACGGCAAAATTCGCGGGTACCGTGCGCACCCGGCTCGGCGCAGAGCTCGATATCTGCGAGAAAAATACTTTCCGCTTCTGCTGGATTACCGATTTTCCGATGTATGAGCGGAACGAGGAGAGCGGCGAGATCGATTTCAGCCACAACCCGTTCAGCATGCCGCAAGGCGGGCTCGCCGCGCTGGAGCACCAGGATCCGCTGACCATCAAAGCTTATCAATACGATATCGTCTGCAATGGAATCGAATTGTCGTCCGGCGCGATCCGCAACCATCGCGCCGATATCATGCTCAAGGCCTTCGCCATCGCCGGCTACGGCGCAGATGTGGTGGAGGCGCGGTTCGGCGGCATGTTGAACGCCTTCCGCTATGGCGCGCCGCCGCATGGCGGGGCGGCGCCGGGGATCGACCGCATCGTCATGTTGCTCGCCGACGAGCCCAATATCCG
This sequence comes from Pseudomonadota bacterium, assembly GCA_021798915.1. Taxonomy (GTDB): domain Bacteria; phylum Pseudomonadota; class Alphaproteobacteria; order Acetobacterales; family Acetobacteraceae; genus Acidibrevibacterium. The sequence continues at coordinate 22,898 of JAJZBM010000016.1, forward strand.
CGAGGTGATCCTATTCCCGCTCAACCAGCAGGGCGAGGATCTGATGATGGGCGCGCCGGCCGAGGTGGCGCCGGCACGGCTTCGCGAATTGTCGCTCCGGCTCGATCTGGCGCCGCAAAAAACGCCGCCGGCGCGGTGATCGCAAGTCCGTGGCTAGCGAAGGCGCCAAGGCGCACCTAATGTCATCCGACCGTATGCGGAGTGCGACGCGCATGAAACCTTGGCTTCTGGCCATTCCGGCCGCCTTTTGCCTGATCACGCCACCACGGGCGGGCTTTGCCGAGCCGCCAGGGCCGCTCGCGCGGGCGGCCGACAATCCGGCGGCGCATCTCGGCGAACCGACGGCGGCGAAAATCGCCGCCGGGCTCGCGGCGCACCGGGCCTTCTACAAGCTCGCCCTCGATACCACCCATGGCGGCGATGTCATCGCGGCGACCGGCACGATGAGCTATGAGGTCATGGATGCCTGCGATGGCTGGGCGGTGCAGCAACGCCTGGAGATGACCGTCACCAATCGCGACGGCCAGGATGTGCGCATGGTGTCCGACTATGCGACCTGGGAATCGAAGGACGGCCTCCGGATGCGTTTCCGCATGCGCCAGACCACCGATGCGGCGACCACCGAGGTGACCTCCGGCGAAGCCTCGGTCGATCGTCCCGGCGGCGCCGGCGAGGTGCGCTATACGTTGCCCAAGGTGGACGTGCAGAAACTGCCCGCCGGCACGCTGTTTCCGATGTGGCACACTGCAACGATCATCGCCGCCGCCGAGCAGGGCAAGAAAATCCTCGCTTTGCCGCTGTTCGACGGCACCGGCGATACCGGCGCGCAGGACACCTCGGTGGTGATCACGTCATGGCACAAGCCGGAGCCATTCCGCTTTGCCCCGCTCGCCGCGCTGCCGAGCGGCAATGTGCATGTGGCGTTTTTCGATCGCACACCGGATGCGTCCGAGCCGGATTACGAGGTCGGCATGCATTATTGGGAAAACGGCGTCGCCGATCAGTTGAACATGGATTTCGGCGATTTCGTGATGCAGGGCAAACTCGACGAATTCAAGCTCGCCTCCCCCCATCATTGCTGAGCTTCCGGCTTGCGGCGTTTCGGTGGGCGTGGTTACCTCGGTGCGGCGACACGCGAAACCAGGGAGGTCCAGAATGATCAAGGTCAGCGTTCTCTATCCGCATGGCGAAAACAAGCGTTTCGACATGGGCTATTACTGCACCAAACATATTCCGATGGTGCAGGGGAAACTTGGCGCGGCGCTCAAGAAAACCGAAATCGATGAGGGCCTCGCCGGCGGCACGCCAGGCGCGCCGGCGCCGTTCGTGGGGGCGGCGCATCTCTATTTCGACAGCGTGGACGCCTTCCAGGCGGCATTTCACCCCCACGCCAAAGAGATCATGGCCGATGTCCCGAACTACACCGACATCGCGCCCATGTTACAGATCAGCGCCATTCGCAGCTGAAAGTCTTGGTGCTCCGAATCAACGGATAAAAGTTTTTTGGTTCTTTTTTTCAAAAAAGAACCCTTCTCTCCTTGCCTTCTACGGCGCGGATTTCGCCCAGGCCGGCATCAGCGTGTTTGACGGCAGGGACGGATCGAGCAGTTTCCGCGCCGTTTCGGCACCGGCAACCGCCGACGTCGTTTTGGGGTCGAGCAGGCCGATCTGCACCAGGACCGAGGCCTGATCCCAGTAGATATGCTCGTTATAGAGCTTATCCCCGCGGAAATTGACGATCGCGATCAGCGGCACCTCGACATATTTCCCGGTCGGTGGGATGCCGGGGAGCATCCAGTCGATCTCGCGGTCATGGGTAAAGCAGAACAGCATCTCATCGACCACGCGATCGGCGCCGATGGTGCGCGAGATCGGCACCAGCTTCGTATCGGCGGGATTGCTGAACACGAAATGGTTTTTGTAGAAACGATAGAGATCACGATAGCCATAACCACCGGTCATGGTCGGGATGTGGTTGACATAGGGCTCGGCGACCATGGTCGCCATCGTCGCTTCGACGTCGCGGGTTGCGAACTCGTATTCGCAATGCTTGTCCCAGAGCGCCGAGAGATCGTAGCGCGGCCCCATGACGCGGCGCAGAAGCGCGAGTGTGCGGGTATGCGCCATCAGGGCGGAGGGTTTGTGGAAATGGCTGCCGGGGCGGTTGAAGGCGTGATCGGCGTCGGGATAGAGGAAAATCTCGACCTCCGGCCGGGCGGCGAAATGGGCGTGGATCGCCGCGATCACCGCGGGCGGCGTGAAACGGTCATGGCCGGCGAAATGAAGCACCATCGGGCAGGTGATTTTCGCTGACTCGGCGAGCGATTTCTCGATCCCGACCCCGTAATAGCTGACCGCGGCATCGACCCCCGATTCCGCCGCCGCGAGATAGGCGAGCTTGCCGCCGAGGCAGAACCCGAGCGCCGCGACCCGCGCCTGCCCGTCCTCGCCGCGTGCCTCGGGCAGCGTGCGGGCGAGACGGACGGTTGCGCTGATGTCGGCGACCGCGCGCGCGATATCGAATTTTTCGTAATAGGCGAATGCCTGAGCCAGCCCCGCCTCGTCGTAATCGAGTTCGATGCCGGGCCCGAACTGGCGGAAAAGATCCGGCGCCAGAACCACATAGCCTTCCTCGGCATAAAGATCGGCGACCGCGCGCATATGCGCGTTCACGCCGAAAATCTCCTGCAAAAGCACCAGGACCGGGCCCGATCCGGCGCGCGGCAGAGCGCGATAGGCGCGGAAATGGACGCCATCGTCACCGGTCACGTCGATATAATCGCTCATCCGCTTCCCCCCGAAACCCTTCGCCGCGCAGTTTGGCACAGCGCGCGGGAGGCGCAAAGCGCGCCCACGCCAAATCTCTGGGCAATGGGGGGGCAATCGGGGGAAGGAAGTAAGGCCAGGGGCGCTGGACAGACCCTGCCCCCCGAACCTCAACAGGACAATCTTTCTCTGCCAAAGCCCTTTCTCTGCCAAAGCCAGACAATCATACCAAAACCGCCGCGTAAAAAACTTTCCCGGAGTTTTCTAATCAGTTGACGCATCGGCGCATTCCGGGCAATTGTCAGTGGGCCGACACGCCTCAGAGACATCAGAAGAAAGATCCCTGAAAACCATGCCGCCGCGTTCGTCCCTGCTGCGCGCCGCTCTGCTCCTGCCGGTGGCCATCAGCCTCGCCGGATGCAATACGTGGTGGCGTCAAACTCCGTCCGATTATCCGGTGTTCTTCACCCCCGGCTCCGCGGCGCTGAGCGAGACCGCGAAAGCGGTCATCCAGGTCGCGGCGGATTATGCCAAGCGGCATACGCGCCAGGACGTGGTTGTGAACGGTTATACCGACCTCTCGGGCGACGCCGCCGCCAATGCCACGCTTTCGGCCGCGCGCGCCAAGGCGGTCACCGAGCAGCTCGTCACCGATGGCGTCGCCGCCGCGCGGATCCACTACAACGCCAACGGCCCCAGCGATGCCTTGCTCAGCGGCCAGGCCGACCGCCGCGTCGACATCACCATCGGCGGCTGATCGGCGCCTCCGACGTCTCGAAAAAAGCGCTTTGACTCCAATCGTCGCGGCGATCAGGCGTGGGCGCAGCGACGTTCCTCGTCGAACACGCGGTTGACGAGGCGGATCAGACGTTCGGCGGTGGTGGCATAGCCGGCCCGGTCGGCGTCCTGGGCCAGGGTGATCAGCCGGTCGGCGATCAGGAGCGGGCTCACCTTTCCCGCCACATCGGGGGCGGGCGTGGCAACGGCACCGGTCAGATTGAGCATCGGAGTTTTCCCCTCGCTAGCGATCGAGGCGTTTCCTCGACCTTCGGCGAAAGTGTCGAACAAACTCCTTTTCCAATCGTTAACGGCGAGAAAAATTCTGCAAAACGAACACCCGCAAGGCCGAGGCCAAGCCCCGCTCGGAACCCGGCGCGGCCCCACGGGTGGCATCGATCTCGGCCACCAGCGCCGCGAGCGCCATCCCGCGCGCCGCGGCACAGGCGGCGAGCGCCGCCCAGAATTCCGCCTCCAGCGCGATGGAGGTGCGATGCCCGGCGAGCGTCACACTGCGTTTGACAAGACCGCTCATGCCGCAAGCCGCGCCAGCGCCCAGGCGGCGGCCTCGGCGATCACCGGATCCTCGGCCACGAGATGCCCCGCCGCCGCCGGCACAAGGTCGATATTTTCAGAATTACCAATGCCATAAAGCACGTTTCTGAGAAATCTCCTCCAGCCGATCCGCTTGATCGGCGAGCCGCTGAAATGGCGGCGAAACCCGGCCTCGCCCAGCCCGGCGAGATCGGCGAGCGGGGGCGCGATCAGATCCGCCCGCGCCGCGAGCTTGGCCTCGCGTCCGGCGACGGCAAAACGGTTCCACGGGCAGACGGCGAGACAGTCATCGCAGCCATAGATGCGATTGCCCATCGCGGCGCGAAATCGCTCCGGGATCGGGCCGGGATGCTCGATGGTGAGATAGGAAAGACAGCGCCTGGCATCGAGCTGGTAAGGGGCCGGAAACGCCGCGGTCGGGCAGGCGTCGAGACAGCGCCGGCAGCGCCCGCAGCGATCTTCGTGCGGCGCCGCCGGGGCGAGCGCCAGCGTGGTATAGATCTCCCCGAGCAGCAGCCACGAGCCGAAGCGGCGCGAGACGAGATTGGTGTGCTTGCCCTGCCAGCCGAGACCGGCCCGCGCCGCCAGCGGCTTTTCCATCACCGGCGCGGTATCGACGAACACTTTGACCTCCGCCGCAAAGCGCGAGACGATGAATTGCGCGAGATGCTTGAGCCGCCCCTTGATCAGATCGTGATAGTCGCGGTTGCGGGCATAAACCGAAATATTGCCGCGCGCCGGCCGCGCCAGGGTCGCGAGCGCATCCCCCTCCGGCGCGTAGTTGAGGGCAAGCGCGATGACGCTCCGCGCCGCCGGCCAGAGCACGCGCGGGGCGGCGCGTTCATCGGCGCGCGCGGCGAGCCAGCCCATCTCGCCGTGAAATCCGGCCGCGAGGAAGGCCGCCAGCCGGTCGGCGCGCGCCGCATCCGGATCGGCCGCGGCGAACCCCACGGCGTCGAAGCCGAGCGCCAGCGCCTTGGCGCGGATCGTCTCAGCCGCGTCCACGATAGGGCTCGACGCCCTGGGGCGGGAGAAAAATCCCCTCGGGCGGCGCGCCGCTCTGCCAGAAGACATCGATCGGCAGGCCGCCACGCGGATACCAATAGCCGCCGATGCGAAGCCAGCGCGGCGCGATGGCCTCGCTGACGCGGCCGGCGATCGAAAGTGTGCAATCCTCGTGAAAAGCGCCGTGATTGCGGAACGCACCGAGAAAAAGCTTCAGCGATTTGCTCTCGATGATCCAGTCGCCGGGGATGTAATCGAGCACGATATGGGCGAAATCGGGCTGGAAGGTGATCGGGCAGAGCGAGGTGAACTCGGGACAGGTGAAGCGGACGACGTAATCGCGCCCCGGATGCGGATTGGCGACCCGCTCCAGCACCGCCGCCGCGGGGCTCGCGGGAAGCGGGGTCGGCGCGCCGAGCTGGCTGAGACCGGCGGGCGTGGTATCGCTCATCGTCTTTCTCCCTCGCCGCCATCTCCCCCGGCCCAACCGGCGCGGATCCCATCCGCCACCTCGCCCAGCCGCCCGGCCAGGATCGCGGCCCGGAGGCGGCGCGTCAGATCCTGATAATACCGCAGATTATGCCAGGTAAGCAGCATCGGCCCGAGCATTTCCCCGGCCCGAAACAAATGATGGAGATAGGCCCGGGCGTGGCGCGCGCAGGCCGGGCAAGCGCATTCGGGGTCGAGCGGGGCGGGATCATCGGCGAAGCGGGCATTGCGCAGATTGAAAACCCCGCGCGAAGTATAGGCACGCGCGGTGCGCCCGGCGCGGGTCGGGATCACGCAATCGAACATGTCGATCCCGCGCTGGACGGCGGCGATGATGTCATCGGGCGTGCCCACTCCCATGAGATAGCGCGGCTTGTCGGCCGGCAGGAGCGGCACCGTCGCCTCGAGCACGGAAAGCATCATCGCCTGCCCCTCGCCGACCGCGAGCCCGCCGACGGCATAGCCTTCGAAGCCGATCGTCATCAGCGCTTCGCTCGCGCGGGCCCGGAGATCGGGATAGACGCCGCCCTGGACGATACCGAACAGGCCATAGCCGGGGCGGGCGGGGAAGGCCTCGCGACTTCGCGCCGCCCAGCGCAGCGAAAGCGCGAGCGAAGCGGCGGCGGTCTCATGGCTCGCCGGATACGCGGTGCATTCATCGAGCACCATGCTGATGGTGGCGTCGAGCTTGGCCTGGATGTCGATCGCGCGCTCGGGGGTGAGGCGATGGGCGCTGCCGTCGATATGCGAGCGGAAGGTGACGCCATCGGCGTCGAGCTTGCGCAGCTTGGCGAGCGACATCACCTGAAACCCGCCCGAATCGGTCAGAATCGGGCCCGGCCAATCCATCAGCCGGTGCAGCCCGCCGAGCCGCGCGACCCGTTCGGCGCCGGGGCGGAGCATGAGATGATAGGTGTTGGCGAGCACGATCCCGGCGCCGGTCGCGCGCACCGCATCCGCCGTCATCCCCTTCACCGTCGCCGCCGTCCCGACCGGCATGAAACACGGCGTCGTGATGGCGCCATGGGCAGTGGTCAGCGTCCCGGCGCGCGCCGCGCCATCACGCCCGGCGAGGGTGAAGGCAAAACTCATGCGCGGACAAGCAGCGAGGCATCGCCATAGGAATAGAACCGATAGCCGGCGGCGATGGCATGGGCGTAGGCTTCGCGCATGCGTGAGAGGCCCGAAAACGCCGCGACCAGCATGAACAGGGTCGAACGCGGCAGATGGAAATTGGTGAGCAGGAGATCGGCGGTGCGAAAGACATGGCCGGGGCGGAGGAAAATATCGGTCTCGCCGGCAAACGGCTGGATCGCGCCGGTTTCATCCACCGCGGTTTCCAGGAGTCTCAGCGTCGTCGTGCCGATGGCGAGGATTCGCCCGCCGCGCGCCCGCGCCGCATTGATCGCCGCCGCCGCCGCCCCGCTGATCTCCCCGCGCTCGGCGTGCAAGCGATGGCGCGAAAGATCGGCGCCACGGAGCGGCAGAAACGTCCCCGCCCCGACATGCAGCGTGATGGTGACCCGCGCCACTCCGCGTTCAGCGATCGCCGCGAGCAGATCCTGCGTGAAATGCAGCCCCGCCGTCGGCGCCGCGACGGCGCCCTCACGGGCCGCGAAAATCGTCTGATAGTCGCTGGTATCTTCCTGGCTCGGCCCGTCCGGGCGGGTGATATAGGGCGGCAAAGCGAGGGCCCCGGCGTGCTGGAGTGCCGCAGCGAACGCCTCGCCGTCGCGATCGAAGCGGAGAGCAACCCCGCCATCGGGATGGCGGGCCATCACCTCGGCGCTCATCCCGCCCTCGGAGAGAAGATGATCGCCAATCCGGAGCCGGCGCGCATTCCGCGCCAGCGCGTGCCAGGTGCCGTCGGGCAAGGGGCGATCGAGGGTGATGCCGATCCGCGCTGCGCCGCGCCGCATCGCCAATTGCGCCGGGATGACGCGGGTATCATTGGCGACCATCACATCGCCGGGAGCGAGCAGGGATGGCAGATCACGCACCACGCGGTCGTGCAATCCCTCGGCCGTGACGTGCAAAAGACGCGCCGCATCGCGCGGCCGCGCCGGGTGCTGCGCGATCCGCCCGGGCGGCAGGTCGAAATCGAAATCCGCCTCGTTCACCGGTCAGTCGGGCAAATAGCTCGCGATCTCGACGAGATTGCCATCCGGGTCACGGCAATAGACCGACATCATCGGCCCGAGCGCGCCAGTGCGGGCGACCGGCCCCTCCTCGATCGCGACCTCATGGGCAACGAGATGGGAGACGACATCGGCGGGGCTGACCGCGGTGATCAGGCAGAGATCGGCGCTGCCCGGCACGGCTCGCGCCGCGCGGGGCGAGAATTCGCGTCCCTCCTGATGGAGGTTGAGCTTTTGGCCGCCGAATTTGAGCGCCGTCCGCTGCTCGGCGCCGAAAACTTCGCGCTCCATGCCGAGCACCCGCTGATACCAGGCGGCGGTGGCGTCGAGATCGCGGCAGGTGAGCACGAGATGATCGAGACGATCGATGGTGAAGCGCATCACTCCAGCCCATCGAAGAAATCATTGCCCTTGTCGTCCATGACGATGAAGGCCGGGAAATTTTCGACCTCGATGCGCCAGATCGCCTCCATCCCGAGTTCGGGATATTCGACGATTTCGACCTTCTTGATGCACTCCTCGGCGAGGATCGCGGCCGGGCCGCCGATGCTGCCGAGATAGAAGCCGCCATTGGCTTTGCACGCCTCGCGCACCGCGCGCGAGCGGTTGCCCTTGGCGAGCATGACCAGCGAGCCACCGGCTTTCTGGAACGCGGCGACGTAGCTGTCCATCCGCCCCGCCGTGGTCGGGCCGAAGGCGCCGGTCGCGTAGCCTTCGGGGGTCTTCGCCGGCCCGGCGTAATAAATCGGATGGTTCTTGACATAATCCGGCAGCGCCTCGCCGCGTTCGAGCCGCTCCATGAGCTTGGCATGGGCGATGTCGCGGGCGACGATCAGCGTTCCGGTGAGCGCGAGCCGGGTCTTGATCGGGTAACGCGAGAGGGTGCGCCGGATCTCCGCCATCGGCTGGTTGAGATCGATCGCGACAACCTCGCCGCCGAGGTCTTTTTCGGTGATCTCGGGCAAATAGCGCGCCGGATCGGTCTCCAACTGTTCGAGGAACACGCCGTCTGCGGTGATCTTGGCGAGGATCTGGCGGTCGGCGCTGCACGAGACGCCGATCCCGATCGGCAGCGAAGCGCCATGGCGCGGCAGGCGGATGACCCGCACGTCATGGCAGAAATACTTGCCGCCGAACTGCGCGCCGATGCCGATTTGGCGCGACAGATCGAGGATTTTCCGCTCCCATTCGAGATCGCGGATGGCATGGCCGGACCGGTCACCCACGGTCGGCAGCCCGTCGAGATAGCGCGTCGAGGCGAGTTTCACGGTTTTCAGCGTCATCTCGGCGCTGGTGCCGCCGATCACCACCGAAAGATGATAAGGCGGGCAGGCGGATGTGCCGAGGGTTTTCATTTTCGCCTCGATGAAGCCGAGCAGCTTCTCCGGCGTCAGCACGGCGCGGGATTCCTGGTAGAGAAACGTCTTGTTCGCCGAGCCGCCACCCTTGGCGATGAATTGCAGATGAAATTCCTCGGCATGCGCCTCGCCAGGCGCGGCAAGGATGTCGAACTGCACCGGCAGATTATTGCCGGTATTGACCTCCTCGAACATCGAGAGCGGCGCCATCTGCGAGTAGCGAAGATTGGTCTCGGTGTAGGTGCGATGGACGCCGAAGGCGAATGCTTCCTCCTCGTCGCCATCGACCCAGACGCGCTGGCCCTTTTTGCCAAACACGATGGCGGTGCCGGTATCCTGGCACATCGGCAGAACGCCGCGGCCGGAGATGGCGGCGTTCTTCAGGAACTGAAGGGCAACGAAGCGGTCATTCGCTGACGCCTCGGGGTCGTCGAGGATGGCGCGCAACTGCGCGAGATGGCCGGGGCGGAGCAGATGCGAGACGTCGTGAAACGCCTGAAACGCAAGTTCGCTCAATGCCTCGGCGCTGATGCGGAGAATGTTCCGCCCGGCGCAGCGCTCGACGCTCACCCCGGCGATCGCAAGACGCCGCCACGGCACTTCCTGATCGGCGAGGGGAAACATCGGCGAATAGAGGAATTCCGTCGGCCGCGCGGCGGGTTTGACGGCTTGGGTATCCATCCTTTTACTCCTTTCCACCAGACGGCGGGCGTTTGCGGAACGCCGCGAGCTGCACCACCTGCGGGGCTTCCGCCGGCGGCGTCTCGTCCGCGCCGGTCTCGCTTACGCGTGCCTCCGCCCCGGCGGGCGCATCCTCCGGCACCGTCTCGGCGGGCGCCTCGGAGACACGGAATTGCAAGCCGAACTGCACCGCCGGGTCGGCAAAAGCGCTGACCGCGGCGAGCGGGACGGTGAGGCGCGAGGGCACGCCACCAAACGAGAGCCCGACGCTGAACCGCTCGCCGGCGGGATCGACGGCCAGATCCCAGAACTGATGCTGGAGCACGATGGTGATCTCGCGCGGGTATTGCGCGCGGAGCCGGGCCGGCATCTCCACCCCCTTCTGGTCGGTGCGGAAGGTGATGAAAAAATGATGCGCGCCCGGCAAGCCGTATTTCGCGGCATGATCGAGGGCGCGCGCCACCACTTGGCGAAGTGCCGTTTCCGCCCAGGAATCATAGGGAAGCAGGCTTTCCGGCGTCGTCTCGTGGTCGTCGGTGTCGCTATCGTCGTCCATCACGCCCTCATTCGTCACCGCTCCCATAGCGCGCCCGCGCCGGAGAGGCAAAGCGCGGCGCCAGGGATCGGGACTCAAAACACGCGCAGAACCACGGTGCCGGCGAGGATGAGCACGCCCGCTGCCAGACGCGCCGGGCCGAGCCGCTCGCCGACCACCAGCCACGCGAGCCCCATGCCGAACAGGATCGCGGTCTCGCGCAAAGCGGCGACGGCGGCGATCGGCGCCCGCGTCATCGCCCAAAGCGCAAGCCCGTAGGAACCGATGCTGCTCGCCGCAGCGATCACCCCGATCGCCCAGCGCCGGAGCGGCAACGCCGCCAGCGCGCGCCCACGCCGAAGCGCCGTCCCGCCCAGAAACAGGCTGCCGGTGGCGAGAAACATCACCAGCGTATAGGCGAAGGGCGAGCCGGAACGCCGCGCGCCGATGCCGTCATTGAGCGTATAGGCGGCGATGACGGCGATATTGAGGAGCGCGAACCGGCTGGCCCGGCCATGCGGCGCGGCGCCACGGGTCAGCGCGAGCGAGAGGACGCCAAGCGAGATCAGCGCGACACCGACCCAGCGCCCCGGCGCCAGGGTCTCACCCCAAACCATCCCGAGCAGCGCCAGCACGAGCGGCGGCAGCCCACGCATCAGGGGATAGAGATGGGCCATCTCGCCGGTCTGATAGGCCTTCATCAGCAGGAAGAAATAGGCGACGTGCAAAACGATCGAAAGCACGATCGCCGGATAGCTCGCCGCGCTCGGCGGGCGCAGAAACGGCAGCAGGACGAGCGCCAGCGGAACCCCCCCGGCCATCAGCAGCGCGGTTTCGAGCCCCTTATCCGCCCTCGCCTTGAGCGCGACGTTCCAGCCCGCATGCAGCAGCGCGCCGCCGAGAACCGCCGCCATGACATCGAGCGACAGCCCACCGGCCGTCACTCAGGGCGTTCCGGCGCCGACGGCGAGCGCCGATTTCATACGCACCGCTTCCAGAGCCGCGAGCACGCTGGTTTCAGTCAGGATCGGCGGCAGCACGATCGGCGGACGGTCACCGCCGGGATAGAGAACATAGAGCGGCACGCCATCGTGGTTGAACTGGCGCAGGAAGGCGGTGATCTCGGGATCCTGGCGCGTCCAGTCCCCGACCATGTAGGTGACGTCGCGATCGGCCAGCGCGCGGCGGATTTCCGCCGAATCGAGCGCCATCCGCTCATTGACGAGGCAGGTGACGCACCACGCCGCGGTCATGTTGACGAGGACCGGGCGCCCGGTTGCGCGAAGCGCGGCGAGGGTCGCGGCGGAATAAGGGGTCGCGCCATCCTCCCCGGCATTGGCCGTGGCCAGCGGCGGTGCCGGCAGGGCGACGGCGGCGAGGCCGGAGAGGATGGCGATGGCGGCGAGCACCGCGGTCAAAGCCACCGATTGGGTGATCCGGCGATGCCTCGGCATCGGCGCCTGCTGGCTGATGCCGAGCACCCAGCCGGCGAAGCCGAGCAGCACCAGGCCGGCGGCAAGGCCCAGCACCCCGGCCGATCCCGCCTCGCGCGAGACCACCCAGGCGAGCCAGGCACAGGCGCCATACATCGGAAAAGCCAGGCCCTGGCGCAGCCACTCCATCCATCGTCCCGGCCGCGGCAAGGCCCGCCCGAGCCCGGGCAGCACGGCGAGCAGCAGATAGGGCGCGGCGAGCCCGAGCCCCATGGCGAGAAAGACGCCGAGCGCCGCCACTGGCTTCGCGACCATCGCCGCCGCCAGCGCCGCCCCCATGAACGGCGCCGTGCACGGGGTTGCGACCAAAACCGCGAGCAAGCCGGTGAAGAACGAGCCCAAAACGCCATGCCGCCCGGCGAAACTCTGGCCGAGCCCGGTCACCCCGCCGCCGAACGAGAACACCCCGGAGAGATTGAGCCCGACCCCGAACAGCAGCCACGCCATGGCGGTGACCGAGGCCGGGGATTGGAACTGAAACCCCCAGCCCGCCGCGGCGCCACTGGCGCGGAGCAGGATCAATATGCCGCCGAGCACGACGAAGGTCGCCATCACGCCGGCGGCATAGGACGCCGCGTGGACGAGGACGGCGCGGCGCCGGGCATAGCCGAATTGCGCGAGGCCGATCGCTTTCATCGCCAGAACCGGGAACACGCAGGGCATGAAATTGAGGATCAGCCCGCCGAGCAGACCGAAGATCAGGCTCTGCCACAGCGGCAGGGCGGTGCTGGAGGGCAGCGGCACGAGGCCGGGATGGGCGGTGATGGCGACGGCACGTTGTGGGTCGCCATCGAATTCGACGATTCCGGTGAGATCGGCATTGGCATCGAACCCGGGCAGCGTCGCCAGCATCAGGAAAAATCGCGAATCCCCTTTTATCCGCGTCTCCTCGGCATCGGGATCGATCAATCCCGGATGGTCGGGGAAGAAATACGGCCGCCCGGCGAAAATCTGTGCTGCGCTGTCACCTTTCGCCATCCGCGGGGTGACGACGAGCCTGCCCTCGGGCGTGATCACCGCCGGCCAGCCGAGAGTGTGCGGCAAATGGGCGGCGGCGAACAGGGCGGCCTCCGCCGCCGGCTTGGCCGGGCCGGGCGGGAGGGTGAGATGGAATTCCGCCTCCTCGGGCACGCAGAGTTTGGCGCAGACCAGCCATGTGGCGCGCGCGGTGATGGCGAGCGGGCCGCTTTGCGCGGCGGGCGGCGTGAAGCGCCGGCCCAGCACCACCTCGCCGGTATAGCCGAATACCGTCACCGGCCCCTCGGTGATCCGCGCCGGTGCCGGCCAGTCGAAATCGCCAGCGCCGCCGGGGGTGAGCGAAAGCGTCGGCGGCGCGCCGGCGGCGCCAGGGTTTTTCCAGTAGATATGCCAGCCCGGCGCGAGCCGAAAGCGGAGCCCGAGGCGAAGCGGCGTGCCCGCGACATAGGAATCGCTGTCGCTGATCAGGCTCACCGTGTCGCGCGGCGTGACGAAGGGCGTGCTTTCCGCCGCAAGCGCCGGGCTCACCGATCGGGGGCCGAACGCCGCCACCGCGAGCGCCAGGAGGAGAGCCAGCGCCAATGGCCGCAACCGCACGTCAAAACGCATCGCGAGCCTCCCACTCCCTCATGACGGTTTCCGAACCTCACGTGACCGCATGGCCACCCGCGCCCTCTCTCGCGGCGGCAAGACGCATGCTAGGAAGCGCGGCATGGACACCGCTTTTCCCGAGCTGCCGATGGCCGCTACCCTGCCCGCGCTGCGCGAGGCGTTGTGCCTGCGGCCGAATGCCATTGTGGTCGCTCCACCCGGCGCCGGCAAGACCACGCTGGTGCCGCCGGCGCTGCTCGATCTCCCATGGGCGGCCGGGTGTTGCGATGGCGGCCGGATCCTGATGCTGGAGCCGCGGCGTCTCGCCGCCCGCGCCGCCGCCCGGCGCATGGCGGCGCTGCGCGGCGAGGCGGTCGGCGGCGTGATCGGCTATCGCACCCGAATCGATGCCGCGGTCTCAGCCGCGACCCGGATCGAGGTCATCACCGAGGGGCTCCTGCTCCGCCGGCTGCTCGCCGATCCCGGGCTCGCGGGCGTGGCCGCGGTCATTGTCGATGAGATCCATGAGCGCTCGCTGGAGGCCGATCTCGCGCTCGCGCTGCTCCGCGATCTGCAAACCCTGCTCCGCCCCGATCTCCGGCTGATCGCGATGTCGGCGACCGCCGAGAGCGATCGCCTCGCGGCCCATCTCGATGCCGCGGTGATCGCCTGCGCGGCGCGCCCGCACCCGGTCGAGATCAGCCATGCCAGCCGCGATATCGCCGGCCCGCGCGACCTGCCCGAGGCGATGGCGCGGGCGATCCGGGCCGCACTCGCCGCCGCAGACGGCGAGGCGGCCGGCGACATTCTCGCCTTCCTCCCCGGCATGGCGGAAATCCGCCGGGTGATGGCGCTGCTGGCCGGCTGCGCGGCGACGGTGCTCGCCCTGCACGGCGATCTCCCCCCCGCCGAGCAGGACCGCGCGCTCAGTCGTGCCGCCGGGCGGCGCGTCGTGCTCGCGAGCGCGATCGCCGAGACCTCGCTCACCGTCCCCGGCGTGCGGGTGGTGATCGATGGCGGCTTCCGCCGCGTGCCCGAACTCGACCCCGGAACCGGCCTCACCCGGTTGGTGACACGGCGGATCAGCCGCGCGAGCGCGACCCAGCGCGCCGGCCGTGCCGGGCGGGAGGGGCCGGGGCGCGCGATCCGGCTATGGACGGCGGCACTGGAGCGGGGCCTGGCGCCGGTCGACGCCCCGGAAATCCTCAACGCCGAACTCTCGTCGCTGCTGCTCACCTGCACCGCCTGGGGCACCGCGCCGGAGGCCCTCCCCTTTCTCGACCCGCCCCCCGCCGGCGCCCTCGCCGCGAGCGCCGCCCTCCTTCGTGATCTCGGCGCGCTGGATGGCGCCAACCGTCTCACCGCGACCGGAAGGCGCATGGCCGAACTCGGCGCCGAGCCCCGGCTCGCGGCGATGATGCTGGCGGCAGAAAACAGCAGGGAAAAATCATTAGCGGCTGATCTTGCAGCAATACTTGAGGAGCGCGATCCGCTCCGTGGGCCAGAGGCACCGGCCGATATCGGGCTTCGCCTCGGGTTGTTGTCGCGCTCGGCAGGCGAGCAAGGCGGGGTGATCGCGCGCCTCCGCCAGACGGCGCGGCAATATCGCCGCCGGCTCGGCGCCATGGACGACGTGAAAGACACCCCCCAGGCTCGTAAGGGCGATCACGAAACCGATCATGAGGCCGATCGCGAGACCTTGGGGCGGTTGCTCGCCGCCGCGTTCCCCGATCGGATCGCGGCGCGGCGCGGCGAGCCGGGCAGTTTCCGTCTCTCCGGCGGCGGGGGCGCACGGCTTGCGGCCGGCGATCCGCTGGCCCGCGCCCCTTTTCTGGTGGTCGCCCGCCTCGAAAGCAAAGGGGCGTCACTGATCCGCCTCGCCGCCCCCCTCGACCCTGATTCCCTGCCGCCGGCGCTCGCCGCGCGGGTCACCGAAACCGTGGATACCAGCCTCGATCCCGCGACCGGTGAGGTCTTCGCCCGCCGCCGCCGGCGCCTCGGCGCGCTGATCCTCGAGGATCGCACCCTCCCCGCCCCCCTCGCGGCGCGCGCCGCCGGGCTCGGCGCCTGGATCACCGCCGATCCCGCGCGGCTGCCGTGGCGCGATCGTGCCCGCCAGAGTCAGGCGCGCTTAGGCCATATGGCGCGGCTGGCAGCAGACGGGCACGATTCCACGCCCTGGCCCGCGAGCGATGACGCGGCGATCGCGCGGCGCCTCGCCGATTCGCTCGCCGATGGGCGCGTCAGCCTCGCCCGCGCCGCCGATCTCGGCGCCTTCGATCTCGCTGCCTTCCTCCTCGACAGCCTCGATCACCGGCAACGGGCGGAGCTCGACCGCCAATTGCCCGAGCATCTCGACCTTCCCGGCGGCCGGGCGGCGATCGATTACACCGGCGAGACCCCGCTCGCCGCGGCGCGGGCGCAGGTTTTCTTCGGCCTCGATACAACCCCGCAACTGGCCGGCGGGCGCCTCCCGCTCCGGATCGCGCTGCTTTCGCCGGCTGGGCGGCCGGTTGCGATCACCGGCGACCTCGCCAGCTTCTGGCAAAGCGGCTGGGCCGAGGTCCGGCGCGACATGCGCGGGCGCTATCCGCGCCACCCGTGGCCGGAAGACCCCGCGGCGGCGGTGCCGACACGCCGGAATAGGCCGCGCTAACCACCTGATATCGTGATATCGTAATCTTGTCGCGGCCGGCGCGCGATGCCATTTCGGCGAGAACAACAGGATGCCAAGATGCGTGGAGAGAGCGTGATGCGAGGGCCTTTGAAGATGGCGGGCGGATGGCGGGTGGTCGGCGGCGCCTTGCTTGCGGCATCGCTCGCCGCCTGCGCCGCGCCCCCGGCCCGCGCCGATGATGGCCCGCCTTCCTTCGCGCCGCTGGTCCATAAAGTCCTGCCCGGCGTCGTCAGCATCGCCGTCACCGAGCCGCTCAACACCAACGAGGCGCTGGACGCGCTGCCGCCGGCGCTGCGCGGCACGCCGTTCGAGAAGCAGTTCCGCGAACAGCTCCGCCGCCGCCCCGAAAAGGCGACCGATGCCGGCGCCGGCTTCATCATCGACGCCAGCGGCCTGATCGTCACCAACAACCACGTCGTCGGTGTCGCGACCGATATCGAGGTCACGCTCGCGGACGGCACCAACCTTCCCGCCCGCGTCATCGGCGCCGATGAACTCACCGATATCGCGGTGCTCAAGGTGCGCCCGCGGGACACCCTCCCGGTCGTCGCCTGGGGGCGCTCGCGCGCGGTCGAGGTCGGGGATTGGGTGCTGGCGGCGGGGAATCCGTTCGGGCTCGCCAATTCGATCACCGCCGGCATCGTCTCGGCGCGCGGGCGCGATATCGAGACCGGCCCCTTCGATGATTTCTTGCAGATCGACGCGCCGGTCAATCCGGGCAATTCCGGCGGCCCGATTTTCAACATGAAGGGGGAAGTGGTCGGCATCAACACCGCCATCGTCTCGCCCTCCGGCGGCTCGGTCGGCATCGCCTTCGCCATCCCGAGCGACGAGGCGCGCGTCGTCGTCAGCACGCTCATCGCCCATGGCCATATCGATCGCGGCTGGCTCGGCGTCGCGCTCGCCGATCTGCCCGATAGCGGCAATGATCCCGGCGTCGCCGTGACCCAGATCGTGCAGGCCGGGCCGGCGGCGCTCTCCGGCGTGCGAAGCGGTGACATCATTCTTTCGGTCAATGGTCAGCCGGTCTATAATACGCAGGGGTTGATCCGTGCCGTCGCCGCCATCCCGCCGGGGCAGAACGCGCGTCTGACGCTGTTCCGCGGCGGCAAGGCGGTTCAAATTAGCGTCACCGTCGGCCATCGCCCGCCGATGCGCGCCGATTAGACGTGCGCTTGCCCGCAAACCCGACCAGGATGATCCGTATGGCGAGACCAAATCAGGCGCAAAAGGCGCGGAAGGCGCGAAACCCATGACCCGAAGCCCGAAATTCCCGCCATTCCTGCGGCGCGAGACCGGCCTCCCCGGCCTCGCTGGCATGGCGCTCGCATTTTTTCTCGCCACCACCCCGTTGGTCACCGGGCGGGCGATGGCTGAGGGCATGCCAGAGAGCTTCGCCGATGTCGTCGAGAAGGTCTGCCCGTCGGTGGTCAATATCTCCATCACCGCGCTGATCGACGAGCCGGTGACCGAGGAAGCGGCCAATCGGTCCGGCGACATGGCGCCGCCCGCGGCCACGCCCGCGCCCGCCACTGCCACACCGGCCTCACCGCAAAAGAGCGTGAGCGGGACGCCGAACACGCCGACCGGAATGCCGGCGATGCCGAACACCATGAACGGCACGCCGATGGAGAAGATGTTTCGCGATCGCATGCGCGCGCGGCATGTGAAGCTCGTCGGTTCCGGCTTCATCATCGACCGCTCCGGCCTGATCGTCACCAATAATCACGTGATTTCCCGCGCCGCCGCCCTCGACGTGACCCTTGCCGACGGCACCATCCTGCCGGCGCGCGTCGTCGGCGCCGATGATTTCAGCGATATCGCCATCCTCCGCGTCGATCCGCCGCATCCGCTGCCGGTGGTGACCTGGGCGCCGTCGGCCGGCGTGCGGCCGGGCGACTGGCTGATCGCGATCGGCAACCCCTTCGGCCTCGGCACCTCGATCTCGGCCGGCGTGTTCTCCGCCCGCGGCCGCGATATCGGCGCCGATCCCTATGACGATTTCCTGCAGATCAATGTCGCGATCAATCCCGGCAATTCCGGCGGCCCGCTATTCGACGCCAAGGGCCGCGTGGTCGGCATCAACACCGCGACCGAGGCCCCCAATGGCGGCTCGGTCGGCATCGGCTTCGCGATCCCGAGCGAATTCGCGCTCTCGGTCATCAACACTTTGCGCGCCGAGCATCATATCGAACGCGGCTGGCTCGGGGTCCGCTTTACCGGCAACCCGCTGGCGGCGCAGGATGACGGGGTGGAGATCGATGCCTTGCAGCCGGGAGGGCCCGGCGCCACCGGCGGGTTGCGCATCCATGATCGGGTGCTCGCCGTCAACGGCTCCGAGGTGGATACGCCGCGCGACGTGGTGCGCGCCATCGCCGCCCTGCCGCCGGGAAGCGTCGCCGCGCTGGTGGTGCAACGCAAGGGCCAGGAAGTCGCATTGCCGGTAATCGTCGGCCGACGGCCAGAACTCGGAGGGGGATAGGGCGGGTATGCGCATTCTGCTGGTCGAGGACGACAAGGACGTCGGCAGCTTCGTCGCCAAGGGGCTGCGCGAGGCCGGGCATGTCGTCGAACACGCCGATAATGGCCGCGACGGGCTGTTTCTCGCCGCCAGCGAAAATTTCGACGCGATCATCCTCGACCGCATGCTGCCGGGCGGCGTCGATGGCCTGCACCTGCTGGAAACCCTGAGGGCGCAGAACAACCAGACGCCGGTCCTCTTCCTCTCGGCGATGGCCCAGGTCGATGATCGTATCCGCGGCCTCAAGGCGGGGGGTGACGATTATCTCACCAAGCCGTTCGTGTTCGCCGAACTCCTTGCCCGCGTCGAGGCGCTGACCCGGCGCAGCAAGAACGAGGGGCCGCAGACCAAGCTCACGGTCGGCGATCTGGAGATGGATCTGCTGGCACGCGGCGTGCGCCGCGCCGGCCAGAAGATCGATCTGCAACCGCGTGAATTCCGCCTGCTCGAATATCTGATGCGCCATGCCGGCCAGGTGGTGACGCGCACCATGCTGCTCGAAGGGGTGTGGGATTATCATTTCGATCCCCAAACCAACGTGATCGACGTGCATGTCTCGCGCCTGCGCCAGAAAGTCGACAAGCCCTTCGCGACCGCGCTGATCCAGACCATCCGTAACGCCGGTTACATGCTGCGGGCGGACGAGGCATAAGGCGAGCGGTATGCGCGAGGCCGGCCCGGCTGCCACCCTCGCCCCCGGGCCACGCGCACGCCCCTGGCGGCAGGGGTTTTTCCGCCGCTTCCGGCATCCCCGGCCGTGGCAACCCGGCCGCTGGACGCCGCCGGCGCTGCTCCGCTCGGCGGGGCTGCGCTTCGCCGGGCTCTATGCGGCGCTGTTCGGCCTGAGCGCCCTAGCACTTGCCTTTTTTCTCTGGTGGGACACCGCCGCCCTCCTCGATCGTCAGGTCGATGCCTCGATCCACGCCGATGCCGAAGGTTTGAACGAACGCTGGCAGGCCGGCGGGCTGCCGGCGCTGATCGTCACCATCCGCGACCGCCTCGTCGAGAATGTCGATGACGATGCGATCTATCTCCTGGTCGATACCGGGGGGCATCGGCTGGCCGGCAATCTCGATCGCTGGCCGGCGGGGGTTGCCGCCGATGACGATTGGTATGAACTCCCGATCGTGCGCGACAATATCCGCTCGCTGGCGCGGGTGCACACCTTCGATCTCCCGGGCGGGTTCCATCTCCTGGTCGGGCGCGACGTCGAGGCGCGCGTCAGGCTCCGCCACGTGCTAACCGATGCCCTGCTCTGGGCGCTGCTGGTGATCGCTGGGCTGGGCGGCGTCGGCGCGCTTCTGGTCCGAAGCGTGCTTCAGAACACCCTCGCCGATATTTCGCGCACCACGGCGGCGATCGGCGCCGGCGATCTCAGCCGGCGGGTGCCGCTTTCCGGGCGCGGCGATGAGTTCGACCATCTCGCCGCAACCATCAACGACATGCTGGAGCGCATCAGCCGGCTGATGGATGGGGTGCGCGAGGTCTCCAATGCCATCGCCCATGATCTCCGCACCCCGATCACCCGCGCCCGCGCCCGGCTCGAGGATGCGCTGGCGCATGCCGCGGGTGAGGCCGATCTCCGCGCCGCGATCGAACGCGCGGAAGCCGATCTCGACGGCATCGTCGCGATCTTCCAGGCGATTTTGCGAATCGCCGAAATCGAAGCCGGCGCCCGGCGCTCGGCCTTCGCCGCCCTCGATCTCGCGCCGCTACTCGCCGATCTCGCCGAATTCTATGGCGCCGTCGCCGAGGAACGCGGCATCGCTTTCGTCTCCCGCACCCCGGTCCGGCTTCCGGTCGCGGGCGATCGCGACATGATCCAGCAAGCGGTCGCCAATCTCCTCGACAACGCGCTCAAATTCTCGCCCCCGGGCGGCGAGATCCGCCTGATCGGCGAGGCTGGCGGCGAGAGCGTGCGGATCATCGTCAGCGACCAGGGACCAGGCATCCCGGAGGCGGAACGTCGCCACGTCACCGAGCGTTTCTATCGCGGCGAGAGCGCACGCTCGACGCCGGGCTCCGGTCTCGGCCTCGCGCTCGCGCTCGCGGTCGCGCAACTGCATGATGGCACCCTCACCCTCGCCGATAACGCGCCCGGCCTCCGCGCCATCCTCACCCTGCCCGCCCGGCGCGCCGTCGATGTCTGACCCGGTGTTCATCCGCCGCACACCGCCGGGTGAGACGAATGGGCGCAAGCCGTATCGTATGCGTTCATTCGTCCTCACCTCCGGCGGCGCCCTGGTGCTGATCGCCATTCTCGTGCTCAGCCTGCTGCCGGTCGAGGATGCGACCCGCGTCATCTCCGATACCCCGGATTACTGCAATCAGCTCTACGGCCAGGCCAGCGCCGAGGCGCAGAAAACCCCGGCCGCGCTCGCCGCCGAGGTCGATACCCTCGTCGAGCGGGGCCGGCAGATGTGCCGTGCCGGCCAGATCCGGGGCGGCATCATCCGCCTGCGCCGGGCCCTCATGCTGATGCACCTGCCGCCGCCGACCGCCAACCGTTAACGCCCAAAGGTGCCCGGAGGGCTCGAGCGGGCGTTGACAAGCGTGCCGCGCTGCGGGATCGTAAGCATACGAACAATCGGAGCCGGCACCATGGGCCTCTATCTGCGCCCCGAGACCTTGTCCGATGCGCTCTCGGCGCTCGCCGCCGGGCGCTATACCGTTCTATCCGGCGCGACCGATCATTTCCCGGCACGGGTGCTCGCGACCCCGGCGGAAGACATTCTCGACATCAGCGGTCTTGCCGAACTCACCGCCATCCGCATCGACGCGGAGGGGATCTGGATCCCGGCGCGGGCCACCTGGGCCGCGGTCCATGCTGCCGGTCTGCCCGCCTTCGCTGGCGCCCTGGTCGCGGCATCACGCGAAATCGGCGGCCAGCAGGTGCAGAACGCGGCGACGGTGGTCGGCAATCTCTGCAATGCGAGCCCGGCGGCGGACGGGATTCCGCCGCTCCTCGCCCTCGATGCCGAGGTCGAGCTAGCCCGCCTCGGCGCGCGGCGGCGCCTCCCGGTCGCCGAATTCGTGCTCGGCAATCGCCGCACCGCGCGCGCGCCGGACGAACTCGTGCTCGGCCTGCATATCCCGCGCCCGGCCCGCCCGGCGCGGAGCGTGTTCGAAAAACTCGGCGCCCGCGCCTATCTGGTGATTTCGATCGTCATGGTGGCGCTCGCCGCCGAATATCTGCCCGATGGGCGGATCGCGGCTTTGCGCGCCGCCGTCGGCGCCTGCGCGAGCCGCGCCTTGCGGCTGCCGGCGTTGGAAGCGGCCCTCCTCGGGCGGCACCCCGACCCCGCTCTGGTCACCGCCGAGCATCTCGCTCCCTTGCACCCGATCGACGACGTGCGCGCCAGCGCCGCCTATCGCCACGCCGCCGCGCTCACCTTGCTGCGCCGGGCGGTGGCAAATCTCGGTGCGCCGGAGGGACGCCCATCATGAAGGATTTCTCCGCCACCCGTCTCCGCTTCACCCTCAACGGTCGCGCGGTCGCGACCCTCGTCGATCCGATGCTGCGCCTTGCCGATCTGCTGCGCGATCATCTGCATTTGACCGGAACCAAGATCGGCTGCAACGCCGGCGATTGCGGCGCCTGCACGGTGCTGCTCGATGGATGCCAAGTCTGCGCCTGCCTGATCCCGGCCGGGCAGATCGCCGGGCGCGCGGTGGTGACGGTCGAGGGGCTCGCCGAGGATGGGCGGCTTTCCGCCTTGCAGGCGGCGTTTCTGCGCCACGGCGCCGCGCAATGCGGCATCTGCACGCCGGGGATGCTGATGGCCGCGGCCGATCTTCTCGCCCATCAGCCGCACCCCGATGAGGCAGCGGTCAAGGACGCGCTCGGCGGCGTTCTCTGCCGCTGCACCGGCTATCGCAAGATCGTCGAGGCAGTGTTGGACGCCGCCGGGGGCAACGCCGCCGCGCCAGCGCTTGCCGATGCGGACGGCGTCGGGGCACGGGCCGAGAAAAGCGACGGCGCGGCGAAAATCACCGGCAGCGAAGCCTTCGGCGCCGATCGCCGGCCGCCGGCGCCGTTCCTCTCGCTGCGTGTGATCCGCAGCCCCTACCCGCATGCCCGTTTCACGCTCGGTGCGACGGCGGCGCTGATGGCGGCACATCCCGGGCTCGTCCGCGTCCTCACCGCCGCCGACATCCCGCGCAATCTCTTCGGCATCTACCCGACCGGCAAGGACCAGCCGGTGCTCGCCGAGGGCTATGTCCGCTATCGCGGCGAGGCAGTGCTGGCTTTGCTCGGCGATGCCGAGACCCTCGCCGAGATCGCCGAGCGCGACCTCCCGCTCCACTGGGAACCCCTGCCCCCGGTCACCTTCGCCGATGCGGCAACGCCAGAGGCGTCGCAACTGCATCCCCACGCCCCGGGCAATGTCCTCTGCCGTGGCCGCGTCGTCGCCGGCGATGTCGCGCAAGGCCTCGCGGCGGGCGCGGCCCGCGCGGCGATCGCGATCACCACCAGCTTCGTCGAACACGCCTATATCGAGCCCGAGGCCGGCTATGCGCGGCGGGTCGGCGACCGTGTCGAGATTTTCGCCTGCACCCAGACACCGTATATGGATCGCGACGAACTGGCCGGCATCCTCGGCCTCCGCCCCGATCAGGTCCGCGTCATCCCGAGCGCGGTCGGCGGCGGGTTCGGCGGCAAGCTCGATCTTTCGCTGCAACCTTTGCTGTGCGTTGCCGCCTGGCTTACCGGCCAGCCGGTGCGCCAGATCTATACGCGGCCGGAAAGCATGGCCGCGACCACCAAGCGCCATCCCGCCCGCATCCAGGCCGAAGCGGCAGCGGACGCGCAAGGGCGGCTCACCGCCTTTCGCTTCGATGGTGATTTCAACACCGGCGCCTATGCGAGCTGGGGGCCGACGGTCGCCGGGCGCGTTCCGGTCCACGCCATGGGCCCCTATCGCGTGCCGCATGTCGCAGCGCACGCGACGGCGCTCTACACCAACGACCCGCCGGCCGGCGCCTTCCGTGGCTTCGGCGTGCCGCAAGCGGCGCTGGCGACGGAAGCGCTGATGGACCAGCTCGCCGATGCGCTCGGCGCCGACCGGCTCGACTTCCGCCGCGAAAACGCGCTCCGCCCCGGCGATCGGACGGCGACCGGACAGGTGCTCGGCGCCGGCGCAGCGCTGGTCGCCTGTCTCGAAGCGCTGCGGCCACGCTGGCGGGCGCTTCGCGACGACGCCGCGCGCCGCAATGAAGCGTCCGGCGGGCCGGAGCGGTTCGGCGTCGGTATCGCCTGCATGTGGTACGGGATCGGCAATACCGGCATGTCCAACCCCTCCGAAATGGTGATCGGCGTCACGCCGGCGGGGCGCGTCACGCTGTTTTCCGGCGCCGTCGATATCGGCCAGGGGTCGAATACCATCCTCCGCCAGATCGCCGCCGAGGCGCTCGGGGTGCCGGCCGCCGCGATCGATCTCGTCACCGGCGATACCGATCTGACGCGCGACGCCGGCAAGACCAGCGCCTCGCGTCAGACCTTCGTCAGCGGCAATGCCGCGCGGCTCGCCGCCGAAGCGCTCCGCGCGGCGATCCTGCGCGAAGCCAATGCGGCGCCGGAGGCCGGGCTCACCTTTCGCGACGGCGCCATCGTCATCGCCCATGACGGCATCGAAACCCGGCTCACGCCGGCCGCCATGGTCGCGGATGCGGAGGGGCTGGTGCTGCGTGGCGAGGGCCGGTTCGACCCGCCGACCACGGCGCTCGATGACGACGGCCAGGGCGTGCCTTACGCGAGCTATGCCTTCGCCGCCCAGATCGCCGCCGTCGCGGTCGATACCGCGCTCGGCACGACGCGCGTCGAACGCATCGTCGCCGCCCACGAGGTCGGCCGCGCGATCAACCCAACTCTGGTCGAGGGCCAGATCCATGGTGGCATCGCCCAGGGGCTCGGCCTCGCGCTGATGGAGGAATACGTGCCCGGGCGGACCGAAAACCTGCATGACTATCTGATCCCGACGGTCGGCGACGTGCCGCCGATCGAGGTGATCCTGATCGAGGAGGCCGACCCGCTCGGCCCGTTCGGCGCCAAGGGGGTGGGCGAGCCGGCGCTGGTTGCGACCGCGCCGGCGATCTTCAACGCCATCGCCGATGCAACCGGCGTGCGCCCGACCACGGCGCCCTGCACCCCGGACCGTTTGCTGGCGCTGCTGCACGCCAACACATCGAAGACCGCGCGATGACCCCGCACACCCACGCCAGCACCGATGCGCCGAAAGCCACAGCGCTCGCCGCGGCGGGCAAGAGTGATCCCGCCATCGTCACCTGTGATGCCTGCCCGGTGCTCTGCCGCATCCGTCTGGGCCAGACCGGCGCCTGCGATCGCTACGGCAATGTCGCGGGGCGGCTTGCGCGCCTCGACCCGCTCACGGTTCTCGCCCGCAATCCCGAGCGCGTGCGTTTTCTCGGCGCCGATGCGAGCGACGGCCCGCTCGCGGCACGTGAGGTTTTCGTCACCGCCATCGGCGCCGGCACCACCTATCCCGACTACAAGCCGGCGCCCTTCATCGTCGGCGCCGAGATCGACGGCGTCGATACCGTGACGGTGGTGAGCGAGGGGATTTTCTCCTATTGCGGGCTCAAGGTGAAAATCGACACCGACCGCCATCTCGGCACCGAATGCGCCCCGGTGCGGGCCGAGGGCGAGGTGATCGGCCATGTCACCACCGCCGAATATGGCAGCCAGATGCTCTCGCTCGGCGGGGTGCGGCATCTGACCGGGGGCTCGAAACGCGAAGGGGTGGTGACGTGCGAAACCGTGCTCGCGCTGGCCAATGGCGAAGCGCGGGATCTCACCATCGATGGCGGCGCGGCGCTCACCGTTAAGGCTGGACAGGCACCGATCATCGACGGGGTGCGCGAGCAGCGGATGCGGGTCGGTTGCGGCTCGGCGACGATCGGCATTTTCGCCCAGCAATGGCAGGGTCTCGCCGACGAGGTGATCGTCGTCGATGATCACATCACCGGGGTTTTGACCGAGCATCAGGCGGGGCGCTTCCTCGGCATGCGCCCGGCCGGCATCCGGGTGCGCGGCCGACGTTCGACGCCGGGGCGGTATTTCCAGGTCGCCTCCCCCGGCCTCGCCTGGGGTGGCACCGATATCGTCGATCCACTCGCGATCATCGAACGCATCGACCCGCGCCTCGCCTGGCCCGGCCTTCGCCTCCTCATGGTTTCCACCACCGGCGAGCACGCGGCATGGTTCGTACTCAGCGAGGCGCTAGTCCCCGAGAGCGCGCCGATGCCGGAAGCGGTCGCCAAAATCGTTGCCCGGATCGGCGAAAACTGTGAGCCGGCGCTGTGCTCGGTATTGTTCATGGCCGGCGCCGGCGGCAGCCTTCGTGCCGGCGCGACGGAGAACCCGGTGCGGCTCACGGAAAGCATCCATCGCGGCGAAACCCGCGTCACCGCCGGCGGCGCGCCGGTGATGCTATGGCCGGGTGGCGGTATCACCTACATGGTCGATGTCACCCGCCTCCCCGCCGGCGCGTTCGGTGCGGTGCCGACCCCGGCGCTGGTGGCGCCGATCGAATTCACCCTGCCGCGCGCGCTCTATGCCGCGATCGGCGGCCATATGGGGCGCATTCGCCCGCTTGCCGACATTCTGGAGACGGCGCGGCCACGCCTGATCGCGCCGCCGGCCGGCGTCGGGTGGCCCTGGCCGTGAGTCATCACGCGGTGCTGCTGGCGGATGGTAGGCTGCATTTGCAGCACGGGCCGATCGATTGCCTGTGCCGCGCGGATGGGGACGCCGATGAAGTCGCCCGCGCCTATGACCAGGCGCAAGCGGCGTTCCCGGCCATTCTTCCCGCTCTCTGCGCCGAATTGGCGCATCTCCGCGCGAAGCTGCCGAGCCCACAGCCCAAGGGCGCGATCGCGCGGGCGATGCACGCCGCCTGCGCCCCCTTCGCCGCGCGCTTCATCACCCCGATGGCAGCAGTCGCCGGCGCGGTCGCCGATGCGCTGCTCGCGGCGATGACCGAGGGGCGCGATCTTCGGCGCGCTTTCGTCAATAATGGCGGCGATATCGCCTTTTATCTCGCGCCCGGCGAGCGCTTGCGCGCCGGGTTGGTCGCCGATCTCGCGGCGCCGGCGCTCGATGGTGTGTTTCTGCTCGATGCCGGCCTCGCGGCGCGCGGCCTTGCGACCTCGGGGCGGGCAAGCAAGGGCACGGGCGGCAAAAGCTTCTCCCTCGGCATCGCCGATGCGGTCAGCGTGCTGGCGCGCGATGGCGCGGCCGCGGACGCGGCGGCGACGATGATCGCAAACGCGGTCGATCTCCCCGGCCATCCCGCCATCCGCCGCCGCCCGGCCTGCGAGATCGATGCCGCGAGCGATCTCGGCGCCCGCCTCGTCACCACGGCGCTCGGCGATCTTACGCCGGCGGAGATCGCGGCGGCGCTGGACGCCGGGCGGCGCTTCGCCGATGCTCTCCGCCGCGCCGGGCTGATCGCGGGCGCGGTGCTCGCGCTCCGCGGCATGATCGCAACCATCCCGCCCGCCCGCGCCGAGGCCATTCCCTTCCTGGAGGTCGCATGATCCGCAAACTCTTGACCATCGTCGAGGAGACGCATCGCGAGGCCGATCAAGCCATCACGCCGCCGACCCGCAAGGCCGCCGCGGTCGCGGTGATCGCCAATCCCTTCGCCGGGCGCCATGCCGCCGATCTCGGCGACTTGATCGCCGCCGGCGAGATGCTCGGCGGCTTGCTCGGCGAGCGCGCCGTCCGCGCCCTCGGCATCGCGCCGGAGGCGGCCGAGAGCTACGGCAAGGCGGCGATCGTCGGGGAAGACGGCGAACTCGAACACGCCGCCGCCATCCTCCACCCCAAACTCGGCGCGCCGCTGCGCCGGGCGGTGGCAAAAGGCGCGGCGCTGGTGCCTTCGGCGAAAAAGCGTGGCGGCATGGGCACCGCGATCGATGTGCCGCTCGGCCACAAGGACGCGGCCTTCGTGCGCAGCCATTTCGACGCGATGGAGGTGCGCGTCCCCGACGCGCCGCGGCGCGATGAAATCGTCGTCGTCGTGGTAGTGACGGATAGTGGCCGGCCGCTGGCGCGCATCGGCGGGCTTCAGGTCAACGAGATCGAAGGCAAGGACGGATTGCGATGAACAAAATCTCCCTCTCGCGGCGCGCCCTGCTCGCCGCCGGCACCGCGGCGCTCGCCGCACCGAGGCTCGCCCGCGCCGATACGAATGCGCCGATCCGCATCGGCGAGATCAATTCCTACAGCGCCATCCCGGCCTTCACCCTCCCCTATCGCAATGGCTGGCAATTGGCCCTCGAACACGTCAACGCCGCCGGCGGGGTCGGAGGGCGGAAGCTCGAGGTGATCTCGCGCGATGACGCCGGCAAGCCGCAGGACGCCGTCCGCCTCGCCGGCGAATTGATCGAGAGCGACAAGGTCGATCTCCTCGCCGGCGGATTCCTCTCCAATGTTGGCCTGGCACTTTCGGATTTCTCGGCCCAGAAGCAGGTGATCTACATCGCCGGCGAGCCGCTGACCGATGCCCTGGTGTGGCAGAACGGGCAGAAATTCTGCTATCGTCTCCGCCCCTCGACCTATGTCCAGGCGGCGATCCTGGTCGAGGAAGCGGTGAAACTGCCGGCCAAGCGCTGGGTCAGCGTCGCGCCCAATTACGAATACGGCCAATCGGCGGTGAAATGGTTCTCCGAGCTTCTGAAGGCCCGCCGTCCGGATGTCGAATTCGTCGCCGCGCAATGGCCGGCGCTCGGCCATATCGATGCCGGCGCGGTCGCCGAGGCGCTGGCGAGTGCCAAGCCGGAGGCGATCTACAACGTCACTTTCGGCCCCGATCTCACCAATTTCGTCCGCCAGGGCAATACCCGCGGCCTGTTCGAGGGGCGCTCGGTGGTCTCCCTGCTCACCGGCGAGCCGGAATATCTCGACCCGCTCGGCGATGAAACGCCGTCCGGCTGGATCGTCACCGGCTATCCCTGGGCGAGCCTCGATACCCCGGCGCATGCCGCGTTCCGCGCTGCGTATCAGAAGAAATTCAACGATTATCCGCGCATGGGCTCGGTGGTCGGCTATTCGCTGATCCACGCCATCGCCGCGGGGATCGGCCGCGCCGGCGGGATGACGCCGGACCAACTCGCCAGCGGCTTTGCCGGTGCTGCGTTCGAGACGCCATTCGGCCCGGCGCTGTTCCGCCCCCTCGACCACCAATCGACGCTCGGCACCTTCCTCGGCAAGACCGCGCTCAAGGACGGCAAGGGGGTGATGGTCGATTGGCGCTATGTCGATGGCGCCTCGGTCATGCCGCCGGACGAGGCGGTGCGCAAACTCCGCCCCGGCGCCGGCTGACGATGGTGGGGGGCGGCCAGCTCCTTCTCTCGCTGCTGACCGGGCTCGCCGATGCAGCGGGGCTGTTTTTCGTCGCCTCCGGGCTCACGGTGATTTTCGGCGTGACCCGGGTGGTGAATTTCGCCCATGGCAGCCTCACCATGCTCGGCGCCTATTGCGGCTGGAGCCTGATCTCGCGCCTGCCGCCGACCCCGCTCGGGTTCGCGCTCGGCACGTTGGCGACGATGGTTCTTCTCGCGGTGATCGGCGCCGGGCTGGAGATCGGCCTGTTGCGCCGGGTCTATCGCGCGCCGGAACTATTCCAGCTTCTCGCGACCTTCGGCGTCGTGCTGATGACGCAAGACATCGTGCAATGGCTGTGGGGGGTCGAGGATCTCGCGCTTCGCCGGCCGCCTTGGCTGCGCGCTTTCGTCCGCCTCGGCGGGGCGCGCTTCCCGCGTTTCGATCTCATCGTCATCGCGCTGTTCCCGCTGGTCTTTCTCCTGCTTTGGCTGGTGTTCACGCGCACCCGCTGGGGGCGGCTGGTGCGCGCTGCGACCGAGGATCGCGAAATGGTGGCGGCGCTCGGCGTCGATCAGCGGCTGTTGTTCACCTCGGTGTTCGCGCTCGGCGCGGCACTCGCCGGGCTCGGCGGCGTGCTCATGCTGCCCGATGCCTCGGCCAATCTCGGGATGGATCTGACGACGGTGACGGATGCCTTCGTCGTCGTCGTGGTCGGCGGCCTCGGCAGCCTGCCGGGCGCGGCGGCGGCGAGCCTGCTGATCGGGCTGTTGCAGGCGTTCGGCATCATGCTGGTGCCACGCGCGACGCTCGCGCTGGTATTCGTGGTGATGGCGGTGGTGCTGGTGCTGCGCCCGAACGGCCTGCTCGGCCGGCCGCCGGGACGGGGCGGCGTCCTTGGCGAGGTACGGGCGCTGGTGCGGCCGGCGCCGCACGTGCTGCGCTGGCTCGGCCTTGCCGCCCTCATCCTCGCCGCACTGGCGCCGCTGCTGCTCGGCCCCTACGCGCTCGCCGTCGGAACCGAGATGCTGATCGCCATGCTGTTCGCGGCCAGCCTCCATTTCATGATGGGGCCGGGCGGCATGGTGAGTTTCGGCCATGCCGCCTGGTTCGGCATCGGCGCCTATGCCAGCGCCTTCGCGGTCCATCTGCTCGCCGCCCCGATGCCGGTCGGGCTGTTGCTCGCCCCGCTCGCCGCCGGGCTGATCGCGGCGCTGTTCGGCGCCTTCGTCGTCCGGCTTTCGGGCGTCTATCTCGCCATGCTGACCCTGGCTTTCGCGCAGATCACCTGGGCGATCGCATTTCAATGGGTCGATCTCACCGGCGGCGATAACGGCATCCTCGGCGTCTGGCCGGCGCGCCTGGTCGCCGGACCACGCGGGTTCTACTGGCTCGCGCTCACCCTCGCGGTTGCCGGCACGCTCGGCTTGCGCGCCGTCCTCGCCGCGCCGTTCGGCTATACGTTGCGCGGGGGGCGTGATTCGCGGGTGCGGGCCGAGGCGATCGGCCTGCCCGTGACCGCCATCCAGCTCACCGCTTTCGCGCTCTCCGCCGCCGCCGCCGGGCTCGCCGGCGGGCTCTACGCCTATGCCAAAGGCAGCGTTTTCCCGACCTATATCAGCCTCGGCCACTCGGTCGACGCGCTGCTCATGGTCCTCCTCGGTGGCGTTGCGACGATGAGCGGGCCAATCCTCGGCGCCCTCGCCTATACCGGGCTCTATGACGTGCTGCTGAGTGCGACAAGCCTGTGGCGGCTGGCGCTCGGGGCGGCGATCATCGTGCTCGTGCTCGCCGCACCGGAGGGCATCGCCGGCGGGGCGCTGAAACTCTGGCAAAGGCGCCGCCCGGCATGACGCCGGCATGAGGCGATCATGACCCGGGGGGGACCAGAGGCACCGGTGCTCGCGGTCGCGGGCCTCGCCAAGGCGTTCGGCGGCGTGGCGGCGGTCGCGGAGGTGAGCTTCGCTGTGGCGCGCGGCGAGATGCTGGCCCTGATCGGCCCCAACGGCGCCGGCAAATCGACCTGTTTCAACATCCTGAGCGGCCAGATCCGCCCCGATCGCGGTGCGGTTTATCTGAATGGAGAATCGGTTACCGGGCTTTCTTCGCGCGCGATCTGGCGGCGCGGCGTCGGGCGGACGTTTCAGATCACCGCGACCTTCGCCTCGATGACGGTGCGCGAGAACGTGCAAATGGCGCTGATCTCGCATCATCGCCGGGTCTGGCGCTTCCTGCGCCCAGCGCGGCATTATTTCGCCGCCGAAGCCGACGCCCTGCTGGCGCCTGTCGGCATGCAGGATCAGGCCGAGCGCGCCGCCGGCGAACTCGCCTATGGCGATTTGAAGCGCCTCGAACTCGCGATCGCGCTCGCGAACGCGCCGCGTCTCCTGCTGATGGACGAACCCACCGCCGGGATGGCGCCGGCCGAGCGCGGCGGGCTGATGGCGCTCACCCGTCGCCTCGCCAGCGAGCGCGCCATCGCGGTTCTGTTCACCGAGCATGACATGGACGTGGTGTTCGGGGTTGCCGACCGCATCCTGGTGCTCGATCGCGGCCGGCTGATCGCCGCGGGGAGCGGCGCCGAGATCCGCGCCAACCCGGAGGTGCGCGCGGTCTATCTCGGCTCGGGGGCCACCAGTGGCGGGCATTGACAGTGGCGGGCATTGAGGGATGACGGCGGCGGCGCTGCTCACGGTCGCGGATCTGGCCAGTTTCTACGGCCGGGCGCAGATTCTGCACGGAATCGGCTTCACCTGCGCCGCCGGCGAGGTGGTGGTGCTGCTGGGGCGGAACGGCGCCGGCAAGAGCACGACGATGAAATCGCTGATCGGCCTCGTGCGCCCGGCGCAAGGGCGGGTCACCTTCGCCGGCGCCGACATCACCGGCGCCGAGCCGCACCGGATCGCCCGCCTCGGCCTCGGCTATGTGCCCGAGGAGCGGCGAGTCTTCGCCGGGCTCACGGTCGCCGAAAACCTCGATATCGGCCGCCAGGCGCCGCGTCCCGGCCTCGCGCCCTGGACCCCGGCGCGGCTTTACGCGCTGTTTCCCAATCTCGCCGCAGCGCGCGACCGCGCCGCCGGGCAGATGAGCGGCGGCGAGCAGCAGATGCTCGCCATCGCGCGGACGCTGATGGGCAATCCGCGCCTGGTCCTGCTCGATGAGCCGAGCGAGGGGCTTTCGCCGCTGATCGTCGAGCAGATGGCGGAGGCCATTCTCGCGCTGAAGGCGGAAGGGGTCGGGATCGTGCTCGCCGAGCAGAACCTGCATTTCGCCGAGCGCCTCGGCGATCGCGCGGTGGTGATCGAGAAAGGCGCGGCGGTGTGGGCGGGCAGCCTCGCCGCCCTCGCCGCCGATGACGCCGCCCGCCAGCGCTTCCTCGCGGTCGGCGTCGAGACCTGAGCGTTCTCCTACTTCGCCGCCGCCAGGGCCGGCTTCGGGGTCAGATGGCGGAGCCGCGGCAGCACCTCCGTCATCAGGAGGCCGAGCGAGCTGTGCCAGGCGCCGGGGTTGTCGCTATAGTCGAAGCCGAACACCAGGAGCGAGCCGAAACCGCCGAGTTCGTGGTGGATGCGCTCGATCTTCTCGACGACGGTCGCCGGCGAGCCGATGATCCAGTTATGGCGGGCGCAATATTCGACCGTCACATCCCCGTCGGGCACGTCCGGGGCGTGTTTGAGGTATTCGAGAAAGCCGAAATTGCCGAGCAGCGGCAGGAAATATTCCCGCATCATCCGCCCCATCATCCCCCCGACCGAGAGCCGCCACGCCGCCTCGTCGGTTTCGGCGACGAAGATTTCGCGCACCAGGCGCCAATCGGCGCGATCGGGTGTCCGCCCGGTGCGGGCCGCGCCGATCTCCACCGCCTGCCAATGGCTCGCGACATAGGCCGGGTTGAGATTGAGGCTCATCGGCAGGAAGCCGCGCTCGCCGGCGAGTTTCAGGGTGTCCGAGTTCTTCGAGAGCCCGGCGACACCGATCGGCGGATGCGGCGCCTGGAGCGGGCGGATATGCGGGCGGAGGAGGCCGAACATCGTATCTGGCTGCGATACTTTCCAGAACTTTCCCTCAAAATCAAAAGGTCCTGGCTCGTTCCAGAGTTTCAGGATGATTTCGAGCGCTTCCCGCGTCATGTCACGATTGACGCCGGACATGCCATCGACATGAAACATCGCCCAGTCGCTCGGCAGGCCACTCGCCGCGACGCCGAAATTGAGCCGCCCGCCGGACAGATGATCGAGCATGGCGATACGATGGGCGAGTTCGGCCGGGTGGTGATAGGGGAGAAGGAATCCGCCGGGGCCGAGGCGAATGCGCTCGGTTTGCAAGAGGGCCTGGGCGATGAGGAGATCGGGCGCCGGGTGCGGCTCCCACGGCGCGGTATGGTGCTCGCCGATCCAGGCTTCGCTCAGGCCGAGCTGATCGGCCCAGCGCAGCGTCTGCAAATCCCAGTCATGCCCGGCCTTCAGCCCGCGTTCCGGTGGGTGCGAGGGCATGGTGAAATAGCCGAATTCCATTGCCGTATCTCCCTTTTTGCTCTCCCCGATCTCGGCCGGGCGCTGACGGATCGGGGAAGGCTAGGCCGGAACACGGGGCAAGGGAAAGCGAAAAAGCGCTACGCCGGCGGCAGATCGAGCCGGTAGCCGCCGCCCTCGGTAACCAGGAGGGTCGCGCGGGTCGGGTCGGTCTCGATCTTCTGGCGCAGGCGATAGATGTGGGTCTCGAGGGTGTGGGTGGTGACGGAGGCGTTGTAGCCCCAGACCTCGTTCAACAGGATCTGCCGCGGCACCGGCTTCGGGTTGGCGCGGTAGAGGAATTTCAGGATCGCCGCCTCTTTTTCGGTGAGCCTGATACGGCGGTTCCGGGTCGGCTCCTGGAGCAGCTTCACCGCCGGGCGGAAGGTGTAGGGGCCGATCGCGAACACCGCGTCCTCACTGTTTTCGAAGATGCGGAGCTGGACGCGGAGCCGCGCCAGCAATTCGGCGAGGCGGAAGGGTTTGGCGACATAATCGTTGGCGCCGGCTTCGAGCCCGCGCACCACATCGGCCTCCTCATCGGCGGCGGTGAGCATGATCACCGGCACCTTGACGCCGCTCTTGCGCAGTTTGGCACAGAAATCGCGGCCGTCGCCATCGGGCAGGCTGACATCGAGGATGATCGCGTCGAACCGCGCATCCGCTTCCGCGAGCCGGCTCCGCGCCTCGGTGAGGCTCGCCGCCTCGGTGACCGCAAAGGCGCCATCCACCGTGAGCTGCTCGGCGAGGGTTTCGCGGAGTGCATTGTCGTCGTCAATGATCAGGATCGGTCGTTCGCCGGACATGGAAACCTCGCTCGCTCTGGTACCATCGGGGGGCCATCTTGCGCCGCCGCGCCGCCGCGCCCATTTTCGGGCGAGAAAGGGCGGATGGGCGCCGGCCGCACGCGATGCTGGTGTGGAACGATGTCCGCCCGCGGTCAACCGAGGCGAAACCCCTGTGCCGAGCGCTCCCGACCCCGATCCCCACGCCCCCGAAGCCAAGGCAGCGGCGGCACGAAACCGCGGATTTCCGCCATTTCCGGACACCGAAACCCTGCGTCTCCGGGCGCTGCACCGGGCGATCGGCGATGCCCGGCGGGGGGTGCCGGTCCTGCTCACGGCGCGACAAGATTTCGTGATCTGCCCGGCCGAGACGCTGACCACGCGCAGCCTCGGCGAGATCGCGGCGCTGGCCGAGGCGGCGCCGCTGCTCCTGCTCGCCCCGGCCCGCGCGGCGGCATTGCTCGGGCGCGCGCTGCGCCAGGATCAGGCGGCGGTCGCACTCGGGCTCGACCCGGCGCTGCTCGACCCGGAAATCTTGCGCCATCTCGCCGACCCGACGCTCGCCGCGCATCTCCTGCCGGCCGGGGCGGCGCCGGCCCTGCTCGACCCCGCACCCGAGGAAGCGGCCGGCGCGCTCACGCTCGCCAAGCTCGCGCGGCTCTTGCCGGCGATGGTCGCAGCACCAGCGCGGGCAGACGCGGCGGCGCGGGCGGGCGCACTCGGTCTGCTGAGTATCGCCATCGAGGACGTGCTCGCCGGCGCCGATATCGAGGCCGCCAATCTGCGCCGCGTCGCCGAGACGGCGGTGCCGCTGGCTGACGCGGCGGATGCCCGGGTCGTCGCGTTTCGTGCCCCGGATGCCGGGATCGAGCATCTCGCCATCGTCATCGGCGCGCCGGAGCGGGCCGCAGCGCCGCTGGTGCGCCTCCATTCGGAGTGTTTCACCGGCGATCTCTTGGGCAGTCTCCGATGCGATTGCGGCCCGCAATTACGCCTCGCCATCCGCCGCATCGCCGAAGACGGCGCCGGCGCGGTGCTCTACCTCGCGCAGGAGGGGCGCGGAATCGGCCTCGTCAATAAGCTCCGCGCCTATGCGTTGCAGGATCGCGGCCTCGACACGCTGGACGCCAACCGGGCGCTCGGCTGGGGCGCCGATGAGCGCCGCTTCCTGATCGCTGCGACCATGCTCGGCGAGCTCGGCATCCCCCGCCTCCGCCTCCTCACCAACAACCCGGCCAAGGTCGAGGCCCTGGCCGCCTACGGCATCGATATCGTCGGACGCGAGGCACTGGTGATCGCGCCGAACGGGGTCAATGATTCTTATCTGGCGACCAAGGCCAGCCGCTTCGGGCATACGTTATAATGGCGGCTGGCGCGGTGTTTATGCAGCCCCGACGCCCCCCTACTCGTCGTAATTGAAGCCGCCCCAGCCGACGCCGCCGCCCTCGTAGGCGCCGCCGGGCATGCCCATGCCGTAATAGCCGGGGCCGCCTTCCTCATAGCCGTCATCGCCGAAGGTGCCGCTGTCATAGCCGCCTTCGTAATCGGTCCAACCACCGCCGCAGGCGGCGAGGAGGAGGATCGCGGCGAAGGCGAGGGCGGCGCGCGCGGCGCGGCGGAGGCGTTCGGCGTCGTTCATGCTTCCTTATTCCCTCTCGGTCAGAGTGTCGTTCTGCCGGCATGGGGGGATTTCGGCAAGCCATGCCGGCGCGCTCGTGAACGCCCTTGTTTGCCGCCGCAGGGCCGGCTAACCCTCCGCAGCCCCGATACGCGGCTGACAGGAGTTTGCATACGATGTTTTCCCGGCTGCTCGGCTTCATGTCGGCCGACATGGCGATCGATCTCGGCACCGCCAACACCCTCGTCTACGTCAAAGGCCGGGGCATCGTGCTCGATGAGCCGAGCGTCGTCGCCATCGCCGATGTCCGCGGCAAGAAACAGGTGCTCGCGGTCGGCGAGGAGGCCAAGCACATGCTCGGCCGCACGCCCGGCAACATCTCCGCGATCCGGCCCTTGCGCGACGGCGTGATCGCCGATTTCGAGGTCGCCGAGGAGATGATCAAGC
>JAJZBM010000017.1 GCA_021798915.1 Pseudomonadota bacterium
GGTAGGCCCGGACGATGAATGCCCGGCTATGCGACAGCTTCGTATGGGCGACCTGCAGCTTGGTCCGTTCGCCAGCGATCACCGCCCAGTCCTCGCTCCAGTCGAACTGGAACGCCTCGCCGGCCGCAAAAACCAGCGGCACGAACGTCCCGCGGCCACTGGTTTGCTGTTCCCATTGCCGCTCAGCCTTCCAGCGCCGGACAAACGCGGCGACCCGGGCATACGAACCTTCATAGCCCAAGGCAGTCAGATCAGCATGCAACCGCTTCGTCGTGCGCTTCTGCTTGCGCGGCTTGCCGGCCTCCTGGAGCAGCCAGGTCGCCAGCTTGTCGGCAAACGGGTCCAATTTGCTCGGCCGGTCAGAAATCTTGAACTTGGGCTCTATACTGTCCGCACGCAGATATTTGCGGATCGTGTTCCGCGACAAGCCCGTTCGCCGTTCAATCTCGCGGATCGGGATGTGCTGCCGGAAATGCCAGCGACGGATTACGCTCAATAACGCCATGTCGATCACTCCTCGATCCCCCGGTCCAAAAGCCAGGGGAAGGGTCAAAACATGGGTCACTTCTCAATGAAAATTTCCGCCTCTCCCGGGTCAGATCTCAGCGCAAATCAACACCTGTTGAGACCTTCTTCTCGAAGGTGGCCCGATCCGTCCTGCGGCGCATTCGCGCCGCCAGCAAGGCGAAGTTGGTCGCGCGGATCCGCCGCTATATCGAGATGTGCAACGCCGACCCGGCACTCCCGCGCTGGCGTTATGGCATCGCTTCCAAGCCCCAGCCGCTGGCGGCATGATTCGAGTCGCCAATTCGCGAACGCAGTAAGAGTTACCGGGGATCAGGCATAGGCACACGACCGGCTGGATGTTTCATCCTTGACTGATATCGCGGGGCATTTGGTTCGGTCGCTTCAAGCTGGGGAAGATTGTACGGAACTCGGCTGGTCGTTGACTCAATCGGATATAATTATATACACTATCCTGATGGTGAGCCACGGCCTCGGCGGCGGCATCGAACGCCATCTCACGGCGCTTGTCGAACGTCTCGATGGCGACGCGAATGTACTGTTGCTGTGCCCCGAATCGGGCGGATTCAAGCTTGGTATCCCAAGCCTTCCCGGGCACCCCGAGCTTGCCATGAGTGCCGATCGGATCGATGATTTCGTTGTTCTGCTCAAGAATTTTGCTTTGCGGCGGGTGCATGTGCATCACGTGATGCGGTTTTATGACGCCGATCTCGCGCCGTTGCTGCGCCGCCTCGGCGTGCCTTTCGACGTGACCGTCCATGATTATTATGCGATCTGTCCGCAGGTGAATTTACTGCCCTGGCTGGATGCACAGTATTGCGGCGAGCCCGGGCCCGCCGCCTGCAATGCCTGTATCGCGGCCCGTCCCTCGCACGGCGCGCGCGATATTCTGGAATGGCGGGCGCGGCATCGGTTTCTGTTCGCCGAAGCCGACCGGGTGCTGTGCCCGAGCGAGGACGCTCTGGCGCGTCTTGCACGCCATGGGCTCGCCGCGCGCGCCATGCTCGCGCCGCATGAAGCCATAACGGTGCCGCACTGGCCGCTCCGGATCAATCCCCTGCGCCGGGCTGAGCCGCAAAAGAGAGGGGCGCGGAGGAGTGGGGCGCTGCGCGTCGCCCTGCTCGGCGTGCTCGCCAGCCAAAAGGGGCTGCCCGCCGTTGCCGGGCTCGTGGCGGCGATGGCGACGGAGATCGATCTGCACCTGATCGGCTATCCCGAGTCGCCGCTCCCCGCGCCGCTGGCCGAGCGCCTCGCCGTGAGCGGGGCATACGCCGAGGCCGATCTGCCGGGAATGATTGCCCGTCTCCGCCCGCATGCGTTCTGGTTTCCGGCGCAGTGGCCGGAGACCTGGAGCTATACGTTGAGTGCTGCGATCGCGAGCGGTCTGCCGATCGTCGCCTCGCGGATCGGCGCGTTTCCCGAGCGACTCGCTGGCCGGCCGCTCACCTGGCTGGTGCCGCCCGATGCGCCGCCCGAGGCGTGGCGCGCGGCGTTCGCTGCGCTTCGCGAGCAGATCGCGCGTATGGAGGAGCCACC
Organism: Pseudomonadota bacterium; assembly: GCA_021798915.1. GTDB lineage: Bacteria > Pseudomonadota > Alphaproteobacteria > Acetobacterales > Acetobacteraceae > Acidibrevibacterium. The sequence goes on from JAJZBM010000017.1 coordinate 2,062, forward strand.
GAAAAGCCCGCGGCGCCGGCTGGAAGCGGATTTTTACGAAGCCGATTACATCGCCCCGCTCAAAGCCCAGCCGCCCCATGATGCCGAACCTCATGATACCGGGCCGCGTGATTTGCGGCGCCCGGGCAAGCTTGCCGTCATCTTGGTGCCCGAGCGTCTCGCCGGCGGTGTGCTCAGCCCCTGCGCCTATATTCGCCTTGCCCTTCCGCTCGATCATCCGGAGATCGCCGCGGCGATCACAGTGACCCATGCCAGTCCCGAGGAGGCGCTTCGTCTCCGTGCCGACGTGATCGCAACCCAGCGCCATGCGATCACCGATGTCGACATGGCGGCGGCGCTCGGCGCGCATTGCCGACGCTTCGGCATGCGGCTGGTCTATGATCTCGACGATGATTTGCTCGCGATCCCGCCCGAGCACCCCGAGGCGGCGCTGCTCGCGCCCCGCCGCGCCGCGGTTGCGCGGATGTTGGACGAGGCCGATCAGATCTCGGTCTCCACCCCGGTTTTGCGGGATCGTATCCTGCGGGCCCGCTCCGGCGCCCGGCGCGGGGGGGTGGAACTGGTCGCCAACGGGCTCGACGAGCGGCTCTGGCAGGCGCCGCACTCGGCTCGTGCCGGCGGGGCGCTGCGCCTGTTGCTGATGGGGACCACGACCCATGAAGCGGATTTTCGTCTCGTCGCCGGGGCGCTCGCCCGGCTCAAGGAGGATTTCGGCGAGCGTGTCGAGATCGAGGTTTGCGGCATGACCAGTGATGATCTGCCGCCGGGGATCGCCCGTATCGCCCCGCCGCCGGGGCGGGGGGAGAGCTATCCCGGCTTTATCGCCTGGCTTGCCGGCCGGCCGGGGTGGCATCTCGGTCTCGCCCCGCTCGCCGCCAGCCCGTTCAATGATGGCAAATCGGCGATCAAGGCCTTTGATTACGCGGCTCTCGGCCTCGCCGTTCTGGCCTCTGACGTTCCCGCCTATCGCGGCTCGCTCGCCGATGGTCCGGGCGGCTGGCTGGTCGGGAATAGCGAGGAGGCGTGGTATCAGGCGGTCGCCCGCCTGATCCGCGACCCGGCGCTTTGCGCGCGGCTGGCGGCGGGGGGGCGCGCCGCGTATCTGACGACCGCAACGCTCGCCGTGCAGGCGGCCCGCCGGCGCGCCGCCTGGCATGCGCTCGCGGCGCCGGACGAAAATCGGGCAGTGCCGATCAAGACGCAAACCGGGATGAAGCCGGCGCATTCGCACGCGGCTCTGGTGCGCGGAATGCGGCTGCGAAAATCCGCGCCCAAAGCCCGGAACGCCGCAAAAACCCGAAACACCAAAAAAGATTGACCGCGTACGCGTCTCGCGCTTGGCTCACGGCACCGGGTATAACCGGAGGGGCAAACCCGGAGGGGAGGGTGCGAAACACCATGGCCTATGATCGCGCGGCCGAGACGCTCGGCAATATCGTCCATCTCGAACACGTCAACACCCGGGTGCCGGATCAGCGTCTGGCGACGGTGTTCTATATCTCCGGCCTCGGCCTCACGCGCGACCCCTATCTGATGACCGGGATCGAAAACATGTGGGTCAATGTCGGGCGGAGCCAGTTCCATCTTCCGACCGGCGCGCCGCAGCGGGTGCGCGGGGTGACCGGGCTCGTGCTGCCCGATCGCGCCGCGCTCCGCGCCCGGCTCGACGCGGTCGCCGGCCATCTCGCCGGCACCGCATTCGCGGTCCATGAGACGGCGGCCTATATCGAGGCGGTTTCGCCCTGGGGCAACCGAATCCGCTGCCATGCGCCGAGCCCCGCTTTCGGCGCCATCCAGCTCGGCATGCCCTATGTCGCATTCATGGTGCCACCGGGCGCCGCCGCCGGAATCGCTCGCTTCTATCGCGAGATCATCGGCGCTCTGGCGGATAGCGGCAGCGATGAGGAGGGCGTTTTCGCCCGGGTCCGCGTTGGCGGCGACCAGGCGCTGCTGTTCCGTGAGACCGAGGCGCCGCCCGACCCCTTCGATGGCCATCACGTCCAGATATACATCAATGATTTCGGTGGCCCCTACCGGCAACTCCAAGAGCGCGGGCTGATCACCGAGGAGAGCGATCAGCATCAATACCGGTTCGAGACGTTGCTCGACCCGCAAACCGGAAAGCCGCTTTTCACCATCGAGCATGAGGTGCGGAGCCTCCGCCACCCGCTTTATGCGCGCGCGCTCGTCAACCGCAACCCGGCGCAGACCAATCTCCGCTACGCCCCGGGGCGCGATGCCTTGCCCTGGTCGCAGCCAGCCGGGTGAGGCAAACGCGGGGGGCGACCCAAAATCGGGTATCAATCAGCCCGTTGCACGCAAATTTTCGTCAGCATGGCGCCCGCTCTCGCGACCGCGCGACCGCGCGGCATGCGGGGAGAAGTTTTATCTATTTGTTTTCTATTGATTTTTCAGCCGCAGGCAGGCAGTATCAAGACTAAAAGGAAACGCAAGGTCTGTGGCATTCCTGCCACAGCGGAGGGGAATGCTGCACTGCGCTCTTCCTACTCAAGGATGAGGAGGCTATCTACCGCCTGGACCTAGGACCGCGATCGCGCGGCTGAGTCTTCAAGTTTCTAGCCTGCGGCTGATGTGGGAATAAAACGAGGAGAGGGTATATGAAGCTGCGCATTGCACTTCTGGCTGCATCTGTTTTGGCGCTGCCCTTCGTGGCGCATGCCCAGCCTGTCAACGGGCTTTATGTCGGCGGTGGCGTCGGGCTCAACCTGCTCCAAGATGAAACCGTTAATCACTCTGCCGCGCTCGGCACCGGTAACGCCATGGCGGCGTTCGACCCCGGCTATCTCGGGGAGGTGAATGTCGGCTATGGGCTCGGGGCGCTGAACAGTTCCCTCAGGGGCTTCCGGGTCGAGTTGGAAGGGGATTACAGCTCCAACTCGCTGCAATCCATGGGCACCGGGCCCGGCAATCCGGCGGCGCTCAAGGGCGCGCAGGATAATTACGGCATGATGGCCAATGTCCTCTACGATATCGACCCGAGCCTGCTCGGCTTCAACGAACATGTCGTCTATCCCTATGTCGGCGTCGGCGCTGGCTACCAGATGATGAATCTGAGCGGCTTCAGCCAGAGCTATCTCAATCACCCTGCGGTGACTTCGGGCGGCAGCAATAGCGTCGGTGGCTTCGCCTATCAGGGCATTCTCGGTCTCTCCTTCCCGATCGCCTCGGTGCCTGGGCTTTCGATCACCACCGAATACCGGATGCTCGCCGTGATGGACCCGCAAGGCGCCTATCATGCCTCGACGACCAGCGGCGGCACGACGGTGGCCCGCGGCAATCTTGATTTCGGCAATGAATTCAACCACGAATTCATCGTCGGCGTGCGTTACGCCTTCGGCGCCGCGCCGCCGCCGCCGCCGCCCGCGCCGGCGCCCGTCGCCGCGCCCGCGCCGGCTCCCGCGCCGGCCCGCACCTATCTCGTGTTCTTCGATTGGGACAAGGCCGACCTGACCGATCGCGCCAAGCAGATCGTTGCCGAGGCGGCGCAGGCATCGACCCGGGTGCAATACACGCGGATCGAAGTCAACGGCTACACCGATCGCTCCGGCACGCCGAAATACAACCAGAAGCTTTCGGTTGAGCGGGCGAACAACGTCGCCGCCGAGCTGGTCAGTGATGGGGTGCCGAAGAACGTCATCGACATCCAGGGCTTCGGCGAAACCCACCCGTTGGTGCAGACCGCCGACGGCGTGCGCGAGCCGCAGAACCGCCGGGTCGAGATCATCATCAAGTAAAAGTTTTACCGCGACTCTTTCGTCTCGCGGGGTTCGGAGCGCAGTCTCCGGACCCCGTTTGTTTTTTTGATCTCGGTGATGCGGCGCGGTTGTTGCGCGGCTGCGCCGGATGCTAAGCCGAAATCATGGATCTGCCTCACCTCGCGGCACTGCTGATTTTCATCGCGACCTACGGTGTCGTGGCCTTCGGACGCCTGCCGTTCTTTCATATCGACCGCGCCGGGGCGGCGTTTCTCGGTGCCGCTCTGATGCTGTCTTGCGGTGTGCTGACCCGCGAGGCCGCCTTTCGCGCGATCGATCTCGATACCATCGCGCTGTTGCTTGGCATGATGATCGTCGTCGCCTCCTTGCGCCTCGGCGGCGGTTTCCGGTTGATCGCCGGCTGGGCGGTTGCGCGCGCGCATCACCCGTTGCTGCTGCTCGCGGTCGTGGTGCTGGTATCCGGTGTGCTGTCGGCGTTCATGGTCAATGACACGATCTGCCTGGTCATGACGCCGATCGTGCTCGATGTCGTGCGCCGCCTCGGGCGCCGGCCGCAACCTTATCTGATCGCCATCGCCACCGCCTCCAATATCGGCAGTGTCGCGACCATCACCGGCAACCCGCAGAACATGATCATCGGCAGCCTGTCGCGGATGTCCTATCGCGCTTTCGCCGCCGCACTGGCGCCGGTCGCGGCGATCGGGCTTATGTTGACCGTACTTTTGATCGCCCTTGTCTGGCGCAAGGAATTTTTCGTCCGCGTGCGTCTGCGCGCCGATGCGCCGGGCGGCGCCGTCGTCATGAAGCTGGTCGGCAAGACGCTGATCGTCCTGCTCGGCCTCATCGCCGCACTCTTCGCCGGCGTGCCGCCATCGGAGGCGGCGGTGGTCGCGGGTGGGATCATGCTGCTGGCCGGCGGGCTCAAGCCGCGGCGCTTCTATGCCGAGATCGATTGGCCGCTATTGCTGATGTTCGCTGGATTATTCATCGTCGTCGCCGGATTGCAGGCGGCGTTCATCGGCCCGCGCGCGCTCGCGATCGCCGGCACCTGGCATCTCGACCGCACCGCGCCGCTCGCCATCGTTGTTGCGGCGCTCTCGAACATCGTCAGCAACGTGCCAGCGGTGCTGGTGCTGCGGCCATTCATCGACAGGCTCGGCGATCCGCAGCACGCCTGGTTGATCGTCGCCATGGCCTCGACGCTGGCCGGAAATTTCACCCTTCTCGGCTCGGTCGCCAATCTGATCGTCGTCCAGCGCGCCGCGGCGGAGGGGGTCAGGGTCGGTTTTCGGGATTATTTCGTCATCGGCGCGCCACTCACCGTTCTGACCTTGCTGGTCGGAATCTGGTGGCTGTGATTGCGAGCCGTCACTTCGTGCCAAGTTGGGTTGCCAGAGCGCGGGCATAGGCGCCGAGGCGGGCATCGAGATCGCTCGGCACCTGGCAGGCATAGCGGATGGTCTCGCCGATATCGTGATAGCTTCGCACCAGGAGGTCGTGGCGCTCGGTGATCCCGGCGCGCTCGGCCGCGGCGTCGCCGCTGGCATCGGCCGGTGCCGCCTGCAATGCGGCTTCGTCGCTCTCGATCCGCTTGGCGAGCGAGCGCTGGCGGGCGCCGAGCGTCTTGAGCTGCGAGATCACTGTGTCGCGCTCTTCGTTGGTTTGATCGACGAGAGCGGCGAAGGCGAGCGGCAGCGTTTTGGCGCGCTCGGCCTCGGGCAGGGTTTGCGCGAAGGCCGTCAGCTTTGCAATTCCGTCCTCGGTTGCGACGTCACGCGGCGCGATCGCCTCGCTCAGTGCCGAAAGGCGCGGATCGGCGTGCCAGTCCGCCCCGGCGGGCGGCGCCGGGCCGGTCCAGTAGGTGGCGAAAGCGAGACGGGGCACCAGGCGTTGCTGGCATGGCCAATCGGGGTCGGAGGGGGGTGCGGCCTGTGCTCCGGCGGCGAGCATGAAGGTCAGTGCGAGGCCCAGGGTGAGGATCAGCTTGGTGCGATAAAACATTGGGAAACCTCTCATTCCGCGCCGGCCCGACGCGCCATCAGGCCGCGTCCGGGATCATAGCCCCAGACCGCGAGCGCGACGAAAACCACGAGATAGGCGGTGACCACCAGCGCCGAAAGCGCATTGAAACGATCATAGAGCGCGAAACGGATCAATTCGGTCGCGTGGGTGAAGGGGTTGATCTCGGACAGCCAATAGATCATCGGGCTCGCCTCCTCGACCCGCCACAGCGGATAGAGCGCGGAAGAGGTGAAGAACATCGGGAAAATCACGAAATTCATGACACCAGCGAAATTTTCCAACTGCCGAATGAAAGAGGACAGAACGAGCCCGAGCGCGCCCAGCATCAGCCCGGCGAGGATGAGGGCGGGCAGCACCGCGAGATAGCCGCTGATCGGCGGCTCGATCTCCCAGAACCAGGCGATGGCCAGGAAGATGTAGGCTTGCACCACCGACACCGCGACGCCGGCGAGCAATTTGGCGACCAGCAGGAACCAGCGCGGAAACGGGCTGATCATCAGCGTTTTCATGCTGCCCATTTCGCGATCATAGACCATCGAGAGTGAGCTTTGCATGCCGTTGAACAACTGGATCATGGCGAGAAGTCCGGGCGCGATATAGACCTCGTACGGGATATAGGTTTCGTAAGGGGGAATGATCGAGACCCCGAGCACGAAATGAAAGCCGGCAGCAAAAATCGCGAGCCACACCAGCGGTCGCACCAGGGCGGAGACGAAGCGCCCGCGCTGGTTGAGCCAGCGCAGCGCCTCACGCCGCACGATCCCGGCGAGACACCGGCCATATTGCGGCGCGGTCATGACGGGTTTCCGCCCGCCGTGGCGGCGCCATCGGCGATGATCCGGTCGAATGCGGCCTTGAGCGTGGTTTCGCCGGCGCGGGCGAGGATCTCGTCCCGCGTTCCCGCCGCGCGCACCCGGCCTTGATGCAGGATGACGATGCGCGCATCCGGCCCGGCTTCATCGATGAGATGGGTCGCCCATAAAACGCCGAGACCCTGATTGGCGCAAAGCCCACGCACATGATCGAGCAGGAATTGCCGGCTCGCCATGTCGAGGCCGACGGTCGGTTCGTCGAGCAGCAGCAGCGACGGATTATGGATCAGCGCCCGCGCGAGTTCGACACGCCGACGCTGGCCGCCGGAGAGCAGCCGCACCCGCTCGCGCCGGCGTGCGTCAAGCCCGACCCGGGCCAGCTCCTCACCGATGCGCCTCCGTGCCTCGCCATGCGGCATGCCGTGCAGGGCCGCGTGATAGAACAAATTCTGCTCGATGGTGAGATCGAGATCGAGGGTCGCTTGCTGAAACACCACGCCCATGCGCCGGAGTGCCGCTTGCGCGTCTTTCTGGAGATCGTGGCCGAAGACGCGGATCGCACCATTGCGGCTGTGATAAAGCCGTGTGATCAACGCGAACAAGGTGGTTTTGCCGGCGCCGTTGAGGCCGAGGAGGACGGTGAAATCGCCCGCGCCGACACGCAGCGAAACATCGCTGAGTGCCTGGCGGGCGCCGAAGGCATGGCTCAGCCCTTCAACGACCAGCGGCGGTGCCTCCGCTCGCGCTTCATTTGCCGCGCCGCACGCTGCCGCGACACGCTCACGGGCCATAAACCACGCCCCAGGGCAGGTGTCCGACCGGCACCGATTTCGTCACCTTGAGATCCCCGACATCGATCACCGACATGTCGTTGCTGACCCCGTTCGCAGTATAGAGCGTCTTGCCGTCGAAGGAAAAATCCATGTGCCAGACACGCTGGCCGACGAGGAGGTATTTTTTCACGGCGAAGCTCGCGGCATCGACGACCGCGATACGATTGGCGGGGCCGAGGGCAACGAAGCCCCATTTCCCGTCCGGCGACAGATTGATCCCGACCGCCTGAATGGTCTCCGCGGGGACGCCAGGGATCGCGAAGGTGATGGTATGGATCACCTTATGGGTGGCGACGTCGATGATCGAAACATTGCCACCGACTTCAGAGGAAACCCAGACCTGACCACCATCCTTGGTGAAGGCTGCGAAGCGCGGGCGCGAGCCGACGAGAACGCTCGCGACCATTTTATGAGAGGCGGCGTCGATGAAATGCGCCATGCTGGTGGTCTCGGAAGTATTGACGATGGTTTTGCCATCCGGGCTGACCACCATGCCTTCGGGCTCGACCCCGGTCGGGATTTCCCCGCTTATTCTTCCCGCCGCGACATCGACGATCGACACCTCGTTGTCATCTTCGTTGGAAACGTAAAGCGTTTTTCCATCCGGGGTCAGGGCAAAAGTTTCCGGATCGGGCCCGCTTTGCAAGGTGCGGGTCACCGCGAGCGTCGCGATGTCCAGCTCCTCGATGTGATCGGCGTCGGACGTGCAGATGTAAAGGCTTTTGCGATCCTTGGCGAGCAACAGGCCACGCGGGCGGGCGCCGACCGGGATCGTCTTGACGATCGCGAGGGTGCCTGCATCAACCACCGTGATCGTGTTGTCCTTCTCATTGGATACATAGAGATGATCCGCGCGCGCCGCGCCGGCGGCGGCGAGCAGATAGCAGAGCGCGATGAAGCCGCGTTTCAGTTGAGGTGACATGTGCTCTCCGGCTGATCGACACCGAGCGTGTCGGTTTCGAAAAACTCGTGTAAAAATCCGGGCTGGGGCGAAATCGACACCAACGAGCGGGGATCGGCGAGGAGGACCGGCTGGCGCAATTGCCCGTCCCAGGCGCGGAAACTGAGGCGCTCGCCCTTGAACGCGGCGAGTTCGAATTTCGGGCTGCGCAAATAGGCGCCGATTACCGCGGGGTCGCTGCTATGGGTGCGGATGGCGGCCTCGCCGAAGGCACGCACCGCCATCCAGGCGCCGTAATCGCGTTCCGTCATCCAGCGATGGGTGGCGCGGAGAAAGCGGTTTTGCAACTGGGTCGCGCCGGTTTCATCATAAACCCGCGACCATGCCGTCGGCACCAGCCCCTGTGTTCCGGCGACCGGGCGGGCGAGGGTCGCGCGATAGCCGAGTTCATCGCCGAAATTGTCCTCCTCATCGGCGACGACCAGAAGATCGTAATCGACGCCTTGGGTGATATTGGCAACCTCGGTATTGACCTCGAAATGCCCGGTATCGGCGCGTTGTTCGGCGGGGTTGAAGCTCCATAGCTTGTCGGCGACGATCTTGATCTGAAATTTTTTCGCCGCCCTCCGCATGGCATCGGCATAGAGCTTGTCATCGGCGGTCTGTCCCGCGAGCAGCATGATCCGCCGCCAGTTCTTCACCACCAGATACTGCATCAGCGAATCGGCGAGCATCGCGCGGCTCGGCAGAACATGCAGCACATTGCGCCGGCAGTCCTCGGCACGCAGCCGGTCATCGGTGTCGGCGGCATCGATCAGGGTCGCGCTGCGTGCCTCCGGCAGATCGGCGAGCTTGAGCAGCAGCGTCGCCGGAACGTCGGTGACGAACGCGCGCGCCCCTTTGCCGAGCCGGTCACGGAACGCCGCGATCACCCCGGCCTCATCGGGTGCGGCCACCGGATCGAGGGTGAAATCCTGGCCGGTGAAATGGCCGGTCGTGTTGTTGTCGGCCAGTGCCACATTGGCGCCGGCGAGACCTTCATCGGCCGGTGGCTGGTCGAGGTAACTTTCGGGAAAGCTGCGTTTGACCGCGAGCGCGAGATAGACGAGCGCGATCGGCGCCGCCGCGGCGGCTGACGTCGCGCCTGGCGCCGGGCTCGGCGGTTGCGCCGGCTGATCGCCGGCCCAGGCCGGCCGGGCGAGGGTTGCGGCGAAAACCAGCGCGATCCGCAGGGCGCGGAAAACCATCCGTCTCCTCCTCTTGTCCACGGGCTCTTGTCCACGGGCTCGTGTCCGCGGGCTCTTGTGCGCGGGGCTGGCGCGTGTTCAGCATCGTGCTGCCAAGCTATGACATTGCATAACAGAGGGAGGCGTTGTGAACAAATTTTCGCGTCTTGGGCTGATTTGTCTGCTCGCCTTTTCCGGGCGTCAGGCAGTGGCCGCGGCGCCGCCGACGATCGCGGTGTTCGATTTCGCGCTGATCGATACCTCGCCGGCGCCGCCGAGTGACGCCGAGCGCGCGCGGCTGGCAGCCCTCGGCACAGAATTGCGGGCGCGCCTCGCGCGATCGGGGCGTTTTCAGGTGGTCGATTCCGCCCCCGCACGCCCCGCACTCGCCAAGCTGCCGGATATCATGAATTGCAATGGCTGCGAGCGTCCTCTGGCGCGGCAACTCGGGGCCAGCGAGGCGGCCTATGGCTGGGTGCAGAAAGTGAGCGATTTGATCCTCAACATCAATGTCGTGATCGAAGATGTCGATAGCGGGCGCAAGCTTGCCGCCGGAAGCGTCGACATCCGCGGCAATACCGATGAAAGCTGGCGGCGCGGCCTCGATTATCTGCTCGAGGAACGCATCCTCCCGACACCGTGACGGGGGGTGTGGCGCCGTTGACAGAAGCCGACTTTGCGCGACCATATCCCGGCCCGCTATGAGAGGCCAGGCGAGCGCCGGGATGAGGATCATCGGGCGAGGTCGGGAGGAAGCCGCATGCTACGCCGCCGTGCCGTTCTGACAACCGTGGTCGCCGGAGCGATGGGGGCGGCGGCGCCGCGCCGCGCGCGGGCCGAGCCCTTGGTGCGCATCGGCGTGTTGCGATTCGGCTCGTTCTCCTGGGTGCTCGACGTCATCCGCCGCCATGGCTTCGATGCCGCCGCCGGCGTCGCGCTCGACATTCGCCAATATGCCGGCTCGCCGGCGGCGCAGGTGGCCCTGCAAGCGGGCGAGGTCGATGTCATCCTGCAGGACTGGCTATGGGTCGCGCGGCAGCGGAGCGGCGGCGCGGATTGGAGCTTCATACCGTTTTCCAGTGCGCTCGGCAGCGTGATCGTGCCCGGCGACAAGCCGATCCGGACGCTTCCCGATCTCGCCGGCCAGCGGCTCGGTGTCGCGGGCAGCGCGCTCGACAAGAGCTGGCTCATTCTGCGCGCCTATGCCGAGCGGCACGATCATCTCGATCTCGCCCATGCGACGCGGCCGAGTTTCGGCGCCCCGGCGCTGCTCGGCGAGGAACTGCGGAGCGGCCGCCTCGACGCCGCACTCACCTTCTGGCCCTTCGCCGCCCGCGCCGAGGCGGCCGGCATGCGCCGGGTGTTGGCGATGGAAACCGCGGTCGCCGGGCTCGGCATCGCGCCGGAAGTGCCGTTCGTTGGCTATGTTTTTGCAACGCGCTGGGCGAAGGCTCAACGCGGCGGGCTCGATGGCTTCGTCGCAGCCACGGCCAAAGCGCAGGCGCTGCTCGCGACATCGGATTCCGAATGGGAGACGCTCGCGCCCCTGACGGGGGCCGCGAACGCGGCTGAACTCGTGCATCTGCGCGATGCCTACCGCGCCGGCATCCCGCGTCTTTCGCCCGCCGCAACCGAGGATGCCGCCGCCGCCCTGTTTCGGGTGCTCGCCGCGACCGGCGGCCCGGCCCTGGTCGGCGAGGCCAAGGTTCTGGCGCCGGGCACGTTCTGGCAGACGGGGCTCTCCTGAACCGGGTTTCGGCCAGCGCGCGCCTCGCCTCGATCGTCGTTTTCCTGCTGGTCTGGGAAGCGGTGGCGTGGCTGGCCGGGAGCCGATTGCTGCCGCCCGCCTCGCATGTGGTGCGGGCGATGCTGGATTTGGCGCTGCATGGTGACCTTCTCGTCAATCTCGGCATCACCCTGCTCCGCGTCGCCGGCGCTTTCGTGCTGGCGATGGTGGTCGGCTCGGCGATCGGTATGGCGCTCGGGATTTGGCGCCGGCTCGATCTCGCTTTCGATAGCTGGCTCACGATTTTGCTCAACCTGCCGGCGCTGGTCTCGATCATGCTGATGTATGTGTGGTTCGGCCTGAACGAGCCGACCGCAATCATCGCCGTCGCCCTCAATAAGCTGCCGTCGACAGCAGTGACGCTGCGCGAGGGCGCGCGCGCCCTCGATCGCAGCCTGCTCGAAATGGCGCGCTGCTATCGCATGGGACGTTGGGCGGTGCTGCGCCATGTCATCCTGCCGCAACTGACGCCGTATTTCTTTGCCGCCGCGCGGTCTGGCCTCGCGATCATCTGGAAGATCGTACTGGTGGTGGAATTGCTCGGCCGCAGCGACGGCGTCGGCTTCGCGATCGAGCAATATTTTCAACTCTTCGATGTCACCGCCATCCTCGCCTATACCCTGGCCTTCATCCTGGTCGTGCAGGCCATCGAATGGGGAGGGTGGCAGCCTTTGGAGCATTGGACCAATCGGTGGCGGCGGTGATTCTCGAGGTCACGATCCGGCGCAAGACATTTCCGGGCACGCGCGAGCCGGTGCTCGCCGATCTCGCTTTCGCGCTCGGCGCGCAGGAGATCGTCGCGCTCGTCGGGCCCTCGGGCTGCGGCAAGACGACGCTGTTGCGGTTGATCGCCGGCCTCGATCAAGCCTTCGATGGCAAGATCGTGTGGCCGAGCCAGAATGCGCCGAGCCAGGATGGGCAGGCACCGTCGGGAGACGCGCCCCCGCGCCTCGGGATGGTGTTTCAGGAGCCGCGGCTGCTGCCCTGGCGGACGGTTTGGCAGAATCTGGCGCTGGTTTTACCGCCGGGGCAGGAGGCGGCGGCGGCGGCGCTGCTCGAGCGGCTTGGCCTCTGGGCCGAGCGTGATTCCTACCCTAGCCGGATCTCGCTCGGCATGGCGCGCCGGGTTGCGATTGCCCGCGCTTTCGCGGTCGCGCCGGCCTTGGTGCTGCTCGATGAGCCCTTCGCTTCACTGGACGCGAGCAATGCCGAACTCGGCCGCGCCGTGCTGCTGGACGCCTGGGCAGCGCGGCCGACGGCGGCGCTTCTGGTGACGCACGATCTGACCGATGCCGCCGCTCTCGCCGATCGTGTGCTGATGCTGGCGGGAAGGCCGGCGCGCATCGTCGCCGATATCCCGATCGCCGCAAGCGAGCGGCGCGGCGACCGGACGAGTGTCGCACAGCTCGCCGCGCACTTGCGCGATATTCAGGAAAAGAGCGTTATTTCAGACTCTTGAGGTAAGCGATCACGTTCTGGCGGTCGGCCGCGTTGGGAAGGCCGGGGAAAATCATCTTGGTGCCGGAAATCATCGCCCGCGGGTTGGTGAGCCATTTATCGAGCGAGGCATCATCCCAGGTGATGTGTGAGTCCTTCATGCCGGCGGAAAACGTATAATTCGGCACTTCCGCGGCGGGTTGGCCGGCGACGTTCCAGAGACTCGGGCCAAGCTTGTTCACGCCTTTTTCCGGCGAATGGCAGAGGGCGCATTTCTGTTGAAACAGGGTTTTGCCGGCGGCGGCGTCGCCATCCGCATGCGCGATGGGCGCCAAGGCCAGCGTGCCCAGGGCGAGGGTCGCGGCCGCGATCAACCGATGCATCGTGTTCTCCTTCGATAGAAGACTAAATTGGGTCTGTTTATCAAAGCCATGCGTCGAGTTCATCGACACGGCCGGAGTATAGGAACACCGGCGCGCGCTTGTCGAGGCGGCGCTTCCGCCAGGCTCAGAATGAAACCGTGATGCCGCCATAGGCCTCGATCGGGTTGGCCGGCGCCAGCGCGCGCGGGTTGGAGGCGCCCGGCGCGATCGGGATCGGCACCGAATTGGTCGGGCTCAGCGTGCCATAGGTGTAATAATCGGCGTTGAAGGCGTTATCGAGCATCGCGAAGAGTTTTATGTGCTTGGTGAGTTGATAGCTGGTGTTGAGGTTGGTCACGAAATAGGCGCCGGTGGTGGGGAGAAGATTGGCCTCGTCCCCGAACAGATATTGTCCGGATTGATAGGTGCCATCGGCGCCGACCTGCCAGGCATCGGTGATGTTATAAGAAAATCCGATTTTCGCGATCCAGTTCGGAATGCCGGGAAGGGTGTCGCCGGGGCGGATATGGATGTTGCCGTTGGCGTCGGCGCCGGGATTGTTCGGACTCGAAATGGTCAGGCCGTTCTGATAGGTCGCGTCGATATAGGAGGCATTGGCGAAGAATTCGAATTTCCCCTGCGTCAGCGTGCCGCCGAGATCGACACCCTGGCGGCGCGTATCGCCGATATTCTGATAATAGGCCGAGCCTTGGACGGGGCTGTAGATGAACTGAATGTCGTTCATCGTGTCGGTGCGGTAGGCGCCGAGATTCCAAACGAAATTGGCGTTGCCATAAGGCGTGAACTGACCACGCAATCCCGCTTCGATGGTATGGGCGATGACTTGCTTGAGGTTGGGATCGCCGGCGAAGAAATTGGAGAGTGTGCACGGGCTTTGCGGGTCGGAGCAGGAGAGTTCCTCCGGCGTCGGTGCGCGGTTCGACTCGGCGAAATCGGCGTAAGACGTCACATGCGGATTGATTTTGTAGGTGAGGCCGATCTGCGGGTTGAAATGCGCATAATCGTGATTGCCGGAAAGCACGCCGTTATTGGGATCCATGCCGACGAGATCGGTCTGCGCGTAATTGAATCGTCCGGCGACGGTGAGGGTGAGCGCCGGCGTGATGTCGTACATGTCGATGAAATAGAGGCCATAGTAATTCGTCGTGTCATCGAGTCGCACCGGCATGATCGACCCATCGGCCTGATCGATGGTGATGCCCGGCCCGACGAAGCTCATCTGGTCATAGGGGTTGAGGCCGCCCATCAGGGTATTGCCGGTAAACGTGTTCTGGCTGCCGTCATAGCTCGCGCCGGCGGTGAAATGATTGGCGTGGCCGAAAAGGGTGCCGGTATTGGTCGCCTGGACGGATAATCCGTAACCGTTGGTATTGGTGTCCTGCACGTTGAGCTGGGAATAGGGCCCGCCATTGAGGAAATTCGGGATTGGCGCGAATCCGGTCGTGGTCAGGAATTGTCCCGGTCCGGTGCAGAGATAATTGCCGCAGGGCGTGGCATCGGGGACGTTGCCGTTGACGACGCTCTGGAGAAAATTCTGATAATAGGCAACGGTTTGGATGGAGGTGTTGTCGTTGACCTGATAGGAGCCGTTGGCCGAGATCTCGGCGTATTTGTTGCCGAGGAAATTGGGCGAGGTGAACACCGCCGAGCGATTGGCGTCCAGCTCCTGCACCGGCACCGTCGCCGGCTCGTTCAGCTCGTTATCGGCGGCGGTGACGTTGATGTGCAACTCCGCGGCGGTGCCGCGCCAGCCGAAATCGGCATAAAGCTTGTTGAGATGAGAGGATTCGTCCTCCCGCCAGCCGCCGGAATAAAGCCCATCGACAGCCGCGTAGACCGCCGTGTTGCCAAACTGCGCGCCGTATTCGCCATAACCTTGCAGGCGCCCATAGGAGCCGCCGAGCATGGTTGCGTCCATGCCCTGAAACGTAAAGCCGTTTTTCATCTGGACGGCCATCGCGCCGCCGAGGGCGTTCAGGCCGAAAACCGGGTTGGTGCCTTGAAATTCAACGCGATCGATGGCGACGCTGGGCAGCAAATCCCAGTTCACGACATCGCCGAAGGGCTGGTTGAAGCGCACGCCGTTCACATAGACGGCGATATCCTGCGAATTGCCGGCGATCGGCGAGGCCTGGAACCCGTGGTAGAAAATATTGGGCGCAAAGCTGTTGCCGCCTTCATTGCCGATCGAGACCCCTTGCGCTTGTTGGCCCAAACTGCCGAGCAGGTCGGGTGTGCCGTCGAAGGAAAGATCATGGCTGGTCAGAACCTGCGTCTCGTCCGGCACCTTGTCGCGCTCGACATCGGAACCGAGCAGCGGCGTCGAGCCGATGACATTGGTGTCGGGCAGGGCGGTGATGTCAGGAAGGGTGGTGACCGGGGATGCCGGTGCCGGCGCCTGTTGCGCCGCGGCGTGATCGCATTCGCCAATCACCACCAGCGCTGCCAGCGCGGTCAAAGCGAAACCCCGCATCGTTTTCCTCCTCACGGATCGGTGTTCTTGCCGTCTTGGGTAGGGCGCGAGAGGCTTCGCGTCAATCACAATGATTGCGTCTAAACATCTGAAATTCCTTATAATATTGCAAAAAATGCGGAGTTTCTTGCAGATTTTGCCAAACGCCGGCGAGCGCGCTTGCCGGGAGCGCGCGAAAGGCGTCATTTTGACTGAAATTCGTCCTTGATCGGCAACCATGGCCTCGCTCCGCACCCGCCTCATCGTCCTCCCGACCGCAATCCTCTTGCTCGGGCTGATCGCGACGATCGGTTTTTCCGTCTGGCTCGGGCGTTTGCGCGTGCAGGCCGAGACCGCGTCCGGGATGCGCCTCGCGACGGTTCTGGTGCGCGCCGAACTCGCCGACATCGCCGATGACGGAAGATCGGGTCCGGTTCTCGCGCGGCTGGAGACGGCGCTTCCCAATGTCCGCCACGTCGATCTTCTGATCCTGCCGGCGCCCGATCTCCTCGCTTTCGGCGAGACCCTGTTCGTCAAGGGCGACGCGACCAGAGTGCCGCGGTTTTTCGCCCGTCTGCTCGCCCCGCCCACGACCGCGCTCAGCTTTCCGATCCTCCGCGCCGGCAGCTTCCATGGCACGGTGATCCTGATGCCCAATCCGCTCGACGAGATCCGGGAAATCTGGGGTGAGTTGCGCTTTCTTGCCGCCCTCCTCGCCGCGCTCGCATTGATCATCACCGCGATCCTGGTTGCGCTCGTCCATTTTGCCTTAGCGCCGATCAGCGATCTCGCGGACGCGCTCGACCATCTCGAGCGCGGCCATTTCGATATCGCGCTCGCGCCGATCCGGGTGCGCGAATTGCGCCGCATCGGCGCCCGATTCGATAGTCTCGCCGGCTCGCTCGGGCGTCTGCGTGAGGATAATCACCGGCTGATCGACAAGCTGATGTCGCTCCAGGAAGAAGAGCGCAAGGAACTCGCCCATGAGCTGCACGACGCCTTCGGCCCGGCGCTGTTCGCCATCCGCGCCGATGTCGCCGGCATCCTGCGGGCGCTGCGCGGCAACCCGCCGGCGCTACCGGCGATCGCCGAGCGCGCCCAGGCGATCGCCGGGCTCACCGATGGCATCCAGGGCATCACCACCCGGCTTTTGGAGCGGCTGCGCCCGCTGGTGCTCGACGAATTGGGGCTGGATGCCGCGCTCGAGCAGGTTTTTGCCGCCTGGCAAAGCCGCTATCCCGCATTGGCCTGCACGCTGGAGATCGAGCCGGTGGCGATCGGCCGCGCCGACGAGGCGCTGGGGCTTGCACTTTATCGCGCGGTGCAGGAATGTCTCACCAATGTCGTGCGCCATGCCGGCGCGAGTGCCCTGCGGATCCGGTTGCGGACCGAGACCGCGGAAGAAGATGATGCGCGACGTCTCGAACTCACCATCGCCGATGACGGCTGCGGATTCGCGCCCGGCCAGCGCTTCGGCTTCGGCCTGCTCGGTATCGCCGAACGCGTCCGCGCGCTTGGTGGGCGGATCGAGATCGGGCGTGCCGCCGAGGGGGGGGCGCTGGTGCGGTTGACGCTGCCGCTCGCCGAGGTCAAGAAAGAACCTCAGGAAAAGACATGTCCGCCGCCATCCTGCTGATCGACGACCACCCGATCGTCCGTGACGGCTGCCGCCGCTTGCTGGAGGCGCGCCCCGAATTCGCGGTCCTCGAAGCCGGCTCCGGCGCCGAGGGGCTGGCGATGAACCGCCGCCATGGCCCCGATCTCATCATCCTCGATCTCAACCTGCCGGACGGCAACGGCCTCGAATTCCTGCGCCGCCTGCGCGGCGAAACGCCGGCGGCGCGGGTGCTGGTGTTCAGCATGTATGAGGAGGCGACGTTCGTCGCCCGCGCGCTGGAGGCCGGCGCGCTCGGCTACCTCACCAAGCATGATGACCCTGAGGCGCTGCTTGCGGCGGTGGAGGCCTTGATGCGCGGCGAGCGTTATCTCGGCCATCGGGTGGCGCAGAAACTCGCCTTGCTCAGCTTGCAGCCGGCGGGCGATCCGCTCCGCGGTCTCACGGCGCGGGAGTTGGACGTGCTCGATCTGCTCGGCAATGGCGCGGGGCTGGCTGAAATCGCCGCGGCTCTCGCGCTCAGCTATCGCAGCGCCGCCCATATCGCGGCACAGTTGCGCACCAAGCTGCGTTTGCGCAGCCAGGCCGCGTTGGTGAAATTCGCGGTGGAAACCGCGCCCGAACGCCGCGCCCAACGGGGAAGCGAGCAAAAACCCTGACCCCGGCGATCGCGCGTGGCGCCAGGGGGGAGAGCGTCCCAGGGGGGAGAGCGCCAGGGGGACAGCGTCAGGGACCGGGGCTTCAGGGGCGCTCGGCCGGGAGCACCATGAAATTGATTTTGCCTTCATAGCGCTGAAAGGCATCGGCGCGGCGATAGGCGTGCTCATCGCACCATTGCGTGAAAGCAGCATTGTTCTGGTCGTCGACCTCGATGAACAGCGCCGGGCGCCAGCGCGCGACGGTCCGCGCCAGCCCGGCCAGAACCGCCATCTCGGTGCCCTCGACATCGATTTTCACGAGATCGACCGGCCGTGCGGCGAGCACCGCGTCCCCCCGCAGGCAGCGCAGATCACCCTCGGCCGCCGGCTGGATCGCGGTGCAGCCGAGATTGTTCGGATCCGGCTGCGTCAGCGTGACCCGCCCCTCGTCATCGCCGAGTGCCATGCCAAGAAAGCCGATGTCGCAGGATTTGAGTTCGTTCAAACGGCGGTTGAGCGCAAAAATATCGATCGCTTCGGGGTTGATCTCGAAATTGATGATCCGGCGCGGGTTGCAGAATTTCTCGATGAAAATCGAGTGATTGCCGACATTGGTGCCGATATCGACGAAGACTCCGCCCTCGCGGAAATAGCGTGCGATGATCGCCAATTCCTCGCGTTCGTAGAAAATCCCCTGGAGATGATGGCTCTGGATGTGGTCTTCCGGATTGCGGACAAAAAACCGGATATCCCGATCCTGGATCCGGGTCTCGATCACGGTTCCTGGGAGCAATCGTACCACGCCATCCCCTCGGCCATTCCCTCGCGGCTTCAGGGGCCGATACCCCTTGCGAATTGCCAAGCCCGCTCGGCGATATCCTGGAACACTTGGCCACGTTCCATCGCCCGCGCATCCGCAGCGTTACCATCGAGGGCGCGACGATACACGCCAGCAACGATCGAGGCCAGTCTAAACATCGCAAAAATGATCATAAATTCGAGATCGGGAACACTCGTCCGGCCGGTCTGGGCGCAATAGCGGGCGATGGTCTCTGCCTCGCTCGGGATGCCGAGCGCCACCAGCTCCGCCTCCGTGCCGCCGCCGGCGCTTGCCGGCAAGCGGTAGGTGAGGAGCGTATAGGCGAGATCGGCGAGCGGGTGGCCGATGGTCGCCAACTCCCAGTCCAGGACCGCGACCACGCGCGGCTCCGTCGGGTGGAAGATCAGATTGCCGAGGCGAAAATCGCCATGCGCGATCGCGGCTTCCTCGGTTGCCGGCAAATGCTCGGGAAGCCAGCGCATCAGCGCGTCCATCGCCGGCACATCGATGGTGCGCGAGGCCTCGTATTGTTTCGACCAGCGCGCCACCTGCCGCGCCACATACCCCTCCGGGCGCCCGAAATCATCGAGACCCAAAGCGCGGTAATCACAGCCATGCAGCAAGGCCAGCACCCGGGTCATGTCGTCATACATCGCCGCGCGCTCGGCGGGCGCGAGGCCGGGCAGGGTGCGGTCAGCGAAAACCCGCCCCGGAACGTGATCCATGATATAGAACATCTGCCCGATCACGCTCTCGTCCGCGCAGAGAAGATGCACCCGCGGCACCGGCACCGGGCTCGCAGCCAGAGCCTTGAGCACGGTGAATTCGCGATCGACGGCATGCGCGGAGGGTAAAAGCTTCCCCGGCGGCTTTTTGCGCATGACATAGGCGCCGCTCTGGCTTTCCAGGTAAAAAGTCGGGTTGGATTGCCCACCCTGGAATTGCCGCACCATCAGATCGCCGCCGAAGCCGGGCAGATGAGCGGCAAGATAGCGGGCGAGCGCCGCCTCGTCGAAACGGTGGTTGGGAAGAACCGGAACCAGTTCCGGCGCGCCGTCGGCCATCGTTCAGCCCGCCGCCTGCACCGGCGAGCCGATGGTGACGCCGCCATCGATGACGATCGTCTGGCCGGTGGTGAAACTCCCCGAGGGCGCGGCGAGAAACACCGCGGCGCCGGCGATCTCGTCCGGCTCGCCGATCCGCATCAAGGGCGTATCCTTGGAACGCTTTTCCCCGATTTCGGGATTTTCCCAGAGCGCGCGGGCAAAATCGGTGCGGATCAGGCCCGGGGCGATGCAATTCGCGCGGATGTTCTTCGGCCCCCACTCGACGGCGATATTGCGGACGAGCTGCATATCGGCAGCCTTGGAGAGGCCATAGACGGCCAAAAGCGGCGTGCCGCGGAGACCGGCGATCGAGGAGACGACGATGACCGAACCGCCGCCGCGCGCCGCCATGCCGGGAAGCGCCATGTTGCAGAGCCAGAAATTGCTCCGCACATTGGCGCCCATGATGCGATCATAGGCGTCATCGGGGATGCCCGCCGAGGGGCCGAAATAGGGATTGACGGCGGCGTTGCACACCAGAATATCGATGCCGCCCCAATGCGCGACGGTTTTGTCGACCAGCGCCTGCAACTGCTCCTTATGGCCGATGTGACAGGGGATCACGATCGCCTCGCCGCCCGCGGCTTTGATCGCCTCGGCGACCGGGGCGCAGGCTTCGGGCTTGCGGCTCGAGACCACCACCTTGGCGCCGTGCGCCGCCATCGCTTCCGCGATGGCGCGCCCGATGCCGCGGCTGGAGCCGGTGACGACGGCGACCTTGCCGGAGAGATCGAACAGATTTTTCATCGTCTTCTCCTCACGCGTTCGGCCGTGCCGGGCGGTATTTGGCGAGTTCGAGACGGCCGAGCTGGAAGCGGTGCACCTCGTCCGGGCCATCGACGATGCGCATCGTGCGCGCCGTCGCATACATCCGCGCGATGCCGAAATCGCTGGTGACCCCGCCGCCGCCATGCGCCTGCAACACCCAGTCGATCACCTGGCAGGCCATGTTCGGCACGCCGACCTTGATCGCCGCGATCTCGCGCCGCGCTTCCTTGTTGCCGACGGTGTCCATTTTCCACGCCGCATGCAGAACCTGCAGCCGGCTTTGATCGATCATGATGCGGGCATTGGCGATGCGCTCGATGATCACCCCTTGCTCGGCGAGCGGGCGGCCGAAGGCGATGCGTTGCGTCACCCGTTGGCACATTTTTTCGAGCGCCCGTTCGGCAAGGCCGATGGTGCGCATGCAGTGATGGATGCGCCCCGGGCCAAGCCTGCCTTGCGCGATCTCGAAGCCGCGTCCCTCGCCGAGCAGAATATTGGCGGCCGGGACGCGGACATTCTCGAACACGATCTCGCCATGGCCGTGCGGCGCGTCGTCATAGCCGAACACCGGCAGCATGCGCTTGATGGTGACGCCCGGGGTGCCGCGCGGCACCAGGATCATCGATTGCTGGCGGTATTTGTCCGGGTTGTGCGGGTCGCTCTTGCCCATGACGATGAAAATCGCGCAACGCGGATCACCGGCGCCGGATGACCACCATTTGCGCCCGTTGATGACGTAATGATCGCCGTCACGCAGGATGCTGGTCTGGATATTGGTTGCATCCGAGGAGGCCACTTCCGGCTCGGTCATCGAAAAACAGGAGCGGATTTCACCCGCGAGCAGCGGCTTCAGCCAGCGTTCCTTGTGCTCGGCGCTGCCGTAACGCTCGATGGTTTCCATATTGCCGGTATCGGGCGCGGAGCAGTTGAATACCTCCGAACACCATTGCACCCGGCCCATGATTTCGGCGAGCGGCGCATATTCGAGATTGGTGAGGCCGGCGCCGTGCGAGGATTCGGGCAAAAACAGATTCCAGAGCCCGGCCGCCCGCGCGACCGGCTTGAGCTTTTCGATGATCGGCACCGGCTGCCAGCGATCGGCGGCGGCGTTGATCTCCGCATGATAGGTTTCCTCGTTGGGATAGATATGTTCTTCCATGAAGGCGAGCAGACGCTCGCGCAAGGCGTTGACCTTGTCTGTATATGCAAAATCCACGGTTTTCCTCCCGGCCTCGGTGCTTCGGTTCGGCGGCTAGCCTAGGCAGAGAGAGGCGGCCCGCAAAGAGGAAAAATTACCGCACCCGCACCCGCGCCCGGCCGCGCTCAGCGATCGGTCAGGCGCAGCTCGATACGGCGGTTGCGGGCATAGGCATCCGGCGTGTCGCCGGCGGCGAGCGGCTGATAATCGGCAAACCCGGTGGCGGCGAGGTGATTGGGGGGGATGCCGTCGGCGATCAGCAATTTGACGACGTTGATCGCGCGCTCGGCCGATAATTCCCAGTTCGAGGCGAAAGCGCCGCTGCCGCTGATCGGCTGGTGGTCGGCATGGCCATCGACGCGGAGGATCCAGTTGACATCGGGTGGGATCTCCTTCGCGATATCCCGGAGCGTCGCCGCGAGCTTGGTGATCTCCTCGCTGCCGGAGGCGGAGAGATCGGCGCTGCCGACCGGAAACAAGACCTCGCTCTGGAAGACGAAGCGGTCGCCGACGATCTGGATGCCGGGCCGGTTGGCGAGAACCTCGCGCAGCCGGCCGAAAAATTCGGAGCGATAGCGTTGCAGTTCCTCGACTTTGGCGGCGAGAGCCGCGTTGAGGCGCTGGCCGAGATTGGCGATCTGGACGTCTTTTTCCTTCGATTCCTGTTCCGATGCGGCGAGCGCCCCGGCGAGGCCCTGCAATTGCTTGCGCAGTTCCGCCATTTGCTGATTGAGGAGGGCGATTTCGGCGCGCGCGCTGTCGCTGAAATTCTGCGCCTCGGCCAATTGTGCGGCCACCGCGGCGCGGCGTTCGGCCTCGGTGGTCGCACGCGCCGCGGCATCCTCGGCCTTTTTTTCCAGCTCGTCGCGGAGTGCGCTCAAGGCTGCGACCTGTTCATCGAGACGGGCGAGATCGGCGAGCCGGGCATCGAGCGTGGCCTTGTCGGCCTTCACCGTCCGCTGCCATTCCGCCTCCGCCGCTGCCAAAGCGCTTTGCGCGGCGGCGGCTTGCTGAGTGCTCGCCGCGAGCTTCTGCGCGAGATCGGCGCGGGCCGCGTTCGCCTGCGCGAGGGTCGTGCTCAGGGTCGCGACGCGCGCGGCGAGATCGGTCGAGCGGCTTTTCTCCAGCGCCAGCAGATCGGCGAGCTGCGAGACCTTGCCGTTGAGCTGATCGAGCGCCTTGTTGCGGTTGGAAAGCACCACCGAAAGAAAAGCCTGCGCCAGAACGAAGACCAGCAGCACGAAAATCGTCGTCATCAGCAGAGTCGAAAGCGCATCGACATAGCCGGGCCAGGGGTTGAGGCCTTCCTGGTGGCTGCGGCGGCGGGAAAGCGCCATCGGGCGGCTCCTGACAAAGCGGGTTCGGCGCGGGGACGGCTATTTCTGCGGCTCTTCGGCCAGGGCTGCGATGGTGCGGGTCAGAATCTTGATGTCATTGCGCAGATCACTGGTGCTTTGCGCCCGGCCTTGTTCGATTTCGGTCAGCATGCGCTGCATCGCCAGTTCGATATTGCGCAAATGGGCGCGCGCGACCTCGTCGCCGGTCTCGAACCTGGCCTCGGCGAGGCGTTGCAGGGCGGGGGTAAGAGCGGCCTGAGCCTCGGCGATCCGCAACATGAGCTGCTGACTGGCGCGCATGGTGTCGGAAAGCAGGCCAACGCGCTCGGTCAGCGCTTGCACGGCGTGGTTGGCCTGAATCCGTCCCTCCTCGCCGCGCGCGAGAATGCGCTGGAGATTTTCCATGTTCTCGGCGGTTTGTTCGAGCAGCGCCTGGACATAGACCGGGATCGACGCTTCGCCCTCGCCGCCGAGCGGGCTGGTGCCGATGCGGGTGATGCCGGCGAGCCATTCCTCCAACTCGTTGAAGAAGCGGTTTTGCGCCTGTCCTGCGGTAAGATCGAGAAAGCCGAGGATGAGCGAGCCGGCGAGGCCGAACATCGAGGCCGAAAACGCCATGCCCATGCCGTGCAGCGGCTTTTGCAGCCCGGATTTGAGCTGCTCGAACATCACCGCGACATCGCCGGTGCCGATCGCCATCGCCCCGATCACGTCGCCGACCGCGCTGACGGTGCGCAAAAGCCCCCAGAACGTGCCGAGCAGGCCGAGAAAGATCAAAAGCCCGATCATGTAGCGCGACAATTCCCGGCTTTCATCGAGGCGGCTCGCGATGGAATCGAGCAGGCTCCGCATCGCCGCCGCCGACAGCGTGAAGCGCTCGCCGCCCTCGCGGCTTTTGTTGCGCTGGGCGGCGAGCATGCTCGCCATCGGCGCGAGCAGCCGCGGCATCGGCAGGGTGGAAAGCCGAGGCCGGGCGGTACGAAAGGTCTCGACCCAGGTGACCTCGGGCGAAAGACGTGTCACTTGGCGGAGGTTCCAGACGATGCCGGCGAGCAGAACCAGGAAAATCAGGCTGTTGAGAATCGGGTTGTTGTGAAAGACCGCCTCCAGCGTCGGGGCGAGAAGCGCCACCACCCCGCCGGCGATCAGCAGAAAGACCAGCATCCGGAGCAGATAGAGGGTTGGCCGGGTCATGGTGACGGGGATTTCATGTCTGGAGCAGGGGCATTCGGCACCGCCGGCACGGGTGGGCCGGGGGGAGGGGGCGTTGCGGCTACCGTCGCCTGGGAATTGACGA
Organism: Pseudomonadota bacterium; assembly: GCA_021798915.1. Lineage (GTDB taxonomy): Bacteria > Pseudomonadota > Alphaproteobacteria > Acetobacterales > Acetobacteraceae > Acidibrevibacterium. The sequence goes on from JAJZBM010000017.1 coordinate 26,430, forward strand.
CCACGAGATCGACGCGATCGGGCGGACCTTCTCGTGACGCGGTGCCGAGCGCCCGGAGATAGATCCGTGTGGACGGCACCCCGGCGGCCATCAGCACCGCGCGGGCGGCGAGCGCACGATCGAGCGATATCCGCCGTGGCGTCGAGGGATCCTCCTTGGTGCCGCTGGCATAGGCGATGACGTTGACGGAAGCGGCCGGGTTTTTCGCGGCCTCCGCCCCGATCTCGTGCAAGGCGGCGTCGGTCGCGGGGTTGAGATCGGCGCTTTCGGGCGCGAAGGTGATCCTCGTCCCGCCAGGAACGGCGATCACCTCACCGGCGGCGGCGGCAACCACCGGCGGCGGCGGCGGCGTGACATTGGGATGGACGGGTGGCGCCGCCGCGGCCGGCGGAAGCAGCGGCGAGGCCGGCGGGGCAGCCGGGACCGTCATATTTTCCGGCGCCGTCCCGAGCCGCACCTGCGGCGGCGCCTCGGCCGGGGGCGCGGCGGCGGCGGGCGGTGGCGGGGCAGGTGCCTCGGCCGATGGCTTTGTCTTCGCTGCCGGCTTGGCCGCGGGTTTGGACTTCGGTTTCGGCTTGGGTTTCGGTTTCGGCTTTGGCGTGGTGTTGGGCGTGGTGCCGTTCGCTGGCGTGGCCGGGGCGGTTGCCGGCGGGGTGGGAGCGGCGGGCGCTGGCGCGAGCGCATCGGGATTGATCGTCACCTGCGCCGCCGATGGGCGCGCAAGCGCGAGCGACGCGGAAACGACCAGGGCGGGGAAAAATGCGCGCATAGCGCTTCGACCCTAGCCTGATCACGCGCATCACTCAATCGCGCGCGCCGTCCCTTGGTCGCCGCCGCCATGTCCGCTTCTGACGCATTTTTCTGGCAAAAAAGGGACAACCCCAATGTTGAAAGCGAGCAATGACCGAATCCGTGTCTGATCCTCTATCCGGGGCGCTGCTGCCTGCCTGTTGCCGGCTGGCGGATCTATCGCCCGATCAACCCGCCGGCGAGGAACCCGCCATCGGCGGCGAGGACGTGGCCGGTGATGAAGCTGGCCTCCTCGCTCAGCAGAAAACAGGCGGCGGCGGCGATTTCGGCCGGTGCGGCGTAGCGGTGCATCGGCGTTTCGCGTGACCAGGCGGCGCGGATCGCCGGGTCGTGCATGTCGGCGACCAGCGGCGTCTCCACCGGGCCGGGGGCGAGGCAGTTGGCGCGGATGGCGACGCCGGCCAGTTCCACCGCCATCACCTGGGTTAGGGTCGCGACCCCGCCCTTGGAGGCGCCATAGGCGGCGCGGCCGATATTACCGCGATGGCCAGAGACCGAGCCGATGGTGACGATGGCACCGCCGCCGGTCCGCGCCATCTCGCGCGCCGTTGCCTGGGCAACGAGAAAGGTGCCGCGGAGATTGACCGCCAGCATGCGCTCGAACTCGGCCAACGGGGTTTCGAGAAACGGCAGATCGCGGCCGATTCCGGCCGAGGTGACGAGGCAGTCGATCCGCCCGAAGCGCGCCTTCGCCGCAGCGATCAGAGCGGCGACCGAGGCGGGATCGGTGACATCGGTGCGGAACGGCAGAATGCCGCCGCCTTCGAGTGCCGCCGTCGCCGGGGCGCTGATATCGGCGGCGATCACGGTCGCGCCCTCACGCGCCAGCGCTTCCGCGATCGCGGCGCCGATTCCCGAAAGCCCGCCAGTGACGAGGCTGATTTTGTCGGAAAATCTCATCCGAGCGGCCCGACCACCGAGGTCAGCGCGCCCCAGGCCTGCGCGCCGAGACGCTGGCGCCATTCGGCGTAGAAGCCGGCGCTTTGCAGGGCGGCGCGGAACGCCGTGGGGTCGGTCTCGAACACCGCCATGCCTTGCGCTTTCAGGGTCGCGCCGAGATCGGCGTTCATCTTCGCGACATCGACGCGCTCGGCCATGGCGCCCTGGTTGAAGGCGTGGGTCACCAGATCCTGTAGATCGGGCGGCAGCCGCCCGAGCGCGTCGGGATTGGCGAGCATCCAATACCCGTCCCACATATGATTGGTGAAGCAGAGTTTTTTCTGCACCTCGTAGAGTTTCGCGGTTTCGATGATGGCGAGCGGGTTTTCCTGGCCATCGACGATATGGGTCTGGAGGGCGGAATAGACCTCGCTGAAATTGATCGAGGCCGGGGCGGCGCCGAACGCCTTGAACAGGCTGGTCCAGAGCGGGCTGACCGGCACCCGGATCTTGAAGCCGTGGAGATCGGCCGGGGTCTGGATCGGCCGGCCCGCGGTGGTGATCTGGCGATAGCCGTTATCCCAGATTTTCTCGAACACGTGGAGGCCGCGCTTGGTGATCTCGCCGCGCACATAGGCGCCGACCGGGCCATCCATCGCCGCCCAGACCTCATCATAATTCTTGAACGCGAAGCCGACGCCATTGAGCGAGGCGGCCGGCACCAGGGTCGCGAGAATCGGCCCGGAGAGGGTAAAGAATTCCAGCGCCCCGCTCCGCAACTGGCTCAGGGCGTCGGTGTCGGAGCCGAGCTGGTTATTGGGGAACACGGCGATGTCGAGACGGCCCTGGCTTTCCGCCCTGATCCGCTCGGCCGCCGCTGCGGCGTGAATGTTGAGCGGATGGGTGGCCGGCAGGTTGCTCGCGTATTTATAGCTGAATTCGGCCGCTCGCGCCTTTCCTCCGATGGCGAAGAGAGGCACGGTAAGTGACGCGGCGAGGAGCGCGCGGCGATACATCTTGGGTTCCTCCCGAGAACAAGGACGAGATTTTGGTGGCCGGTGCCGGCGGACGAGAGAGCAGTTTGGCGAAGGACTGGCGCGATGGGAAGGGCACGACGCTGGCCGTCATCCTCGCCGGCGGCGCCGGGCGGCGGATGGGCGGCGCCGACAAGGCGGCGGTCCGGCTCGCCGGGCGGCCGCTGCTCGCTCATGTCATGGCGCGGTTGGCCCCGCAGGTCGGCGCCGTGGTGTTGAGCGCCAATGGCGATCCCGAGCGGTTTGCCGCTTTCGGCGTGCCCGTCCTTGCCGATCCCCTCCCGGATCGGCCCGGGCCGCTCGCCGGGATTCTGGCGGCGCTCGTCTGGATGCGGCGGGCGCGGCCGGATCTCACCGATCTGCTCGCGGTCCCGGTCGATACCCCGTTCCTCCCCGGCGATCTCTATGCCCGGCTCGATGCCGCGCGCCGCGCCGCTGGGCGGCGTATGGCGATCGCTGCCTCCGCCGGACGCCTGCATCCGACCGTCGCGCTGATCGCTGTCGATTCGGCGCTCGCCGACGATCTCGCAGCGCGGCTGGCGCGCGGCGCGCGGCGGGTCGGCGATTTTTTCGCCCACCACCAAGCGGCGATCGCCGATTACGGGGCGCGAGACTCCGACCCGTTCCGCAATCTCAACACCCCAGCCGATCTCGCCGCTGCCGCCCTCGATCGACCTCGCACCGGCGAGCGGGCAGACTGCGGAGCGCAGGACGAAGCGTTCGCAAACGCCGATTTGCACGACAAACAACGGAGACGAGAATGACGGAAAAGGATTCGCCGCTGGCCGATCGTCGGCGCTTTACGTTCTGGTGCGAGGAGCGCGCCCGCTATGGCGATACCGATCGTCAGGGGCATGTCAACAACGCGGTCTTCGCGACGTTTTGCGAAAGCGGCCGGGTAGGGCTGTTCCATAGCCAGGAAACGCCCTTCGCGCCGCCTGGGACGGAGTTCGTCATCGCCCGTCTGACGCTCGATTTTCGGGCCGAAATCCTGTGGCGGGAGCGGATCGAGATCGGCACCGTGGTGCTCGGCCTCGGGCGTTCCTCGTTCACCCTCGGTCAGGGGTTGTTCCGTGATGGCGTCTGTGTCGCAACCGCCGAGAGCATTCTCGTATTGATGGATTTGCAGACTCGCCGCGCGACGCCTCTGCCGCCGCGTCTGCGGGCACGTCTCGCAGCACTGGCCCGCCCGCCTTTGCCGGAAGCCGAGGAGAAAGTGGGGTAGAGAGGGGAAAAAAATCCAATAAGTTGAAACAGAATATTACAAAATCACGTGACAAACCCGGCTGAGGCGGCGATACTCTCCGCTGCTGATACGCTTTGAGGGAGATGGGATTGCGGTGGCGCGGGCCCGGGGCAAGGACGCACGCGCCGCGCCGCGGTGGATTCTGGTAACGGGTTATCAATGCTTTATCCTGTATCGGTGATCGATTGCATGGTCGGCTGCCAGTGCCGGAAATCTGGCTGAGCTTGGAACGCAAAACGCGCAATGACCCTGATTGCCATCCTCGATGACCGGGTAACCAACCGTAATATCTTCTCTCGCCTCGCTGCGACGCTGGAGGATGGCGCCGAAGTGCGCGCCTTCGGCGACCCGCGAGCGGCGCTTGAAAATCTCGCGGCATCCGACCCCGATCTGGTGATCACCGATTTCAAAATGCCATACATGGACGGGGCGGAATTCACCCGCCGCTTCCGCGCCTTGCCCAATGGCGCCGATGTCCCGGTGATCGTCATCACCGTCTATGAGGATCGCGGTTTTCGCTTGCGCGCCCTCGAAGCCGGCGCCACCGATTTCCTGCAAAGTCCAGTCGATCATCAGGAATTCATCACCCGGGCGCGCAACCTGCTCAAGCTCAGCAAGCAGCAGCGCCTGATCAAGAGCCGCGCGCTCTCGCTCGAACACGAACTCGCGGTGAGCGAGCGTACCCGCCAAGCGTTGCTCCGCGACAGCCGTGAGCGGCTGGCGCAGGTGATCGATACCGTCCCGGCGATGATCAGCGCCACCGACGAGACGGGCGTTTATATTTTCGTCAATGCTTATCAGGCGAACTTCTCCGGCGTCGATCCCGAGCGCTGCATCGGCATGGACGCGGTCGCGACCTTCGGGCCGGCCTATGCGGCGCGCAGCCGGGCTCTCGACCGGCTGGTGTTCGAAGCCGGCGAGGCGCTCCCCGCCTATGAGGAAGAAATCATCGACCGGGCCGGCATGCCGCGGGTGTTCCTCACCACCAAATCGCCGCTGCGTGACGCGAGCGCCAAGGTGGTGAGCGTGCTCACCTCGGCGATCGATATCACGGAGCGCAAGCACGCCGAAAGCCGGCTTCGTCATATCGCCCATCACGACCAGCTCACGCGGCTTCCCAACCGACTGTTATTGCAACAACAATTGCAGAGGGAGCTGGCCCGCAACCGGCGCGGCGGGCGGCTATTCGCGCTTCATTTCATCGATCTCGACCGCTTCAAGGACATCAATGACGCGCTCGGCCACCAGCTTGGCGATCAATTGCTGCACGCGGTTGCCGGGCGTTTGCGCCATGTGGTGCGCGAATCCGATACCGTGGCGCGGCTCGGCGGCGATGAATTCGCGATCCTGCAGACCGAGGTCCGCGAGGCCGAGGATGCCGCAGCACTCGCCCGGCAGGTGATCTCTTCGCTTTCGCAGCCGTTCGGTATCGACGGCCAGACCCTGACCCTTTCGGCGAGCGTCGGGATCACTCTCTATCCCGCCGATGGCGGCGCCCTCGACGAGCTTCTGCGCAATGCCGATCTCGCCATGTACCGCGCCAAGGCCGATGGCGGCGCCGGGTTCCGGTTTTACTGCGCCGACATGAACCAAAGCGTGCGCGAGGCGATCCGGCTCGAGGCCGATCTGCGCCAGGCGGTCGCGCAGGAGCATTTCGTGCTGCATTTCCAGCCGCAGGTGCATGTCGAAACCGGCCGCATCGTCGGCATGGAGGCGCTGCTCCGCTGGCAGCGCCCGGGGGTCGGCCTCGTCAAACCGGGCGAGTTCCTGCCGGTCGCCGAGGAAACCGGGCTGATCGTGCCGATCAATGCCTGGGTGCTGCGTGAGGCCTGTCGGCAGGCGCAGGCCTGGCGGGTGCGCGGCTTGCGCCCGCTCCGCCTCGCGATCAATCTCTCGCCGGTGCAGTTCCGCCGCCAGAACGTGTTCGACGTGGTTTCGGCGGCGCTGCACGAAACCGGCTTCGATGCCAATCTCCTCGAACTCGAGCTGACCGAGACGATCCTGATGGAAAACGCCGAGGCTTCGGCGCGGACGCTGCGCGCGTTGCAGGCGCTCGGCGTCACCTTCGCCATCGACGATTTCGGCACCGGCTATTCCTCGCTCAGCTATGTCAAGAATTTTCCCGTCGATCGCCTGAAGATCGACCAATCCTTCGTGCGCAACCTCAAGACCGATCCGAGCGATACCGCGATCGTCCGCGCCATCATCAATCTCGGCCATAGCCTCGCCATCGAGGTGGTCGCCGAAGGGGTCGAAACCCGTGAGCAATTCACCCAGCTCGCGGCCGAGGGGTGTGACGAGGTGCAGGGCTATCTTTTTGGCCCGCCGCTCACCGCCGCGGATTTCGAGGCGCTGATCGAGAAGGGACACACTCTACCTTATTTGGCTTGAAAAACCCCTCGGGAAGTCGGCAAAGCCGGTAAGGACAGTGTGATCATTGACAAAATTTCGTGACATATTAGAGATTTTTAGCCATATATTGGGCCACCGGCTATCCTGGCGCGACCAGGCGGAGGAGGGGCGGCATGGCTGAAAAGCGCGCGGGCGGAATGCTGCGCCGGATCACGAGGCTGCGGGGTGTCTGGCACGGCGGCGAGCAGGAGATTTCGCTCAACCGCGTGGTCTTCCTCCTCTCGATGATCGTCTACATCGCTTTGGTCCCGGCGCTGCATGCGCCCCCACCGCTGATAGTGCTGGCGATGCTCGCTTTCGAGACCTTCGCCCTCGCTTTCCACCAGTTATGGCGGCCCGCCCAATCCACCCCCCGGATCCTGTTGGCCATGGCCGGGGATCTCGCCCTGCTCGCTTGCGCACTCCATGTCGGCGGTGGTGCGACGGCCGTGCTTTACCCGATGTTTCTGTGGATCATTCTTGGCAACGGGTTTCGCTTCGGCATCCGCTTTCTCATGGCCGCGATGATTTTGGCCGTGGCCGGTTTCGGCGCCGCGATGGCGACCACGCCCTTTTGGCGCGACCAGCCGGCGCTTACGTTCGGGCTCGCCGCCGGCCTCGTTCTGCTGCCGCTCTATGCGACGACCCTGATCCGCAAGCTCTCCCAGGCGAAGGAGGCGGCCGAGGAAGCCAGCCGGGCCAAGACGCAGTTTCTCGCCAGCGTCAGCCATGAATTGCGCACCCCGCTCAACGCCATCATCGGCTTCGGCCAGTTGCTCGGGGGGACGACGCTCGATGCCGAGCAGGCCGGGATGGTCCGCACGATGACCACGGCCGGGCGCACGCTGCTTGCGATGATCTCCCATATTCTCGATTTCTCGCGCCTCGAAGCGGGAAGAATGCCGCGCCAAGCGGAGGATTTCTGCCTGCGCGCCCTGCTCGGCGAGGTGCGGGACATGGTCGCCGCCGCGGCGAGCGCGAAGGGGCTGCGCCTTGGCGTCCATATCAGCGCGCGCACGCCTCAGCGCGCCCTGCATGGCGAGCGCGGCCATCTTCAGGAAATTCTGCTCAATCTCCTAGCCAATGCGGTCAAGTTCACCGCGCAAGGCGAGGTGGTGGTCGCGGCGGACGTGACGGCGGGCGAGGATGGGCGCTGCGTCCTCCGCTGTGAGGTGAGCGATACCGGGATCGGCATCGCCGTCGAGGCGCGGGAGCGGATTTTCGAACTCTTCACCCAGGCCGACGCCAGCGTTCTCAACCATTTCGGGGGCACTGGCCTCGGCCTTGCGATCTGCAAAAAGCTCGCGACTCTGCTGGAGGGGGAGATCGGCGTCGAAAGCGAACTCGGCCGCGGCAGCGTTTTCTGGTGCGAGATTCCGCTCCTGCTGGCGGCGGCGGCGGACGACGCGGGCGGGCAGCGGCCGCTTCCCGAGATGGCGCTGGTCACCACCGACCCCAGGCTGGCTTTGCGTCTCGTGCCGCCGGAAGAAGGCGCGGCGCCGGCGGTCTTCGCGTCGCTGGCGGCGGCAAAAGCCGCCTTGGTCGCCAAGCCGCCACCGCTCCTGCTCCTCGATGAGCGTCACCCCGAGGCCGAGCGCCATGCGCTTGAAAGCGCAGGGGATTTGCCGCCGCTCGCGCTGGTGGCGGCAGGGGCCGACCTTGCGCCACCGGATCTCGCGCCGCCGGATCTCGCGCCACCGGATCTCACGCCACCGGGGCTTGCGGCGGTGGAACTCCGCGCTTTCGCCATCACCCGGCTCGCGCCCGAGCCTGCCGCCCTCCGGGCCGCGCTCGTCCTCGCATCCCCTCTCGACCAGGCCGCGTCGGCGCCACCTGTGATCCGGCCTTCCGGGCGCGCGCTCCGCATCCTGCTCGCCGAGGACAACCGCACCAATCAGATGGTGGTGACGAAAATCCTCGAACGCGCCGGCCATGGCGTGCATATCGCGGAAAACGGTGAGCAGGCGCTCGATGCCCTGGAAGCGGAAGCGTTCGATATCGTCCTCATGGACGTGAACATGCCGGTGATGAGCGGGCTGGAAGCGGCGAAGCTGCACCGCTTCAACGAATTCGGTGGGGCGCGGGTGCCGATCATCGCGCTGACCGCCGATGCGACGGACGCGACGGCGGCGCTTTGCCGCGAGGCCGGCATGGATGATTGCCTCACCAAACCGATCGAGCCGGAGCGTCTGCTCGGCGCCATTGCCGCCCATGTGCCGGACGCGACGGTGGCCGTGGCGGCGGCGAGAGAGCCAGTGACGGAAATCACTAGCCACCCGCGCTTTCGCCCCGCCAGCGGCGGCACCATCGATGCCGCCGTGCTCGCCGATCTCGAATCCCTGGGCGGCAAAGATTTCGTCATGGAACTGATCGACGCATTTCTGGCCGATTCGTCTGATCTCGTCGATGAAATGGCGGCGGCGGCGGCTTCGCGCGATTCGAGCGCCTTTCGCGCGCATGCCCATGCGCTGCGCAGCGCCGCGGCCAATATCGGCGCGAAAAGTCTGTTCGAGCTATGCCTCTCCTGGCGCTTGATCCGTGCCCATGAACTCGATCGTGAAACCGAGGCGTTGATCCCTCGCCTCAACGCCGAGATCGAGCGGGCCCGCGCCCATCTTCTCGCGCATCGCGCCCGCCTCTCGGCGCAGGCGCGCGAAGGCTAGGGGCGGTTTGAGCCGCCCGTTCAATTGGCCTTCACCTGCACATAACGGCCGGGTGCATCCTCGATCGCGGCAAGACCGCCTTCGCCGGGCATGCGGGCGGGAACCTCCGCCTTGCCGTGGGCGGTGATCCAGCGCTGCCAATCCGGCCACCAGGATCCGGCGATCTCGGTTGCGCCGGCGAGCCAATCGGCCGGCTCGTCGGGTAGGTCGTCATTGATCCAATGGCTGTATTTGCCGGTCTCGGGGGAATTCACGACGCCGGCGATGTGGCCGGAGGCGGCGAGCACGAAGCGCTTCGGCCCGGAGAGCAGATGGGCGCCGAAATAGGTGGTGCGCCAGGGGGCGATGTGATCGTCGCGTGTCGAGAGGAAATAGGCCGGCACCTTGATGCGCGATAGATCGATCGGCACCCCGTCGAGGACGATGCCGCCAGGCTGGGCGAGACGGTTTTCACGATACATGTTGCGCAGATAAAAACTGTGCATCGCCGCCGGCATCCGGGTCGAATCGGCGTTCCAATAGAGGAGATCGAACGGAAACGGCTCGTTACCGAGGAGATAGTTATTGACGACGAACGACCAGATCAGATCATTGGCGCGCAGCATATTGAAGGTGCTCGCCATCTCGCTTCCTTCGAGATAGCCGCGCTTGTGCATTTTCTCCTCGAGCGCCTGGATCTGCTCCTCGTCGATGAAGACGTTGATTTCGCCCGATTCGCGAAAATCGAGCATGGAGACGAAGAAGGTCGCGGTTTTGATGCGGGCATCGCCCTTGGCCGCCATGTAGGCGAGGGTGCAGCCGAGCAGCGTGCCGCCGAGACAATAGCCGATGGCGTTGACCGCGCGCTCGCCGGTGGCGGCCTTGATCGCATCGAGCGCGGCGAGGGTGCCCTCGTGCATGTAATCCTCGAAACGCTTTTCGGCGAGGTGTTCGTCGGGGTTGACCCAACTGATCATGAACACCGTATGCCCCTGGCTCACCGCCCAGCGCACGAAGCTGTTCGAGGGACGAAGATCGAGGATATAGAATTTATTGATCCATGGCGGGACGATCAGAAGCGGCCGCTTCAGCACCCGCTCGGTCGTCGGGGTGTATTGGATGAGCTGCATGAGCGCGTTCTCATAGACCACCTTGCCCGGCGAGACGGCAATGTTCTCGCCGACGCGGAACGCCTCCATGTCGGTCATTTTGACATGCAACTGGCCGCGCCCGCGTTCGAGATCGGTGAGCATGTTATTGAGCCCGCGCAGCAGATTCTCGCCGCCGGTCTCGGCGGTTTTGCGCAGAACCTCGGGGTTGGTGAGCAGGAAATTACTCGGGCTCATCGCATCGATGAACTGACGGGCGTAGAAATCGACCTTGCGCGCGGTATCCGGCGTCAGCCCATCGACGTGGCGCACCACGTCCTGCACATAGCGCGCCGAGAGCAGATAGCTTTGTTTGATGAAATCAAAAATCTCGTTTTCCTGCCAGGCCGGGTATTTGAACCGGCGGTCGCTGGCCGGCGGTTCGATGACCGGGGGGGAGGCCATGCCGAGCAGGCGACGCGAGGTGTGTTGCCACAGCGTCATGTAGTCCTGCCAGAAGCCGAGCTGGGCCTTCACCAGCCGCGCGGGGTTGGCCATCAGACGCGTGGTCATTTCGAAAAAGGCGCTGGCGATGTTCAGCGGGTCGGGGCGCGGCGCGTCCTCGCCCTGGCGCTTCAGCCATTCGGCGACGATACGCTGTGAGCGCTCGGCGATATCGGCCATATTGCGGCTCAGCGCCGCCGGGTCTGGCAGGTGCGGTGCCGCGGTTTCGTGGTTTTCCTGATCGGCCATGCTTTGACATCCTTTCCGGCCAGGGGGTGCCGCGCTATGAGAGCGCAGCAAGTTTACCGGAATGGCGGCGATGCGAACAGGGTATCTTTGGCGACAAAGATTTGGCTTTCGAAGATGTGGGCCTTGTGACGATAAGCCATTGCCGATGGCCACCTGGCGTGGTCCGGGGCTCGCTTGCTTTCTGGCGGTGATCGGGCTCGCTGGCTGTTCCTCGCTGCCGGCCGCAGTCAACCCGGTCAATTGGTGGGACAGCCTCACCGATCGTAATCTCGCGACCGAGCGCCCGCCGCCGCCGCAGGCCGATGCCCCCTATCCCAATCTCGCGACCGTCCCCGACAAGCCGGCGCCGGCGGACGCCAAGGCGCATCAGGCGATCGTGGCCGGCCTCGCTTCCGATCGCGCCAACGCGCAATACGAGGCGACCCAGGTTCCGATCACCGATCCGTCCTCGCCGCAAGCCTCGCCCGCGCTGTTTGGCGGCAGCGCGCCGCCGCCGGGCGCCGCTGCCGCCAACGCCGCCCCCGCCTCCGCGCCGGCCGCCGCCGCCTCGCTCGCTGCCGCCAACGCGCCGCCGCCGGCGCCGAATGCCGCCGTGAAACCGGCACCGGCGCCGCGCAACGCGGTAAGCCAGGCGCCGCTCGCCCCGCCGGCCACCACCCCGCCGCCGGCCACCACCCCGCCGCCGGCCACCACCGCGCCGGCCACCACCGCGCCGGCTACCACCGCGCCGGCTACCACCCCACCGGCTACCACCCCGCCGGCCACCACCTCATCGGCGAACGCCTCATCGGCCAGCGCTGCGCCTCCCGCTGCGGCGCAGGTTGCGGCGGTGACGCCACCGCCGAGCATGCCCGATGCGCCGCCGCCGCCGCCGCAAGTGCCGGGCGCCGATATCCCGCCAACCAAGCCGGTGCCCCCGCCGGTCAAGCCGGCGCCGCCGCCGGCCGGCAAGCCGCCGCTCTCGGCCGACGAAGCCAAGCCATTCACCATCGCCTTCCCGCTCGGCTCGGCGGTGATTCCGCCCGCGGAAATGGACTCGATCAAGGGCCTGGCCGCCCGCCGCGGCAGCCGCTCGATCGCCGTCATCGGCTATGGCGACGCCAAGGACGCGACCCCCGAGACCCAGACCGCGGCGGTGACGCTCGCGCTCGCCCGCGCCCGCGCCGTGATCGCCGCCCTTACCGCCGCCGGCGTGCCGATGGACGTGATTTCGATGGACGCCGAAGCCAACGGCCATGGCGCGTTGGCGCGCTTGGTCGAATAGCCCGCCTTGTCGCAGAGATCAGCCCCGCAACCCTGACCGGACCCAATCCCATGCCCGAGGAATTCCACCGCATCCGCCGCCTGCCGCCCTATGTGTTCGCCGAGGTCAACCAGGCCAAGGCGCGTGCCCGCGCCGCCGGCGAGGACATCATCGATCTCGGCATGGGCAACCCGGACGGCCCGACGCCGCCGCACATCGTCGCCAAGCTGGTCGAGGCGGTGCAGGACCCACGCACCCATCGCTATTCGACGAGCAAGGGCATTCCCGGCCTCCGCCGCGCGCTCGCCGGGTATTATTACCGCCGTTTCGGCGTCGGCCTCGATCCCGAGACCGAAATCATCGCAACCCTCGGCTCGAAGGAAGGGTTGGCCAATCTCGCCGCCGCCATCACCAGCCCTGGGGACACCATCCTCGTCCCCAACCCTTCCTACCCGATTCACCAATTCGGCTTCATCATCGCCGGCGCCTCGGTGCGCTCGGTGCCGGCGGCGCCGGATGAGGAGATGCTGCGGGCGCTCGATCGCGCCGTCCGCCACTCGGTGCCGAAACCGACGGCGCTGATCGTCAACTATCCTTCCAACCCGACGGCGATGATCGCCGATCTCGATTTCTACCGCGAAATCGTCGCCTTCGCCCGCCATCACGAGATCTTCGTCCTCTCCGATCTCGCTTATGCCGAAATCTATTTCGGCGACCGCGTCCCGCCCTCGATCCTCGAAGTGCCGGGGGCCAAGGATATCGCGGTGGAGTTCACCAGCCTCTCCAAAACCTACTCCATGCCGGGCTGGCGGATGGGATTTGCGGCCGGCAATGCGCGGCTGATCAGCGCGCTGGCGCGGATGAAATCCTATCTCGATTACGGTGCCTTCACCCCGATCCAGGTCGCTGCCACGGCGGCGCTGAACGGGCCGCAGGATTGCGTCGCCGATCTTCGGCGCCTCTATAAGGAGCGGCGCGACGTGCTGGTGCGCGGCCTCAATGCCGCCGGCTGGGCGGTGCCGAGCCCGGAGGCCTCGATGTTCGCCTGGGCACCGATCCCGCCGCGCTATGCCGATCTCGGCTCGGTCGGGTTCAGCAAGCTTTTGCTCGCCCGCGCCAAGGTCGCGGTCGCGCCGGGGATCGGTTTTGGCGAATATGGCGACACCCATGTTCGTATCGCGCTGGTCGAAAACACCCATCGGCTGCGCCAGGCGGTGCGCAATATCCGCGGCTTCCTGCAATCCGGCTCGAACGAAGCCAGCCCCTCGCTCAGCGCGGCCGACGCATGACCAGGCCGCTTTCCGTCGCCTTGGCCGGGCTCGGCACGGTGGGCGTCGGCGTGTTGCGCCTGTTGCGCGAAAACGCCGCTCTCATCGCCGGCCGCGCCGGCCGCCCGATCGCCGTCACCGCGGTTTCGGCGCGCGATCGCGGGCGTGATCGTGGCCTGACGCTCGCCGGCCTGCGCTGGTACGACGAGCCCGAGGCGCTCGCCGACGATGCGGAGGCCGATGTCATCGTCGAGGTGATCGGCGGCGCCGAAGGGCCGGCGCGCGCCCTCGTCGAGCGGGCGCTTGCCGTCGGCAAGCCGGTGGTGACCGCGAACAAGGCGCTGATCGCCGTCCATGGCGCGGCACTCGCCGCCCGCGCCGAGGCCTCCGGCGCGACGCTCGCCTTCGAGGCGGCGGTGGCGGGCGGGATTCCGGTGATCAAGGTGCTGCGCGAGGGGCTCGCCGGCAATCGTCTCTCGCGCATCAGCGGCATCCTGAACGGCACCTGCAACTTCATCCTGACCGTGATGCGTGAGCGCGGCCGCGAATTCGCCGAGGTGCTCGCCGAGGCCCAGAAGCTCGGCTATGCCGAGGCCGATCCGGCCTTCGATATCGACGGCATCGACGCCGCCCATAAGCTCGCGATTCTCGCCGCCCTCGCTTTCGGCCGCCCGGTCGATTTCGCCGCCGTCCATGTCGAGGGCATCCGCGCGATCTCGGCGCTCGATATCGCCCTTGCCGGCGAACTCGGCTACCGGATCAAGCTGCTCGGCATCGCCCGTCGCACCGCATCCGGGATCGAGGCGCGGGTGCATCCGGCGATGGTGCCGGCGGCGGCGCCGATCGCCCGCGTCGAGGGGGTGTTCAACGCCGTCGTCGCCGAGGGCGATTTCGTCGGCCGGGTGATGCTCGAGGGCCGTGGCGCCGGCGCCGGCCCGACCGCCTCTGCCGTGGTCGCCGATCTCATCGACATCGCCCGCGGCCGCGCGACTCCGGTCTGGGGCGCAGCCAACGGGGCGCTCGATCATCTGCCCTCGGTCGGGATCGAGGCGCATCAGGGCGCTTATTATCTCCGGCTGATGGTCGTCGACCGGCCCGGGGTGATCGCCGATGTCACCGCCGTCCTCCGCGATCTCGGCGTTTCGCTCGAATCGATGCTCCAGCGCGGCCGCGCCCCGGGCGAAGCGGTGCCGGTGGTGCTGGTCACGCACGAGACCAGCGAAACCGCGATGCGCGAGGCGATGGCCCGCATCGCCGCCCTCGAGGTCGCGGTGGAGCGGCCGGCGTTGATCCGCATCGAACCCGCTTGAGCAAAGAAAGATGTTCTTTTTTGTAAAAAAGAACCAAAAAACGTTTTCTCTTCGGGCCGTGCCTGCGGCGCTGCCCTTTCAAAGGATCAAGGCATGACCCAGCAGCCTCTTCATACCGATCGCAACCTGGCGCTCGATCTGGTCCGGGTGACCGAGGCAGCGGCCATCGCGTGTTCGGCCTGGATGGGGCGCGGCCAGAAGAACGAGGCCGACGGCGCCGCCGTCGAAGCCATGCGCCGCGCCTTCGATACCCTGCCGATCAGCGGCACGGTGGTGATCGGTGAAGGCGAGATGGACGAGGCGCCGATGCTGTTCATCGGCGAAAAAGTCGGCGCCGGCGGGCCGGCGATGGATATCGCGGTCGATCCCCTGGAAGGCACCAATATCGTCGCCAAGGGCGCTGCCAACGCCATCGCCGTCGTTGCTTTGGCGGAAGCGGGACATTTTCTTCACGCGCCCGATATCTACATGGAGAAGATCGCGGTCGGCGGCGGGTTGCCGGCGGGAATCGTCGATCTCGACGCGCCGGTCGCCGAAAATCTGCGCAATCTCGCCCGCGCCAAGAAATGCGCCATCGCCGACCTCGTGGTCTGCATCCTGGAGCGCGACCGCCACGCCGAATTGATCGCCCGCTGCCGCGAGGCCGGGGCACGCATCACCCTGATCGGCGATGGCGACGTTGCCGGCGTGATCGCGACCGCGCAACCGGAGAGCGGGGTCGATATCTATATGGGTTCGGGTGGCGCGCCGGAAGGCGTGATCGCGGCGGCGGCCTTGCGCTGCGTCGGCGGGCAGATGCAGGGGCGTCTCCTCTATGAGAACGAGGCCCAGATCGCGCGCACCCGCGCCATGGGCGTCGTCGATCCCAATCACAAATTCACTGCCGTCGAGATGGCGCGTGGTGACGTGCTGTTTGCTGCGACCGGGGTCACCAGCGGGCCGATGCTGCGCGGCGTGCGGCGCTCGGGCGCGCATGCGATCACCCATTCGGTGGTGATGCGGAGCAAATCCGGCACCGTCCGCTATGTCGAGGCGCATCATGATTTTTCCACGAAAACCTGGGCCGGGCAGTGAATGCCCTTGGCTGAGGCGGCCAGGTTTTCCGGCGTCGAGGCTAGCCTCGGTGGCCGGAGCTGGCGCTGGCGAGCCGGGGAGGGGCTCGGCCCCGGCTATGCGCAGCGCCTCGGCGTCTCCGAAATCATCGGCCGCCTGCTCGCCGTCCGCGGCATCGCACCCGAGGCGGCCGGCGATTTCCTGAACCCGACGCTCCGCGCGCAGTTGCCCGATCCCTTCGTTCTCCGCGACATGGAGCAAGCGAGCATGCGCCTCGCGCGCGCCGTCAGCGCCGGGGAGACCATCGCTGTGTTCGGCGATTACGACGTCGATGGCGCCGCGGCGGCGGCGTTGATGGCGGGGCTGCTCGGCGAACTCGGCTGCAAGGTGCTGACCTACATCCCGGACCGGCTGCAGGAGGGCTATGGGCCGAACGCGCCGGCGCTCGCCGGATTGATCGCGCAAGGGGCAGGCCTCATCCTCTGCGTCGATTGCGGCACGGCGGCGGATGCGGTGTTTGCCGACATCGCCGGCCAAGTGGATATCATCGTGTTCGACCACCACAAGGCCGACGGGCCGCCGCCGCGCATTTTCGCGACCGTCAATCCCAACCGTCAGGACGATACCTCCGGCCTTACCCATCTCTGCGCCGCGGGTGTCACTTTTCTTGCCGCCGTCGCGCTGCTGCGGGCCTTGCGCGGGCACGGTTTTTTTAGCGGCCGCGCCGAGCCCGATCTGAAACGCGCCCTCGATCTCGTGGCGCTGGCGACGGTGTGCGATGTCATGCCGCTGGTCGGGCTCAACCGCGCCTTCGTCACCCAAGGCTTGCGGGTGATGGCGCGGCGCGAGCGCATCGGGCTCGCCGCCCTCCTCGATGTCGCCGAAAGCCGCGAAGCGCCGAGTGCCTTCACCTGCGGCTTCGTGCTCGGCCCGCGGATCAATGCCGGTGGCCGGATCAGCCAGGCCGATCTCGGTCTCCGCCTGTTGCTGAGCACCGACCCGGGCGCGGCGCAGGGCCTCGCGGTGTTGCTCGATCAGGTCAATCGCGAACGCCAGGTGATCGAACAGTCGGCGCTGGAGGCGGCGATGGCGATGGCCGCCGAACAGCGCGCCGCCGGCAACGCGGTGTTGATGGTATGCGGCGAAGGATGGCATCCCGGCATCGTCGGCATCGTCGCCGGAAGACTCAAAGAGCGCTTCAACCGCCCCGCCATGGTCGGCGCCGTCGAGGGCGGCTTGGTCAAGGGCTCGGGACGCTCGGTGCCCGGTCTCGATCTCGGCGCCGCCGTCATCGCCGCGCGTCAGGCGGGAATTCTGCGCACCGGCGGCGGCCACGCGATGGCTGCCGGCTTTGCCTTGGAGGTGGCCCGCCAGGGGGATTTCCACGCGTTTCTCAATGACCGCCTGAGCGCCGGCGCGGCACTGCCGGATGCCGCCGATCTCGAAATCGACGGCGCGATCAGCGTCGCCGGCGCCAATCTTGCGCTCGCCACCGATATCGCCCGCCTCGCGCCATTCGGCCCGATGAATCAGGAACCGGTGCTGGTGCTTCCCGCCGCCCGCATCGCCCATGCCGAACGGATCGGGCGCGAAGGCAACACGCTGCGCTGCACCCTCGCCGGGATGGGGGGGGAGCGGCTGAAGGCGATCCTGTTCCGGGCCGGGGAAACGCCGCTCGCGGCTGCCTTGCTCGCCCGCCCGCCGGCACTTCACGTCGCCGGGCATCTCCGCATCAATCGCTGGCAGGGGCAGGAAAGCGCGCAATTCACCATCATCGATGCGGCGCCAGCCTGATCACCCGGGCGCAAACGGATTGGCGACGAACGGCCATTGATTGCGCGACGCTTTGCGATAGGGAAGGGTGGTGATTTCGGGTGAGACCGCGCCGGGTCCGGCGACATAGAGGATATCGTCGGTGATCGGGGCGAAGGCGGCGTGGAAATGCTGCATCGATTTGACCACCAGGACGCGGCGGGCGCCGGCGTCGATGCCGGCGGCGGTGAAGCAGACCGGGCTGAAGCATTGGGTGCGGAGCGTGCTGCAAACGATGGCCACGCCGCCGGCTTCGAATGCCGCAAGATCGCCGGCCGGCGCCATCGCGCCGCCGAACGGGATCAAGACGTCGCGCGCGAGGCCGATGACGCGCGCCTCGATATCGAGCGGCCGGCCCGAATGTGGCCCGAGCTTGCCGCCGAGCCGGAGCGCGATAGTGGCGCCGAGCCCGACCTCGAATGCCAGCCTGACCGCCATCGGATCCCAGATCATGCCGATCGCGGCGCCTTCGAGCCCCCGCGCGAGCATCGCTTCGAGAACGAAAGTGGAATCACTCGCCGCCCCACCGCCGGCATTGTCGGCGACATCGGCGAGAACCAACGGACGCCGGCCGGCATGGGCCAGGGCGCGATCCATCGCCGCGTCGAGCGTGATATAGGGCGGCTGCGTTTGCGCACGAAGGGTGAAAAACTCACGCCCGAGTTCGGCCGCGAGGCGATCCGCCTTGTCCTGGTCGCCATCGGTGATGACGATGATCTTGCTGCCCATATCCGCGACATCGGCCCAGGGGAAGCCATGCACGATGGAAACCGAGAGCACGCCGTCATGTCCCTCGAGCGCTGCCGCCCGATCGACGAAGCCGCGCATCGGCTGGCGCGTGGTGTGGAACACACCAGCCATTCGGCAATCGAACCAGCCGATCACCGGGCGGGTTTTGCCCTCCATCGCATCGGCGATGATCGCGAAGACTTCACGCGCCCGTTCGCCGACATCGATATGCGGATATTCCTTGAAGAGGACGAGTGCGGTCGCGTTGTCGCATTTCGCGCGGCTGACATTGGCGTGGAGATCGAGTTCGGCGCCGATCGGAACCGATGGGCCGACGATGGCGCGAATTCGTGCCAGAAGATCGCCCTCGGCATCGTCATAGCCTTCGGCGATCATTGCGCCATGCAGCGATAGCAGCACCGCATCGACCGGCATCGCGGCTTTGAGATCGGCGAGGATTTCATCCCGGAACGCCTCATAGACGGCGCGCACCGTCGGCCCGGCGGGCTGGGCGAAAGCACACAGGCTTTCGACCACCCGCCAGCCCCGCGCCGCCGCCATCTCGCGCCAGGCGGCGAGCGGGACGGCATAGAGCGGCGCTTCGGCGCCATAATTGGCGCGGCGGAACAAGCAGGTTTCTTCGAACATGCGAAGCCCGGTCGGCAGCGCGGAGAAACTATTGGTCTCGGTGCCGAGCATCGCGGTGAAAAGCGTTTTCATGACTATCCTTCCGGGGCGGGCCACAGGGGGCGAAGTATTTCGTCATCATGCGTTTGCATCGAAAATTCTCATGTTTGACGCGGAATGGCGAGAGGCGAAGACAATGAATTGACAGGCGCGGGAATATCTTCATCCTGGACGGCAAAGGGAGGTGGAAAAAGGGATCGGGATGCGGGAGCGGATGGCGCCGGTTGGCGAACACGCGAAGCCTAGACTCGCGGTCGATATCGGTGGCACCTTCACCGATGTCGTGTTGGAGTGCGGTGGGCGCCGCTATACCACCAAGCTTCTGACGACGCCGGAGGCGCCCGAGCGCGGTGTGCTCGACGGTATGGCGAGGATTCTGGGCAGCGCCGGCATGGCGCCGGCCGAGGTCGCGCTCGTCGTGCATGGCACCACGCTCGCGACCAACGCCATCATCGAGCGCAAGGGCGCGCGCACCGCTTTCATCACCACCGAGGGATTTCGTGACGTCCTCGCGTTGCGCAATGAAAGCCGCTACGACCAGTATAATCTCGATATCGAATTGCCCGAGCCCCTGGTTCCGCGCCATCTGCGTTTTACCGTGGCCGAGCGGCTCGATCGCGCAGGCCGGGTCTTGCGCCCGCTCGACGAGGATGGGGTTCGCGCGCTGGTGCCGGCTCTTCGGCGCGAGAATGTCGAAAGTATCGCGATCGGGTTTCTGCACGGTTTCGTCAACCCCGCGCATGAACGGCGCGCCGCCGCCCTCATCGCCGAGGCTCTCCCCGACATTCCGCTTTCGCTCGCCTCCGAGGTCGCGCCGGAAATGCGCGAATGGGAGCGGTTCTCGACCACGGTCGCCAACGCCTATGTGCAGCCCGCGATCGCGCGCTATCTGCGCCGGCTGGAGGCCGGAATGCGGGCGGCGGGATTCGGGGCGCCGATCTATCTCATGCAGTCCGGCGGGCGTCTCACGACGATCGAGACCGCGTGCCGGCTGCCGATTCGCCTGGTCGAGAGCGGCCCGGCCGGCGGCGCCATTTTCGCCGCGGCCATCGCCGAAGAGGCCGGGCTCGATCGCGTGCTGTCCTTCGACATGGGCGGGACCACGGCCAAGGTCTGTCTCGTCGATGATTATCGCGCCCACGCGGCGCGCGGCTTCGAGGTCGCGCGGGTCGGGCGGTTTCGCAAAGGTTCCGGTCTGCCGCTCAGGATTCCGGTGATCGAAATGGTCGAGATCGGCGCCGGCGGCGGCAGCGAGGCGCGGGTCGACACGCTCGGCCGCCTCGTCGTCGGCCCGGAAAGCGCCGGCGCCGATCCCGGCCCGGCCTGCTATGGGCGCGGCGGCACAAGACCGACGGTGACCGATGCCAATCTCGAGCTCGGCCGCTATGATCCGGCGCTGTTCGCCGGCGGCCGCTTGCCGCTCGACGGGGAGGCGGCGCGGGCAGCCTTGATGCGCGCGGTCGGTGACAGGCTCGGTCTTTCGAGCGCGATGGCGGCGGTCGGGGTGATCGAAATCGTCGACGAGGCGATGGCCAATGCCGCCCGCGTTCACGCCATCGAAGCCGCGACCGCGCTCGAAGGCCGCACCTTGATCGCGTTCGGCGGCGGCGGGCCGGTGCATGCGACGCGATTGGCGGAAAAACTCGGCATCGGCCACGTGCTGGTGCCCTCGGGCGCCGGCGTCGGCAGCGCGATCGGCTTTCTTCGCGCCGCAATCGGCTTTGAAGCGGTGCGCAGCCTCTATCAGCGGCTTGCGACCCTCGATCTTGCCGCTGTCAACGCGCTTTTTGCGGAAATGGCGGAAGAGGCGCGGGCGGTGGTGACGCCGGCGAGCCTTGGCGCTGCGATCCGCGAGACACGGATGGCGAGCATGCGCTATGTCGGCCAGGGGCACGAGATTTCGGTCCCTCTGCCGCTGCGCGATCTCGTCCCCGAGGACCGGGCGGCGATCAAGCGCGATTACGAGGCGGCCTATGCGCGGTTTTACAATCGCCCGGTGCCAGGCTCGGAGATCGAGATCCTGAGCTATTTTCTGGTGCAGGAAACGGTTTTACCCGAACCGGCGCCACCACCGCCGCCGCCTGCGCCGCGCGTGGCCGCGCCCGCTGGCCGACGCAAGGTACGCGACGGTGTTACCGGGGTTGCGGCCGAATGGGCGGTTTTCGCGCGCGAGGCGCTGGCGCCGGGCGATCGGGTAATCGGCCCCGCGATCATCGCCGAGGCCGAAACTTCCACCTTGCTCGGCGCCGGCTGGCGCGGCGACGTCACTGCACAAGGCTGGCTGATGCTGACGCGGGGCAATCAAGAGGATGACAGCCGATGAGCGCTGGCGCCGAACTCGCGACGATCCGTCATCAGGTGATGTGGAACCGCCTCATCGCGGTGGTGGAGGAGCAGGCGCAGGTGATGATCCGCACCGCCTTCAGCACCACGGTGCGCGAGGCCGGCGATTTATCCGCCGGCGTTTTCGACCTCGAAGGCCGGATGCTGGCCCAGGCGGTGACCGGAACGCCGGGGCATGTCAACGCGATGAGCGAAAGCGTCGGCCATTTCCTCAAAAAATTCCCTACCCATACCATGCGCGAAGGCGATCACTACATCACCAACGATCCCTGGCTCGGCACCGGGCATTTGCATGATCTGACGGTGGTGACGCCGGTTTTTCATCGCGGTGCAATGATCGGCCTCCTCGCCAATACTGCCCACGTGATCGACATCGGCGGCCTCGGCATGGGACCGGAGGGGCGTTCGGTGTTCGAGGAAGGGCTCTATATCCCGATCCTCCGCTGTTTCGAGGCGGGGCAGCCGAACGAGACGTTTTTCGAATTCCTGCGCGCCGGCAGCCGGCTTCCGGTGGAACTCGAGGGCGATGTCTATTCGCTATGCGCCTGCAACGATACCGCGGCGCGGCGGCTTGGCGAGATGCTTGACGAATTCGGGATCGAAAGTCTCGCGCCCCTTGCCGAATTCATTTTCGAAAGCAGTTTCCGCGCGACGGAGGCGGCGATCGCTGAAATTCCGCCAGGGGTTTATCGTTCGACCATCCATTCCGACGGCTATGACGCGCCGATCACCCTGGCCGCCGCGATGACCGTTGGCGACAAAACGATCAGTGTCGATTTCGACGGCACATCGCCGGTCGCCGGGCGCGGAATCAACGTCCCGGCCGCCTATTGCCGCGCCTATGCCTCGTTCGGCATCAAGGTCGTGGTCGCGCCGGAAGTGCCGAATAACTGGGCGAGTTTGCAGCCGTTTCGGATGAAGATCCCGGAGGGCTGCATCCTCGATGCACGCCATCCGGCGCCGGTTTCGGTGCGCCACGTCATCGGCCAGCTTCTGCCCGATCTGATGATGGGGTGTCTCCATCAGGCGGTGCCGGAACGGGTCGCGGCGGAGGGGTCGTCTTGCCTCTGGAATCCGCCTTTGCGTGGCGGCAGCAGCGTATCCGCGCGGCATGGCAATCGCGTGCCGCCGGATTTCGAGATCATTACCTTCAATTCCGGCGGCACCGGCGCTCGCCGGCGCCACGATGGGCTCGATGCCACCGCTTTTCCCTCGGGCGTGCGCACCATGCCGGTGGAGGCGAGCGAAAACGTCGCCCCGATCATTATCTGGCGCAAGGAATTGCGGCCCGGTTCGGGCGGCGCGGGGCGGACGCGCGGCGGGCTCGGACAGATCATGGAGATCGGCGCCGAGGACGACATGGAATTCGCCTGCAACGCGATTTTCGATCGTATCCAGCACCCGCCGCGCGGGCGCGAGGGTGGGCATGCCGGTGCTGCCGGCTATGTCGGGCTTGCTTCCGGTGTGCCGCTCAAGACCAAGGGATTTCAGATCATTCCCGATGGCGACAGGCTTTTGCTGAAGCTTCCCGGCGGCGGCGGCATGGGACCACCCGATGAACGCGACCCCGACGCCGTCGCCCGCGATGTCCGCGATGGCCTCGTCGACGCCGAGGAGGCGCATCGCGTCTACCGCGTGGCTCTCACCGCGGACGGCACCGTCGACGAAAGCGCCACCCGCGCCTTGCGCGCAAACAACCGGAAGGAGTGATCGAGATGACCGGTGTCACACGGCGAGATCTGCTTGCGGGAACGGCGGCGTTGGGATTGGCTGCGGGGGTCGCGCCTTCGGCGCGGGCGGCGCAGGAGATCACCATCGGTGCCGTCTTTCCATTGAGCGGCAACGCCGCCGCGATCGGCCAGGATGCGAAGCATGCTCTGGAGACGATGGCCGATATCATCAATGGCGATCACGCTATTCCGATGTTGCTCGGCAAAGGCGGCGGGTTGTCCGGGCTCGGCGGCGCCAAGGTCAAGCTCCTGTTCGCGGATAGCCAGAACAACCCGCAAATCGCGCGCAGTGCGGCCGAGCGCTTCATCACCGAAGATCACGTGGTCGCGGTCATCGGCAGCTACA
The DNA here is from genome assembly GCA_021798915.1 of Pseudomonadota bacterium. Classification (GTDB taxonomy): domain Bacteria; phylum Pseudomonadota; class Alphaproteobacteria; order Acetobacterales; family Acetobacteraceae; genus Acidibrevibacterium. The sequence continues at coordinate 49,794 of JAJZBM010000017.1, forward strand.
CCAGTGCGACCGCGGTCACCATCAGCCAGATTTGCAACCGCTATCAAGTGCCTTACATCTCCGCCGATAATTCCTCCCCGAGTCTCAACAAACAGGGCCTCGACTGGTTTTTTCGTCCCTCGCCGACCGATGTCGATTTCACCAAGGCGATGTTCGATTGTTTCGCCGCTTTTGGTGAGAAAACCGGCGAGAAGGTGAAAACCGTCGCGATCATCCATGAAAACTCGGTCTTCGGCAGCGACAGCGCCAAGCTGCAAGTGAGCATGGCGGACGCCGCCGGGATCAAGGTGCTCGCCAATCTTTCCTATCAGGCCAATATCCCCTCGCTCGCGGTGGAGGCGGAGCGGCTGCGAGCGGCGGATGCCGATGTGCTGATGCCGTCGTCTTACACCAGCGATGCGATTCTACTCGTCCGGGCGATGCATGATAGCGGCTACACGCCGCGTGCGATCATGGCCCAGGATGCGGGCTTCATCGATCCTGCCTTCATCACCGCCGTCGGCCCGCTCGCGGAGGGTGTGATGAGCCGCTCCGCCTTCGCGATCGACGCGGTGAAGCAACGCCCGGCGATCCCGGCGGTCAATGCGCTTTTCAAGGCCAGTGGCGCGAACAAGGATCTCAACGATTTGACGGCGCGCGAACTGACCGCGCTGCAAGTGCTCGCCGATGCGCTCAACCGCGCCAAATCGACCAACAACATGGCGTTGCGTGAGGCGTTGCGCGCAACCGACATCCCTGGCGATCAGACCATCATGCCGTGGGCGGGGGTAAAATTCGATGCGACCGGGCAAAACATCAAGAGTAATCCAGTGATTTTGCAGCAACAGAAGGGCGAGTGGCGGGCGGTGTTCCCCTTCGAGATCGCATCCGCGCCGCCGATCTGGCATATCGCGCGATGACGCGCTTGCACCCGGCAGCCACGTCGTGAGCGCGACCCTCATCGCGCAGGTCGCGATCGGCGGCTTGCTGATGGGGTTGGTCTATGCCGTCGTCGCGGCGGGTCTCTCGCTGATTTTCGGGTTGATGGATGTGGTCAATTTCGCCCATGGCGCCCTGCTCATGGTGGCGATGTACGCGACCTTGCTGATCCATCGCGCAACCGGCATCGATCCGCTGCTGCAATTGCCGCTGGTCGCCGCACTCCTGTTCGGCGCCGGGGTTGCGATCTATCGCGGCCTGATCGCGCGCACCCTCTCGGTGCGCGTCAATGCCGGGATGGTGCAGATTTTCGTGACTTTCGGACTTTCGATCTTTCTCGTCGGCGCAGCCGAATTTCTTTTCGGCAGCGATTTTCAGAGCATCAATACAAGCCTTCTCGGCGGCCACTCGCTCGCGTTCGGCGCCATCGTCCTGCCCTTGCCGCTGGTCGCGAGCGGCATCGTCGCACTCTTCGTCTTTCTCGGCCTCGCCTTGCTGTCGCGCACCGAATTCGGCCAGGCGCTGGAGGCAACGCGCGAGGATCATGAGGCGGTCGCGCTGATCGGCATCGATCGTGACCGGGTGTTCGGGATCGGCTGGGGGATCGGCACTGCGAGTGTCGGCATCGCGGGTGTCATGCTGGCGAATTTCTATTACATCGCGCCCGATGTCGGCACCAATTTCGCGCTCATCGCCTATGTCACGGTGGCTCTCGGCGGATTCGGCTCGATTTTCGGGGCGCTGGTCGCCGGGTTGATGATCGGGCTCGTCGAGGCGCTGACGGCCCTCTTCATCGATCCCGCGCTCAAGCAGATCGGCATTTTTATGATCTATCTCGCGGTTCTGATGATCCGGCCGCGTGGCCTGTTCGGGCAGATCTGATGGCGGGCGCGGCGAGGGGGACGCTCACGATGCGGCGCCGGCGCGAGATTTTGCTCGGCGCTGCCATTCTCGTCTTCCTTGCCCTTCTTCCGCTTGGCGTCGGCAACGTCTATTTGCGCGGGCTGATCGTGCTCACGCTGCTCTATGCTGGCCTTGCGCAGGCGTGGAACATCCTCGGCGGCTATTGCGGACAGATTTCCCTGGGCCATGCGCTCTATTTCGGGATTGGCGCCTACACCTCGACGCTGCTTTTGACCCGGCTCGGGGTTTCGCCGCTTTTCGGGATGTTCGCCGGCGGCGTGCTTTCCGGGGGTGCCGCGTTTCTGGTCGGCCTGCCCTGTTTTCGCCTGAGTGGCCATTATTACGTGATCGCGACATTAGTCATCGGCATGATGGTGGCACTGCTCGCGGCGAACTGGGATTTCATCAATGCGGCGCAAGGGATCACCATCCCCTTTCACCAGGAAAGCTGGACCGATCTCGCCTTTCGCACCGCGATCCTGCCGTTTCACTACGTCATGCTCGCCTATGCGGCGCTGATCTGGCTCATCGCCTGGCTGATCGAAGGCTCGCGCTGGGGGTTTTTCTGGCGCGCGGTGAAGGATGACGTCGCGGCGGCGCGCAGCCTCGGGATCAGCATCTACCCGAGCAAACTCGCGGCAGCGGCAATCAGCGGGGCGGCAACCGGTATCGGCGGCGTTCTCTATGCGCATTATATCGGTTTCATCGACCCCGACAGCACGCTCGATCTTTCGCTTTCGGTGCTGATCGCGCTGCCCGCCGTGGTCGGTGGAATCGGCACGCTCTGGGGACCGCTGCTTGGCGCTGCGGTGTTGATCCCGGTGCAGCAGCTTTCCGTCGCCTGGCTCGGCAGTGCCGCCGGCGGCATCGATCTCATGGTCTATGGCGCGCTGATCATGGCTTTGGCGCTCGCCCGTCCGGAAGGTCTGGTCAGTTTTTTTCAAGGCCGTGCGCGCGAGGAGGCTGCCGATCATGGCTGAGCCGCTTCTTGCGATTCGCGGGATCAGCAAATCCTTCGGCAGTGTCGCCGCCAATGTCGATATCAGTTTCGAGGTCGCACCCGGTGAAATCCTCGGCCTGATCGGCCCGAACGGCGCCGGGAAAAGCAGCCTGTTCAACATCATCGCGGGCAGCATCGTGCCCGATCGCGGTGAAATCCTGTTCGCGGGGAGGCGTATTTCCGGGATCGGTGCGGTTGCCTGCGCGCGCCTGGGCATCGGGCGGACATTTCAGGTGGTGCGTAGCTTCGATTCGATGACCGTTCTCGAAAACGTCATGGTCGGCGCCTTTCTGCATGCGCGCCGGAGTGCGGCGGCGATGCGGGCGGCGGGCGAGGTGATCGCATTTTGTGGCCTTGCCGGGCGGCAGGATGTCCCCGCCCATCGCCTGTCGCCGCCGGACAAGCGCCGGTTGGAGATCGCCCGCGCGCTCGCGACCCGGCCGCGGCTGTTGCTGCTCGATGAAATGCTGACCGGCCTTACGCCCACCGAAGCGCGGGAGGGGATGCAATTGGTGCGCGATCTCCGCGCTCAGGGCATCACGATCATTATGGTCGAGCATGTGATGGAGGTGTTGCTGCCGCTGATCGATCGCGCGATCGTGCTCGATCTTGGGCGGAAACTTCTCGAAGGCCGGCCGGCCGAGATCGTCCGCCATCCGGACGTGATCCGCGCCTATCTCGGGGATCGCTATGTCGCCTGAGCGGCCATTGCTGCAAACGCGTGGACTGGTCGCCCATTATCGCGGCCTGGCGGCGCTGCATGGGCTCGATCTGACGGTCGCGCCGGGGGAAATCGTCGCCGTGGTCGGGGCCAATGGCGCCGGCAAAAGCACGCTGCTCCGCGCCATCGCCGGGCAGGTTTCGACCGCGGGCGAAATCGCGTTCGACGGCACGCCGATCGCGAGGCTGGCGGCGCATCGGATCAGCCGTCTCGGGGTCGCGCTGGTGCCCGAGGGCAGACGTCTTTTTCCTCGGCTCTCGGTGGAGAGCAATCTGCGCCTCGGCGCCTATACCCGGCGCGGTCCGGCGCGTTTCCGCCCGCTCGATCTGGTGTTCACGCTTTTCCCTCGGCTGCAGGAGCGGCTTTCCCAGCGTGCCGAGACCTTGTCGGGCGGCGAGCAGCAGATGCTGGCGATCGGCCGCGCTCTGATGACGGAGCCGCGCCTTCTGATGCTCGACGAGCCCTCGCAGGGTATCATGCCACGTCTCGTCGATGATATTTTCGCGGCGATCGCGCGGATCCGGGCCGGCGGCGTCACCATCCTGATCGTCGAGCAGCGTCTTGCCGAGACGCTGGCGATCGCCGATCGTGCCTATGTCATGCAGACCGGCCGGATCGTTCTCGCCGGCGATGCCGGCGCGATCGCCGGCAATGAGGAGGTCCGGCGCGCCTATCTCGGCATGTAACCAGGAGGTATCGACCATGGACGGCTCCCCCCATCGCCTCGACCGCGCCGCGCTCAGGACCGGGCACGATGTGCGGCGCATCTGCCGGGCCGGAGAGTTTTCCGGGGCGACCGCGGGCCTCGCGCCCGGTTTCGCGCAGGCCAATCTCGTCGTTCTGCCTGCCGATCTTGCCACGGATTTTCTGCGCTTCTGCCAGCGCAACCCGAAACCCTGCCCGCTGCTCGGCGTTTCCGACCCGGGGGCGGTGGATTTGCCCGATCTCGCCGCCGATCTCGATCTCCGCACCGATCTCCCGGGCTATCGCGTCTGGCGGGAGGGCGAATTGGTCGCCGAGGTCGGGGATGTGCGGGAATTCTGGCGCGATGATCTCGTCGCCTTCGCGATCGGCTGCTCCTACACTTTCGAGGCGGCGCTGCTCGCCGAGGGGATGACGCTCCGCCATGTCGCGGCGGGGAGCGAGGTGCCGATGTATCGCACCAACATCGATTGCGCCCCGGCCGGGAAGTTTTTTGGCAAAATGGTGGTCTCGATGCGGCCGTTCCGCCCGGCGGAGGCGATCCGCGCGGTGCAGATCACCTCGCGTTTCCCTTTCGTCCACGGCGCCCCGGTGCATATCGGGCTGCCGGAGATGATCGGCATCAAGGATCTGGCGCGGCCCGATTACGGCGCCCCGGTTGCGGTTCTGGCCGAGGAATTGCCGGTGTTCTGGGCCTGTGGGGTCACGCCGCAAGCGGTGATCGCGGCGATGCGCCCGCCTTTCGCCATCACCCATCAGCCCGGCCGCATGCTGGTGCTCGATCTCCCCGATCACCGCTGCGCGGTTTTGTGATCGCCGCCCGCGCTCACTCCGCCAGTTCGCGCGAGCGGGCGGCGGCGGCGGCGACCGCTTGGGGCAAAAGCTGCGGCAGTGCTCCCGGCGCCATCAGAACCGAGAGGGCCGCGGCGGTGGTGCCGCCCTTGCTGGTGACGGCCTCGCGGAGCGCCGCCGTGTCCTCCGTGCTTGCCGCGAGCAGCGCGCCGGAGCCGGCGACGGTGCGGCGGGCAAGGCGACGGGCGAGGGGAGGGGGGAGCCCCTCGGTGATGGCGGCGCGCTCCAGCAGCTCGGCGAGCAGGAAAACATAGGCCGGGCCGGAGCCGGAAACCGCGGTGACGGCGTCGAGATCGCCCTCCCGATCGACCCAGACGACCTCGCCGGCCGCGGCGAGAAGCCGCTCGCAGAGCGCGCGCGCCCTTGCCTCTACCTCGTCACCAGCGAAAGCGGCGCTGATCCCCTCGCCGATCGCCGCCGGGGTGTTGGGCATGGCGCGGACGATCGCCGCCCGCGCTCCGAGATGGTGGCGCATCCCGGCGATACCGCGCCCGGCCATGATCGAGAGGAACACGGCGCGCCCGGCAAAGCGGGCGTAGTCCGGCAGCGTCTCGGCCGCCTGCTGCGGTTTGACCGCGAAAATGACCGCTTCGGGGACGAAATCGGCCGGGATGTCACCCGCTTTCGCGACCACCAGCGCCGGGGGCGGAATTTTCGGGAGCATCGGATCGACGATGACCACCGCGCCGAGGCCCGCTTTCCGCCAGCCGGCGAGCAGCGCCCCCCCCATCCGGCCGCAGCCGATGAGGAGCAGCGGCGGGAGTGCCCCGCTCACGCCGCGCCCACCAGGCTCAAACCCTGCTCACGCCTCGCCGACACAATCCAGCATCGCCGCTTGCAGCGCCTCGGCCGGGGTTTTGCCGGCCCAGAGGGTGAATTGGAAGGCGGGGAAGAAGCGCTCGCACTCGGTCAGTGCGATATCGACCATGTCTTCCAGGCTTTCCGCCGAGGCGCCCTGGGTGCCGCGCAGCAGCATGGCATGGCGGAAAAGCGGCATGCCGTCATCGGGGTCGAGGCCGAAATGGCCGATCCAGAGGCGCTCATTGGCCAGGGCGAGCAACTCATAGAGTGCCCCGCGCCGGCGCTCGGGCACTTTGAGGTCGAAGGCGCAGGTGAAATGCATGGCGCTGATTTCATGCGACCAATTGAAATACAGCCCGTAATCGCACCATTTGCCGGGCGCCTCGGCGGCCATTTCGGATTCGCTGCGGCGATCGAAGGCCCAGTCATTGGCGCTCGCGATCTGTTCCAGCGTATCGAGCGGATTGGTGGCGCGGGTTTGTTCGGGAGAGGCGGAGAGAGCGGTCATGGCGAGGTCTCCCATCACAAGGAAGGCCGGGTCGGAAGGGGGCGGCGATCTCGCGCCCCCCGGGTCTCTGCGCAACCACCCTAAAGCGCGGGTGGTGAACGCTGCAAGCAATTCCCGTTTCTTTAGGGCTCAGCACCGTTATCGGAGGTGTTTGCCGCCGCCTCCAGCGCCGCGACTCGATGTTCGAGGGCGGCAAGACGGCTGAGGGCGGCGGCCAGAATCGCCGCCATTTCCTCCTGGCCGGCGCGGGCATTGGCGGCCATCTCGTTGATCGCCGCGATCTCCTCGTGCTGCACGAGATCGAGCCGGCGGACCACGGATCCGACCTTGGCCCGGGCCAGCGATTCCGCCTCGTCGCGCAAGCCGACCACTGCCGAAAGCGCGCCGCCGGCGATCCCGGCAAGGTCATCAAACAGGCGTGGGCGTTCGGTCATCGCGTGATACTCCTTCACCGGCGGAGACGGCTTCCACCGCTCGTCTGATCCTCTTATAACCCCGGCCATGATTCTCGTCACTGGTGGCGCCGGGTTCATCGGCTCGCATGTGCAAGCGGCGCTGGCCGGCCAAGGTGTCGAAACCGTGGTCGTCGATCGGCTGCGCGATAGTGGGAAGTGGCGCAATCTCCGCGCTCATCCGCCGGCGCGGATCATCCTCCCCGAGGATCTGGACGCATTTCTCGCCCGCCATCCGCCGCTCGAAATGGTTTTTCATCTCGGTGCGATCAGCGCGACCACGGCGACGGACGGTGATCTGGTCTGGCAGACCAATGTCGCGCTGTCGCAAACCCTTTGGACGTGGTGCGCGGCGCGCGGCGTGCGGCTCGTTTATGCCTCTTCGGCGGCGACCTATGGCGATGGCGGCGCGGGGTTCGATGATGCGCCGGATCTGGCCGCGCTCCGCCGGTTGCGTCCGCTCAATCTCTATGGCTGGAGCAAACATGCTTTCGATCTCTGGGCGGCGGGGGAAATCGAAGCCGGGCGGCCGCGCCCACCGCAATGGGTGGGGCTGAAATTCTTCAACGTCTATGGCCCCAACGAATACCACAAAGGCGGGATGGTCTCGGCGATCAAGGTGAAGTCCGATGAGATCGCCGCCGGGCAGAAGCCGCGCCTGTTCCGCGCCGATCGGCCCGAAATCGCCGATGGCGAGCAGAAGCGGGATTTCATCTGGGTCGGCGATATCGCCGATGTCATGCTTTGGCTCCGTGAAAGCCCCGGGGTGAACGGGCTCTTCAATCTCGGCACCGGGGTTGCGCGCAGCTATCGCGACCTCGCCGCCGCCGTCAGCGCCGCCTGGGGGGTTCCGCCCGAGGTCGAATTCGTTCCCATGCCGGCAAACCTGGTGGGGCAATACCAATCCTTCACCGAGGCGCGGATGGCGCGGTTGCGCGCAGCCGGCTACGGCGCCCCGTTCACCACGCTGGAGGCTGGAATCGGGCGCTATGTCGGCGACTATCTGCGCGGCCCCGATCCCTACCGATGATCCCGGTTCTGCTCTATCCCGGCTTCGATCCGGTGATGCTGCGCTTCGGGCCGTTCGCGGTCCGCTGGTATGCCTTCGCCTATATCCTCGGCCTGGTCGTCGGTTGGCGGCTGTTGCGCCGGCTCGTGGGCGAGGCGCCTGGTGTCGCGAGCCGTGAGCAGGTCGATGATTTCCTGAGCTGGGCGACACTCGGCGTCGTGCTCGGCGGGCGGCTCGGCTATGTCCTGTTCTATCAGCCGGCCGCCTATCTCGCCCATCCGCTCAGCATTTTCGAGGTCTGGCACGGCGGGATGAGTTTTCATGGCGGGATGCTCGGCGTCGTCATCGCGACTATTTGGTTCGCCCGCCGCAATGGGATCGCCCTGCTCGGCTTCGCCGACCGTCTCGCGGTGTGCGCGCCGATCGGGCTCGGCTTCGGGCGGATCGCCAATTTCATCAACGGCGAACTCTGGGGCCGGGCCGCGCCGGCATGGCTGCCCTGGGCGATGATTTTCCCGCAAGCCGGGCCCGCGCCGCGCCATCCGAGCCAGATCTATCAGGCGCTGCTCGAAGGGCTGGTGCTGTTCCTGGTGCTGTTCCTGCTCTCGCGCCGGCCGGCCATCCGGGCCCGCTTCGGCTTGCTCGCCGGCATCTTTTTCGCCGGCTACGCGATCGCGCGCATGGTCGGCGAACTCTTTCGCGAGCCGGATGCGTTTCTCGGGTTTCTCGCTGGCGGCCTGACGATGGGGCAGTTGCTCAGCCTGCCGATGCTGCTCGCCGGCGCGTTTCTCATTGCCCGTGCCTTCCGGCGTGGCACGCGTGGCTTTGAGATGAAGAGTTAGGGCGTGTCGTCAATTTCCTGAGGCGTTGCCGTCCGGGCTGCCGCTTATTCTGAGCTGGCGGGCCGCGAAGTGAGTCCTAAATGCCACAGCGGGCGAGCAATCGGCCTTGCCCGTGATTT
>JAJZBM010000043.1 GCA_021798915.1 Pseudomonadota bacterium
GGGAGCCGTCAAGGGATTCCCAATATTATTATGGCACTACAAATAAAATCCAAACTAACTCTACGCAATATCAGTGCGTTACGATATTTCATTGCGAATTATGAGTGATTTGGCGCTAAAGATGGGTGAAGACCCGGGCGCTGGCCAATCAGCAGAAGGGGTTCACGGTGGTCATGGTCGTCCACGTGGCGGCCCGTGTCGTCGGCTATTACGGCCTGACGCCGACCGCCATCGTCCCCGCCGCCCCGCCGCGCTCGCTCCGCACCGGCCAGCCGCCGAACCCGGTGCCGTGCATTCTGCTCGGCCAGCTTGCCATCGATCTGCCCTGGATCGGACGGGGGATCGGCACCGGGCTGTTCAACCACGCGCTCGCCCGCAATGTCAGCGGCGCCGCGCTGATCGGCGGGCGCGCCTTGGTCGTCAATGCCGTGGACGACGAGGCGGCCGGGTTCTGGCACCGCCGCGGGTTCCTGCCGTCCAAGGACGACGCACTGGTGCTGTTCCGGTCCATCGCCGACATCGCCGCCTCCGTGACAGCAGCAGACCCCAGTTTGCGATGATCCGGCGCACCGCCGGTCTCCGCTGCCTGTTGATTTGCGGCAGCATTTGATCCGAAAAAACGTAACTTTCCCGTTGGAGTTTGCCCCAGATCCGGGTCAGCATAGTCTTGGCCGAGCAGGGATTATCGCCTTGTCGGTGGATCATTATCCGATGAAAATCGCGGCCGAGATCTCAGAGCAAATCAACATCCTGCTTGCAATCGGCTACAACATGGTGATGGTGCCGCTCGCCATGGCGGGGGCGATCGCGCCCTGGCTCGCCGCCGCGGCTATGTCGGCTTCCTCGCTCGTGGTCGTTGCGAATAGTTTGCGGCTGCAGCGCCGATGACGGCCCTGGTCTATCTCATCGGGATCAGCCTCGCGCTCGGCGCGGGCGGGCTGGCATTTTTTCTCTGGGCGTAGCACTCGGACCAGTATGGAGATCTTGACGGCGCCGCGACGCGGATCTTGTTCGACGATCCGTAAAAAACCGGAAACACCGAATCCCGGCGTGGTTCAGCCACCCTCCCGGCTGGTGCGCGGCCATCGCGCCCGGCACTGGTGGGCTCCTGGAATTTACAAAAAATTAGCAGAAGACAATTTAAGAGTCATTTGTTGCACAAACCTCGCTAACAGATGGGGCGGCAGTCCGCCCTGGCATCTCCGCGGGGCGATCCTCATTCTTGGCTGCATCATCGGGTTGGGGATTAGCGAATATGCTGGCGTGGGCCGCGATCAGGGGCGAAGCGGAGGAGACCGGACAACCGGCGTTCCGAGGCCGGGCGCGGCGCCTGTGGCGGGCGCGGCGGGGGGCGGTTGCGCTGATGGTTGGCCTTGCGCTGCCCGTTCTAATCGGGGCGGCGGGGCTCGCGGTCGATATCGGGCTTTGGTATCGCGAGAGCGCACGTCTCCAGATGGCGGCCGATGCCGGGGCTATGGGCGCCGCATATCTGTTGCAGAACGCGTCCGCCCAGGCGGCAGATTTCGTGACCGCGGCAAGCACCGAAATCCAGGGAATTAGCGGCGGCCATCTGATCGGAACCCTCGCCGGCCCGCCGGCGGTCAGCGTGATCGCCGGCACCAGTGTCACCGTGACCCTCTCCAGCCAGTCGGACCGGTTTTTTACCAATCTCTTTTCGAGTGCGCCGGTGATGTTGGCCGCGAGTGCGACCGCCGGGCTCGCCGGTGGCACCGCCTGTGTGCTCGCGGTCGGCACGACGCCGCAAACCGGCATCGACGTCGAGAATAACGGCAGCATCATCGCCACCGGTTGCAGCGTCTTCTCCAATTCCGCAACCAATATCGCCTGCAATGGCCCGGGCGCGCCGTCCTATGATTCGATCTATGTCCGCAACGGCACCGTCACTGCGAAAAGCGTCGCCGCCGCCGGCACCGCCTGCATCAACACCTGGAACGGCAACACACAGGTCTCGCCGGCGGCATCCTCCGGCGCGCCGGTGGAAGCCAATCCGCTCGCCAATCTCACCCCGCCGCCCGCCGCCGGTTCCTGCCAGCAGGCGCCGAGCGGGCATGGCACCTTCACCCTGCAACCCGGCACCTATTGCGGCGGCCTGCAGGTCGGCAACGCCTCGACGGTGAGTTTCGCGCCCGGGGTCTATGTCATCACCGACGGCAATTTCACCATCAGCGAGGGCTCCACCATCGGCACCGCCGCCGGCGTCACCTTCTATCTCGGCGGCAGCACCCCCGGCGCCATCGATTTCGAGAATTATACCAACACGTCCTGGGGGATGTCGGCGCCGACCAGCGGGCCCTATGCCGGGGTGTTGTTCTATCAGGACGCCGGCGCCAACGGCATGCCGCCGGTCAATACCATCGTCGGCAATTCCGGCCTCACCCTGGCGGGCACGGTCTATACCCCCTACGCCCAGTTGCAGGTGACCAACAACGCCCATCTCACCTATCCCGGCAGCCCGACGCCGCTCGGCGAGGGCCAATGCCCGAGCGTTGCCCCGGCCCCCGGCGCCGGACTCAGCGTCATCGCCCAGAGCATCGAGGTGCAGGGGAGTGCGGTGATCTGCGCCGGTGGCACCACCGCCAACGCGGCCGCGCAAACCCGGGTGGTGCTGCTGCAATGAGGTTTTTTGCCACCCTCCGCGCGCTCGCCAACGCCCGGCGCGGCGCCATCGCGGTCGAATCGGCGCTGGCGATCACCCTGGTTCTGGTGCCGCTCGGCCTCGGTGCCGCCGATCTCGGCGTGGTGCTCGCGACCCAGGCGCGGCTCGATCAGGCGACGCAAGCGACGATCCTCGCCGCCTGGGGCAATACCACCGCCGCCAGCCCCGCCGTGTTGCAGGCGGTGGCGACGGAGGCTTATGGCGCCGCGCCGCCGGGCCTCGTCATCACCACGCCGAGCCTCGCCTGCGTCTGCCTCACCATCGCCAGCGGACAAGAGGCTTCAACCCCGGCGAATTGCGGCGGCACCTGCGCCAGTGGCCAGATGGCGACCTATCTTTCCCTCTCGCTCTCCGCCCAGGTGACGCTGCCGGTGCCGCTCCCGGCGCTGCCGGCGGCGATCGCGCTTTCTTCCGGCGGCACGGTGCGAATCCAATGAGGGGGGCGAATCCAATGAGGGGGCGCGGGTCATTATGGCGCGATCGGCGCGGGGTCGCGGCGCTGGAATTCGCCCTGACCGCCATCCCGGTCCTGATACTGCTGCTGGCGACGGTCGAATTCGGGCGGCTGTTCGCCGATCAATACGCGCTTTCGCTCGGCGTCGAGCGGGCGGCGCGGTTCGCCGTGGTGCATGGCAGCCAATCGGTGCTGCCGGCCTCGGGGGCCGACATCTCGGGTCAGTTCTATGCCGCCGCCGCGCCGTTTCTCGGCGCCGGGGCGGGCGGGGCGGCGGTCAGCGTGACTTTCACGCCGGACAACACGCCGGGCAGCGTGGTCACCGTGAACGCGACCTATGGTTTCCTGCCGGTGAGCCTTTTGGAGGCGATTCCGGCGCTGACCCTGAGCGCGCAGGCGAGCTATACGATCCAGAACTGAATTGGCGCCGAAATCGCTGAAATATCAACCAAGAATAGAATTTTCTTAATCTCGCACAGGATGTCTGGGGCGGAGTTCGTCCAGGATTTTGGCCGTCTCTGCCGCGATCGTCGCAAAATTTGTCCAGAAAATTAACGCTTTGAAAACCCTCCTCATGGTTGAGTGACCTCGGCGCGCAATGCCCGATTGGAGGGGGATTGGCCTGCCGGGCAAAAGGTCCGCGTGTTGCGCTTTCCGCGCGAGAGATCGCGCATCAAACACCGGAGGAGTGAACGATGCTTTCCTATCTCAAAACCTGGCTGGAGCTGAAAACCGACCGGCGCGCGGTGACGGCGCTGGAATACGGGCTGATCGCGGCGTTGATCGCGGTTGGGATTACCGCTTCACTTACAGCGTTGGGTGGCAGCCTCACCAGCCTTTTCAACAAAATCTCTACTTCGTTGGGCTGATCGCGCCTGATTTGCCCGAGCACAGTTCTATCCAACGGAACACAGCCAAGACGGGGTGTTCAGTGTCACAAGATGTTTTGTCCCTGATCACCACGAGCCTGACCGCCGGCGGCATGGCGTTGCTGCTTGCCGCCGGCGCCGAGGACATCGCGACCCGCCTGGTCTCGAACCGGCTCTCGCTCGCCCTCGCCCTCTGCGGCGTGGGCTTACGCTCGCGGGAGGGCGCGCTTTGGATCGCCGTGCCCGCCGCACTCGCGGTGTTCGTTGCCGCCGCGTTCTGCTGGCGGCGCGGCTGGCTCGGCGGCGGTGACGTGAAGCTGCTCGGCGCCGCCGCGCTGTTCGTTCCGCCGGCGCGGATTCCGGCGCTTTTGCTGGCAACGTCTCTCGCCGGCGGGGCGCTCGCGCTGCTCTATCTCGCGCTTGCCGCCCTGCCACCGCCGACGGCGCCGCTTGGCGCGAAAGCAAAGCCAATTCCGCGCCTCCTTCGCATCGAGCGCTGGCGCATCCGCCGCCACGGCCCGCTGCCCTACGCCTCGGCGATCGCCGCCGGCGCCGTTTTCACCCTGTTCCGTTAGGGCGCCGTCATGGCCCTCCGCCTCGCCCTGTTCGTCCTCATGGCCCTTGGCCTCGCCGGCTTCGGTGCCGTCGCCTGGATCGGAACCCATCCACAGGCGCCCCGCGTCGCCGCCGTGCCGCCGGAGAAAATCCTGGTCGCGGCGCGGCCGCTCCGCGGCGGCAGCCTGCTCAAGCCGGAAGACGTCACCACCGCCGATGTCGCCCCCGGCGCCGCGCCGGACGGCGCCAGCCGCGATACGCCGGCGGCGCGCGCCAGTCTCTACGGCGCCATGGTCCGCCGCAGCCTCGCGCTCAGCGAGCCGATCCTACCGGTGGAGATCATGCGCCCCGGCGATCACGGGTTTCTCGCCGCCGTGCTCGGGCCGGACATGCGCGCCGTCACCGTCGCGGTCGATATCGTCACCGGCAGCGCCGGGCTGATCTGGCCGGGGGACCGCGTCGATCTCATCCTGACCCAGACCCTCGATCCGCAATCGGCGCCGCCGAGCCGGCGCGTCGCCGCCGAAACCGTGCTCGCCAATGTGCGGGTGATCGCGATCGACCAGCAGCTGGTGCAAGGCGCCTCGCCGGACGCGCCGGATCAGAAGGCAGCGCGCACCGTCACACTGGAGGTCAGCCCGCAAGGCGCGGAGGAAGTGACGGTGGCGGCCAAGCTCGGGCATCTCTCGCTGGTGGTCCGCGCCGCCGACCCCGGCACCGCGCCTACCCCAGCCGCAGCACACCCCTCCATCACCTGGGCCGGCAAAGTCTCCCCGGCGCTGGTCGAGGGGGATGTTCCGCATGGCGCGAGCAAAACCATGCGCGTCTATCAGGGCGGCGCCGACGGCAAGGAATTTCATTTCTGATGGCGCGCGGCCACACCTTCGCTGTGTTCACCGCCCTGGCGCTCACCGTCGCCGCGCCGGAACCGGTTAGCGCCCAAGCCACGCCGGCCGCACCGGCCCCGACGCTGGCCCCGGCGCCAGCGGCCCATCCCGGCGTCATCGCGCTTCCGGCCGGCAGCGGCCAGGTGATCTCGCTTCCCGGGCCCGCGACCAGCGTTTTCGCCGCCGACCCGAAAGTGGCCGAGGTGCGCCCAGCGAGCCCGACCTCGCTGTTCGTTTTCGGTGTCGCCCCCGGCCGCACCACCATCGCCGCCCTCGACAGCGCCGGGCATCAGGTCGGCACCTTCACCATCGTCGTCAACGCGTCCGGCTTTGGCGCCAATGAGGCCGCGAGCGCCATCGCTCGACTCTCGCCGGAAAGCCATGTCTCCATCGCGCCGACGCCGCAGGGCATGATCCTGAGCGGCGAAGTACCGACGGCGGCGGCGGCCGAGCAGGCGATGGCGATCGCCAAACAATACGCCGGGAGCGGCCAGAAGATCGAGGACCGGCTGAGCGTGCGTGACGGCGTGCAGGTGGGATTGCGGGTGCGGATCGCCGAGATGAACCGCGTCGTGGTGCGCGAATTCGGGATCAACTGGTCAAAACTGGGCAATTTCGCGTCCTTCTCCACCAATCTGGTAACTAACCCGGCGCTGGCCACCGCCGGGCTCGGCATGCCGACGCTGGGCAAGGGCATCGACGGCGCCGATGCGGTTCTGGACGCGCTGGCGCAAGATAACCTGGTGCGCATCCTTGCCGAGCCTACCCTGGTGACGATGAGCGGGCAGACCGCGAGCTTTCTCGTCGGCGGCGAATTTCCCATCCCGATTGCCCAGGAATTCGGCCAGATCTCGATCCAGTTCCAGCAATACGGGGTGCAGCTCGCCTTCGTCCCGACGGTGCTCAGCAATGGCCGGATCAGTCTCCATGTGCGTCCCGAGGTGAGCGAGCTGACCAACCAGGGCGCGGTGCAGCTCTCGGTCGGGCCCGGCTCGGTCTCGGTGCCGGCGCTGACCGTGCGGCGTGCCGAGACGACCTTGCAGCTCGGCAGCGGACAGAGCTTCGCGATCGCCGGCCTGCTTGAGGACCGCTCGACGCAGATCGACAATTCCGTGCTTGGGCTTGGCGAAATCCCGATCCTCGGGGCGCTGTTCCGCTCCGACAGCTTTCAGCGCAACCAGACCGAACTGGTGATCATCGTCACCCCCTATATCGTCCGCCCGGTGAGCGATCCCAACGCGCTGGTCGCGCCGACCAGCGATGTCTGGCGGGCGCCCAATGATTTCGAGCGCATCCTCTTGATGCGCCAGCTCGCCCGCGGCGAGCCGCCGACGCCGGTGCATATTCCGGGCGATCCCGGATTCATCGTGCAGTGAAGGGCATCCCCATGGCCGCATCCCG
The DNA here is from genome assembly GCA_021798915.1 of Pseudomonadota bacterium. Taxonomy (GTDB): domain Bacteria; phylum Pseudomonadota; class Alphaproteobacteria; order Acetobacterales; family Acetobacteraceae; genus Acidibrevibacterium. Next base: position 6,844 of record JAJZBM010000043.1, read on the forward strand.
AAGCTGGCGCCTGTCCCTGCTGCTGATCCCCCTCGTCGCCGCCGGGTGCGACACGATCGACCCCTATGCCCGTCCCGGTGTCTGGACCCCGATCGGGGCGAATGAGACCAATCTCCACGCCATGGTCGCGAACCCGGCAGATCTCGTCCGCGGCGTCGATGAGCAAGGCGCCCCGGGTCAGCCGGCTGCGGATGCAGTCGCGGCGTGGCGCGCCGGGCACGCCAAGCCGCTCCCCGCCGGGGATACCGCGCAGCCCGGCCAGCCGCCGGCCGATAGCGGCGCCGGTGGCCTGCCGCCCGGCATGGGCGCTCCTCCCGGCGGCGGCACGGGGGTGAGCGGCGGCGCCGGGGTTGGAGGCAATTGATGCCCGATGATGCACGCGTCACGACGCTTCCCGAGGACGGCGCCGCCGGCCATGGCGACCGCGCGCCACTTCTCGCCTTCATCGCCGATGGCGCGAGCGAGGCGATCCTGCGCGAGGTTCTAAGCGAAGCCGGGCTCCCAGAAATCACCATCCGCCGTGGCAATGTCCGTGCCGCGATCGCAGCGCTGGCCAAGATGCCGACCCCGAAGGCCCTGATCATCGATGTCAGCGGCGAGGACCGGCCGCTGACCGCGCTCAGCGATCTCTCCGAGGTGGTTGAGCCGGATGTCCGCGTGATGGTGATCGGCGCGGAGGAGGGGGTCAATTTCTATCGGCTGGTGACGCGCCATCTCGGGGCGCTCGAATATCTCTACAAGCCGCTGACGCGCGACATGGTGGCGCGGCATTTCCTGCCGCTGCTGACCGGTGCGCCGCTTCCCGCCGATAATTTCCAAGGCGGGCGGATGGTGACCATCACCGGCACGCGCGGCGGCGTCGGCGCCAGCACCATTGCTGCGCATCTCGCCTGGCATTTCGGCGTCGCCGCCGGACGCCACACCGTGCTTCTCGACGCCGATCTCCATTTCGGCACCGCCGCCCTTCTGCTCGACGGCAAGGCCAGCGCAGGGCTGCGCACCGCGCTGGAAGCGCCACACCGCATCGACGAATTATTCGTCGAACGCGCCGCGCAGCCGGTTGCGGGGCGGCTCTTCGTGCTCGCCGGCGAGGAAACGCCGGACAAGCCGCCGATCTACACCGAAGGCGCGGGAGAGCAGCTGATCGAGGCGCTGCGCCGGCGCTATAATTTGGTCATCGCCGATGTCCCGCCGGCGCCGCTCGCCTTCAACCACGACCTCCTCGGCCTCGGCCATCACCGGGTCTTGGTGCTGCCACCGACGCTCGCCGGCGTGCGCGATGCGTTGCGGCTTTTGGCACTGCCCCACGGAAGGCTGCAACCGCGCCGGCCGATCCTGGTCCTGAACCGCCTCGGGGCACCCGGCAGCCTGACCCGCGCGCAGATCGAGGCGGCGCTGAAGCTCAAGATCGACATCGTGATCCCCGATCTGCCGCGCCGGATGGCGCGCGCGACCACCCTCGGCGCGCCCGAATCGGGCCTGCGGGGCGGATTTCGTGCCGGTATCCTGGCGCTGGCCAAGGAGGTCGCCTTCGTCAAGGTGCCGGATGAAATTACCACCTCGGGCAGACGGCGGCGCTGGTTCGGCTGGCGGCGATGAGCGAGACGGTTCCCCGAGGCGCGGCATTCGGGCGCCGCCGCGCTACGCCCGATGCGCCCCCCGTGCCGGTCAGCGTCGAACCCGCGCAAGCGCCGCCGGACACCTCGCTCGGCACGTTGCGCAGCCTCTGTCTCGAACAGCTCGATCCAGCCGCCGCCGCCGGCATGCCGCAGGAAAAGCTCGCCCAGGCGGTGGAGCGGCTGATCGCCGAGATCGCAACCGAGCGGCGCATCCAGCTCAATGCCCGCGAACAGCGCGAACTCGCGTTTAGCCTCGTCGATGACATGCTCGGCCACGGACCGTTGCAGCCCCTGCTCGAAGACGAGACGGTAACCGACATCATGGTCAACGGCCCGGCGCGCGTCTTTGTCGAGCGCGGCGGCAAGCTCGTGCTTTCGGCAGTGCGGTTTCGCGATGCCGGTCACGTCGCCAATATCTGCCAGCGCATCGCCGCTGCAGTCGGGCGGCGGATCGATGAAGCGAGTCCGATGGTCGATGCAAGGCTCGCCGATGGCTCGCGTGTCAACATCGTCTTCCCGCCGCTCGCCCTCGATGGCCCCTATCTCTCGATCCGCAAATTCGCCAAGAAGAAGATCGATTTCCCGAAACTGATCGCGTTCGGCTCGCTGACGCCGCCGGTCGCCCGGGTGCTCGAGATCGCGTCCCGGATCAGGCTCAATGTCATCATTTCCGGCGGCACAGGCTCGGGCAAAACGACTCTGCTCAACGCGATGTCACGGCTGATCGACGGTGGCGAGCGCATCGTCACGGTCGAAGACGCCGCCGAACTGCAATTGCAGCAGCCGCATGTCGTGCGGCTCGAAACTCGGCCGGCCAGTCTCGAAGGGCGCGGCGAGATCAATCAGCGCGATCTGGTGCGCAACGCGCTCCGCATGCGCCCTGACCGCATCATCGTCGGCGAGGTGCGCAGCGGCGAGGCCTTCGACATGCTGCAAGCGATGAACACCGGCCATGACGGCTCGATGTCCACGGTCCACGCCAATACGACGCGCGATGCGCTGACGCGTATCGAGAGCATGGTGCAGATGGGCAATATCGGCCTGCCCGCCCGCGCCATCCGCACCCAGATCGTCAGCGCGATCGATCTCATCGTGCAGGTCGAGCGCCAGCGCGATGGCGGGCGCCGCGTGGTGCAGGTGTCCGAGGTCTGCGGCATGGAGGGAGAGGTTATCACCATGAATGACATTTTCCAGCTCGAAATCGCCGGCGAGGGGCTCGATGGCCGGCTCCGAGTCGGCTATCGGGTGAGCCGCTCGCGGCCGAATTTTTATGACCGGCTGACCTATTTCGGCCTGGAACGCGCATGGACGACGGCGCTCGACGAAGCGGAGCGCGGCTGATGCTCGATCTCCGCTTGATGCTCGCCGGTTTCCTCGGCTTGACCGGCCTTGGCATGAGCGCGCTTTTGCTGCAGCGTGGCCACGAACGCGAGCAGCTTTGGCGGGCGCGCGTCCGGCGCGCGCTCGGCCCGCATGCACCGCAGCCGCCGGCCGCCGAAGTGCTGCCGTTCCGGATCGGCCTTCGGAGCAACGACGCCAAACCCTGGCAGCGCGCGGTCGCGCTGTTTGGATTTCATCCCGAGCGGCGTGATCATTATCCGCTGCGCTGGTGGATCGTCCTGCCGACCGCTTTGCTCGGCGCCCGAGTGGTTGCCGGTGTCATCGCCAATCTCATCGGCGGGGGCTCTCTTTTTCTTGTCGTACCGATCTGGATTTTTCTCAGCCGGCAGGTTTTCAAATGGTTCGACGACCGTCGCCGCGACGCCCTGTTTCGCCAATTTCCTGATGCTCTGGCGATGATCGTGCGTTCGGTCAGGGTTGGCATTCCGGTGAGCGAGGCGATCCGGCTGGTCGCGCGGGAAGGCGTCGATCCGACGCGGCGGGAATTTGCCATCATCGCCGACAAGATCGCGATCGGCATGCTGCTCGATGAAGCGCTGCAGCAGATGGGAACACGCAACAATCTGCCGGAATACCGGTTCTTCGCGACGGCGCTTTCATTGCAGAACCAGACCGGCGGCGGTCTTGCCGAAACCCTCGAAAACCTCGCCGACGTCATCCGCAAACGTGTTGCCATGCGAGAACGCGGCCACGCTTTGGCGTCGGAGGCAAAAACCAGCGCCGGCATTCTGGCGGCGCTTCCGGTTTTTGCCGGCGCTGGCCTTGCCCTGATCAATCCCGGCTATATCGGTGTGCTGCTCTTCGACCCCAGCGGCAAACGCCTGATGGGCATCGCGCTCGGCATGCTCGCGGGTGGCATCATGGTCATGCGCAGCCTGATTCGGCGCAGCCTGACATGAGAGCCTTGCCATGAAAAATCTCTTGATCCTTGTCTTTGCGGTGGCATTCTTTGCAACGCTTCTTGCGGTGATCGGCATTCTGTTATGGCGAATGGCGGGTCAGGAGCGGATTTTTGCGCGCCTTCGCGCCGTCCAGCCGGGCGCGGAGAGGAGGTCGCGCGCGCGATCCGGAAATGTCGCACTCCGGTTGATCACGGCGATCGGCGACGCGATTTCGCGGAGCGGCCTGCTTTCCGGCCGGACGCGCGCCGAACTTGAACACACGCTGGCGCGAGCTGGTTTTCGGCGGGGGCATGGGTTGGAGTTATTCGTCGGCGCGAAGCTTCTTCTTCTGGTCACGATGCCAGTGCTCTGCCTTGCGCTTTCGGCGCGTCTCGGTTTCGCGGACGTCTCGCGCACTATCCTGCTCGCCGCCGCCGCCATGGTCGGGCTTTTGACGCCTGATTTCGTCTTGCGCAGCCTCCGGAAAAATCATTTGAAAGCGCTCGAACGCGGGCTGCCGGACGCACTCGATCTGATGGTCATCTGCACCGAGGCCGGGCTCGGCCTTGAGCCGACGATCCTCAGGGTCGCCACCGAAATCCGCCATGCCCATGCCGCGGTCGCCGATGAGTTCGCGCGAACCGCGAATGAATTGCGCATCACCTCCGACGTCCGCAGCGCCTTGCTCAACGCCGGCGCCCGGACCGGGCTCGATGGGATCAAGCGTCTGGCGACGACCCTGGTGCAGACAATCCAATATGGTACACCGCTTAGCCAGGCGCTCAGGACTTTGGCGGCGGAGATGCGCCAGGAAATGCTGATCCGGTTCGAGGCGCGAGCGGCGCGATTGCCGGTTCTGCTCACTGTTCCGATGATCGTTTTCATTCTTCCTTGTGTATTCATGGTCGTTGGCGGCCCGGCGATGGTGCAGGTGATGCGGATGATGAGCCATTGAGGCATGAAATGATCAAGCAGGGTTTGTTGTTCGCGATTGCGCTCGGTCTTGCCGCCTGTGGCGGACCACGTCCGGCGGCGCTTAATCTGCCGCCGCAGTCTCCCGCCCTGAGTAGCGGCGCGCCCACCATAAGGGTTGCGGATGCGGCGTTGCTTGGTGGTGCACCGGCGATGGCGCTGGAAGTTTCCGACGAGATTCTTTCAAAGAACCCCGCGGATTTGCCGGCGCTTTTACGCAAAGGGGAGGCGCTATATCAGCTCAGGCGCTATGACGAATCAGAAGCCACCCTCGATCGGGCGCTCAAGATCAGCCCGGCCAATGCGGCGGCGTTGCTCGGCCTGGGGCGTATTGGGCTGGCGCGTGACCCCGCAAAGGCGGCGAAACTCTTTTCGGAGGTTCTGGCCGGCGATCGACGCAACGCGACGGCCCTGAACGATCTTGGGATAGCGCGTGACCTTCTGGGGCAGCATGCGGCGGCGCAAATCGCCTATCGGACGGCACTCACGATCACGCCGGACATGCTTGCGGCGCGGGTTAATCTCGGCGTCTCGCTGGCAATGTCGGGACATGAACAAGAAGCGCTTGACGTGTTGCGTCCGCTAGCCGATGCGCCGGACATGAACCCGAGGGTGCGCCAGGATCTCGCAACAACGCTCGCCCTCGCGGGGGAAGATCGCGCCGCACGCGAATTGCTGGCTAAAGATCTCGACGCGGCACAAGTTTCAGAAGCCATGTCCGGCGTTATGCGCCTTCGTGACTAGTACTGCGTTCGCGAATTGGCGACTCGAATCATGCCGCCAGCGGCTGGGGCTTGGAAGCGATGCCATAACGCCAGCGCGGGAGTGCCGGGTCGGCGTTGCACATCTCGATATAGCGGCGGAT
>JAJZBM010000018.1 GCA_021798915.1 Pseudomonadota bacterium
TCAGCATGAAGCGCGAGAAATCGCCGATATAGGGATTGCCGTTGGTGAAGGCGAGGCTGTAGCCGATCACCATCCAGGTGATCGTCACCAGGCAGCAGATGATGAAGGACTGCATCATGGTGGCGAGCACGTTTTTCTTGCGCACCATGCCGGCATAGAAGAGAGCGAGGCCCGGGATGGTCATCATCAGCACCAGCGCGGTGCTGGTGAGCATCCAGGCGGTATCGCCGGTATCGATCTTGGGCGGCGCATCGGCCGCGAAGGCGGGGGCAATGAAGCCGGGGAGGGCGAGCAGGCCGGTCGCGATCAGCGACAGGCGGGTTCGGGAAAGCCGGGTGGGCGTCATCGTCTCACTTCCTTGACGGTATTGATCGATTGGGGCGTTATCGGGGCCGGTCCGGGTGAAGGCGGCGCGGGCGGTCACAGCGCGTCGCCATCCTGCTCGCCGGTGCGGATGCGAATGGCGCGCTCGACATCGAGGACGAAAATCTTGCCATCGCCGATCTTGCCGGTATTGGCGGTCCGCGCGATCGCCTCCACCACCTGCTCGGCGAGGGAGTCGGGAACCACCACCTCGATTTTCACCTTGGGCAGGAAGCTCACGTGATATTCCGCGCCACGGTAGATTTCGGTTTGCCCCTTTTGCCGGCCAAACCCTTTCACCTCGGAGACGGTGAGACCCTGGACGCCGAGCGGCGTCAGCGCTTCGCGCACGTCATCGAGCTTGAAGGGCTTGATGACCGCCATGATCAGTTTCATCGCGCCATTCCTTGTTCATTTCGTATCGTTGTCATTCACCGAAGCGGCGCCCCACCCGATTGGCGGGATGGCGACACCCACGAAAGTGAGGGAATTCAAGAACCGTGCCGCAACCGCAAATCCTCTCCGGCGTCGCCTCGGCGACCGGTCACGGCAAGGCGAGGTTCCTCTTGCCTAGATGGCGGGCATCGGACCATGATCGGGTCTGCCATCGCTTGGCACAGGCGGTGCCTGTTTTTTGTGCAATAATAGTTTCCCAGCCCGAGCGGCCAGCAGACGGACGAGAGAGCGAATGCCGGACATTATCGCGGTCGAGGTTGCGGTCGTCGGGGCGGGGCCGGTCGGCGGCACGCTGGCGCTGCGGCTCGCCGAGGCCGGCATCGCGACCGCGGTGATCGACCGCGCCGCCCTGCCGCCGATGGAGCATCCGGCCTTCGACGGCCGCGCTTATGCGATCGCCGCCGGCTCGCGCCGCCTGCTCGACGAGGCCGGGCTCTGGCGCCGGCTTCCCGACCCGCCGGGCCCGATCGCCGCCATCCGGGTCTCCGATGGCAAGGTCGGGCGCCCGGCCTCGCCCCTGTTCCTGCATTTCGATCTCGCCGAGATCGGGCTCGATGTCGGGGAGGGTGCCGCTTTCGGCTGGATGGTGGAAGCGCGGAGCCTGCGCCGGGCGCTCAATGCGGCACTCGCCGAGGGGCCGCGTCCGGGCCGCCCGCTCCACGTCTTCGCCCCCGCCGAGGCGACGGTCAGCCGTGGCGAGCGCGGCGCCGAGATCGCGCTCGCCGACGGGACGCGGATTGCCTGCCGCCTCGTCATCGCCGCCGAGGGGCGCGAAAGCCCGCTCCGGCGCGCGGCGCGCATTCCGGTGACGCGCTTTCCCTATCGCCAGAGCGGCCTCGTCGCGGCGATCGCGCATGACTATCCGCATCATGATACGGCACTCGAACACTTCCTTCCCGCCGGCCCGTTCGCGCAATTGCCGATGGCGGCGAACGAGGCGGCGGAGCATGTTTCGGCGGTGGTGTGGACCGAGCGGCCGGCCCTGGCGGCGCATCTGATGACCCTCGATGACGCCGCGTTCGGCGCCGAGATCGCCCGCCGGCTCGGTGACCATCTCGGCGCCATCCGTCCGATCGGCCGGCGTTGGCTCTATCCGCTCTCGGCGCTCTATGCCCATCGCTATTTCGACCAGCGCCTGGTCCTGGTCGGGGACGCCGCGCATGGCATCCACCCGATCGCCGGGCAAGGCCTCAATCTCGGTTTTCGTGACGCGATCACCCTTGCCGACCTCGTCATCGATGCCGTCACGCGGGGCGAGGATCCGGGTGCGACGGCGCTGCTCCTCCGCTATCAGCGGGCGCGGCGCGGCGCCAATCTGCTCATGCTGACGGCGACCGATGCGCTCGACCGGCTGTTCAGCAACGATATCCCGCCGCTTCGTCTCGCGCGCGATCTCGGCATCGCCATGGTCCACCGCCTGCCGCCGCTGAAACGGTTTTTCATGCGCCAGGCGATGGGCGGCGTGTCCTTCGCGGAAGGGTAAGAAATGTTCTTTTTTGAAAAAAAGAACCAAAAAACGTTTATTCGTTCGCACGCCGGCATGCCTCAGTCACGGCCCAACGGGAAGAAAGTCTTTTTGCTTCTTTTTCTTCAGAAAAAGAAGAACTTTATTTGAATCAACCGCGAAGGAGATCACCCATGCGCCTGTTTCGTCTCGCTTTACCGCTGCTCGGCCTGGCCTTTTTGACTGCTCCGGCGTGGGCACAAAGCGGCGGGTCTTCGCTCATGCAGGATGCCGGTTCGCTGATGGGCGGCGGCGGGGCGGGCGGGCTCATGGGGAAGCTGCCGGTCCCGCAGGTCAGCGATGACAGCGCGCTGAGCTATCTGAAAGCGGCGCGGAGCGCGCTCGCCGGCGGCAAGACCGGGCTCGCGCAGGAGGCGCTGGAGCGCGCCGAAAGCCGGCTTTTGACCCGTGACGTCGCCCCCTCGCAAGCCGGCAGCGCGATCAGCGATCCCTCGATCAGCGAAATCAGCAAGGCGCTGCAAGCGCTCGCCTCGGGCCAGACCAGCACGGCACTTCAGGTGGTGGACGCGCTGATCGCCAAAATGTGACGGCGCGGCCACCGGCGCTTGACGGGTTTGATCGCTTCCGGCAACTGCTCGCCAAGGCCATGCTTTGAGCCGTTGAGGAAAGTCCCGGATTTCGTATGCGAGCGAGACTGTGTCCGCGCCCCACGCTCACGCTCCCCGCGTTCGTGCTGTTCGCAGCCTGCGTCGGCTGCGCGGCCCCGCCGCCAGCGCCGCCGCTGTCACCGGACGCGCAAGCGGCGGCGCTGGAGGCGCGCCGGCTCGATGACCCGCGCCTGCTCGCCTTCATCCGCGCCGCCGAGCGCCTCGATCCTGGCGGCGGGGACGTGGCAACCGGGCCGCCGCCCTGGACGCTCCGCCGCCTGACGCTCGCGGCACTTTATTTTCATCCCGATCTCGATGTGGCGCGGAGCGCGCTCGCGCTCGCCGAAGCCGGCAAGGTCACCGCCGGCGAGCGTCCCAATCCCAACGTCGCTTTCGTGCCGCCGCCGTTTCTGTTCGGCGGCGTCGTCAATGCGGTGATCGAGACCGGCGGCAAGCGCGCGGCGCGGCTCGCCACCGCCGGCGCCCTCGCCGAGGCGGCGCGCGCCGATCTGGTCACTGCCGGCTGGCAGGTGCGGGGCGCGGTGCGCGATGCGATGCAGGCGTTATGGGCGGCGCGCCAGCGGGCGAGCATGCTTGCCGCGGAGGCGGCGGCACAGCGGAAACTCGCCGCCGCCGAGGATGCCCGCCTCGAAGCCGGGGCGGCGAGCGCGGCCGAGGTGAGCCAGGCGCACATCGCCACCGCCAGCCTCGCCACCGCGATCAGCGACAATGCCCGCGCGACCGCCGAGGCCGAGGTGGCGCTGGCCGGCGCGATCGGCGTGCCGGCTTCGTCCCTGCGAGGGGTTGCGCTCGATTTCGGCCGTTTCGACCACCCCCCGGCGCTCGCCGCCGATCTCGCCGAGGGGAGGCTGCGGCGCGCGGCGCTGATCGGGCGGAGCGATGTCAAGGCCGAACTCGCCGCCTACGCGGCAGCGCAAGGGGCGCTGCGCGAGCAGCTCGCCAACCGCTATCCCAATCTGGTCTTGAGCCCGGGCTATAACTGGTACCAGGGCATAAACGCCTTCGCCTTGGCGCCGGGCTTCGATCTGCCGATCCTCAACCAGAATCAGGGGCGGATCGCCGAGGCGACGGCGCGGCGCGACCAGGCGGCGGCGCGGTTCGTCGCCCTGCAGGCGCGGATCATCGCCGCTCTCGATCGCGCCGGGGCGGATTGCCGCGCCAGTGAGGCCGGTCTGCGCGAGGCCGATGCGCTGCTTGCCGCCGAGGCGCGGCGGGCGAGGGAGGTTGCGGGCGCCTTTCGCGCCGGCGCCGCCGACCAGCCGGCGCTGCTCGCGAGTGAAACCGACCTCGCCCATGCCCGCCGCGCCTGGTTTGAGGCACGGGTCGCGGCCCTGACCGCGATTGGTGAATTGGAGGATGCGTTGCGCCAACCGCTCTTCGATCCCGGCGCCACTTTGCCCGACCTGGCGGCGCCGCCGCGCGCCGAATTCGCCGGCGCCGAAAGTCCCGGCCGGTGAGCGGGGGGCGGGTGAGGGGGCGCCGTCGCCGCTGGATCGCGGGGCTCATCGTGTTCGCCGGGCTTGCCATCGCCGGCGGCGTGGTCGCGCTTTATCTTGCCAACCACGATGCCGATGACGACGCGCAAGCGGCGCCGAAACCCGCCCCTGTCGCCGCCACCCCCGTCGCCGCCACCCCCGCCGCCGCTCTTGGGCCGGACGGCACGCCGGTGATCACGCTCGACGACGCCGCGCGGACGCAAAGCGATATCGCCCTCCTGACCCTGAAACCGGCGCCGCAGCCGGTGATGATCGCGGCGTTCGGCACCGTGCTCGACCCGGCGCCGCTCGCCGAGCTGATGCAAAAGGCAGCGCAGGCGCGGGCGGCGCGTGACGAGGCGGGCGCGCGCGCCGGCGCGGCGGCGGCGGAATATCGGCGCGATCAGACCCTGTTTCGTGATCAGCACAATGTTTCGGCGCAGGCGCTGGAGGCGGCGGCGGCGAATGACCGCGCCGCGGCGGCGGTGCTCGCCGGGCGAGAGGCCGATCTCGGCGCGCTGGGTGATCTGGCCGCGAACCAATGGGGGGCGGTGCTCGGCCCCGATATCGTCGCCGGCGGCGCCTTCGCCCGGCGGCTTGCACGTGGTGAGGAATGGCTGGTGAGCGTCGGCGTGCCCCCGGACCGGGCTGCGGAGCTGGCGGCGCCGGCGCGGGCCTGGGCCGCGCCGGCCTCCCCCTCTCCAGCCGGGGCGGCGGCGCCGCGCCTCGAATTGCGGCTGATTTCGGCGCTGCCGCGTGTCGATCCGCGCGCCCAGGCGCCGCTCCTCCTCTATGCCGCGCCGAGTGCGGGCGGGCTGCTCGCTGGGATGAACATCGCCGTGTCGCTTCCCGGCGCGCCCCGCCCGGCGGCGCTCCGCGTGCCGGCGGAGGCGGTGCTGTGGTGGCAGGGGCGGGGCTGGGTCTATCGCCGGATCGCGCCGGGGCGCTTTGCCCGCGCCGCGATCGCGACCGATCAGCCGGCGCCGGAGGGGGGCTTCATCATCGCCGATCCAGAGCCCGCGTCCGCCCCGATGACCATCGTCGGGCGCGGCGCTGCCTCCGTCTTTTCCGAGGAATTCCGCGGCCAGATCCAGCTCGGCGAAGGAGATAGCGATCCGTGACGGAGCTTCCCGCGCCGCGCGGGCCGCAGGCGGTGCTGATCGGGCTCGCGATCCGCTTTCGTGGCGTCATCGCCGCGCTCACGATGACCCTCCTCGCCTATGGCGCCTATACCCTCCCCAGCCTCAGCTATGACGTTTTTCCCGAATTCGCCCCGCCCCAGGTCGGCATCCAGACCGAGGCGCCGGGGCTCTCGCCGGAGCAGGTGGAAACCCTGGTGACACAGCCGATCGAGGATGCGCTCGGCGGCGCACCGGGGGTGGAAACCCTGCGCTCGACCTCGATCCAGGGGCTCTCGGTGATCACCGTGTTGTTCGGCGAGGGCGGCGATCTCTACCGCGACCGCGAGATCGTCGCCGAGCGGCTGGTGAACGCCGCCCGCCGCCTGCCGCCGGGGATCGCGCCGCCGACGCTCTCGCCGCTCGCCTCCTCGACCAGCACCGTGCTCATCCTCGGCCTCACCGCCGGCCGCGTGGGGGTGAGCGCGATCGATCTCCGCGACGCCGCCGACGGGACGCTGCGCCCGCGCCTGCTCGCCGTCCCCGGGGTTGCCAACGCGGCGGTGTTCGGCGGCGATGTCGCGGGCTTACGGATCAGCATCGACCCGGCGCGGCTGGCGCGTTTCAATCTCGGCCTCGATGACGTGCTGGCCGCGGCGCGGCGGGCGAGCGGGTTGCGCGGCGCCGGCTTCATCGAGACCCCGAACCAGCGTCTCGTGCTCGCGACCGAGGGGCAGGCGACGAATGCCGCCCTCCTCGCCGGGCGGCTGGTCGCGCGCGGGGAGAGGGGGCGGGTGACGCTCGGCGATGTCGCCGAGATCGGCCTCGCGCCGCTGCCGCCGTTCGGCGCCGGCAGCATCATGGGCGAGCCCGGCGTCGTCGTCGTGGTTTCGGCGCAATATGGCGCCAATACCGTCGAGGTGACGGAGCGGGTGCTGCGCGCGGTCTCCGGGCTGCGCGCCGATCTCGAGGGGCGCGGCATCGTTCTGCACGACGATCTGTTCCGCCCGGCGGATTTCATCCGCGCCGCGATCGGCAATGTCGGCGCGTCCCTGGTGCTCGGCGGGGGGCTGGTGATCGTGGTTCTGTTCCTGTTTCTGTTCGATCTTCGCACCGCCGCGATCTCCTGCCTCGCCATCCCGCTTTCGCTGCTCGCCGCGGTGCTGGTCCTCACCCGGTTCGGTGTCTCGCTCAACACCATGACGCTCGGCGGGCTCGCCATCGCCATCGGCGAGGTCGTCGATGACGCGGTCATCGATGTCGAGAACATCACCCGCAGGCTGCGCGAGAACCGCCGCGCCGCCGCCCCCCGCCCGGCCGCCGCGGTGGTGCTCGCGGCCTCGCTCGAGGTGCGTGGGGCGGTGGTACACGCAACCTTCATCGTGGTTCTGGTGTTTCTGCCGATTCTGGCGCTGCCGGGGCTCGCCGGGCGGTTTTTCGCGCCCCTCGGCCTCGCCTATATCCTCGCCATTCTCGCCTCCCTCGTGATCGCGCTCACCGTCACCCCGGCTTTGGCGATGCTGCTTCTGGTGCGAAGGCGAGACGGGCGGGGCGAGCCGCCGGTGATCCGCTTTCTCCGCCGCCGCTATGAGCGCTGGCTGTTGGCCGCGATGCGCCATGCCGGGGCGGTGATGGTGGCGACGCTGCTCGCCACCGCCGCCGGCTGTGGCGCTTTGCCGTTTTTCGCCAGCGCCTTTCTGCCCGAACTCAACGAGGGCCATCTCGTCGTCCATGTCGCGGCGGTGCCCGGTACCTCGATCGCCGAATCGCTTCGCCTCGGCCGCCTGATCAGCCGCGCCATCGCCGCCCTCCCGGTGGTGCGGGTGGTGGCGCAGCGGGTCGGGCGGGCGGAATTGTCGGAGGATACTTGGGGGCCGGAATACAGCGAATTCGATGTCGATCTCCGGCCCGGCCTCTCCAGCGCCGAGGCGGCCCGCGCCAGCGCCGATCTTCGCGCCGTTCTCGCCCGCTTCACCGGGGTCAGCTTCGCCATCACCCCCTTTCTCACCGAACGGATCGAGGAGACGCTGTCGGGCTACACCGCGCCTTTGGTGGTCAATATCTTCGGCGCCGATCTCGACGCGCTCGACCATGCCGGCGCCGCGGTCGCGCGCGTGCTCGGCGGGATGGCGGGGGCGGCCGATGTCACCCTGGCCGCACCACCCGGCGCGCCGGAGGTGGCCATTCGTCTTCGCCCCGCCGCGCTCGCCCGCGCCGGTCTGACCGCCGGCGCGGTGATCGACGCCATCGCCACCGCCTATCAGGGCGAAACCGTGGGCGCGGTGGTCGAGGGCAACCGGGTGCGGCCGCTGGTCGCCCTCCTCACCCCGTCGCTGCGCCACGATGTCGCGGCACTCGGCGCGCTGCCGCTCCGCGCCCAGGATGGCAGCGCGGTCACGCTCGGCGAGGTTGCCGATATTTTCGAGCGCGAAGGCCGCGCTTCCCTCCAGCATATCGGCGCGCGCAGGGTCCAGAGCGTCACCGCCGCGATCACCGCCCGCGATGTCGCCGGGTTCATGCGCGCGGCGCGGGCACGGCTGGCCGCCGAGGTCACGCTGCCGCCCGGCACCTATCTCGAATTCGCCGGCACCGCCGCCCAGCAATCACGGGCGACGCATGATCTCGTGCTGCGTGCCGTGCTCGCCGGGATCGGCGTCATCGCGCTGCTCTGGGTGGTGACCGAGAACGCGCGCAATTTGGTCCTCATTCTCGCCAATCTGCCCTTCGCCCTGGTCGGCGGGGTGCTGGCGGTGTTCGCCTCGGGCGGGGTCTTGACGCTCGGGGCGACGGTCGGGTTCGTGACCCTGTTCGGCATCACGCTCCGCAACGCGATCATGATGATTTCGCATTACGAGCATCTGGTCAGCGTCGAGCGCCTGCCCTGGGGGGCGGGGACGGCGCTGCGCGGCGCCGGCGACCGGCTGGCGCCGATCGTCATGACCTCGCTGGTGACGGCGCTCGGCCTTTCGCCGCTGGTGATCGGCATGGGCGATCCCGGACGCGAGATCGAGGGGCCGATGGCGCTGGTCATTCTCGGCGGCCTGGTCAGCTCGATGGCGCTCAATCTGCTGGTGCTGCCGATTCTCGCCTGGCGCTTCGGCCGCTTCGGGCCGAAGGCATCGGACGCGCGGTGAGCCGGCCGGTGCGCCCCACGCGTGTGAATTCCCTGCTATGATCACAAATTCGTTGACAGGACGCTTACACGGTTTCTAATCGCGTGTAAGTAAGCACCGGGACGAAATGGTTTTTCTCGTTCCGATGTGTTCAAGCGCCTCTAGGAGACCCAAGCGTATGGCGAGAGCTAGGTCTACGGACGTGGTCCAAGCGAATGGGTTTGGGCGGCGGCGGCGTTCACGCCTGCAGCCATGTGTCGCGCCCGTGGCTCCGTGGCTCCGTGGCTCAGAGATCGGCGGCGGCGGCGATTTTTTCCAGGATGATGGCCGTTCGTGTTCCTGGCTTGACCGGCGGCGCGCCCGACGATGGCGCGGCCGAGGCGGGCAAACGGCGTCAAGATGACATTGTCATGGTCAGGCGGCCAAGGAGCGTCACTGGCCATGGGAAGGCTGTCAAAGAAAGGATTGCCATGCGGGATTGCCGGAAGATGCTGAGTTTAAGCCGAATGAGGAACCAGTGACGCAGCCTGAAACGCGCAGCCGGTGCAAGCTGACCGCAGTGGTCGTGAGTTACAACCGTGAAGAGATTATCGGCACCGTTCTGCGCGGGGTGCAGTTCGCCGATGAGGTCATCCTGCTCGATAAGTCTTCTACGGATCGCACCGCGGAGATCGGCGCGGCTTTTGTCGACCGCGTGGTCCGCGTGCCCTGGTCTCCCACCGTCGAGGAGACGCGTCTCTCTATGGAATCCTATTGCACGCATGATTGGGTGCTATTCCTCGATGACGACGAGTGCCTGAGCCCCGAGGCTGCGTTGTTCATCAACGACGAATTATACGAACCGCGTGCCGATTTGTATCGACTGCCTCGCCGCGAGTATATCATGGCGCAGCACGACGAGGATGCGTACTACTGGCCGGAGTCGCATATTCGTCTGTTTCGCAAGGGCGCTCTGCGCTTTGTTCCTACCGTGCATGGCGGCATCGAGGAACTCTCCGAGCGTCGCTATGATATCCCACCCGACGCCGGAATCGCGATCCACCACCTGTCGCATGCCGACGTGCATCAATGGATCGAGAAGACAAATCGCTACACCTCGCGCCCGGAACGCGTGCGCATGCTCGATGAAGGCGCCGACTTGGCGCGCTTCGCTCATCACAGCATCGATCGCTGGCTCAAAGCGAGCCTTAACGCCACTCCCGGCAGTTACGCGGAAGCGGTGGCCGTCCTGCGCTCCACCTATGATCTGATCGATCGCCTCAAATGCTGGGAAGAAGCGCGCGGCATCGATGGGCGCGCCCAATTCGTCAAGCTATGTCGGGCGTTCGATCTCTCTTACGAAAACAGTCTCTCATCGATTAACAGACCACGCCTCGCGGGAACCATCCCGTCGCCTATGCTGCCGCAAGCAGGTGTTGCTCTCGAGTCCGCAAGTGGAGCGCTGATTCGTGCCAATGCCGGTCTGGTATCTATGCTACGACAGACGCAGGATGCCGGGGACGCGTTGCGCAAAGCACATGAGCAGCAGCGGGCCGAAGCCGGAGTGCTGCGGGCGGAGATTGAGCGCCAGCGGGCCGATGCCGAGCGGCATCATGCAGAGATCGAGCGCCTGCGGGCTGAGGCCGCGCAAGTGCGTGAGGAAGCAGAGCGCCAGCAGGCCGATGCCGAGCGGCAGCAGGCGGAGATTGAGCGCCTGCGGGCTGAGGCCGAGCGGCAGCAGGCGGAGATTGAGCGCCTGCGAGCTGAGTCCACGCAAGTGCGGGAGGATGGAGAGCGCCAGCGGGCCGAAGCCGAAGTGCTGCGGGGGGAGATTGAGCGCCAGCAGGCCGATGCCGAGCGGCAGCAGGCGGAGATTGAGCGCCTGCGAGCTGAGTCCACGCAAGTGCGGGAGGACGGAGAGCGCCAGCGGGCCGAAGCTGAGCGGCAGCACGCGAATCACGTTCGACTGCAACAATTGGTAACGGATCTCGCCGTGCAGCTGAAGCAGACCCAACTCAGCACCAGCTGGCGGCTGACAGGGCCGCTACGTCTTTTGGGCCGTAAAGTGCCGTTTGTTGCCCGCAACGGGCGTCGAGCCTTGCGTTTGGCCTTCTGGACGACGACCGGACAGTTATCGCGTCGGCTGAATGAGCGGCGCAAAAGTCGTGAAAGTTTGGCGGCGCTGCCAGCCCCGGCAGAGGGAGAAGAGGCTTCACAATCGACTGCGGGGCAATCCTCGCTCCATGCGGACACAATTGTCCTGCCGGTCTCGACGACGCCGCGCGTGACGATCATCATTCCCACCTATGGCGGTGTGGACTATACGCTGCGTTGTCTCACCAGCATCGCCGCCGCGCCGCCGGCGACGCCGTTTGAGGTGTTGGTTGCGGATAACGCGACGCCCGGTCAAGATGTGTTCGAACTTGAGCGGGTTTCCGGTCTGCGGTTCATTCGCTGGCCTGAGAACATGGGATTTTTGCGGAGTTGCAATGCCGCGGCAAAACTGGCCAAGGGGGATTTTCTTTTCTTCCTCAATAACGACACCGAAATTCTCGCGGGCGCGGTGGACTCTCTGGTCGATCTGTTCGACGCACGCCCCGACGCCGGCATGGTCGGGTCGAAACTGATCTACCCCGATGGCCGCCTGCAGGAAGCGGGAGGTATTATCTGGAGGGATGCTTCCGCCTGGAATTATGGCAATCTCAGTGACCCGCAGCGGCCGGAATTCAACTACGTGCGGGAGGTGGACTATATTTCAGGGGCCGCCATCATGCTGCCTCGTGCGCTCTGGGAAGAAATGGGAGGCTTTGATGAGCATTTCCTGCCCGCCTATTGCGAGGACAGCGATCTCGCTTTCCGGTTGCGGGCAGCAGGATGGAAAGTGCTTTACCAGCCGCGCTCGGTGGTCATCCATCATGAAGGCATCACCCACGGCACTGATACCAATCAGGGTGTCAAAGCTCATCAGGTCATCAACACCCAACGTCTGCGGGAGCGCTGGCGAGAGACGCTGGAGCGCGAGCATTTGCCGAACGGTGAGCGCGTGCTGCGTGCCCGAGATCGCTCGCTGGCGCGACGCCTGACCCTGGTCGTGGACCATTACGTGCCCGAGCCTGATCGTGATGCCGGTTCGCGCACGATGCTCGCGTTCATGGACGCGTTGCTGGCAACCGGACGTGTGGTGAAATTCCTGCCGCAGAATCTCAACCGCGCGCCCGGCTATACCGAGGCACTGGAAGCACGCGGCATAGAGGTAATCCACGGCCCTTGGAATAAAAATGCAGAAGACTGGCTTCGCCAATACGGCGCCGAGATAGATGAGATTTTCCTCTCTCGTCCGACCGTAGCGGACGAGTTGCTGGCGCCGCTTCGCCGTCATTGTCAAGCGCCGATCGTTTTTTATGGTCATGATTTGCACTTCGCTCGCATGGCGAGCGAACCCGAAGCGCAGAAAAATCCAGCGAAAAATGCCGCCACCGCCGAGATGAAGGCACTTGAACGCCGGATTTGGCGAATGGTGGATGTAGTTCTCTATCCCTCAGAAGAGGAAGCCGACGTGGTTCGGCAGTTGGCGCCGGGCGTGCGTGCGCGTGGTGTGCCCCCTTATGTTCTGCCGCCTACGCCGCCTACGCCGAAGGCGATGCCAGAGGCGCCGAATTTGCTTTTCGTCGCCGGTTTCCGCCATCCGCCCAATATCGATGCCGCCGTTTGGCTCGTACGAGAGATCATGCCGTTGATTTGGCGTGATCATCCTGGGGCGAGATTGACCCTCGTCGGTTCCAACCCGTCTCTCGAGGTGTTGGCATTGATGCAGCCTGGGGTAGAGGTGCGAGGCAACGTGACGGATTTAGAGTTGGCGGCGGCCTATCGTGAGGCGCGCGTCGCGATATGTCCGTTGCGATCCGGCGCCGGCGTGAAGCTCAAAGTGGTGGAGGCGATGCACAACGCCGTTCCGGTGGTTACCACCCCGGTCGGTGTCCAAGGCTTGCCTGGTATTGATTCCATCGTTGACGTCGGCGAGGAGGCGAGCGCGCTCGCGGCGGCCGCATGCCGGCTCCTCGCGGATGATGCGCTTTGGCGGCAGCGCGCCGACGCGCAGCGAGGCTATGTCTCCGCCCGCTTCTCCGCCGAGGCAGTGAAAACTGCCTTGACGGAAGCCTTTGCCACTGCTGAATTTTCTGGGCATTTTGTCGAGCGGCAAACGGACTCGAAGTTCTTTGTATAATTTGCGAGCGAGAGATTTCTCTCTGTCTGTTTTTAGGAATCTGCCGTGCCTTATGCGATCAAGAAAATCATGAGATCCGTTATTTATCTTATTCCGGGGGTGCGGCGTCCTTTTCAGCAGAGGGACGCCGCTTTCGCCGAACGTGATGCTGCCCTTCGCCAGTGCGATGCGGCACGGATGCAGCTGGCACGGCTGCAAGATAACGCTGAAACACGCCGCGAAATTCCTGAATCTCTCCGCTTAAGTCGTAAAGAATGGGAGGTGAAGGCGCGGCTTTCTTCCATGATCGAGTGGAAAAATTTTATTCGTGACCATCCGGAGGCAGTCAGTCATACAGTTCCGGAGGAAATCGCCCGCCATGCCGCCGAGCATGGCATTGTTTCCTCTTTTTTCGGAAATATCTGGCTACGAATCACAGAAAATCTACAAACTCTCCCCGAAGATAGGAATTACCGCGAAAACTTAATCGCGCGCAGGCTCAACGCCCGTCAGCGTGCTTTGTTGGATTTTTTTTATGAGACTTTTGAACATCGGGACGCCAATGAACTCCGTATCTATGCGCATGAGGCCCTGACCTCGCTTGCCATGGTCTTGCGGGCGCGCTATCCTCGTTTTATCGGTTCGGAATACGCGAGCGACGATGCCGGCCGCGGGTGGCTGTTTCCGATTCCTGCGCTGGACGCATCCACTACCGGCTGGCCTGGCTCTGTGTTCGATGCGGTTCTCAGCGCCGATGTCCTTGAGCATGTTCCCGATATTGACGCCTTGTTGCGCGAAACCGTCCGCGTCCTGAAGCCGGGAGGCCATTTCCTGGCGACCTTCCCTTTTGCCTGCAACGACGAGCAAACCTCGATTCGGGCTCGTCTCGAAAACGGCACCATCACCTATTTTTCGCCGCCGGAATATCATGGCAATCCCGTCGATCCCGAAGGTGGCTCGCTCGTTTTTGCCATTCCTGGGTGGGACATTATCGCGCAATGCGAAGCGGCCGGGTTTCGCCGCGCCGAAATGCTGTTCTGGATGTCCGCGCGTCAGGGGATCGCCGGCAGCCCTGGCGTCGGTGGGGTTTTTATCCTTGATGCCCTCAAATGATTTGTCTGTTCTGACACCTCATGCATCTTCAGATTGCCACGCATGTCCAGGCTAGCGTCGAAGTGGTTTTCCCCGTTAATCTCGGTCCATTATGTGACCAGGAGCATGGGAGACATGATGCGCCGCCCCCTTATCACGCTACTCGCCGCCTCGAGCCTGCTCGCCGCCCTCGCTCCGGCGCGGGCCCAGAATAGCGAGCCGCCGCAAGCCTGGCTGTTCGGCGCCTGGACCGGCGGCACGTTTCCCGCGCCGACGCAGATCACCGCCGCGACCTGCCTCGCGCAGCCGACGGTGATTTTCACCCGTGACGTCGTGCTGCGCGGCACGCTAATGGAGGCGACCTACGAGCAGCGTCTGGTGGCGACCGTGCGGGCGACCGAGAGCGGGTTCGAATTCCGCTTCGAGCCCACAGCCAGCCCGCCCGCCGATAACGGCGGCGGTCTGCTCGGCCTGCCCGGTGGCGGCCAGCCGGTCGCGGGTGGCGCGGGTGGGTTCGGCTGCGAAAGCGCCGATCTTCTGCATGTCGAACGCCACGGCGAGAACGAAATCACCTTCCCCGGCTGCGAGGATTTCCCCAATCCGCTGGTGCGCTGCCCGGCGTCCTGAAGATATTACAAAAGAAAGCCCTTCTTTTTCTGAAGAAAAAGAAGCAAAAAGACTTTTTCCTGGTTTCTTTGAATGGTCAGTGCCGCAGGCACTGACCAACCGAACGAAAGTTTTTTGGTTCTTTTTTACAAAAAAGAACAATACTGTCCATCTCTTCAATGCCCCCCGGTCCGCGCGCTGACCAGGCGCTCGGCGAGGACGGCGGCGATGATGATGCCGCCGATCGCCGAGCCCTGCCAGAACGGCGAGACGCCGAGCAGGTTGAGGCCGTTCCGGATCATCACCATGATCAGAACGCCGATCAACGTGCCGATGATCGAGCCGCGCCCGCCGGCGAGGCTGGCCCCGCCGATCACCACCGCCGCGATCGCGTCCAGCTCCAGCGCGGTGCCGGCGAGCGGGTCGATCGAGAGAATCTGCGCCGAGAGCAGGACGCCGGCGACCGCGGCGAGTGCGCCGGAGACGACATAGGGCATGATGCTATAGGCGAGCACGTTGAGCCCGGCGGCCCGCGCCGCCTCGCGGTTCGAGCCGATGGCATAGATCGTCCGCCCGCCCTTGGTGAAGGTGAGATAGAGCCAGGCCAGCACATAGAGCGCGAGCAGGGTCGCGACATTGGAGGGGATGCCGAGGATCGGCGTGTAGACGAGATCGTTGAACCCCGGCGGCAGGTCGGAGATCGAGTTCTGGCCGGAGAAGATATAGGCGAGGCTGCGCCCGATCGCCATCACGCCGAGGGTGACGACGAACGAGGCGAGATCGAAACGCGCGACCAGAACGCCGGAAAAGAGGCCGATCCCGGCCCCCGCCGCGACCGCGACCAGCACCCCGCCGAGAATCCCGAGATGCGGCATCGCAAGGCCCATCAGCACCGCGGTCACCCCGAGCACCGAGCCTACCGAGAGGTCGATCCCGCCGGTCAGGATCACGAAGCTCATCCCGGCGGAGACGATCCCGGTCACCACCGACTGATCGAGGAGGTTGAGGAGGTTGTTGGTCTGGAGGAAGAAAGGCGAGGCGGCCGAGAGGGTCACGAAAACGACCAAGGCGAGGCCGAGCATCCTGATCTCCAGCCGCGTGGCGAGGCGGCGGAGCGGGCGAAGGCGGGCGATGGTCTCTGACATGCCGGAGCGTCTCACATCTGGTGGGTGACGAGGTCGGTGACGCGCCGGGCGATGGCGTCGGCGTCGGGCAGAGGCGGGCGCGCGATGCACACCCCGATCACCCCGAAATCATGGCCACGATGGCTGTGCACCGGCACCAGGAGGGTATGCCGGCGGCCATCGGGTTCGGCGACGAACGTGCCCGGGGGCTGGCCGAGGGCGGCGGCGATCCGGGTTTCGCCGAACAGCGGCGTCGCGCCGGTGCCAAACCCGGGATCGGCGCCGGGATCGGTGTCGCCGGCGCGGGCGAGACAGAACAGCCGCTCGCCATCGCGAAGCGCCCAGAACGCGGCGCCGCCGGTTTCGCTCGCCAGTTCGCCGAGCAGCCTCGTCGTCGCCGCCATCGAGCTGCGCGGCGCTGCAAACAACGTGAGTTTGGCCTCATCCAGCACCGCGCTCGGCATCTCGGCGATGGTGGCGCCGTCGCTGATCACCAGGATACGCGAACAAAGCCCGAGCAATTCCTCGAAATCGGAGGAGACGACGAGGATCGCGGTGCCGGCATCGGCGGCTTCGCGCAGCATTTCGTAGATCGCCGCGCGCGTGCCGATATCGACGCCCTTGGTCGGCTCATCGAGGAGCAGCACTTTGGGTTCGAGCAAAAGCCAGCGCGCGATGATGATCTTCTGCTGCATGCCACCCGAGAACACGAGCATATTGGCATCGAGCAGGCGCTCTTCCGGCAGATCGAGCCGCGCGAGCAGCGCCTTGATCCGCGCCTCGCGGGCGCGATAGCCGAGGCCGAAGCCGCGATGGGCGGAAAGATGGCCGAGGAGGAGATTTTCGCGCACCGAGAAATCGGGCACGATGTTCTGCCCGCGCCGATCCTCGGGGACGAAGGCGAGGCCGGCGCGGATCGCCTGCGCCGGATGGCGCGCGGTGAACGGGCGGCCATGGAGATGGATGTCGCCGGCGGTCTTGGCGCGCAGGCCGAACAGCGCCTCCAGCGTCTCCGACCGCCCGGCGCCGACCAGCCCGCCAAGGCCGAGGATTTCGCCGCGATGCAGCGTGAACGAGACGTCGCGCACCAGCGGCGGCGCGCGGAGGCCGCGCACCGCGAGCACCGGCGCCGCCGCGCCGGCCGCGACGCGGGCCTGATGGACGTGTCCGAGTTCCTGCCCGACCATCAGCCGCACGATATCGGCCTGGCTCAGGCGCGTCGTCGCGAGCCCCTGGGCGACCGTCCTGCCTTCGCGCATCACCGTCACGCGGTCGGTGATCGCGAGCACTTCTTCGAGCCGATGCGAGACGAACACCAGGCCGCGGCCGCTGGCGCGAAGCCGCGCCATGACATCGAACAGGCGCTCGACCTCGCCCGGGCTCAAGGAGGTGGTGGGCTCGTCGAATATGATCAGCGCCGCCTCGACGGCGAGCGCCTTGGCGATTTCGACCAATTGCCGCTGCGCCGCCGAAAGCCGCCGGACCTCGGCGGCGAGCGGCAGGGAGTCCGTCTGGCCGAGGGTTGCGAGGATCGCCTCCGCCCGCATCCGCCAGCTGCGGCGCGAAAGCCGCCCGGGGCGGGCGAGATCGGGGAGAAAGATGTTTTCGAGGACCGAGAGATCGGGGGCGAGGCTGGTTTCCTGCATCACCATGCCGATCCCGGCGGCGAGCGCGGCGCGTGGGCCGCTCGGGTCGAAATTGACGCCGCGCCACAGCAAGGCGCCGCGGTCACGCCGGATTTGGCCGCTGATGACGCGCGAGAGGGTGGATTTGCCGGCGCCATTGGCGCCGAGCAGCCCATGCACCTCGCCGGCGACGACATCGAATGCGGCGCCGGCGAGCGCCCGGGTCTGGCCGAAGGTTTTTTCGATCCCGCTCGCCTGGAGCAGCGGCGCCGAGGCAGGAGCCGCCTCCCGCGCCGCCGCCACATCCGCCATCAGGTCATTTCGCCGGCGAATACCGTGCGCTTGATGACCGGCAGCATGCGATCGACATTCTCGCTGGTGATCACCAGGATCGGCACCGAGGTCTGCTTGGGCACGCTCGCGCCACGGAAATGGGCGAGCAGGGCTTCGGCCGATTTCACGCCCATCTCATAGGGCTGCTGCATCCCCGAGCCGACCACCTGGCCGGCCTTGATGAGCTGCACCAGTTCCGGCGTGCCGTCGAAGGCGGCGACCAGGATCTGCCCCTCGCGCCGCGCTGCCTTGATGGCGCGCAAGGCGCCGCTGGTCGGCTGGTCGGTCTGGATGAACAGGCCACGAAGATCGGGATGCGCGGTCAGCATGTCTTGCACGAAGCGGAAGGTTTCATCGGTGGTGTAGGACTGCATCTGTTGCAGCGGCACTTCCTTGGTGATGCCGGCCTCGCGCATCGCGGTGCGGAAACCGGCCGTGCGCGCCTGGCCGTTCTTGCGCGCCTGGCTGATGGTGATCATGCCGTAGCTGCCGTCCTGCCAGCCCTTGGCCTTGATCTTGGAGGCCAGCACCTTGCCGATGCCATAGGCGCCGTCGAAATTGTCCGAGATCACGAAGGAGACGTATTCGCCGGAATTGGTGCCGATATCGGAGACGATGACCGGAATATTGGCTTTTTCCGCGAGGCCGAGCACCGCCGGGGCGGTCGAACTGTCGGTCGGCGAGATGCAGATGCCGGCGACGCCGCGGGCGATCACGTCCTGGGCGTTCTTCAGTTGCGTCGCGGCGTTGTTGTGGTTGTCGAGGAGGGTGAAGCCATAACCCTGGCCCTTGGCGGTATCGCCGATGCCTTTGGCGAGATAGCGCCAGAACGGCAGATCGAGGCCGGGTGTGAGATAGACGATGGTTTTTTCCGCGGCGCGCGTGGCGACCGGCAAGGCGCCGAGGGCGACGGCCCCGGCCGCGGCTTGCAATAAGGAACGGCGTTGCATGTTTCCTCCCGGTTTCATTGGCCCCGTCCGATGCGGGGATGGATTTCTTCTATGGCTCAATCGTCTTCGCTGGTCCAGCCAGGGCAATCGGGGCCAGGGCAATCGGGGAAAGGGAAAGAAGGTCAGTGGCCTGCCCCTGGATCCTGAGTTTGACTTTGCGCATTTTCCGGACCGCTCGGCCCGGCCGGATTCTCGCTCGAACGGGCGCTCGAACTCATCGCGGCGGAGGATATCTTCAGGGCAAACCGCCCTCCCAATTCCCCTGGCGAGGGGTGTTTGCAGGGCCGGGCGGTTCGGCTATCAGAGGACGAAAGCACCGATCCGGAAACATGTCCCCAACCGACCCTACTTCCCGCGCCACCTCCGAGGCCGACGCGTTGCTGCCTTCCGCCGGGCCGCGAGGCCTCGATGTCCTGCGTTCCGAACTCGACGCCATCGACGACGCCCTGCTCGCCGCCTTGCAGCGCCGCGCCGCCGTGGTCGCCGAGGTCGCCGCGCTGAAAAATGGTGGCGTCCCGCTTCGCCCCGGACGCGAGGCGGCGATTCTCCGCCGTCTCCTCGCCGCCGCCTCCGGCCCCTTGCCGCGCCAGGCCGTGGTGCGCATCTGGCGGGAGATCCTCGCCGGCTCGCTCGCCCAGCAGGGGCATTTCACGGTCGCGGTCTGCGAGCCCGGCGGCGGCCAGAAGGGCGCGATCGGTCTGCTCGCGCGCGAGCATTTCGGGGCGCTGACGCCACTCCACCTTCATCGCAGCCCCTCGCAGGCGATTGGTGACGTCGCCGCCGGCACGGCCTGGGTCGCGGTGCTGCCGCTGCCGGCGGAGGAGGATGCTGGCGGCGCGCTGTGGTGGACCTCACTCCTGCATCAGGACCGGATGTCGCTCGACCGCGCCGAACACGGCGGGGCGGCCGAGCGCGGGCGCATCCAGATCGTCGCGCGCCTGCCTTTCTGGGCGGCGCGGCCGGAGGGGGCGCCGCGCGCCGCGGCCCTGGTCGTCGCCGCCATTCCCCCCGATGCGAGTGGCGCCGATCGCACCCTGTTCGGCCTCGAATTCTCCGCCGAGACCAGCCGCGCCCGGCTCGCGAGCCAGATCGCCGCCGCCGGGCTCGCCGCCGCCACCATTCTGTTGCGCCGCGAGGGCGAGCAGAAAATCGCCCAGGCGCTGGTTGATCTCGCTGGCTTCATCGCCGAGGACGATCCGCGTCTGGCGGCGATCGAGGGGCTTTTGCGTCCGGCCGTGCGCCTCGGCGCCTACGCCGAGGCGTGGGAGGAGGTGCAACCATGACCAGCACGAGCGGGCCGCGCCCGCGCCCCGAGATCCTCACCATTTCACCCTATATCGGCGGTGAATCGCATGTCCCCGGCGCCAACCGGGTGCTCAAGCTCTCCTCCAATGAAGGCGCGTTCGGCGCCCCGCCCGGCGCAGAGGCCGCTTATGCGCGGCTGGCGCCGGAAATTTTCCGCTATCCCGATGGCGCGGCGAGTGAGCTCCGCGCCGCCATCGGCGCCCGCTTCGGGCTCGATCCGGCGCGGATCGTCTGCGGCAACGGCTCGGACGATCTGATCTACCAGCTCGCCCTCTCCTATGGCGGGGCGGGGACCGAGCTGATCATGACCCGGCACGGGTTTTCGATGTACGCGATCGCCGGGCGCTATGCCGGCATGCGCGTAATCAAAGTGCCGGAGCGCAATCTCACCGCCGATGTCGATGCCATTCTCGCCGCCGTCTCGCCGGCGACCAGGCTCGTCTGCCTCGCCAATC
Source organism: Pseudomonadota bacterium (assembly GCA_021798915.1). Lineage (GTDB taxonomy): Bacteria > Pseudomonadota > Alphaproteobacteria > Acetobacterales > Acetobacteraceae > Acidibrevibacterium. Next base: position 20,332 of record JAJZBM010000018.1, read on the forward strand.
CCAACAACCCGACCGGAAGCCTGCTTTCTTCGCGCGAGATCGCGCGGCTTCGCGCCGGCTTGCCGGCGGAGGTGCTGCTTTTGCTCGACGCGGCTTACGCCGAATACGTCACCCGCGCCGATTACGAACCCGGGGCCGCCTTCGTCGACGCTGGTGACAATGTCGTGATGACGCGGACGTTTTCCAAAATCTTCGGCCTCGGCGGTCTCCGTCTCGGCTGGGCCTATGCGCCGCCTGCGATCATCGACGTGATGAACCGGGTGCGCAACCCCTTCAACACCAATGCCGCGGCGCAAGCGGCGGCGATCGCGGCGCTGGCCGAGCCGGGCTGGGTGGAAAAAAGCTGCGAACACAACACGCTCTGGCGCCAGCGCCTCGGGGATGCGTTGCGCGCTCTCGGCATCACCATCTGGCCGAGCGAGGGCAATTTCCTGCTCGCCGATTTCACGACCCCCGGCCGCGCCACGGCGGCCGACGCGCATCTTCGCGCCCATGGCATCATCGTCCGCCCGATGGGCGGCTATGACCTGCCGCACTGCCTGCGCATCACCATCGGCACGGCGGAGGAATGCGAGCTGGTTGCCGCCGCGCTCGGCGCATTCATGGCCGGCGCGCCGCATGGCTGAGCCGGTTTTTCGGCGTCTCGCGCTGATCGGTGTCGGGCTGATCGGCAGTTCGATCGCCCGCCGTGCCCGCGCAAGCGGCGATCTCGCGGGCGAAATCATCGCCTGCGCCCAAAGTGCCGCGACTCGCGACCGCGTCCGCGAACTTGGCCTCGCCGATCGCATCGAGGCCGATCCGGCGGCGGCGGTGGCGGGGGCCGATGCGGTCATGCTGTGCAGCCCGGTCGGCACCTATGGCGCGATCGCGGCGGCGATGGCCCCATGCCTCGCGCCAGGGGCGATCGTGAGCGATGTCGGCTCGACCAAGCAATCGGTGATCCGCGATGTCGCCCCGCATCTCCCCGCTGGCGTCCATTTCGTCCCCGGCCATCCCTTGGCCGGCACCGAGCATTCCGGGCCGGATGCCGGATTCGCGACTTTGTTTGAGGGACGGTGGACGATTTTGACGCCGCCTGACGCGTGTGATCCGGCAGCGGTCGCGCGGGTCGGCGAATTCTGGCGCCGCTGTGGCGCGATGGTCGAGACGATGGAGGCCGGGCATCATGACCGGGTGCTCGCGATCGTCAGCCATCTGCCACATCTCATCGCCTTCACGATTTGTGGCACCGCCGATGATCTCGCCGATGAGAGCCGGAGCCAGGTACTGAAATTCGCCGCCAGCGGCTTTCGCGACTTCACCCGCATCGCCGCATCCGACCCGGTGATGTGGCGTGACGTGTTCCTGAACAACCGCGAGGCGCTGCTTGAGATGCTCGCGCGCTTCATGGAGGACGCGCAGGCGATGGCGCGCGCGGTGCGCTGGGCGGATGGCGCCTATATCGAGGACAAGGTCAATCGCGGCCGCAAAATCCGCCAGAGTCTGATCGATCTCCATCAGGCGTGACGGAGTGTCGTGGGATCGCCGGCGTCAGCCGACGCGGGGCGGCTGCAATATGTTGTGAAATTGCGGCGCATCGAGCGCGTTCCGGGTGAGACCGGCGAGAAAGTCGAGCGCGAGGCTCTGCGCTTGCGCGGCGATCGGGGTCGCGGCGTCGATCCCGGTGCTGGTGGTGTTCAGGAGACGCTGGCGGTCACGCTGGCGGCCGGAGGCGAGATCGTAAAGCCGCATATCGATATCGGCGAAGGCAGCGAGATCGGTCACCGCGACGATTTCGAAGCGATGGATATCGAGGCGGAGACCGAGCGTCGGCGGCGTATCGAGGGCGAGTTCGCCGCGTTCTTCGAGGCCGGCGGTGAAGCGCTGCTGCACCAGCCGCGCGATCGGATAGGGCGAGGTCAGGGTCTCGCGGAAACTGCCATCGGTTGCGCGCACCTCGCCGAGCCAGTCGGGTTTGGCGCGGCGCCGGTCGAGCACTTGCGGCAGCCCGATGGCGGCAATGGCGGGCGGCGGCGGGGTGGCGCAAGCGGTGGCGAGCCAAGGCAGAAGCAAAAAAATCCCGCGCCGCGCACAGACGCCGAAAGGAAGGGGCGCGGCACCCGATATGGCGCCGTCAAGCGGCGCGGAGCGCGCTCGGCAATCCGGCAATGGCCTGATCCACCAGCCCCGCGCCCGCTGCGGGGGTGAGGTCGCGGGCAATGACGTCGCGCGCTGCGGCGATCGCGATATCGGTGGTGGCGCGGCGCAATTCGGCCAGCGCTGCCTTCTCGGCGGCGGTGATCCGGATATGCGCCATTTCCTCGCGGCGCTTGGCGCTGGCCTCGGCCTCATCGCGGATCGCCTGGGCGAGGCGGGCGGCCTCGATTTCGGCTTTTTCGAGCAGCGTCGTCGCCTCGGCCAGCGCGGTCTCACGCCGTTTGGTCGCCTCGCGCAGCATGTCTTCGGCTTCGCGGCGCAGCCGTGCCGCTTCTTCCAGTTCCTGCCGGATGGCGGCGGCGCGGGCATCGAGCATCGTGGCCAGCGCCGCGAACAGCCGCTTGCCGAACAGCACCAAGAACAGCACGAAGGCGACCGCGACCCAGAAGGTCGGGCGTTCCCAGAAAATGCTGGTCAGCGCTTCCCGTTCCATCGACGTGCTCCTTTTCTTAGCCCGCGGCGCGGCCGGCGAGCGCCTGATCGACCGCGGCGGTGACCGTGCCGCTATCGGGGGTGAGCCCGGTGAGGCGCGTGATCAGGGTGGTCGCGGTTTCACGCGCGGCGTCGCGGAGCGCGCCCATCGCCGCTTGTTCCGCCGCGGTGATGCGGGCTTCGGCGGCGTCGAGATCGGCCTTGAGACGGGCATCGAGGGCGCTGGCATGGGCCAGGGCCTCGTGCTTGGCCCGCTCCGTGGCGCCGGCGATCGCGGTCTGCGCCTCGGCATGGGCGTGGCGGGCGGCGGCGTTCAACTCGGCGATGGCGTCATCGGCGGTCTGCTTGGCGGCGCGGGCGGCATCGAGATCGCCCTTGATGCGCCGCGCCCGCTCATCGAGCACCGAGGCGACGCGCGGCAACCCCCATTGGGCGAGCAGCAGATAGAGGGCGAAGAAGATGATGGCGAGCCACACCACCTGGCTGATCAGCAGCTTGTTGGCGAAATCGAGCTGCGGCATGCCCTTTTCCGCCGCCCGGGCGAAAGCCGGGAAGGCGAGGAGGGGCAACGAGGCGGCAAGACGGCGTGGCATCATATCTTCCATCACATCTTCCGCCGGCGGGGAATACCGGCGGTCATCGGTGGGTGTGGTCGCGCGGCCGGAAGGGCTCAGGCGAACAGGATGAGGAAGGCGATGAGCAGGGCGAACAGCGCCACCGCCTCGGTCAGCGCGAAGCCGAGAATGCCGATGCCGAACACCTGATCGCGCGACGCTGGGTTGCGGGCGACGCTGCTGACCAGCGAGGAGAAGATGTTGCCGATGCCGATGCCGACACCGGCAAGCGCGATCACGGCGATACCGGCCCCGAGGGCCTTGGCTGCGTTGACGTCCATGGTTTGGTCCTTTCGGTGAGCGAAAATGGGTGGGGAAGGCCTGCCGGACTCAGTGCAGATGCACTGCGTCATGCAGGTAGATGCAGGTGAGAATGGCGAACACATAGGCTTGCAGGAACGCCACCAGAAGCTCGAATCCCATCAGCGCGATGTTGAGCGCGAGCGGGCCGAGCGCGACCGCGTAGCCGAGGGTGCCGAGGGCGCCGGCGAGCATCAGCATGAAGCTCGCGAACACCTCGAACATCACGTGCCCGGCCGTCATGTTGGCGAAAAGACGAATGGAGAGCGAAACCGGGCGCGAGAGATAGGAGAGGATTTCGATCGGAATGATCAGCGGCGCGAGCAGCTTGGGCGCGCCGGCGGGGAAGAAGTAGGTAAAGAAATGCAGGCCATGGATGCGGAGCGCAACCAGTGTCACCAGCACGATGACCAGAATCGCGAGCGCGCCGGTGACCATGATGTGGCTGGTGAAGGTGAAGAAATAGGGGAACAGGCCGAGCAGATTGCCCATCAGGATGAAGGTGAACAGAGTGAAGATGAAGGGGAAAAAGCGCTTTCCCTCCTCTCCGATCTGATCGATGCACATCGAATAGATGAATTCATAGAGATATTCGGCCAAAGCTTGCAACCGGCCGGGGACGATGGCGCGCGGCTTCATGCCGAAATAGAGGAGCCCGAGAATGACGCCGCCGGCGAGCAGCATGATTTCATTGGCGTTGGTGAAATTCACCGCGCCGCCGACATCGCCGAGGCCATGACCGAGGCGGAATTGCCCGAGAGCGTCGATCGCCGAACCTTCTGCCGCCAAGACCGTTTTCCCTCTCAAAACCGGCCGCGCTGGCCGATCGTGTCATCAACCCGTATCATCAACCCGGCGTCCGAGGCCGGTCGCGCGCCGCGCGCGGCCCGACCAGACGCCAGACATTCATTACCCCGGCCGCCCCGCCGAGCAACACGAAAACCGCGACAAACAGCGGCTTCGTGTGCAGCCAGCGATCCAGCCCGTAACCGATGGCGACCGCGACCGCGAGCGCCGAAGCCAATTCCACGCCGACCCTGAGGCCCAAACCGAGGGCGTTGGCCGGCAAATTCCCCCCCCCCGCAGCCGCGACCGGCGGATCGAGTCCTTGCCGGCTCCGGGCTGCGGCCAGCCGCGCCTCGAACGACGCCCTGCCGCGTTCCTGATCCTCGCCGGCCTGATCCTCGCCCATCGCTCCCCGCTCGGCGGAGCATTCCGCCGGAAGGCAGGCGCTTGCTAGAGGGCGGGGACGATCTCGTCAAGAATGCTTGAAGCGTAGCTTGCCTTCGCGCGCCATCTTTCGCACCATCACCACGCGCAAAGGAGGCATTGATGACCGCGACGGTGCTCTATTCGGAAACCTTGTATCAGGACGACGCGGTCGAACGGGCGGTTTTCGGCCCTGATCTTCGCGCCGTGTTCGCGAAGGCGGCACGGATCGCAGAAATTCCTGACGCTCTCGCGGCCGAAGCCGAGGGGCTGATGATTTTTCGTCATTTTCTCACTGCTGCCGACCTCGCCCGGTTTCCGTTGCTCCGCGCCGTGGTGCGCATGGGGGTCGGTTATGACCGGCTGGACCGCGCCGCCTGCGCGGCACGCGGCATTCTGGTCTGCAACGTCCCCGATTATGGCACCACCGAGGTCGCCGACCACGCGATGGCGCTCGCCTTGGCGCTCCGCCGTGGCCTGCTTCTCCACCATGCGGCGCAGCGCGCAACGCCGCCCGCCGCCTGGACCTATCTCGATCACCCGTTGATCCGGAGGAACGAGAGTTTGGGCTTCGGCATTCTCGGCCTCGGCCGAATCGGCACCGCGGTTGCTCTCCGCGCCAAGGCGTTCGGCGCCCGCGTCATCGCCTATGACCCGTATCAGCCGAACGGTGTTGAGCGCGCGCTCGGGATCGCGCGGGCGCGAAATCTTGATGATCTGCTCGCGCACGCCGATACGCTCTCGATCCACGCGCCGCTGACCCCGGAGACGAGGGGCCTGCTCGGGGCGCGGGAGTTGGCGAAACTGCCGCCGGGCGCGGTGGTGGTGAACACGGCGCGCGGGCCGATCCTCGATATCGAGGCGCTGGCGGAGGCGATGCGCGCGGGGCATATCGCCGGCGCCGGCCTCGACGTGCTCCCGACGGAACCGCCGGTCGAGCCGGTGCCGACATTGCTCGCCGCCTATCGCGCGCATGCGCCCTGGGTGGAAGGGCGGCTGATCATCACCCCGCATTCGGCGTTCCACACGCCGGAGGCGTGGCAGGATATCCGCGTCAAATCGGCGGAAACCATGCGCGCCGCCCTGCTCGGCCCGCGGCCGCAGAACGTGATCACCCCGGAGATGTTCTGAACCGCGCGGTCTCGGTCGAGGGTTCTGTTCGTAAAGTCAGGCACCTAGAGCCTGGCTGGTCCGAAATTCCGCTTCCTATTCGGACCGATATATGATTTGCTAGCGGAAAGTTTGCTTCCGTCCCGGCGCGCCGCGGCGCAGGCATTGGCAGGACGCATCTGGGTCTTGCCGACCTGTTTCGGCAAAATACGATCGCACCGCAACCGGCAAAAAAAGTAACGGCCAAAGAATAAAAACAAAAGCAAACATCCAGAAGGAGGTGAACAAAATGCCGCTTTTCGAGTCGGTATCAAAAATTTTCTGCTCTCTGTTCGGCAAGCGCCACGCCGCCGCGCCAGCCCCTGTCGCGCACGGCCCGCGCGGGCCGATCACCAAGGTTTCGGTCGGCGAATCGCTGGTCGGTGACGGCAACGAGGTTGCGCATATCGATCTGCTGATCGGCCCGCGCGGGAGCGCGGCGGAGACGGCGTTCTGCAACGCGCTGGTCAACAACAAGGACGGGTTCACGTCGCTTTTGGCGGTGGTTGCGCCCAATCTGTTGTGCAAGCCGGCGACGGTGATGTTCAACAAGGTGACGATCAAGGGCGCGAAGCAGGCGGTGCAGATGTTCGGCCCGGCGCAGCACGCGGTTGCCAAGGCGGTGGCCGACAGCGTCGCCGAGGGGGTGATCCCGGAGAGCGAGGCGGATGATCTGTTCATCTGCGTCGGCGTGTTCATCCACTGGCTGGCGACGGACGACAAGAAGATCCAGGATTTCAATTACCGCGCGACCAAAGAGGCGATCGCCCGCGCCGTCCGTGGCGAGCCCAAGGCCGCGCAGGTGGTGCAGCAGCGAAACAGCGTCGCCCACCCCTTCGCCGCCTGAGCGTTTTCCAACCCGATCCCCCCGGGGCCCGCATGGGGCGGCCCGCATGGGCGCCGGGGGTGGTTTTTTTGGGTCAGGCCGCCTCGGCGCGGATCGCCTCCGAGAGGGTCGAGAAAATCCGCTCGATATGCGGGTTTTCGATGATCAGCGGCGGCGAGAGGGCAATGATGTCGCCGGTGGTGCGAATCAGGACACCGTCATCGAAGCAGCGATGGAACACCCGCATGGCGCGCTCGCTCGGCTTGCCCGGGCGGGGGGCGAGTTCGATCCCGGCGACGAGGCCGAGATTGCGCACATCGATGACGTTGGGCAGCCCTTTGAGGCTATGCGCGGCGTCTTCGAACGCGCCTTCCATCGCCCGGGCGCGGCCCGGCAGATCCTCGGCGCGGAACAGATCGATGGTCGCGATCGCGGCGGCAGAGGCGAGCGGATGGCCGGAATAGGTATAGCCGTGAAAGAGCTCGATCCCGGCCGGCGCGTGATCGACGATCGCGCGGTAGATCGCATCCTGGACCGCGACCGCCCCCATCGGCACGGCGGCGTTGGTCAATCCCTTGGCCATGGTCATGATATCCGGCACGACACCGAGCCGCTCCGCCCCGAACGGCGCCCCGAGACGGCCGAATCCGGTGATCACCTCATCGAAAATCAACAGGATGCCGTATTTGTCGCAGAGCGCGCGGAGCCGTTCGAGATAGCCGCGCGGCGGCACCAGGACGCCGGTCGAGCCGGCCAGCGGCTCGACGATGACGGCGGCGATGGTCTCTGCGCCGTGGAGTGCGACGAGATCCTCGAGCGCATCCGCGAGATGCGCCCCCCATTCCGGCTGGCCGCGCGAAAACGCGTTATGCGCCGGGGCATGAGTATGGGGGAGATGATCGACCGCCGGCAGCAGGGCGCCGAACTGCTTGCGATTGCCGCCGATGCCACCGACCGACATGCCGCCGAAGCCGACCCCGTGATAGCCGCGCTCACGCCCGATGAGGCGCACCCGCCCGGCCTCGCCGCGGGCGCGGTGATAGGCGAGGGCGATCTTGAGTGCGGTATCGGCGCTTTCGGAGCCGGAATTGGTGAAAAACACCCGATCCAGCCCGGGCGGGGTCAGTTCGGCCACTTTCGCCGCCGCCTGAAAGGCGATGGGATGGCCAAGCTGAAAGGTCGGGGCGAAATCCATCACCGCCGCCTGGCGCTGGATCGCCTCGATGATCTCGCGCCTGCCATGCCCGGCATTGACGCACCAGAGCCCGGCGGTGCCGTCGATGACCTCGCGCCCCTCGGGCGTGTAGTAATGCATGCCTGAGGCGCGGGCGAGCATCCGCGGCGCCGATTTATAGGCGCGATTGGCGGTATAGGGCATCCAGAAGGAATCGAGGTCATTCGGGCGCGGCGGCGCGATCTCGTTCATGGCGGCAACCTTTCGCGGTCTTGATTGACGCTGAGCCTGCCGCTTTCCCGCTCGCCGGACAAGCCTCGGTGGGCGTTTTTTCAGCCGCGCGGGCGGAAGCGGTTGGTGAGCAGGGCGCTGGCGCCGCCGACCAGCATGAGGAGGGCCATCGGCCGTGCCGTGCCGTCATTGATCAGCCCGACCGCGGTGCTGAAGAAGGCGCCGAGCACGAATTGCCCGGTGCCCATCAAGGCCGAGGCGCTGGCGGCTTGCGCGGCGTGGCGGGAGAGCGCGCCGACGGTGGTGGTCGGCATCAGAAAGCCGAGCGCCGCGAGATAGCAGAACAGCGGCGCGGCGAGCCCGGGAACGCCGCCCCAGCCGGTGAAGGCATCGAAGGTCAGCGCGATCGTTGCCAGCGCGGCAACGGCGGCCGCGGTATCGAGCACCCGGTCGGTGCCGAAACGCGGCAGCAGGCGGGCGTTGATCTGGGCGGCGAAAATGAAACCGGCGGCGTTCAGCCCGAACAGCATGCCGTAATGCGCCGGCGTGATGTGATACTGGCTGATATAGGCCGCCGGTGAGCCGCCGAGATAGGCGAACAGGCCAGCCATCGCGAAGCCGCCCGCGAGCGCGTTGGTGACGAAGCGCCGCTCGCGCGCGATCGCCCCATAGCGGCCGAGCAGACCGATCGGGCCGAGCCGGATGCGCCGGTTCCGGGCCAGGGTGTCGGGGAGGAAGCGCCAGACCAGCAAAGTGCAGATCCCGCCATAGACCGCGGCGATCCAGAAGATCAGCCGCCAGCCGGCGATGGCGAGCACGGCGCCGCCGGCCGCCGGCGCGAGGATCGGCACCACCCCCATGACCAGCATCAGCCGCGACAGCAGCCGCGCCGCCTCGTGGCCGTCGGTGAGGTCGCGGACGACGGCGCGCGGCACCACCATGCTCGCCGAACCGCCGATCGCCGCCAGCACGCGGAAGGTCGAGAACGACCAGAGACCGGGCGCCAGCGCGCAGCCGGCGGAAGCCGCGGCATAGAGCGAGGTTCCGAAAATCAGCGGCGCGCGCCGCCCGAACCGATCGGAAAGTGACCCCTGGGTGATCTGGCCGAAAGCGAGGCCGATGAACCAGGCGGCGAGGGTGATCTGCGCGCCGCCCGCCCGGCCGCCGAACTCCGCCTCGAGCAGCGGGAAGGCGGGGAGATACATATCGGTCGAGACCGGCCCGACGGCGGTGAGCACGCCGAGCAGCAAGGTCTGCCAGAGCGACGGCCTCATGCTGGGGGACGCCTCACACCGTCGCTCGTTTGCACCAACCGTCCGGCCCCATCCCTTCGGCTCCATCGTTCCGCCCCGGCACGCATCGCCGGGCAGAAAATGCCGACCGGGCGGCCCCGCCGGTCTGCTTAGCGCGAAGAATGGCTGCGGCGCGAGCGCAAAATTCTGGCATGAGGCTTGCGTAATTCAGCGCGAGATTCGCAGTGACGCAGATTAGGTAAGGATCGGAGACCCCACCATGATCAGCCATCTCTCGCACCGGCATTTGACGCAAAGCCAGGGCTGGACGACGCCGGCCGGCAGCGGCAGCAATGCCGATATCTACGCGGCGCAGGACGCGCAGAAGACCGCGGCGCCGAACAGTGCGGCGGCCATGGCGGCGAATGTCAGCGCCGCCGCCGGGCTCGGGGCGCAGCCGACCTCGTTCGCCGCCGCCATGAACGCGGCGAGCACGATGCCGGCGCTCGCGACCGACGACGATGGTGACGGCGAGGACACCGCCGCGGCGACGAAAAGCGACCCTTCCGGAAGCACGACCGGGACCACCGACCCGACCCAGCTCGCCCTCGCCGGGCCGCTGCTCGGCCATCATCACGGTTCGCTGCTGACCTCGAGCCTGGGCCAGGGTGCGGGCCAGGGCCCGTCTTCCGGCGCTCGGAACCAGGGCCAGGGCGCGATCGCGCCGTCCTCGCCATCCGTTGCCAATGCGTTGCAGGCCTACCAGTCGGTCGCCCGCGGCCTCCATTGACGCTTTGCCCACGCGGCGCGCGTCAGGCCAGCCAGAGAGGGGATTTGAGCTTAGCGAGAAAGGCCTCATGCGCCGCGATTTCGGCATCACTGACCAGGATCGGGCGCGGGATGCGCGTGCGGTCGTTAGCATAGGCGATGGTGTGGGCGTGGGTGGCGCTCTCGGTTTGCAGATCGAGGCCGCGCTGGCGCCCGCCGGTGAGTTCGACATAGACCTCGGCGAGGAGCCGGCAATCGAGCAGGGCGTTGTGGGTGGTGCGCGCCGAAAGATCGATGCCGAAACGCCGGCATAGCGCATCGAGGCTGTTGGGAAGCCCGGGGAACCGGGTCTTGGCGAGGGCCAACGTATCGACCATCCGCCCGCGATCGAGCGCCGGCGCGCCGATGCGGCGGAATTCGGCGTCGAGAAAGCCGAAATCGAACGGCGCGTTATGGGCGATCAGCGGACCCGCGCCGAAAAACGCCAGCAATTCTTCGGCGATCGCGGCGAAGCGGGGCTTGCCGGCGACATCACGCGCGGTGATGCCATGGACCCGCACCACCTCCTCCGGCACGTCGCGTTCGGGATCGATGAGGGTGTGGAAATACTGGCCGGTCGGCAGATCATTGATCAGTTCGAGGGCGGCGATCTCGAGCACCCGGTGGCCCTGGGCGGGATCGAGGCCGGTGGTTTCGGTATCGAATAAAACGGCGCGGGTCATGCGAGCATCCCAAGGATGAAGCGGCGGAGCTGCCGCCAGGCGTGATGGCGCGAAAGCCCGGTCCGCACCACGAGATCGGCGCGGCGGCGCTTCTCCCGGTCCGGCATCTGGCGCGCGAGGATGGCGGTGATCTCGGCCTCATTCATCTGCCGCCGTGCCCGCACCCGCGCCCGCTGCACGGTGGCGGGGGCGGAGACGACGATCACGGTATCGAGCCGCCGCCGGCCGCCGGTCTCAAACAGCAGCGGAATATCGAGAATCGCGGCGCGCCCCCCCCGGCGGCGGGCCGACGCGATGAACCGGCGCTCGGCGGCGCGCACCAGCGGGTGGATGATCGCCTCCAGCCGCGCCAGCGCTTCCGGCCGGCCGAGCACGGCGGCGCGGAGACGGGGGCGGTCGATCGCCCCGTCCCGGACGGTGCCCGGAAACGCGGCGGCGATCAGCGGCACGGCGGCACCGCCCTTGGCCTGCAACCCCCGCACCGCGCGATCGGCATCGAAAACCGGCAGTGGAATGCGGCGGAAAACCGCGGCGGCGGTGGATTTGCCCATGCCGATCCCACCGGTAAGACCGATCAGGCGCATGCCGGGGCCGCGCGGTCGGGCGCCAGCAGATCGCCGGCGACGAAGCGATAGAGCGCCTCATCGACCGTGGGTTCGACCCCGAACCAGGAAGCGAAACCCGGCACCGCCTGATGCAAAAGCATCCCGAGCCCGCCGACGCAGCGGAGCCCGCATGCCCGCGCCGCCCGCAGCAGCGGGGTTTCCAGCGGCACATAGACGATATCGGCGACCACCAGCGCCGCCGGCGCGCCGGCGAGATCGAGATCGAGCGGCGGGTTGCCGCTCATGCCGGCCTGGGTGGTGTTGACCACCAGGGCCTGATCGGCGAGCGCCCGATGCCGCGCCGCCCAGGGAAGGATCGCAAGCCCCGGCAGCGCCGCCGCCAGCCGCGCCGCCGCCTCTTCCCGCCGCGCGGTGAGGCTGACCAGGCTTCCCGCCTCCTGCAAGGCGCTGGCGATCGCCCGCGCCGCCCCGCCGGCGCCGATCACCAACGCCGGCCCGGCGGCGGGATCGACGCCCTCGGCGCGGAGATGGGCGAGAAACCCGGCGCCATCGCTATTGCTGCCGTAAACCCGGTGCTCGTGAAACACCAGCGTATTGACCGCGCCGGCGCGCCGCGCCGACGGCGCCACCACGTCGCAGAGCGCGAAGGCGGCCTCCTTGTGCGGCAGGGTGACGTTGAGCCCGGCAAAACCGCAGGCGATCAGGCCACCGACGGCGCGGGCGAACGCCTCGGGCGGCACCGCGAGCGGCACATAGGCGCCATCGATCGCATGGCGCTCCAGCCAGAACCCGTGCAGCCGTGGCGAGCGGCTATGCGCGACCGGCCAGCCGACGACGCCGGCGAGCCGCGCCTTCCCTGAAAGAATCGGCATCGTGCTAGCAAACACGGGAGCCGGCGCGAGAGCAAGCGATGTCAGCGGGCCAGCCGACGGGCCGCGTCTTGCAGCCCCTGCAGCGCCCGGCGGGTTTCGCGTGCGAGGGCGAAAAGCGCCGGGATCTGCGCGGGCGCGGCGGCGAGCGAGGCGATGAGGGCAAAGACCGCGATCCCGCCGCCGGGAACGAACGCCGCTTTCGCCGCCGGCGGCAGGTCGCGCCCGGCGGGGTCGCCGATGACGCGGAGCACCGCGAAGGGAATGCCGTGCCGCGCCGCCGCGCGGGCCACGGCGCCGCTTTCCATGTCCACCGCCGCGGCGCCGGTTGTGGCGAAAATTCGTGCTTTTTCCGTGCTTTCGCCGACGATGGCGGGGCTTCCGAGCAGGGTTTTGGCGGTTGCGCCACCAAGGGCCGCGATCAGTGCGGGCGCGGCGGCAAAGCGTTCCCCGTCCAGAGTCACCACTGCTCCCGGCACGACGAGCGCCCCCGGTGGCAGGGCGGGGTCGAGGCCACCGGCGATCCCGAAGCTGATCAGCGCCGGCGCGCCGTCTGCTGCCAGCGTCTCGGCGCTATCGGCACCGATTCCAACCGCGCCGATTCCAACCATCCCGAGGCGGCGGGCGATGCGCGCTTCCGCCCGCATCCCGACGATGAACGCGGCGCCGGTCAGCTTAGGGTCAGAACCCGAACCCGACACGGCGCTGGTTGCTGCGCTGGAGCGCCGTGAACCGCGCCAGGGCGAGCAGCGGGAAATACTGTTTGTAGCCGTGATAGCGGAGATAAAAAACCCGCGGGAAGCCGACCGCGTTATAGGGCTGCTCCACCCATTCGCCGTTTTCGTGCTGGGCGTCGGCGAGCCAGGCGATGCCGCGCGCAACCGAAGGATGATCGACCTCGCCGGCGGCCATCAGCCCGAGCAGCGCCCAGGCGGTGTGCGAGGGCGTGCTTTCCTTGTAGCGCCCGGGCGGCGAGCCGGCATAGGTTTCCTCATCCTCGCCCCAGCCGCCATCCTCGCGCTGGGTCGCGCGCAGGAAGGCGACCGCCCGCGCGATCGCGGGGTCGTCGCGCGGCAGGCCGAGGGCGTTGAGGGCGCACAGCACCGACCAGGTGCCGTAGATGTAATTCGTGCCCCAGCGCCCGAACCAACTGCCATCCTTCTCCTGCTCGCTGCGCAACCAGGCGAGGGCACGGGCGAGCACCGGGTCGCTCGCTTTCATGCCGATCTGGGCGAGGAAGGAGACGCAGCGCGCGGTGACGTCGGCGGTCGGCGGGTCGAGCAGGGCGCCATGATCGGCGAACGGGATATGGTTCAGGAACTGGTGGTCGTTATCGGCATCGAACGCCCCCCAGCCGCCGCCCCGGCATTGCAGGCCGATGATCCATTCCCGGGCGCGCACGATCGCAGGCGCATCGGCGGGATCGCCGCGCCGGTGCAACAGCATCCCGACGACGGCGGTATCATCGACATCCGGATAATGCGGATTGGCGTATTGAAAGGCCCAGCCGCCGGGCGGCACGCCCGGCCGGGCGACCGCCCAGTCGCCGACGACATCGGTGATCTGGCGTTCGGCGAGCCAGGCGCAGGCGGCCTTGATGCGCGGGTGATCGGCACCCCAGGTTTCGGCGAGCGCGTGGCCGGCGAGTGCTGTATCCCAGATCGGCGAGACGCAGGGCTGGCAATAGGCGCGGTCCTCGCCGATGACGAGAAGCTTCCGTACCGCTTGCCAGGCGATCGCGGCATCGGGGTGATCGGGCGCATAGCCGAGCGCATCGAACATCATCACGCTGTTGGCGATCGCCGGATAGATCGCGCCGAGCCCGTCCTCGCCATTGAGGCGCGCGCGCACGAAAGCGACCGCGCGCGCGAGCGAGCGGTCGCGAAACCGCGCCGGCACCAGCGGGTCGAGGACGCGGAGTACGGAATCGAGCCCCTTGAAAAACCGCCCCCAGGGCGAGCGATAAGGGCCGCGGATCCAGTCCCGAACTTGCTCCGGCGGCGTCTGGAACAATTCCTGCACCCGGATGCCGCGCGGATTGCGTGCCCGCGGCTTCTTGGCCATGAGCACGAGAAGCGGCACGATCACGGTGCGCGACCAGTAGGAAACACGCCAGAGATTGATCGGGAACCAGCGCGGCGCGATCATCAGCTCGGCCGGCATCACCGGCACCGCCCGCCACGGCACCTCCCCGAACAACGCGAGTTGGGCGCGGGTGAAGACATTCGCCCGCTCCGCCCCGCCGGCGGCGAGAATGGCGGCGCGCGCCCGCGCCATATGCGCCGCCTCTGGCGCGTCGCCGATGGCCTTGAGCGCGAAATAGGCCTTCACGCTTGCCGAAAGATCGAAGCCGCCATCGTGAAACAGCGGCCAGCCGCCGTGCTCGCCCTGGATTTCGCGCAAGTAGCGGCCGATTTTCGCCTCCAGCGCCGGCTCGATGCGGTCGAGATAATGTTCGAGCAGGACGTATTCGGCCGGAATCGTCGCATCCGCCTCCAGTTCATAGACGATATGCCCGTCCGCATGCTGCCGCGCGATGAGCGCCTCCGCGCCACGGGCGATGGCGTCGCTGAGAGCGGCGGATGACGGCGGCGGCAGATCAGTGTCGCGCGGCATGACGGAGAACCTTATCGGCGGCGAGATTGCCCGACCTGATCGCACCTTCGATCGTCGCCGGCAAGCCGGTCGCCGTCCAATCGCCGGCGAGCACGAGATTGGCGAGCGCGGTCGCCGGCCCCGGGCGGCGGCGATTCTGATCCGGGCTGGCGAGAAACGTCGCCCGTCGCTCGCGCACCAGCCGCCAGGCGGGGGGTGGCGTGGCGCCGAGGCCGAGCACCGCCGCGACATCGGCCCAGACGGCGGCGGCGAGGGTCTCGGGCGCGGTCTCGGCGAAGCGGTTGGCGGCGCTGATGGTGACCGAGACGATCCCCGGCTTGACGAACACCCATTCCGCGAGCCCGCCGATCACCCCCCAGAATCCGGCCGGGCCGGGCTCGGCCTCGATGCGGAAATGAAGATTGACGATCGCCTCGAAGGCATCGGGAACGGTGAGGCCGGGGAGCAAATCGCCGGCGATCCAGGGCGGCACCGCCAGCACCACCGGATCACCGGGCGCGAAGACCGCCGGCCCGGCGATGGTCTCGATCGCGGCGACCGCGCCGTTTTGCACCGGCAGGGCGGTGACACGGCGGGCGAGAAAAATCTCGGCGCCGCCCGCGGCCAGAGCGGCCAAGGCGGGGTCGATGAAACTCTCCGACAAACCCTCGCGCGGGAAGGCCGGAATGCAGGCCGCCCCGCCTCGCCCCAGCGTCTCGGCGATCACCGCGCCGAGCAGCGCCGCCGATCCCGCTTCCGGCAGGGTGTTGAGGGCGGCGATCGCGAGCGGCGCGATCAGCCGCCGCGCCAGCGCCGGCGCCAGCGGCAGATCGGCGACCAGGGTGTCGGCGCGCGGGCGCAAGAGGTGGCGGAGAGCCAGATAGTCGCCAGGGCGGGTGCCGGGGACGCGCCGGCTCGGCGCGAACACCCACCACGGCAGGCGTGAGCGGCCGGGGCGGAGCCGCCAGCGCGCGCCATCATGGCGGTCGAAAAACGGAAAAACCGGCGCTCCCGGCCCGGCGAGCGTTGCCGCCGTCCCGAGGCGGCGGAGATAGGCGTGGGCGGCGCG
Organism: Pseudomonadota bacterium; assembly: GCA_021798915.1. Taxonomy (GTDB): domain Bacteria; phylum Pseudomonadota; class Alphaproteobacteria; order Acetobacterales; family Acetobacteraceae; genus Acidibrevibacterium. The sequence continues at coordinate 36,284 of JAJZBM010000018.1, forward strand.
GTTGCCGGAGAGGAGAAGGTGATTGCCGTTATCGATCCGCGCCCCGAGTTTCCGGTCGAAATAGGAGCGACAACGCCCGCCCGCCGCCGGTCCGGCCTCATAAAGCGCGACCCGGCAGCCGGCATCGGCGAGCGCCAGGCTCGCAGCCAGCCCGGCGAGCCCGGCGCCGATCACGTGAACCCGCATCAGAGCACCCCGTGGCGGAAGGCGAGCCAGAGTTTCCGCCATTTGCCGAGCTTGACCGGCAGATCGAGCCGCTGCCAGCCGCGTTTCCGCAGCCGCGCGAGCAGCGCCGCATAGGTCGCGCCCATCAGCCGCGCCGGCCGCATCGCGCGCCGATCGCAGGCCGCCATTGCGGTGTCGGCGGCGCGAAAATAGGCCGCTGCCCGCTCTGCGATGCGATCGCAGACGCGGCCGAGCCCGGAAGCGGCGAGCGCCTGCGCCGGGTCATGCGGCACCCCGGCCTCATCGAGCCATTCGCGGGGGAGATAAAGCCGCCCGCGCGCCGCGTCCTCGGCGAGATCGCGGAGGATATTGGTGAGCTGCAAGGCGCGGCCGAGGGCGAGCGCGACCGCGTCGGCCTCGCGCGAGGCATCGCCGAACGCGCGCACCGAAAGCCGCCCGACGGCGACGGCGACGCGATCGCAATAAAGATCGAGGGTCGCGAGATCGGGGGCGATGACCGGCGCCCCGGCATCCATTTCCATCCCGTCGATGATGGCGAGAAAATCCTCGGTGCGGAGGGCGAAACGCCGTGTCGCCGCGGCGAGCACGCGGCTGATCGGGTCTTCCCCGACGCCCTCCGCGAAGCCTGCGACCCGCCGGCGCCAGACCGCGAGCGCCGCCCGCTTGGCGGCGAGGTCGCCGGGCTCGTCGGCGATGTCGTCGACCTCGCGGCAGAACGCATAGATGCCATACATCGCCGCCCGCCGCTCCGGCGCCAGCACGCGCATGCCGTGATAGAAGGAGGTGCCGGCGGCGCGCACCTGTTTCGTCACCGCGGCGAGATCGGCGGCGTCAAGCCCGAGCGGCGCGGTCATGGCAGATAGCGGAGCGCGCCGAAGAGGGCGGCGCCGATGTCGCTTTTGGTCAGGGCGACCCGCTTGGCGAGCGGATCCTCGCGCCCAAGCCGGGTGGCGAGACGGCGGGCGAGCCCGACGATGACCGCCGTCTCCAGCCGCAGCCGCCGCGCCCGCACGGCACCTGGCAATTCCGCCGCGAGCGGGGCGAGAGCGGTGATCTCGTCGAGCAGGGCGGCGAACACGCGGCGCAGCCCCGGGCTCGCACGCGGCGCGGTGAGATCGGCGATCGCCGCGCCATGCGTCTTGAGAAGATCGGCGGGGAGATAGCAGCGATCGAGCGCCGCCAAATCCTGGGCGCAGTCCTGTAGATGGTTGAGCACCTGCAAAATCACGCAGAGCGCATCCGAGGCGGCATAAGCGGCCTCTGACTCGCGATGCAGATCGAGCACGTGCCGCCCGACCGGCATCGCCGAGAATGTGCAGTATTCATAGAGTTCTTCCCAGCTCGCATAGCGCCGCTTGGTCGCATCCTGGCGGAAGGCGACCAAAAGATCGGCCGCGTGGTGAGGGGTGACGCCGGTTTCGGCGAGACTGGCGCGAAGCCTCGCCGCCGAGGGCGCGGCGCCGTCGCCGAGACGGCCGAGCAGCACCTCCTCCATCGCGTCGAGCCGGGCGATCTTCTCCTCCGCAGCCAGATGCGGGTGATCGGCGATGTCGTCGGCATTGCGGGCAAACGCGTAGAAGGCATGCACGTGGCGGCGAAGATCGCGGCGGATGAGGAAGGAGCCGACCGGAAAATTCTCGTCGCGGCGATCCTTCCCCGACCACGCCTCGACACCGGCCGCGCTCATGCCGCGCCCGCCCCATAGGCGCGCGCTTTCCAAGCGACCCCGCGCCCGCGCGCATGGTTGAATGCGGAAGCCAGGGTCGCCGCCATGTAGAACGCGGCGATCAGCGGCAGCGCCAGCGCCCAGAGCGGCGAGAGGCCGAAACGGCGGAGCGAGGGCCAATAAGCGATCATCCCCGCGAGCCAGCCGAAACCGCCGAGGAGACGCGAAGGCCCGGCGCCGAACAGCGCGAGTGCCGGCGGCGCGAGCCAGACGACGGCCATCGCCAGCGTCGTCGCAAGCAAGAGCAGCCAGGAGAAATGGAGCTGGACGAAGGCGGTGCGGGTGATCATGCGCCAGATATCGCCGAGGCTGGGATAGGGGCGCAAGCTCTCGGCCAATACGCCATGGCCGAGCCAGATGCGTCCTCCGGCCTTGATCCGCTTGGCGAGCGTGACATCGTCGATCAGCGCGCCCCGGATCCGTGCGATGCCGCCGATCCCGGCGAGCGACCGGGCGCGGATCAGAATACTGCCGCCGGCGGCGGCGGCGGTCGCCCGCTGCGGATCATTCACCCAAGCGAAGGGGTAGAGCATCTGAAAAAAGAACACGAAGGCCGGCACCAGGGCGCGCTCGGCGAGGCTGGTTGTGCGGAGCCGCACCATTTCCGAGACCATGTCGAGGCGCTCGCCCTCGAGTTTGGCGACCAGCGCCGAGAGATGGTTCGGCGCGTGGCGGATATCGGCATCGGTGAAGAATAGAAGCGGCGCCCGGCTTCGCGCGATCCCCTGCGCCAATGCCCAGAGCTTGCCGCTCCACCCCGCCGGGCGCGCGGCACCGGTGAGCACCAAAAGCCGTGGATCCGCGATCGCGCGCGCGATGGCGCCGGTGCCGTCGCTGCTCTCGTCATCGACCACGATGACCGAAAACCGCGGGTAATCCTGCGCGAGGAGCGAGGTGAGGGTCTCTTCGATCACCGCCGCCTCGTTGCGTGCGGGGACGATCACGGCGACATCGGGGAAGGTCGCGGGCGGCACCGCCGGCGGCGCGAGGACCGGTCCCGCTTGCCAGAACCGGCCATGCAGGAACAGGAGATAGACCCAGACGAGTGCCGCCAATGTCGCGAGCCAGGAGATCATGCGGCGATCATGCCGCTTGGCGCAGTTTGCCCGTGGCGCGGAACCAGGCGATCGCATCGGCGAGCGCGGCCTCGGGCGGGCGCGGCTGATAGCCGAGCCTGGTGATCGCTTTCGCCGAGGAGAAATACATCGGCTTCCGCGCCATGCGCAGATGCTCGCGCGTCACCAGCGGCGGTATGCCGAACACCCGTGCCAGCCCCTCGGACGCGAGTGCCACCGGCCATAGCACCCCCTCCGATAGTTTGAGACGCGGCGGCTTGGTGCCGGCGAGGCGCGCGGCCATGGCAAAGAGATCGCCGAGCATGAGATCCTGGCCGCCAAGAATATAGCGTTCGCCGATCTCGCCATGCGCCAGCGCGAGCAAATGCCCCTCGGCGACATCATCGACATGCACGATATTGAGCCCGGTTTCGAGATAGCCCGGCATGCGCCCGGCGGCGGCATCGAGGATCATGCGCCCGGTCGGGGTCGGTTTGATGTCGCGCGGGCCGACCGGGGTCGAGGGGTTGACGATCACCGCCGGCAACCCCTTCTCGCGCACCATCGCCAGCACCGCCTGCTCGGCGAGATATTTCGAACGCTTATAGGGGCCGACGATCTCGCTTTCGATCACCGGCGTCGTCTCGTCGGCGGGGGAGCGGTCGGCGGTGTGGCCGAGCGCCGCGACGCTGCTGCAATAGACGATGCGCTCCACCCCCGCCTGTTGTGCGGCGCGCATCAAGGCCCGCGTGCCCTCGACATTGACCCGCATCATGGCCGCCGGATCGGGCACCCAGAGCCGATAATCGGCGGCGAGATGAAAGAGATAGCGACAGCCGGCAAGGCCGCGAGCGAGGCTCTCCGGGTCTTCAAGATCGCCCGCCACCGTCTCGAGCGCGAGCCCGGCGATATTGTCGCGCGGGCTCGCCGGCCGCATCATCGCGCGCACCCGAAAGCCGCGCGCGATGAGGGCGCGGGCCATCGCGGCGCCGACGAAACCGGTCGCGCCGGTCAAAAAAACCGTGTCCGAAGCGCTCATGCCGTCTTTCCCTCACGCCATTTGGCGCGCCGCCGCGGGCGTGCCCCGCGTCGCGCGCGCCTCTCTTACAAGATCGCGCCCCTTCCTCAAACAGCGGCGCCAGTGTAGGGGCTCCCGATATTTTTCTTACAGAGACCGGGTTTCGTGAAAAAACTCTCGATCTTCCTCGCCCTCATCGGCCTGGCGTTGGGTACGCTGCTGATCGGCTGGTTCGGCGCCGGCGGCGTGTTCGCAGCCGCACTCGCGCTCGGCTGGCGTGGGTTTTTCTGGCTGCTTTTGTGTCAACTCGGGATTCTGGCGTGGCTCGGCCTCGCCTGGCGGACGCTGTTGCCCACCGGCTTGCCGCTGATTTACGTCTGGGGCCGGATGGTGCGCGATTCCGCCGGCAATTGCCTGCCGTTTTCGCAGATGGGCGGCTTCATTTTCGGCGCCCGCGCGATCACGCTGCACGGCGTTTCCGCGCGCCGCGCCGTCGCGTCCACCTTCGTTGACGTGACCATCGAATTTCTCGCGCAACTGGCCTTCGCCGGGGTCGGCCTCATCGTTCTGATCCTCCGTATGCCGGAGTCCGCCCTGGTCTGGCCATTGGCGCTCGGGCTCGGTGCGGCGGCGGTCGGCGGCGCGGTCTTCATCGCTCTCCAGCAGGGGATCGGAACGATCTTCCGCGCCATCGCCGAGCGGATTTCGGCGGGTTGGCTGCGCCAGCAGACGGCGCGCATCGGTGCCTTGGAAGGGGAGTTGAGCGGCATCTATCAGCGGATACCGCGGCTCGCCCTGGCCGGCTCCGCGCATTTTCTCGGCTGGATCTTCGCCGGCCTCACCACCTGGCTCGCGCTACATTTTCTCGGCGCCGAGATCGACGTCGCGAGCGCGGTCGCGACCGAGGCGATCTTGCAGGTCGGGCTCAATTTCGCGGTTCTGGTGCCCGGCTCGCTCGGCGTGCAGGAAGCGATACTCGCCGCCCTCGGCGCCTTGTTCGGCATCGCCCCCGAGGTGACCTTGGCGTTCTCTCTCATCCGTCGCGCCCGCGATCTCGCGATCGGGATTCCGGTATTGTTGCTGTGGCAGGTGTTCGAGGCGCGGCGGGTCCGCGCGACCCTGCTCCCCTGACAGTGCGTCAGCGCTTGCCGCGCCGGCGGCCCGCTCCTACGAAGGCACGATCGCATAACGATCACCACGCGCCATCAAGGAGGAGCCCGCATGCAACGGCACGAAGTCCGCGTTCATCCCTCGAAATCGCCGCTCAAGCGCGAGGACCAGCTCGCCTGGAAAATCGCCGCCGTCGCCGCTGACAAGGTCGCGGTGGAAAAGGATGTCGCGGCGATGATCATCAACCGCATCATCGACAACGCCGCCGTCGCCATCGCCGCGAGCAACCGCCGCCCAGTCGTCTCGGCGCGCGCCATGGCGATGGGCCATCCGCGCCGCGGCGGCGCGACGGTGTTCGGCCTTCCCGGCGGGCGTCGCTTCAGCCCGGAATGGGCGGCTTGGGCGAACGGCACGGCGGTGCGCGAACTCGATATGCACGACACTTTCCTCGCCGCCGATTACTCCCACCCCGGCGACAACATCCCGCCGATCCTCGCGGTCGCGCAGACCATGGGGCGCTCGGGGCGCGATCTGATCCGCGCCATCGCGACGGGCTATGAGATCCAGATCGATCTCGTGCGCGCGATCTGCCTTCATGAATGGAAGAAGGATCACATCGCCCATCTCTGCCCGGCGCAGGCGGCCGGCATCGGCACGCTGCTGCGCCTGCCGACGGAGGTGATCTATCAGGCCGTGCAGCAGGCCGTGCATGTCAGCTTCACCACCCGCCAGTCGCGCAAGGGCGAGATCAGCTCGTGGAAAGCCTATGCCCCCGCCCATGCCGGCAAACTCGCGATCGAGGCGGTCGATCGCGCGATGCGCGGTGAGGGCGCGCCGAGCCCGATCTATGAAGGCGAGGATTCGGTCATCGCCTGGATGCTTGGCGGCCCTGATGCCGTCTATCACGTGCCGCTGCCGGCGCCGGGCGAGGCCAAGCGCGCGATCATGGATAGCTTCACCAAGGAGCATTCCGCCGAGTATCAGAGCCAGGCGCTGATCGATCTCGCTTTTCGCCTGCGCGACAAGATCACGGATTTGCGCGCCGTGCGGCGGATCGTCATCCACACCTCGCATCACACGCATTATGTGATCGGCACCGGCGCCAATGATCCGCAGAAGATGGATCCGAAGGCGAGCCGCGAGACGCTCGATCACTCGATCATGTATATCTTCGCCGTGGCGCTCGAGGATGGACGCTGGCACCATGTCGAGAGCTACACGCCGGCGCGGGCCGGGCGGGCCGAGACCGTCGCGCTCTGGCACAAAATCGAAACCCGGGAAGACCCGGAATGGACGCGGCGCTATCACAGCAGCGATCCCAAGGAGAAGGCGTTCGGAGGGCGCGTCGAGGTGTTTTTGGATGATGGTTCGGTGATCACCGACGAATTGGCGGTTGCCAACGCCCATCCGCTCGGCGCCAAGCCGTTCGGGCGGGAAGATTACATCCGCAAATTCGAAACCTTGACCGAGGGCATCATTTCCGCCGCCGCCGCCAATCGGTTTCTCGATGCCGCGCAAGCGCTCGCCACGCTGAAGGCAGACGATCTGCATCTTCTGAACGTCGCCCTGCCGGCGGGGCGTCTCGTGGACGGCAAGCCCGGCATTTTCTGAACGGGCGGATCATTCGACAAAAAGGGGAGTTGGACAATGAGTGAAAGCGAAGTCAAAAAAGGTCTGGTCGGGGTCTATGCCGATGTCACCGCGGTCTCGAAGGTGATGCCGGAGACCAATAGCCTCACCTATCGCGGCTATGCGGTGCAGGATCTGGCGGAGAATTGCCGCTTCGAGGAGGTCGTCTATCTGCTCTGGCATGGCGAATTGCCGTCGCGCCGGCAATTGGCGGCCTTCGAGCGCGCCGAACGCGCCGAGCGCAAGCTCTCGCCCCGGCTCAAGCGGGTGATCGGCGAATTTCCCCATCGCGCCCACCCGATGGATACGCTGCGCACCGCAGTGTCGTTCATGGCGCTCGAGGATCCCGAAACCGCCGATAACAGCGAGCAGGCGACCCGCAACAAGGCGCTGCGCCTGCTCGCCAAAACGCCGACCGCGATCGCCCTCGACTACCGCAACCGGCACGGCAAGCGCGCTTCCAACCCGCGCGAGGATCTGACCTTCGCCGAGAATTTCTTTCATATGTGCTTCGGCCATGTGCCGGCAAAAGAAGTGGTGAAGGCCTTCGATGTCAGCCTCATCCTCTATGCCGAGCACGGCTTCAACGCTTCGACCTTCACCGCCCGCACCGTCACTTCGACCCAGGCCGACATTCATGGCGCGGTGACGGCGGCGATCGCGGCGTTGAAGGGGCCGCTCCATGGCGGCGCCAATGAGGCGGTGATGCACATGCTGAAGGAGATCGGCAAGCCCGAGCGCGCCCTCGCCTGGCTCTCCGAGCGCTTCGATCATCGCGCCCTGGTCATGGGATTTGGCCATCGCGTCTATCGCAACGGCGATTCCCGTGTCCCGACGATGACCCGCTACATGGAGAAAATGGCCGAGGTCACCGGCGAGCATAAATGGATCGAGATCGAGCGCATCTTGGCCGACGCGATGCTGGAGAAGAAGAACATCCATCCGAATCTCGATTATCCCGCCGGTCCCGCCTACTACATGATGGGATTCGATATCCCGATGTTCACCCCGATCTTCGTTGCCTCGCGGATTTCCGGGTGGGCTGCGCATATTTTCGAACAGGCCGCCGATAATCGTCTGATCCGCCCGCTCTCGCTCTATAACGGGGTGGCTCAGCGTGAGGTTCAGGACATAAAAAACCGATAATATAGCTTCAATTTTCGAGAATAATCATGACGCCGCGGCCGATCGTGCCGCGGCGTTTTTCGTTGCCGCCGCGTGTGGCCACGAAACCCGTTGCCGAAAAAATCGGTGTTTCCGCGCACGCGGGAGGCGTCTTTTTGTTGACATCTTCATCTCATTCGTTGAATAGCGAAATTGGCATGCGCATGTGCGATTCGCGCAAGACGCCGCAAACGGCGCAGGCTGTTGGATGAGGAATGCAAAGGCACGCAATGTCCGGCCGGAATATCTCCACGAGGCTGGACGATTTGACGGTGAAATCGCCGTCAGTGCCGGCGTCACTCCCACGCCGATGCTTTCGTTCCTAACGATGACCCCTTGGCAAACGCCAACAGCAATGGAGTGCTTCACATGACCACCGACACCACCGACACCACCGAAACATCCGAACGCCGCGCGGCAACGCTGGCGATGCGCGCGCCGACCCGCCGCGCTTCGACCCGCACCGCAACCGGCACTGCCCGCAAGACGACCGCAGCAAAGAAGCCCGCGCGCGCGGCGGCGAAGGCGGCGGCGCCGCGCAAGAAGGCGGCGGCCACGGCTGCGAAGAAGCCGGCGGCGGCGAAGAAAGCGACGACCGCGAAGAAAGCGACGACCGCGAAGAAGTCGGCGACGGCGAAGAAGTCGGTGGCGGCGAAAAAGCCGGCGGCGCGCAAGACCGCCGCCCGCGCGACCACCCGCTCGGCTACCAGCAAGACCGCCGCCGCCAAGAAGGTAACGGCGCGCCGCGGCGCCGCCGCCAAGGCCGCGCCGAAGGCGGGCGCGCGTAAAACCACCAAAGCGACCGCTGCGAAAACCGCGACTCGCCGCACGGCGAAGGCCGCAACCCCGCGCAGCGCCGCGGCCAAGAAAGCCCCCGCCGCGAAGCCCGTGTCGCGCCGTCCGCGCAAGGCCGCCGCCGCCGAGATGGCGCCGCAGGCGAGCGTGACCGAGACCGATACCTCGAATTCCTGAAGGTTGCGGCGCGCGTAACCGGCACCAACGTAACCGGCACCAAAGAGATTGACTTTGGGGAAGGGCAGGGGGCAAGGCTCCCTGCCTTTCTGGTTTTTAGCGCATGATTTTTCCGAACCGTTCCTGCCAGCTTGGCGTCTCGCCGGAAATTCCGAGGCGGGTTGCAGAAAAAACGCCGCGCGCGATGGCGCGCGCCATGGTGAGAGTCGCCGTGAACCCGAGTTCGGTGAGTTCGGCGATGGGATCGCCGAGCGCGCGTGTGCCGGTCGCGGCGGCGAAGATGGTGTCGCCGTCGAGCGGTGCATGCGCCGGCAGGATGGCGCGGGCGAGACCGTCATGGGCCATCAGCGCGAGACGATGCGCCTCCGCCTTGCTGAGCGCGGCATCGGTTGCGATCACGCCGATCGTCGTCGCCGTTCCCGCAGCACCTTTCAGACGCGGGCGGAGTGCTTCGGTGCCGATCACCGGTGGCCAGCCGCGCGCCCCGAACTCACCTTCCACTTCGAACGGGGCGGCCCAGAAATGCGGCCCGTCGCCGATCGTCGCGCTGCCGAGAGCGTTGACGGCGGCGAGGGCGGCGACGCGGTGGCCGGTGCTGGTCTCGGCGCTTGCCGAACCGAGCCCGCCTTTCAGCGTCGCCGTGGTCGCGCCCATGCCGGCGCCGACCGAGCCGAGCGCGAAGGCGCCGCCGCGTGCCGCCGCCGCCGCGCGCCGGCCGAGATCCCAGTACGGCGGGCGGTCGCCCCAGGACTTGTCGCCACCATTGGCGAGATCGAACAGGATCGCCTGCGCGACCAGCGGCACATGCTGACCGCCGATCGCGAGACCGCGGCCCTGGGCGCGAAGAAACGCCTGCACGCCGCCGGCCGCATCGAGCCCGAAGGCGGAGCCGCCGGAGAGCACGATGGCATCGATCGCGCCGACCGTCGCCTCCGGCGCCAGCATGCCGAGATCACGCCCGCCCGGCGCGCCACCGAGCACCGCAACCGCGGCGACCGCTGGGCGCGCAAAAAGAATGGCGGTGACCCCCGAGCCAAGCCCGGAATCGTCGGCGTGGCCGACGCTGACGCCAGCGATATCGGTGAGCAGATTGCGCATCATCGCCGCGCCAGCCCCGCCGCCTGCCGCGCTAGTTGGTTTTCAGCGCGGCAAGGAAAGCGGATTGCGGGATCTCCACCTTGCCGAACTGGCGCATCCGCTTTTTGCCTTCCTTCTGCTTCTCCAGAAGCTTGCGCTTGCGCGAGATATCGCCGCCATAGCATTTCGCAGTGACATCTTTGGCGAGCGCGCCGATGGTCTCGCGTGCGATCACCCGGCCGCCGATCGCCGCCTGGACCGCGATCTTGAACAATTGCTTCGGGATCAGATCCTTGAGCCGCTGGCAGATCGCCCGCCCGCGCGTCTCGGCGGCGGCGCGGTGGGCGATGAAGGCCAGCGCATCCACCGGCTCGCCATTGACCATGATGGAAATGCGCACGAGATCGCTCTCGGCATAGCCATCCATCTGATAGTCGAAGCTGGCATAGCCGCGCGAGACCGATTTCAGGCGGTCATAGAAATCGAACACCACCTCATTGAGCGGCAGGCGATAGACCGCCATCGCGCGGTTGCCGACATAGGTGAGATCGACCTGCTGGCCGCGCCGCTCGTTGCAGAGTGTGAGCACGGCGCCGAGATAATCGTCGGGCACCAGGATCGTCGCCTTGATCCAGGGCTCCTCGATGCGGTCGATGACGCTGCCATCGGGCATGTCGGCCGGGTTGTGCAGATCCTCGATGGCGCCGTTGGTGCGGTGGATGCGATAGACCACCGAGGGCGCGGTCGCGATGAGGTCGAGATCGAATTCGCGCGCGAGACGCTCCTGCACGATCTCGAGATGCAAAAGTCCGAGAAAACCGCAGCGGAAACCGAAGCCGAGCGCGGCCGAGGTCTCCGGCTCGTAATGGAAGCTCGCATCGTTGAGGCGGAGCTTGGCGAGGCTGTCGCGCAATTTTTCGAAATCATCGGCATCGACCGGATAGAGGCCGCACCACACCACCGGCACCGAGGGCTTGAAGCCGGGGAGCGGCGTCTCGGTCGGGCGGCGGTCGTCGGTGAGGGTATCGCCGATCCGGCAATCGGCCACCGTCTTGATGCCCGCGGTGATATAGCCGATTTCGCCGGGCCCGAGATCGGAGACCGGTTGCGGCCGGGGCGAGAAGATCCCGGTCTGCTCGACGGCATGCACGGCCCCGGTCGCCATCATGCGGATGCGCTGGCCGCGCGTGAGGCGCCCATCCTTGACCCGGACCAGGATGACGACGCCGAGATAGGGATCGTACCAGCTATCGACCAGCAGCGCCTTGAGCGGCGCCTCGGCGTCGCCGGTCGGGGGCGGCAGGCGGGTGACCAGGGCTTCGAGCACGCCTTCGATATTGAGCCCGGTCTTGGCGCTGATCATCACCGCGTCCGAGGCATCGAGCCCGATCACGTCCTCGATCTGCTCGCGCACGCGCTCGGGTTCGGCGGCGGGGAGGTCGATCTTGTTCAGAACCGGCACGATCTCGTGCCCGGCGTCGAGAGCCTGATAGACATTGGCCAGCGTCTGCGCCTCCACCCCCTGGCTCGCATCCACGACCAGGAGCGAGCCTTCGCAGGCGGCGAGGCTGCGGCTCACCTCATAGGCGAAATCGACATGGCCGGGCGTGTCCATGAGATTGAGGGCGTAGGTCTTGCCGTCATGGGCGCGATAGGTGAGGCGGACGGTCTGGGCCTTGATGGTGATGCCGCGTTCGCGCTCGATCTCCATGGTGTCGAGCACCTGCGCCGTCATCTCGCGGTTGGAAAGCGCCCCGGTGGCCTCGATGAGGCGATCGGCGAGGGTCGATTTGCCATGATCGATATGGGCGATGATGGCGAAGTTGCGGATCAGGGAGAGTGGTGTTTCGGTCATGGAGGGGGACATAAGCAGTTTCCGCGCCGCTGTCAGCCGCCATCTCTGGTGCGCGTCCTTGGGGCGCGCCGGCTCGCGGGAAATTTGCTCTCGCGTCGGCCAGAAAAGCGCCTAGGATGGCCGGCGATTTCGATCGCAGTTTATATGGTGAGGGAGAATGAGACCATGGCCAATGCCAGAAAACCCGGCGAGACTCCGTTCAGCGGCGCATTCGGCGAGATGAAAATGCCCAATCTGCCGGATATGGAGGGGCTGCTCGGCGCCTATCGCCGCAATATCGAGGTCTTCACCATGGCCAACCGGATCGCGATGGAGGGGGCGCAGGCGGTGGCGCGGCGGAACATGGAAATCCTGCAACAGAACATGGCCGAGATGACCGAGGCGGTGGCACTGCTCAGCGTTCCCGAAAATCCGCCTCAGCGCGCCGCCAAGCAAGCCGAGCTGGTGCGCCGCGCCTATGAGCGGGCGGTGAGCAACGCCAAGGAGCTGAGCGAGCTGATCCAGCGTGCCAATGGCGAGGCGGTGGAAATCCTCAACCGTCGTTTCATGGAGGCCATGGAGGAAATGCGCGCGGTGATGGAGAAAGCCGGGTCCGACCGCTGACGTTCCGAACCGCTTCCGTCTCCTCGCGGCCTGCCTTGCCCGGCCGCCTGGTCATGCCCCCTTGACGCCGAGGCGGGCTTGCCCGGAGAGTGCGCCCGCATCGATTTACAAAGATCGAGCCATAGCGATCGGGAGGAAGTGATCCATGATGCCCCGCTTGACCCGCCGCCGCGCCCTCGGCGCGGCCATTCTCGCGATGCCGGCCGTCCTCCGCCACGCCCGTGCGGACGCGCCGGTTCGGCTCCGCTGCTCGCTCGATACCGCGCCCTCGCATGGGCGCAACAAATCGCTCGCCGATTATCTGAACAAGCTCGATGCCGCGTCGGGCGGGCGGATCAAGACCGAATTATTCCAGAGCGGCCAGCTCTTCTCCGATCTCGACGTCTCGAAAGCCCTGATCCAGGGACAGGTGGAAATGGCCTGCCCCGGTACCTGGACGATGACCGGGTTCATCCCCGATTGCGATCTTTTTCAGCTCCCGGCGCTGTATGGCCAGCCTTTCGCGGTCACCCATAAAGTGGTCGATGGCCGTGCCGGCGCCATGGTGAATGGTGAGATCGACAAGCGGCTGCGTGGCCATGTGCTCGGCCCCTGGCTCGATCTCGGCTATCAGAACTGGTACACGGCGAGCCACAAACTGACCGAATACAGCGAACTGCGCGACCTCAAGATCCGCAATTCCGGCGGCGCCGGCCAGGCTTGGCGGGCGCGCTTCTTCGGCGCCATTCCCAACACCACTGCCTGGCCGAACGTGCCGCTGGCGCTCTCGCAAGGCACGTTCGATGGTCTCGTCAGCACCGATGAGAGCGTCGCCAGCGCCCAGCTCTGGGAGGCGGGGGTGAAATACGTCCTCGCCGATCATCAATTCGTCGGTGAATACATCCCGATCGTCGCCAACGGCTTCTGGACCGGCCTCGCGCCCGATCTGCAGAAAATGATGACCGATCTCTGGGCCGCGAACATCCCGACCTATCGCGCCAATATGCAGGCCGATCAGGATGCGGCGCGCGAAAAATTGATCGCCCATGGCGTGACCTACACCGTCCCGCCGGCCGATCAGGTCGCCGCCGAGCGCAAAAAAATGCTCGCCGAGCAGGACAAGGTCGCGCGCGAGATCAAGGTGTCCCCGGAAATGGTTCGCCTGGTCAGCGAAGATGTCGGCACCGCCGCCTGAGCGTGGCCCGGGCGCGCTCTGGACATGGGCCGAGCGCGTCGCCGTCGGGCTGCTCGGGCTCGCCGCCCTCCTCGCCGGCAGCGTGCAGGTGCTCGGCCGCTATCTCGCGCCGGCGCATGCGATTTCCTGGGCCGAGGAGGTCATCGTCTATCTCCTGGTGTGGGCGGTGATGATCGTCGCCTCCGAGCTTGCCCGAAGCGATGGCCATGTCCGCCCCGATGTCGTGCTGCGGCTGCTGCCGCCGGCCGGACAGCGCGGGCTCGAGATCGCCAATTCCCTGATCGCGGTGATTTTCTGCGCCGGCCTCGTCTATTACGGCTGGCAGATCGTCACCACCGCCTGGCTCCTCGATGAGCGGAGTTCGACCGATCTGCAATTCCCGATGTGGCTCTATTATCTCGCCTTGCCGGTTGGCGGTTTGCTGATGGCGCTCCGCTATCTCGGGCGCCTGTGGCGCTATCTGTTTGCTTTCGATGCGAACCGGATGACGATCGGCCGCAACGACGCGACGCGCACCGAATAAGCGCGCTTTCGCCGGCGATGACCCTTCTTCTGTTCCTCGCGCTGTTTTTCGGCCTGCTCGCCATCGGCCTGCCGATTTTCCTGGTGCTCGGGGTGTGTGCAGCGATCCTCTATGGGGTCTCCGGTCAGCCGCTGATCGGGGTCGCGCAGGTGATCATCGATCAGCTCAATTCGACGACGCTGATGGCGCTGCCGCTCTTCGTCATGGCCGCCGCCTTCATGCGCCGCGGCGGGGTCGCGCAGGCGTTGGTCGATCTCGCCGTCGCTTGGCTCGGCGGCGTGCGCGGCTCGCTCGGCCTCGTCACCGTCGTCGCCTGCACGCTGTTTGCCGCGATCTGCGGCTCCAGCGTCGCGACCGCGCTGGCGATGGGCACCATCCTGCTGCCGGCGATGCTGGCGCGCGGCTATCCGCGTTCCTTTGCGCTCGGCGTCATCGGCGCCTCGGGGACGATCGGCATCGTCGTGCCGCCCTCGATCGCGCTCATCCTCTATGGCATCGTCGCCGAGCAATCGGTGCCGCGCCTGTTCCTCGCCGGCATCCTGCCGGGCCTGTTGCAGGCGGCGGCGTTTTTCGGCTGGGTATGGTTCACCGCGCGGCGCAACAATTTCCCGATCGAGCCATCACTGCCCTGGCGCCGGCGCCTCGCCGTCACCTGGGCGGCGCTGCCGGCGCTCGCGGTGCCGGTGGTGGTGCTGGTCGGGATCTATGGCGGGCTGGTGACGGTGACCGAGGCGGCGGCGGTGGCGGCGGTGGTGGCCCTCTTCGTCAGCCTGGTCTTCTATCGCGGCTTTCACCCCGCCGAGACCTTGGCGGTGGTTGCCGATGGGCTCCGCAGCGCCGGCGCGATCATGCTGATCGTCGCCTCCGCGCTCGCCTTCGGCCACTGGATGACGCAATCGGGCATTCCCGCCGCGCTGGTGCATTTCACCGTCGCGCACGGCTTCCGCACCTGGCAGTTTCTTCTCGCGATCAACGTCCTGCTGCTGGTGCTCGGCTGTTTTCTGGAGGTGACGGCGACGCTGCTGCTGGTCCTCCCGGTCCTCGCGCCGGCGCTGGTGCCGCTCGGCGTCGACCCGGTGCATTTCGCGATCATTTTCACCCACAACATGGAAATCGGCCTGGTCCACCCGCCGGTCGGGCTCAACCTGTTCGTGCTGTCGACGATCTCAAACGCGCCCATCGGCGAGGTGATCCGCGGCATTCTGCCGTTTCTGATCCTGCTTCTGATCGTGCTCGGGATCATCACCTATGTGCCGGTCCTGACCCTCTGGCTGCCCCATCTGGTGTTCCATTGAGGCGAGCAGCAGGCTGAGGTCGCGCTCGGTGCGGCAGAGCGCGTAGTGTCCGGCCTCGCCCGGCACCGGAACCGGCGAGAGGCCGATATCGGCATAGACCGCGAGCAGGGCGTCCCCACCCCGCCACACCGCCGGCGTCGCCCCTTCCTGCATGGCGAGGTCGCGCAGCCGCCAGATCGCCGACACCCGGTCCGCGGCCGCCCCGGCGGGATCGCCGAGCGCGACGACGAGATGGCCGAGCCGCCGCACCGGCATCGCCGCTTCCCCGGCTTCCCCCCATAACAGGCCATCGGCCCCCGCCGCCGGCGTGCCGCCGAGTGCTTGGAATCGCCGTCGCGTCTCGTCGGTCCAGGCGTCGAGCCGCACCTGCCCCGGGCGCAGCAATTGCCAGATCGCCAGGATCCCGAGCCCGACCGCGAGCGCGAGGCTGAGCCGGAGCGCGTTCGGCGCCTCGGGCGAGGCGACCACCGCCCACCAGCTCTGATCGGCGAGGCCACGGACATGGTGCTCGAAGGCGGAGAGCGTGATGACGCAGAGCACCAGCGCCAGCAGCGGCAGCGACGCGGCGATATCGAACGGGTCGGAGGTGAGATGGACATGGCGATAGAACGCCCGCCGGAACGGGGCGATCAGGGCGGTCGCAGCCAGGAGCATGGCCGGCACCCACCAGCGCACGCCTTCGACGAAGGTCATCGCGGCGGCGACCAGCAGCAGCGCCACCACCGCCCCCCAGGCGAGGGTGACACGCCGCGAGAGGCCGAAGGCGAGGGCGAGCAGTCCGGCGCCGATCAGCGAGGGAATGAACTGCCCCGAAGGGGCACTCAACTCGGCGAGGTCGGCATCGACCCAGGACATGTCCGGCAGCGGCCCGACGACGCCGAGCAGAAGCAGCATCGCGCCGCAGATCGTGACCGCGCCGGTCGCGATCGCGACCGCGAAATCGGGCTCGTTCCAACTGCCGAGACTGGCGATCCAGCCCGGCGCCGCCTGCCCGGCCGGCAGAATCTCGCGCCCGCGCAGCAGAATCTCGTTGCCGGCGAACAGGCCGCCGGCGAGGAACAGCGGAATGATCGAATAATAGAGCCTAAAGACGATGATCGCGCCGACGATGCGTGGCGCATCGATATAGGGCGAGAGACCGAGCAGGACGAGGCTGTCGAACACGCCGATGCCGGCCGGGAGGCTGGCGAGCAACCCGGCGCTGGTCGCAACGACATAGACCGCGAGGCAGCGGAGATAGGTGAGCCCCGGCGCTGGCGGCAGAAGCGCGTAGAGGATCGCGGAGGTGACGGCGACGTCGGCGGCGGCGATCAGCACCTGCAAAATCGCCATCCGGCTGTCGGGCAGCGCGATCTCGTGGCCGAACAGGCGGAGATGGCCGAGGCTCCGCGCGATCCAGACATAGCCGAGCACCAGCGCCCATAATCCGGCGCCGGCGACGGCGGGGAGGAAGCGGGGTAGCTGGTCGCCGAACAACGGCACCGCGCCCGGCTCGACGAACAGGATCGCGCCGCCGAGAACCATCCCGCCGAGACCGAAGGTGAGGCTGCAAAAGGCGATCACCTTGCCGATCTGCACCGGGGAAAGCCCCCAATGGGCGTAGAGGCGAAACCGCACCGCCGCCCCGGAGACCGCGGCGAAGCCGAGATTATGCGACAGCGCATAGGCGCAGAACGAGGCGAACGCGGTCCGCCAATAGGAGATCCGCGCCCCGGCATAGATCACCGCGAGGCGGTCATAGAAGGTCAGCACGCCATAGGCGAGCAGGGTGAAGCCGAACGCGCTCGCCAGCGCCTCCTCGGGGATGGCATCGAGGGCGGCGACGATGTCTTCGAGCCGCAGCGAACGGAATTCGCGCCGGACCACGAACACCGCCGCGATGAGCAGTGCGAGGCCGAGCAGCGGCGGCAGGTGGTGCAGCGAGAAAATCGCGCGCCGGGCCGGCGGGGATGCGTGTGGTTTCGCGTCAGGCGGCATCGGCGGGGCGCGCGAGCGCCGCCTCGATCAGCGCGATGGTCTCGGCACGCCCGTAGATCGCGACGAAATTGCCGAAACGCGGCCCCTCCGCCTGGCCGAGCAGGACTTGATAGAGCGTGCCGAACCAGGCGCGGAGATCGGGGAAAGGGTGCCGCTTGCCGATGTCATAGAGCAGGGTCTGGATCGCCGTCTCGTCAGCGTCCGCCGCCAGAAGCGGGAGTTCTGCCGCCAGTTCCGCGAGCGCCGCGCGTTCGAGCGCGGTGGGGGGGCGATGGCGTTTCGCCGGGCGGATGAAATCACGATAATAGGCGAGCGCGTGCTCGACGAGGCGGGCGAGCAGCGGATTGCCCTCCGGCGTCGCCGCCGGCGCGTAGCGGCGGATGAAGCTCCAGAGAATATCGCCGCGCTCGGCATTGACCACCGCGGCGAGGTTGAGGAGCAGCGTGAACGAGAGCGGCACGTCTTCGTCCGGGATGTGGCCGGCGCCGATATGCCAGACCGGATTGGCCATCAGTGCCGCCCCTTCCTGCCCCCCCCCTTCCTGGCCATGTGCGCGGTCGAGATTGGCGACGTATTCATCGACGGCGCGCGGGATGACATCGAAATAGAGCCGCTTGGCGCGCTGCGGCGCGTTGTACATGAATTGCGCCAGCGATTCCGGCGGCGCATAGCGCAGCCAATCCTCGACCGAGAGCCCGTTGCCCTTCGATTTACTGATCTTCTGGCCGTTTTCGTCGAGAAATAATTCATAGGTCAGGGATTCGGGCGGCGCCGCGCCGAGGATACGGCAGATCTTGCCGCTCAGGCGCAC
This sequence comes from Pseudomonadota bacterium, assembly GCA_021798915.1. Classification (GTDB taxonomy): domain Bacteria; phylum Pseudomonadota; class Alphaproteobacteria; order Acetobacterales; family Acetobacteraceae; genus Acidibrevibacterium. Next base: position 54,459 of record JAJZBM010000018.1, read on the forward strand.
GCTGTCGATCAGATCCTTGCCCGACATTTCGTAATCGACACCGAGCGCAAACCAGCGCATCGCCCAGTCGGCCTTCCATTGCAGCTTGCAATGCCCGCCTGTCGCCAGGGTTTCGTAGGATTTGCCGCTGTCGGGGTCGCGCCAGACGACGGTTCCGGCGTCGCGGTCGATTTTCTCGAGTGCGACCTGCATGACGACGCCGGTTTCGGGATGGATGGGGAGAACGGGCGCATAGGTCGCGCGGCGGTCGGGGCCGAGTGTCGGGAGAATGACCGCCATCACCTCGTCATAGACTTCGAGCAGACGCAGCAGCGCGTCATCGAACCGCCCGGCAGTGTAATAATCGGTCGCCGAAGCGAATTCGTAGTCGAAGCCGAACCTGTCGAGAAACCCCTGCAAGCGGGCGTTGTTATGGGCGCCGAAGCTCCGATGGGTGCCGAACGGGTCGGGAATCCGGGTCAGCGGCTTGCCGAGATGCGCCGCCAGCATGTCGCGGTTGGGCACGTTGTCCGGCACTTTGCGCAGGCCATCCATGTCGTCGCTGAAGGCGAGCAGGCGGGAGGGGAGGCCGGTGAGGACGCCGAACGCATGACGCACCCAGGAGGTGCGGGCGACCTCGCCGAAGGTACCGATATGCGGCAGGCCGGAGGGGCCGTAGCCGGTCGCGAACAGCGCCCGTTGCCCGCCGGTTCGGGCGAGCCGCGCCGCGACCTTGGCGGCTTCCTCGAACGGCCATGCTTTGGGCGGCTCGATGAGCCTCGGGGGAGGGGAGGGCGGCGCCATGTTGCGAAATGTGTCAGTCATGAACGCAAGCTAGAAACCGCTCCGATATTGGTCAATCCGCAAGACGCCTTATAATTCGGCAATGTCACGACCAAATCCGCCGGACTCCCCGCCGCAATCCCCGCCCGCGCCGCTACGCTCGGCCCCCGCTCTGGTCGCGGCCGAGGGGCGGGCAGCGCTACTGATCCCGGCGGGGGAGATCATCGCCGGGCCGCCCGAGACCGTCGCCCATCGTCTCGCCGCTCTGCCGCCGCCGCTCCTCGTTCATGCCCCGGCGACCTGGCGGCGGCTTGGCATACGGCCGCGGCCGGCGCTCGATCTTCTCGAGCTTTTCGCTTTCGTCCACCCGGCGCGGGCAGTGGTGCCGACGCCGCGCGGCCTGGCGATTTTTTGTGATCTGCCGCCGCTCGGCCCCGATCCCGCCGATCAGGTCGGCGCGCTCGCGCGCTTTGCTTGCGCCCTGCTCGCCGATCTCGCCCGCGCCCGCCGCTTGCCGCAAAACCGCGATGCCGCGTCGCTTGCCGCCGGGCTCGGGCGTGATGGCTGGCCATGGGCGGCGGCGGTGCTCGCTGCCCTCGCCGAGCCAGCGGCGCTTCCCGCGACCGAGGCGCTGGCGATCTGGCGGCGCTTGCCGGAATGGCCGGAGACGCCGCCACCGCCACCACCTTCCGCCCATCCGGTCGGCGCCGCCGAGGCGCGGCGGCGGCTGGCCGAAATCCTCGGCGCCAAAGCCGAGGCGCGGCCCGGCCAATCCGACTATGCCGCCGCCGCGACCGAAGCTTTCGCACCCCGCGCCGAGCGTGGCGCGCCGCATCTCGTGCTCGCCGAGGCCGGCACCGGCACCGGCAAGACCCTCGGCTATCTCGCCCCGGCCAATCTCTGGGCGCAACGCAACCACGGCCCGGTCTGGATCAGCACTTTCACCCGCCATCTGCAGCGCCAGATCGAGGGCGAACTCGCCCGCGTCTACCCCGATCCGGCGGCGCGGCGGCGGCTTTCGGTGGTGCGCAAGGGGCGGGAGAATTATCTCTGTCTGCTCAATTTTCAGGACGCGGCGCAGGGCATGGGGCTCACCGTGTCTTCGCTCGCGCTCGGCCTCGTTGCGCGCTGGGCGCTCGCGACCGGCGATGGCGACATCCAGGGCGGCGATCTTCCCGGCTGGTTCGCGGAACTCTTCGGCCAGGGCGCGATCCTCGGGCTCGCTGACCGGCGCGGCGAGTGCATCCACGCCGCCTGCGCGCATTGGCGGCGCTGCTTCGTCGAACACGCCATCCGCCGTGCCGAGGGCGCCGAGTTGGTGATCGCCAATCACGCTTTGGTGATGAACCAGGCGGCGCATTTTTGGAACTGGGGCGAAGGCACGGAGGAGGGCACGGTTCCAACCCGCTATGTCTTCGACGAGGGCCATCATCTGTTCGACGCCGCCGATGCCGCCTTCGCCGCCGTGCTGTCGGGGGTGGAGGCGGCGGAATTGCGCCGCTGGCTGCTCGGCGCCGAGGGCGCGCGCTCGCGGGCGCGGGGGCT
>JAJZBM010000019.1 GCA_021798915.1 Pseudomonadota bacterium
CTGATCGCCTGCCGCACCATCATCGGCTTCGGCGCGCCGCACAAGGCGGGCACCAATGCCGCCCATGGCTCGGCGCTCGGTGCCGCGGAAGCGGCGGCGACCAAGGCGGCGCTGGGCTGGACGGCGCCGGCCTTCACCGTCCCCGACGATCTTGCACAAGTCTGGCAGGCCGCCGGCACCCGTGGCGCCACCCCCCGCCGCGCCTGGCTCAAGCGCGCGAACCGGCACCCGCAGCGCGCCGAGTTCGAGCGCTGCCTCGCCGGGCGGCTCCCGGAAAACTGGCTGGAGAAGCTTTCCGCCTTGAAGGCTGAGATCGCGGAGACCAAGCCGAAGCTCGCGACCCGCCAATCGAGCCAGAAAGTACTGGAAGCGCTGTTGCCGATGGTCCCGGAGCTGATCGGCGGCTCGGCCGACCTCACCAGCTCCAACCTCACCCGGATCAAGGACATGGCCGAGGTGTCGGCGGGCAATTTCGCCGGCCGCTACCTTCATTTCGGCATTCGCGAGCACGCCATGGCGGCGGCGATGAACGGCATCGCGCTCGGCGGCGGCCTCATCCCCTATGGCGGCACGTTCTTCATCTTCAGCGATTATCTCCGCCCGGCGCTGAGACTCTCGGCGCTGATGCATCAGCGGGTGATCTATGTGCTGACCCATGACAGCATCGGCCTCGGCGAGGATGGGCCGACGCATCAGGCGGTGGAACATCTCGCCAGCCTCCGCGCCATGCCCAATCTCCTGCTCTTCCGCCCCGCCGATACCATCGAGACCGCGGAAAGCTGGGAACTCGCACTCCGCCGCAATGACGGGCCGAGCCTTCTGGTGCTGAGCCGCCAATCCTTGCCGACCTTCCGCGCCGATATCACCGAAAACCGCACGGCGCGCGGTGCCTATGTCCTCGCCGAGGCCGATGGCGCGCGCCAGGCGACGCTGATCGCCAGCGGCTCGGAAGTGTCGATCGCGATGGCGGCGCGGGAGGCGCTGGCGAAGCAGGGAATCGCGACGGCGGTGGTCTCGCTGCCGTGCTGGGAACTCTTCGCCGCCCAGGACGACGCTTATCAGGCGCACGTGCTCGGCACCGCGCCGCGTTTCGGCATGGAAGCCGCCGCCGGGTTCGGCTGGGAGCGCTGGCTCGGTCCCGATGGCGTGTTCATCGGCATGACCGGTTTCGGCGCCTCGGCGCCCTATGAGGAACTCTACCGCCATTTCGGCATCACTGCCGAGGCTTTGACGCAGGCGGTGCGCAAGCGGCTCGATCATCATTAAAAATTAGAACCAGGAGACTCCATCCCATGCCGGTGCGTATCGCGATCAATGGTTTCGGCCGCATCGGGCGGCTCGTCTTGCGCGCGATCATCGAGAGCGGGCGCGAAGACATCGTGCCGGTCGCGATCAATGATCTCGGCAGTGTCGAGGCCAACGCCCATCTCCTCCGCTATGACAGCGTCCATGGCCGCTTCCCCGCCGAGGTCGCGGTGGATGGCGACACGCTCCATATCCGCCACCAGGGACGCGAATGGGGGCCGATCCGGGTTTCCGCCGAGCGCGATCCGGCGAAGGTGCCGTTTGCGGGCGTCGATGTCGCGATGGAATGCACCGGCCTCTTCACCAACCGCGAAGCCGCCGCCCATCTGCTGGTCGCTGGGGCGCGCAAGGTACTGGTTTCCGCCCCGGCCGACGGGGTGGACGCGACCGTGGTCTATGGTGTCAACCACCAGGTGCTGACCCCGGCGATGACGGTGGTTTCCAACGCCTCCTGCACCACCAACTGTCTCGCGCCGATGGCCAAGGTGCTGCATGATGCGTTCGGTATCGAACGCGGCTACATGGTGACCATCCACGCCTATACCGGTGATCAGCGCACCGTCGATACGCTGCACAAGGATCTGCACCGGGCGCGGGCGGCGGCGGTCTCGGCGATCCCGACCTCGACGGGCGCGGCGCGCGCCGTCGGCCTCGTTCTGCCGGCGCTCAAGGGCAAGCTCGACGGCACCGCGATCCGCGTGCCGATCCCCAATGTCTCGCTGGTCTCGCTCGATGCCAATCTCGCCCATCCGGCCGATGCCGAAACCATCAACGCCGCCTTCCGCGCCGCATCCGAAGGCGCGCTGCGCGGCATTCTCGCCTACAACACCGAAAAACTGGTCAGCATCGATTTCAACCATGTCAGCGCCTCGTGCAGCTTCGATGCGACGCAGACGACGGTGGTCGATGGCAAGCTTGCGCGGGTGATGGGCTGGTATGACAATGAATGGGGTTTTTCCAACCGCATGATCGATACCGCGTCGCTCCTCGGCTCGCTCTAGCGGCGGCCCGTACGACCTTGCCGTAACGGCGGGCTGACGTCGCATGAGCAAAGTCAAAAAATCGTTCTTTTTTGTAAAAAAGAACCAAAAAACTTCTATCTGTTGAGCAGCGCCATAGGCGCTGTTCCAGTAAAAAAGTCTTTTTGCTTCTTTTTCTTCAGAAAAAGAAGAATCTTCTTTTTACTTCTTACCCGCGCAGCCGTGCCCCGGTCGCGGCGGTGACGGCGGCGACGATCCGCCCTGAGATCGCCTCGATCTCGGCGTCCGTCAGCGCGCGCTCGCGCGGCTGCAACACCACCTCGATGGCGAGCGATTTTTCGCCCGCCGGCAGAGGCGGCCCAGCATAGACATCGAACAGCGAAACGCCGGTGATCAGCCCACGTTCCGCACCGCGCGCCGCGCGCAGCACCGCTTCCGCCGTCACGTCATGCGCTGCCAGGAAAGCGAAATCGCGGCGCACCGGTTGCAGGGCGGCGAGATCGGGCGCGGCGCGGCGGCGGCGTTTGGCGGCGGGGATGGCGTCGAGAAAAATCTCGAACGCCGCGACCGCGCCGGCGAGATCGAGTGCCGCGGTGACCTCCGGATGCAACTCGCCGAACGCGGCGAGCACGTTGCGCGGGCCGAGGCGCAGCGTCCCGGCACGGCCGGGGTGGTAATGCGCCGGGGCTTCGGCGACGGTCGCGAGGGAGTCCGGCGCGACGCCGAGTGCCGCCAGCACGGCAAGCGCGTCGGCCTTGGCGTCGAACGCATCGAAGGCACGCGCCGGGGTTGCCCAATGGCGCGGCGGCGCCCCGGCGCGGAGCCCAGCAGCGATCTCCCGCGCGCCGCTCGGCGTCGATCCGGGGGCGAATCCGGGTCCGATCTCGAATAGCGCCACGTCCTCGGCGCCGCGGGCGAGGTTGCGCGCCAAGGCGTGGGCGAGGACGGCGAGCGGGGTCGGGCGCAACTGGTCGAGATCGGCGGCGATGGGGTTGAGGAGACGAAGCTCCGCCGGCGTCTCGCCGAATCGCGCCGCATCGTTGCGCGCCATGAAGGCGAAGCTCACGCATTCGGCGAGACCGCGGGCGGCGAGCGCACGGCGGGCGAGCGCCGAGCGCATCCCGGCGGCGGTAAGGCTCGCGCCCGGCACCGGCGTGGGGCGCGGCAGGGATACCGGCGGCACCGCATCCAACCCGCCGAGCCGCAGCACTTCCTCGACCAGATCGGCCTCCGGCACGATGGCGGCGACGCTGTCGGCAAGGGAGGCGGCGCGATCGGCGGGAATGCTCGGCGCGAGATCGAGGGCGCCGGCGGCAGCGATATCGTTGCGCCAGGAGGGGACGGCGAACACCGCGCCGGCCGCGTCACGCTCGACGAGTGGAAAGCCGAGTGCGGCGAGCCGCGCGATCGCGGTCTCGGGCGCGATCGCGACGCCGCCGAGATCACGAAGGCGCGCGAAACGCAACGCGGCGCGGCGCTGCCAGGGCGGCGCGGCGCCAGCGCCGACCACCTCGCTCGCCTCGCCGCCGCAGAGATCGAGGATCATCCGGCTCGCCGCCTCGACCGCGTCCGGCAGCAAAGCGGGATCGATCCCGCGCTCGAAGCGGCTCCGTGCATCCGAAAGAATTTGCAGCCGCCGCCCACTCTGGCCGATCCGCACCGGGTCGAAGAACGCGCATTCGAGGAACATCTCGGTGGTCGCGTCGTCACAACCGCTCTCGACCCCGCCCATGATGCCGGCGAGCGAGCGCGGTCCGGCGGCATCGGCGATCACGCAATCCTCGTGCTCCAGCCGGTAATCGCGGTTGTTGAGCGCCCGCAAAGTCTCGCCGGCGCCGCGGCGGATCACCATCTCTGAGCCAATAATTTTTTTACTATCAAAAACATGCAACGGTCGGCCGAGATCGAAGGTGAAGAAATTGGTGATGTCGACCAGGGCGTTGATCGGGCGGAGGCCGATCGCGCGGAGGCGGGCGGCGAGCCAGTCCGGGCTCGGCCGATTGGTGAGGCCGCGAAAACTCCGCCCGAGGACGTAGGGGCAGGCCTCCGGCCAGTCGATCCGCCAGGCGAGCGGGCTTGCGAACCGCGCCGCAACGGCGGGCGCCGACCACGGCTTCAGCCGCCCGAGCCCGGCGGCGGCAAGATCGCGGGCGATGCCGCGCACCGCCAGCGCATCGCCGCGATTGGGGGTAACGGCGATCTCGATCACTGGATCGTCGAGCCCGGCCCAGCCGGCATAAGTCTCGCCGACCGGCGCCGCCTCGGGCAGTTCGATGATCCCGGCGTGATCCTCACCGAGCCCGAGTTCACGGAGCGAGAGCAGCATCCCGGCGCTTTCGACCCCGCGGATCTTGCCGATTTTCAGCGTGACCCCGCTGCCCGGGATGACGCTACCGGGCGGCGCGAAGACGGTTTTCATGCCGGCCCGCGCATTGGGCGCGCCGCACACCACCGAAACCGGCGCCCCCGCCCCGATCTCGACCCGGCAGGCGCGCAGGCGATCGGCGTCGGGATGGGGGACGGCCTCGATCACCCGGGCGATGCGGAACGGCGCCAGCGCCTGGGCGCGGTCCTCCACGCTTTCGACCTCGAGCCCGATCGCGGACAGGGTTTCGGTGATGTGCGCGAGTGATGCCTCCGTTTCGAGATGGTCACGAAGCCAGGAGAGGGTGAATTTCATCGCTCACACCCCCTCATGCAGCATCGCCGGGGCGAGCGGGCTGAAGCCGTAATGGCGAAGCCAGCGGAGATCGCTCTCGAAAAACGGGCGGAGGTCATTGATGCCGTGTTTCAGCATGGTGATGCGCTCGATTCCCATCCCGAAGGCGAATCCCTGCCATGCGCGCGGATCGATGCCGCCATTGGCGAGGACTTTGGCATGCACCATGCCGCTCCCCAGAATCTCGAGCCAGTCCCCGCCCCGGCCGAGTTCGCCGCTCCGGCGGTTCCAGCCGATATCGACCTCCATCGAGGGTTCGGTGAACGGGAAGTAGCTGGCGCGGAACCGCACCGGGAGATCGGGGAGACCGAAAAAGGCGCGGAGAAAATCGATCAGACAGCCCTTGAGATGGCCAAGCGTGATGGCACGGTCGATCACCAGCCCCTCGCATTGATGGAACATCGGGCTGTGGGTCGCGTCATGGTCGGCACGGTAGGTGCGGCCCATGGCGATGATGCGGATCGGCGGCGTCTCCGCCAGCATGGTGCGCATCTGGACCGGCGAGGTATGGGTGCGGAGCACGCGCGGCGGGCCATCACCCTCCCCGCCGGGCGGGAGGTAGAACGTATCGTGATCGGCGCGCGCCGGGTGGTGCGGCGGGATGTTGAGGGCGCCGAAATTATGCCAGTCAGTCTCGATATCCGGCCCCTCGGCGACGGTGAAGCCCATCGCCCCGAAAATCGCCGCGATCTCGTCCATGGTGCGGCTGATCGGATGGATCAGGCCGATTTCCGAAGGCCGGGCGGGCAGCGTGACATCGATCCGCTCGGCGGCGAGCCGCGCCGCGAGCGCCGCCGCTTCGAGCGCCGCGCGCCGCGCCTCGAGCGCCGCGATCAGCGTCTCTTTGACGGCATTCACGCGCGCCCCCTGCTCGCGCCTGGCTTCGGCCGGCAGGCTCCCGAGTGTTTTGAGCAGCGCCGTCAGCCGCCCGGTTTTGCCGAGCAGGGCAACACGCACCGCCTCCAGGGCGCGGAGGTCAGCGGCGGCGGCGATGTCGTGTTCCGCGGCGTGGTGCAGGGCGGCGAGGTCGTCGGTCATGCGGCTTTGGGTCCGTCTCGAAAAGGGCTTGGTCGCAAAACCTTTTGCCGCCGCCGCGCCCGGAGTTCAATGACCCCGACGCGACGGCGCGAAGAGGGCGTTTCCATGGGGCCTGAGCGCCGGGTCGGTTGCGCCGGGGCCGGTGGCTCTGATGGTGACGCAGGACGGCCGGCGTTTCGACCGGAAAGCGGCGATGTGCGCGAAGCTTCCGGGTGGCGTCCAACCCCCGCCATTGCCGCCCGGCGGCATGGGTTTATCCGATCTGGACAAAACAGCCGAAGACCGATGGTCGATTTTTGCTAGCGTGCGCGGCGCGGCGGGCGTGCGATCCATAATCGGGCGCAAGGCCAAAGCAAAACAAAGGTCAAAGCAAAGACCAAGACAAAGGGGAGGCTGTCCGATCGGGCGCATGTCCGTGACCGTGGTTCAACAGGCGATTTCTGTCCAACCGAGTCGGGTCATCACGCAGGCGCCCGGGCTCGGCCCGGCATGACCGCTTCGCCCCATTGCGACGCATGAGAGATGAATGAGATGAGCAACGATAACATCGCCCTGATCGTCGGCGCGACCGGGCTTTCCGGCAGCTACGCCGGCCAGCACCTCAAGGCGCAAGGCTGGCGTGTGGTGACGCTTTCGCGCGGCGCCGCCGATCTCGCATGGTCGGACCGGCATATCGCGGCGGATCTGGAAGACGCCGCGACGGCCGGCGCGGCGCTGGCGGCGGCGTCCGATGTCACCCATGTTTTTTACTGCACCTGGTCACGCCAGACGAACGAGGCGGAAAACGTCCGCGTCAACGCGGCGATGATCCGCACTCTGTTTGATGGCATCGCGAAAGCACCGCTTCGTCACGCAGCACTGGTGACCGGGCTCAAGCATTACCTCGGCTCGTTCGACGATTACGCCAAAACCAAGCCCTATACGCCGTTCCTCGAAAGCAGCCCGCGTCTTCCGGGGCCGAATTTCTACTACGCGCAGGAAGACGTGCTGTTCGAGATGGCAGCCAGGCGCGGTTTCGCCTGGTCGGTGCATCGCCCGCACACGATGATCGGCTTCGCGATCGGCAACGCGATGAACATGGCGGTGACGCTCGCCGTCTATGCGACGATCTGCAAACACAAAGGTCAGCCCTTCGTCTTTCCCGGCTCGCCCGAGCAGTATCACGCCGTGACCGACGTCACCGATGCGCGGCTGCTCGCCGAACAGCTGCACTGGGCGGCAACCACGCCGGCGGCGGCCAATCTCGCGTTCAACACCGCGAACGGCGATCTCTTCCGCTGGACCTGGCTCTGGGAGCAGATCGCGGCGTATTTCGGCCTCGCGGTCGGCGCCTATCCCGGCCATCCGCAGCCGCTCGCGACCCAGATGGCGGATGCGCCGGCGCTCTGGGCCGAAATCGTCGCCAAACACCGGTTGCAGGACATCCCGGTCACGCGGCTCGCCTCCTGGTGGCACAGCGATGCCGATCTCGGCCGCACGCTCGAATGCTTCACCGACATGACCAACAGCCGAACGCGCGGCTTCACCGCCTACCAGCAAACTCCGCGCAGCTTCTTCGCCGTGTTCGACGCGCTGCGCGCCCGGCGGATCATCCCCGCCTGACGAGCCGAAGAGCCTGACGACGCGAAAGGACCGTGCCCATGCATTATGTCATCCATTGCCTCGACCATCCCGGCGCCGTCGAAAAGCGCCTCGCCCATTACGAGGCACACAAGGCCTATCTCGCGGACGCGAAGATCAGGACCGTGATCTCCGGCCCGCTGCTCGCCGATGACGAGCAGACGATGATCGGCAGTTGCTTCGTCGTCGAGGCCGACAGCCTCGCCGCGGTGGAGGCGTTCAACCGTGCCGATCCGTTTCATGGCATCGGCCTCTGGCGAACGATCTCGATCCGCCCGTTCGCGAAAAGGGTTGATAACCGATGAGTGGCGAGCCGGTCCGCATCGCCCTGATCGGCCTCGGCTGGTGGGGCCGGAAGATGCTGAGCGTGCTCGAAACCGCCGCCGAGATCCGCGTCGTGCGCGCCGTCGAGCCGGATCTCGCGGCGGCCCGCGCGCATCTCGCCGGCAGGGAGATTCCGATGGCCGCCGATTATGCCGAGGCACTCGCCGATCCGGCGGTGGAGGCGGTGGTGCTGGCGACGCCGCATGCGCTGCACGAGGCGCAGATCGCGCAGGCGGTGGCGGCGGGCAGGCACGTGTTTTGCGAAAAGCCGCTGGCGTTGACCCGGGCCGGCGCGGCGCGGGCGGTCGCGCTCTGCGCCGATGCGGGCCTGGTCCTCGGCATGGGGCATGAGCGGCGCTTCGAGCCGCCGATCGCCGACCTCCTGGCCCGCGCCGATGCCGGCGCGTTCGGGCGCATCCATCAGATCGAGGCGAATTTCAGCCACGACAAATTCCTCACCCTCGCCCACGACAATTGGCGGCTTTCGGCCGATCAGGCGCCGGCCGGCGGGATGACCGCGACCGGCATCCATCTGCTTGATCTCGCGGTCCGCCTTCTTGGGCCGGCGGCGAGCGTGCTCTGCCATTGCGAACGCCTGTCGTCGGACCTGCCGCAGGGCGACACCGTCGCCGCCTTCGCGAAATTCAAGGGTGGCGGCACTGCTTATGTCTCGGCCTCGCTCGCCAATCCGTTCATGTCGCGTTTCACCGTCTACGGCGCCAAGGGCTGGATCGACATCCGCGACAAGGCGCATGTCGAGGCGCCGGCGGGCTGGGTCGTGACCTCGGCGATGGCCGGCGGGCCGATCACCACCGCCGAGGTGGCGCCCGCCGAGCCGGTCAAGGACAATCTCGTCGCCTTCGCCCGGGCGATCCGCAAATCCGCGCCCTATCCGATCACCGCCGCCCATCTGGTGAACAGCATCGCCCTGCTCGAGGCGATTGTCACCTCGGCGCGGAGCGGCAGGGTCGAGCCGGTCGCCTGAACCTTCGTCGGAACCTGGGGAGGATACCATGAAAACGCTGATTTTCGACGAACCGGACAAGCCGGTCGTGACCGAGGTGCAGATGCCCGCCATGACCGAAAACGAGGTGCTGATCCGCTCGCGCCGGGTCGGCATCTGCCATTCCGATTATGAACTTCTGGCCGGGCGTTACATCATCCCGATCGCCTATCCGGTGACGCCCGGCCATGAATGGGTCGGCGAAGTGGTCGAGGTCGGGGCCAACGTGACGGGCTTCGCGCCGGGCGACCGGGTGGTGGGTGAATGCGTCATCCAGACACCCGAGCGCATCCATCATTTCGGCTTTTCGATGGATGGCGCCGACCGCGAATTCTTCGCCGCCCGGCCGGAATGGCTGCACCGGCTTCCGGACGCGGTGGACGATGCCAGGGGCGCGCTGATCGAGCCCTTCACCTGCGGCTATTACGCGGTGCTGCGCCATGGCGGGGTGAACGCCGCCGATAGCGTGGTGGTCTCGGGCGGCGGCACGATCGGGCTGGTTACCGCAGCGGCGGCGATCGGGATGGGGGCGCGGGTGATCGTGGTGGACCCGGTGCCGCTCCGCCGCGACATCGCCCGCAGGCTCGGCGCCGAGGCGGTGGTGGACCCCACCGCCGGCGATCCCGTCGAGGCGGTGCAGACGCTGACCAAGGGCGGCGCCGATCTGGTGGTGGAATGCGCCGGCCATGCCGCCTCGCTCGCCAATGTCTTCGACTATGCCCGGCCGGAGGGGAAGGTCTCGATGGTCGGCATCAATATCGGCCAGAAAATCGCCGTCGATCTCGGCAAGATCCAGAGCCGGAATCTTTCGGTGAAGGGCTGCATCGGCTCGCCCGGCGTGTGGCCGGCGGCGATCCGCTTTCTCGAACGGACCGGGCTCGATCTCGCGCCGATCCAGACCCATAGCTTCCCGCTCGCCGAGGCCTTGGCGGCGCTCGAACTCGGCCAGAATCCCGAGCGGGCGGTGAAAATCACCCTCGAGATCGCCTGAGCGGGCGGAAACCGGGCACATCGGGGGAAAGCATGGCCGCGCGCGCTGATCAGCCGCTCCAGGAGACCCGGCAGCGCCGCCGCCACGGCGCGCCGCTCGCGCGCGGATTTCTCACCGTGCTGGCGGCGACGCTGGCGCTGCTCGTGCTCTGCCGGATCCTCGCGCCCTCCTCCCTTACCGCCGGCGCGTTGGCCGGCAGCCTGCCCTTCGCCGCGGTGCTGGCGATCGTCGGCCTCGCGCAGATGCTGGTCGTGCAGCAGGGCGGGTTCGATCTTTCACTCGCCGGCGGCGTCTCGCTCGCGGTGGTGATCGCAACCCATGTCCCGGCCGGCGATAGCGCGGAGCTGCCACGCGCCGTGCTGCTGGCGCTGGCTTGTTCGGTTGCGGCGGGGGTGCTGAACGGGGTTTTGGTCAGTGTGCTGCGGCTCAACGCGATCGTTGCGACGATCGGGGTGAACGCGCTGATCTATGGCGGCGTCTTCGCGGTCTCGGGCGGGGTTCCGCGCACCACGACGCCGCTTCTCGCCGCCATCGCCGGGGGCGAGACGCTCGGGGTCGGCAATGCGCTGTGGTTCGCGCTGGCGATTCTGATCCTCGTCGCGCTGATCCTCAAGAAGACGGTCATCGGCCGCCGGTTCGAGGCGATCGGCGCCAATCCGCTCGCCGCGCGCGCCATCGGCCTCGCCGTCCGGCGCCACCAGATCACGGCCTATGTCGCGGCGCAGGGGCTTTACGTCGTCGCCGGTCTGCTGATCGCCGGCATCACCAAGGAGCCGACCGCATTCCAAGGGGATCCTCTGCTGCTGCCCTCGGTCGCTGTCGTGGTGCTGGGCGGCACGTCGCTTCTCGGCGGCCGGGGATTTCCGGTCTCGACGGTGATCGCGGCCTTCTTTCTCACCCAACTGAGCCAGTTCGCGCTCGCCATCGGCGTGCCCTACTCGGCCCAGACCATCATTCAGGCGTTCGCGCTTGGATTAGGCATCGCGGTCTATTCGCTGCGCCTGCCCAAAGGCATCAAAAAACTGATCAAACCATTGAACACGGAGGAACGGAGATGACGTTATCGTTCGACTATCGAAAAATCATGCTGACCGCCGCCGCCACCCTGGGGATGGGGGCCGCCCTGACGCTGACGTCGGGCGGCGCCGCCCGCGCCGAGGAACCCTCATGGTGTGGCCCGAAAAAGGCGACGCTCGCCCTGCTCGACGGCTTCGGCGGCAATAGCTGGCGGCTGGTCACCACCGCCTCGGGCAAGGAGGAGGCATCCCTCTGCCCGAGCATCACGCAGTATGTCTACGCCGACGGCCAGGGCAACACTCAGAAGGCGATTTCCGACATCAAGAGCATGGCCGCGCGCGGCATCGATGCGCTGGTGGTGTTCGGCGATGCCGGCCCGGCGGTGCTGCCGGCGCTGACCGCGGTCTATAAGGCGGGCAAGGTGGTGGTGCCCTACCGCGTCGATGTCGGCGGCAAGGCGGGCCAGAATTACACCATGTTCATCGGCTCGTCCTTCAAGGACGATGGCGTGAGCTGGGGCAAATGGATCAAGAGCATCCTGCCCCAGGGCGGCAATCTCCTGTTCCTGAGCGGCCCGGCCGGCAACAGCCAGGGGCTGGACGAACTCGCCGGCCTGAAATCGGTGCTCGATGACAAATACAAATTCGTCAACCCAGCCCCCTTCGACGTGACCAACTGGGATCCGTCGCTGACCCAGCAGGTGCTGACCGCCGAGATCGCCAAGCACGACAAGATCGACGTGATCGTCTCGGATTTCGGCCCGTCGCTGGTCGGCGCGCTGCCGGCGTTCAAGAAATTCAACCGCTCGATCCCGGCGCTGGCCACTTCGGACGGCAATTCGCTCGGCTGTTTCTGGGTCGAGAACCACAAGGACAACCCGGATTTCAAGCTGTTCACGGTCGCGACCGGCAATGACAATGTCCGCCTTGCCGTCGACTGGGCGGTGGCCGAGGCGACCGGCGGCAAGCTCCCCAGCGCGCAGATCTTCAAAGCGCCGGTATTCGAGGATTCGGTCTCCGGCCAGCCCCATCCGGTGCAGTGCCGGAGCGATCTGCCGGGATCGATCTACCTTTCGGCGAAACTGTCGGGTGACGATCAGGCCAAGGCGGTGAACAAGTAACGCGCAACGGTGTCGCGACCCCGCCGGGCATCGCGACACCGCTTCTTGTGGCATGGGATGATCTTGCAATGTGGGATGCGGCGGTGGCAGTCGGGGATCGGAACAGGGACGTTGATGATGGTTGCGGGTGTGACGGCCCGGTGCTGCTCCGCCTTACCGGGGTCACGAAATTCTACTCCGGCGTGCCGGCGCTCGCCGAGGTCGACGTCGCCTTTCGTGCCGGCGAGGTGCACGCCATCCTCGGCGAGAATGGCGCCGGCAAATCGACCCTGATGAACATCATCGCCGGCGCCTTGCCGCCCGACCGCGGCGAGATCGCATTCGCCGGCCGCCGGGTCCCGGCGATGACCCCCGAGAGCGCGGCGGCGCTCGGGATCGCCATTTCATACCAGCATCCGGCGGTACTGGACGATCTCTCGGTGTTCGAGAACCTGCGCGTCGCGCTGCCCGCCCGCCTGTTCGCCGGACGCCCGGCGCGTGCCGTGGCGCGGGACATCCTCGGCATCATGGGCCTCGACATGCCGCTCGACGCGCGCGGCGAGACGCTGACCGTCGCCCAGAAGCAGCGTCTCGAGATCGCCAAGGCGCTCGCCCTCCAGCCCAAGGTGCTGATCCTCGACGAGCCGACCGCCTCCCTCGATCAGGACGCGACCGACATCCTGTTTCGCCGCATCCGCGAGGTTTCGCGGTCCGGCACCCTGGTGATCTACATCACCCACCGCATGGCCGAGCTGCGCCAGATCGCGCACCGCGTGACGGTGCTGCGCGACGGCCGCGTGCAAGGCGGCGCCCGCGTCGATGCGGTCAGCGATCACGATCTGCTCGCCATGATCGTCGGCCGTGCGCTCGGCGCCACCTTCCCGCCCAAGGCGCCACCCGGCGCGGCGGCAACGGTGCTGGCGGTGCAGGGGCTGAGTGGCCGCCGCTTCCATGACGTCAGCTTCGCGGTGGCGCGCGGCGAGATCCTCGGCATCGCCGGGGTCGCCGGCAACGGCCAGTCGGAGCTGATGCGGGCGCTCGCCGGCCGGCAACCGGCGGGCGGGACGATGATCCTCGACGGGCAGGCGCTCCGGCCGCGCGATCTTGCCCGCCGCGCCGCCTTCATGCCGTCCGACCGCCATGCCGAGGGGGTGGCGGCGGGGCTCTCGGTGCGCGAGAACGCATCCCTCGCCGCACTCGCCAAATTCGCGACCGGCGGCCTGGTCAGCCGCCGGCGCGAGCGCGACGCGGTCGATGCGGTGTTCGACGCTCTGGCGGTCAAAACCCCTTCGCTGGAGGCGCCGGTACTCGCGCTCTCGGGCGGCAACCAGCAGAAGGTGGTGCTGGCCCGCGCTCTGCTCGCGGCGCCGGCGCTGATCGTCGCCGATGAGCCGACCCAGGGTGTCGATGTCGGCGCGCGTGCCGAGATCTATCGCATCCTGCGCGAGGCCGCGGCCCAGGGCACGCCGGTGATCGTCAATTCTTCGGACGCCGCCGAACTGGAAGGGCTTTGCGACACCGTCGTCGTGCTGTCGCGCGGCCAGGTGGTGGCGACCCTGACCGGCGCCGAGGTCGCGGAGGCGCGCATCGTCGCCGCCGCCGTCGGCGCCGAGACGCGGGTAGCACTCGGTGCCCCGCGCGCCGCACCGGCGAGCCGCTTGCGCCATCTCGTGCAGGCCGACAACGCGCCGGCGGTGCCGCTCGCTCTGGTGATCATCGGGCTCGCGCTCTACGGCTACGGCCAGAATTCCAATTATCTCTCGGCGTTCAATCTTGCCAACATCCTGGCGCTGGCGGCCGCGCTCGGCTTCATCGCCCTCGGGCAGACGATCCCGCTGCTGCTCGCCGGGATCGATCTTTCGGTCGGGCCGCTGGCCGGGCTGCTCGTCGTCATCGCGTCGTTCTTCGTGACCGAGGGCCAGGGCGTCGCCGCCATGGCCGCCGGTTTCGCGCTGATGGCAACCACCGCGCTCGCGGTCGGCGCGATCAATGGCCTCCTCATCCGGTTCGCCCGTTTCACCCCCATCGCGGCGACGCTCGCGATGTATATCGGCTTGCAGGGATGCAGTTTCCTGCTCCGCGATGGGCCCGGGGGCTATATCGCGGCGGACGTGGTCGCGGTCATCAACGCGCAGATCGGGCCGGTGCCGGTCGCCTTCCTCGCGTTGGCGGCGGTGGCGGTGCTGGGCGAGATCGCGCTCCGCAAGACACGCGCCGGCTGGTGGATCCGCGCCTCTGGCGGCGACGAGGACGCGGCCCGCCGGATCGGGCTGCCGGTCGCGCGCATCCTGGTGCTCGGCTATATCGGCGCCTCCCTCCTGGTCGCGATCGGCGCGATCATGCTGATGGCGCAGATCGGCGTCGGCGACCCGCGCCAGGGGATAAACTACACGCTCTCCAGCATCACCGCGGTGGTGCTCGGCGGCACCAGCCTCCAGGGCGGGCGCGGCAGCTTCCTCGGGACCATGCTCGGGGCGCTGCTGCTGACCGAGGTTTTGAATATCGTCGCGTTCCTCGGCCTCACGCAGACCTACCAATACGTCTTCCAGGGCGCGCTCATCCTGATCGCGGCCGTGGTCTATGCCGCCATCCGCGGCCGCGGCGCCGACCGCGAGGGCTGATCACGCGGCCGGGATGTGGCGCCGCGCGGTGCGCTCGCGGATGGCGCGGTAGGCAGCGGCCTCGGCATCGGCGAGCGCACGCTTCGGTGGCTTGCCCTCGAACACCGCGGCGAAAACCTCGCCGCCGAGAATGCGTTCGATCGCGACATATTCCGGCACCGGCGGGCGCGACCAGGTATTCAACTCGTTCCGCCGCGCCATCCGGTCGACGAAGCTCACGATCGGCGAGGAGGCCAGCGCCTCGGGATCGGCGCATACCGAAAACCGCGGCGCGACCGGAAATCCGTTCCTCACATGCGCCTTCATCGCCTCGGGCGAGGCCATCCAGGCGATGGCGTTGAGGATTTCCTGACGGCGCTCGGCGGGCACATAGGCCGGGATGGTGAGCAGGAAGCCGCCGACCGGCGCCGTCACCCGCCGGCCCGTCATGGCTGGCGGCGTGAGGTAGGCGACCCGCCGCTTGACCTTGGAACTCAACTCATATTCGAGCCGCGCGGCACGCATGGTCCAGGCATAGCTCATCGCGGCGTGGCCCGACATGAAGCAGGCGAGGTTGCGCTCGGCGTCGAACGTCGCGACCCCGGGCGGCGACACCTCGGCGAGCGCGCGCATATACTCGAGCGCCGCCAGCCCCTCGGCGCTGTCGATGCGAAGGCGCAGATTGGCGGTATCGAACCCGTCCAGCCAGTTTTCGCTCTTGCGCGGGATCTCGATCACCGAGCCCTGCGACGACGCCATGAAGAACATGAAGGCGTGGGCGATGGTCATCCCCCGCGCGCCGTTCCATGAGATGCCGTATTGCTCGCGCTCGGGCCGGTGCAGCGCGCGGGCGGCGGCGATGGTCTCATCGAAGCTGCGCGGATAGGCGAGCCCCGCCTCCTCGAACAGGTCGCGCCTGGCGGTGAGGATTTCCACCGTGCAGTAGATCGGGATGCCGTATTGTCGCCCTTTCCATCGCCCGGTGCCCCAGACTGAGGGATGGAAATCGAGCGGATTGAGCGGTGCCCGCGCCAGTGCCTCGTCGAGCGGCGCGAGCAGCCCGGCATCGGCGAAGCCGCCGAGCCAGGGCATGTTCACCGCGACCACCGCATAGGCGGTGGCGGGATCGCGGAGGGCGATCCGCGCCTGATCATAGAGTTCGGGCAGATGACGGAGATCGAAGCTGCTCTTGCGTCCGATATCGTTGCGGAAATCCGACCACATGTTGCGCATGGAAACGAAATAATTGTCGTCATGCAGCAAAAAGCGGAGATTGCGCAGCGCCGCCGAACTGATATCGCCGCCCTGAACCGGGGCGATGATATGCGCCCCGAAATAGGAGCCGCCGAAATAATACTCGTCCGTCTCGGTGCCCGAGCGCAGGCCGAAAGTCTTGGCGAGATGCGCCTTCACCTCCACCGCGTACTCGATGAAATCGGCGATCAGTCGCTCGCTCGGGGCGAGGAACGTCGTCTTGTGTCTCGGCCCGCGCGGCACCCGGATGATCAGCCCATCGGCGAGCATCCGCGCGACCAGCCGGTTGCCGGTGCCCCAACTGGCTTGCGCCAGCTCGATCAGGGTCGACATGTCGACCGGGCGCTGCTGGAGATGGCTGTCGATCAGTTCCAGCACCACATTCCAGTAGATATCGGGCCTGGCGCCGGGGATGCCGACATCGAAGGGCTTGCGGATCTGGCGCAGAAAATCGATCACCCGTGAGAGTTCGTGATCCGAGAGCTTGCGCGTCGCTTCTGTCATGCCCGTTCGTGATGCCCTGCCCTCGGCGCCGCGCGTTGCGCCATCAGATCTTGCGCCATCAGGCCTTGGGCGCGAGGCCGCAGTTTATCCGCATCCACGCGACGAGGGCAAAGAAGTCCTGCTCAGCATAGCCGACATTGGCCGCCGCGATATAGTGCTGCAAGACCAGATTGGCCGTCGGCATCGGCACGCGCTGCGCCTGCCCGGCCGCGGCGATCAGGCTGAAATCCTTGATCATCTGCGAAACCGAAAAAGCGGGGCTGAAATCATGCTCGGCGATCATTTCCTGCTTGTAGCGGAGCAGCGGCGAGGCGACGGCGCTTTCGGCGATCACCGCCATCATCTGGGCGTCATCGAGCCCGCCGGTCGCGCCCAACGCCAGCGCCTCGCCGAGGATCGACGCCGTCGCCCCGACCAGGGTGTTGAGCACCAGCTTCATGTAGCGCGCCTCCTCTCCCGCCCCGAGGTGGAATTTGCGCGCAGCCAGCAGATCGAGAAACGGCGCCGCCCGCTCCCAGGCCGGCGGATCGCCGGAGGCGAGCGCGGTCAGCGTCCCGGCCCGCGCGAGAGCGGTGCTGCCAGAGATCGGGCAACGCAGATAAAAGACGCCGCGGCGCGCGAGATCGGTGGCGATCCGCGCCGATATCGCAGGCGAGACGGTGCTCATTTCGACCAGCACCGCGCCGGCGGCGATCTGGCCGAGGAAGCCCTCCTGCTCGCCGCCGCCCTGGATCACCTCCGCCAGCACCGCGTCATTGGGGATGGTCGAGAAGATCAGCCCGCAACGCGCCGCGACCTCACCCGGCGTCGCCGCGACCCGCGCCCCGCGCGCAACCAGGCTCGCCCGGTTCTCAGCGACCGGATCGCAGATGGTCAGATGATGCCCGGCCTCGATCAGCCGCGTCGCCATCGGGTTGCCCATCTTGCCGACGCCGATCCAGCCGATACCATCCCGGTTGCCACGCGCGTTTGCCACCTCGGTCTCCCCGTGAGTTTCGTACCAAAGAGCAGCATACCGGCGCGGCCCATCCCCGGGATCGGCCGAATCATCCGAATTGGATGAAATTCGCGGCGCGAGGCGGATGGGGCTTTGCTAGCCTTGGTCTTGCCGACGATGTCCCGACGGGAGGCGGGCGCCGCGCCCGGGCTTTCGCCATCCCTCCCGCAACCGCCGCCAGGCCATGGCGGCCACCGGCCGAGCCGAGGAGGATACGATGAAAGCCGTCCGTTTCCACGCCGCCCGCGATATCCGCGTCGACGACGTCGCGCCGCCGGCCGAGACACTCGCCCCCGACGAGGTTCTGGTCGCGCCGTTCTGCACCGGCATCTGCGGCACCGACCTGCACGAATACGTCGCCGGCCCGATCGTCACCCCGGCGACGCCGCATGTCTTCACCGGCGCCACCAACCCGCAGATCCTCGGCCATGAATTCTCGGCGCGGGTCATGAAGGTGGGCGATGCGGTCGGCCACGTGAAACCCGGCGACCGCATTTCGGTCCAGCCGCTCCTGTCCCCGCGCGACGATTATTATGGCAAGCGTGGGCTCTATCATCTCTCGCCAAAGATGGGCTGTGTCGGCCTGAGCTGGGCGTGGGGCGGGATGGCGGCGCAAGCGGTGATCAAGGATTACAACGCCCAGCCGATTCCGGACGCGCTGAGCGATGAGCAGGGTGCGATGATCGAGCCGGCGGCGGTCGCTCTCTATGGCGTCGATCGCGGCGGGGTGCGGGCGGGATCGACGGTGCTGGTCTCCGGCGCCGGGCCGATCGGCGCGCTGACCGTTCTGGCGGCGCGGGCGGCGGGGGCGGCGCTGATCATCGTCGCCGAGCCGAACCCGAATCGGCGGCGGATCCTCGCCGAGATCGCGCCCTATGCGGTGCTGGTCGACCCGAAAAGCGAGGCCTTGATGGCGGTCGTCGGGGATCTGACGGAAGAGGGCGTCGGCGTCGATGTCGCGCTCGAATGCGTCGGTCTCGAAGCCTCGCTCAACGCCTGCGCGGCGGCGGTGCGCCGGCAGGGCAAGGTCGTGCAGGTCGGCCTGCACATCAAGCGCGCCAGCATCGATGCGATGCAATGGGCGCTGAAGGACATTACCCTGGAGGCGACCTGGTGCTATCCGGTGCAGGTCTGGCCGCGGATCGCCCGCCTCATCGCTTCCGGCGCCTTTCCGGTGGAAAAAATCATCACCGCGCGGATCGATGCCGACGACGTGGTGGCGAAGGGGTTCGAGGCGCTGCTCGATCCGGCCGGGAACCACTTGAAGATCCTCGTCCGCACGTGATGGCGTCGAGAATCGGGGCGGCGTGAGGACGCATGAGGAGGAGACCATGATCCGCTATTTCACCGAGGCGAATTCGGACGAGATCGTCAACGCCCGCATGGGCGCGGCGGTCGATCCGCGTTTGCGGCGGATAATGACCGCCCTGGTCCGCCATCTCCACGCTTTCGCCAAGGAGGTCGAACTCTCCGAGGACGAATGGGCGTTCGCCATCGATTTTCTCACCCAGGCCGGCCAGATGTGCAGCGCGGAGCGGCAGGAATTCATCCTGCTCTCCGATGTGCTCGGCCTCTCGATGCTGGTCGATGCGATCAACCATCGCCGTCCAGCGGGTGCGACCGAAAACACCGTCCTCGGCCCGTTCCATGTCGCCGGCGCGCCGCTCCGGGCGATGGGGGAGACCATCTCGCTCGATGGCAAGGGCGAGAGCTGTCTTTATACCGGCCGCGTCCTTGCCCTCGGCGGCGCGCCGATCGCCGGCGCGCGGATCGACGTGTGGTCGGACAATGCGGAGGGGTTTTATTCCGTCCAGCAGCCCGGCCTCCAGGACAAATGGAATAATCGCGGCATTTTCGTGACCGGGGCGGACGGCAAATACGAATTCATCGGCATCAAACCGGTGAGCTATCCGGTCCCGGATGACGGGCCGGTGGGCAAAATGCTGACCGCCCTCGGCCGCCACCCGAAACGGCCGGCGCATATGCATTTCATAATCACCGCGCCGGGCTATCAGCGTCTGGTCACCCACACTTTCGTCGGCGACGATCCCTGGCTCGATTCCGATGCGGTGTTCGGCGTCAAAGCGACCTTGATCGCCCCTTTCGAGCCCGCCGCGGACGGGCGGACAGGCTGGCGTTCCCCCTTCGACTTCGTCCTCACCCCCAATGGCTGAGCGTGGGCGGCTGAGCGCGGACGCGTGCTTGCCGGGCCGGGTCGGCTCGGGCAGGATCGGGAGACAAAAACCGGAGGAGAACGAACCATGCCAACGCATCAGGGTGCCTGTTTCTGCGGCGCCGTCGCGATCGAGGTCAGCGGCGAGCCCGAGGGGATGGGCTTCTGCCATTGCCGCTCCTGCCGCTCCTGGTCGGGCGGGCCGGTGAATGCCTTCAGCCTGTGGAAGCCGGAAGCGGTGCGGGTGACCAAGGGCGCCGAGCATATCGCGACCTTCGCCAAGACGCCGATGAGCGAGCGCAAATTCTGCGCCCTCTGCGGCGGGCACCTGATGGCCAACCATCCGCCGCTCGGCCTCGTCGATGTCTTCTCGGCGACCATCCCGAGCCTCGACCATAAGCCGGCGCTACACGTCAATTATAGCGAGACGGTGCTCCGTCTCCATGACGGCCTGCCGAAATTCGCCGACTTTCCCGCCGAATTCGGGGGCTCGGGGGAAATGCTGCCCGAGTGAGCGGATGGCCGAGCGGAACGCGGGGGATGCGCATGGGCGAAGGGCGGGAAGTGGTGGCGGCGCGGCGGCTCGTGCCGGTGATCGCGGCGGCATCGGGGCGGATCGAAACGGGCCGCGAATTGCCCGCCGACTTGGTGGACGCGCTGCACGCGGCCGGGTTGTTTCGCCTCCTTCTGCCGAAATCCCTTGACGGCGCGGAGCTGGCGCCGGCGGAGTTCGTGCGGGTCATCGAGATCCTCGCCAGTGCCGATGCGGCAACCGCGTGGTGCGTCTGCCAGACCGCCGGCTGCTCGCTCTCGGCCGGCTATCTCGCCCCGGAGGCGGCGCGGGAGGTGTTCGGGCCGCCGCGCGCGGTTCTCGCCTGGGGGGCCGGCGCGGCTGGGAAAGCGGAAAAAATCGCCGGCGGCTATCGCGTCAACGGCAAATGGGGGTTCGCGAGCGGCAGCCGGCACGCGACCTGGCTCGGCGGGCATTGCCGCGTCGTCCTGCCCGATGGCGCGCTCGCCCAGGACGAAGCCGGCAATCTCGTCGAGCGCACCATGCTGTTCCCGCGTGAAATCGCCCGGATCGAGGATAACTGGCAAGTCATTGGTCTCCGCGGCACCGGGAGTGACAGCTACGAGGTTCGCGATCTCTTCGTCCCCGACCATCTCACCCTGTCGCGCGACGTGAATGCCGAGATCCTCCATCCGGCGCCGCTCTATCGCTTCAACACCAATCATATCTATGCCTGTGGCTTCGCTTCCGTCGCCCTCGGCCTCGCAGGCGCGATGATGGCCGATTTCGTGGCACTCGCGGCCAAGAAAACCCCGCGCGAGGGGCAGGCGCGGCTCGCTGAAAGCGCCAGTGTCCAGGCCGAGACCGGACGACTTCACGCCCGCATCGAGGCCGCGCGAAGCTTCATCGCGTGCAGTCTCGAAGCCGGGATGGCGGATATTCTCGCCCATGCCGCGCTCTCGCTCGACCGGCGCATGACGATCCGCGCCGCCGCCTCGCATGCCCTCGCCGAGGCGCGGGAGGTGACGGTCGCGCTCTATCATGCCGCCGGGGTGAACGCGATTTTCAACGGCTCGCCCTTCGAGCGGCGGTTTCGCGACGGCTTCGCGGTCTCCCAGCAGGTGCAGGCGCGGAGCAACCATTTCGAGACCGTCGGCCGCCATCTCCTCGGCTTGCCGCCCGATCTCACCTTCGCCTGAGATTTTTTCCGGCTCGGCGCTTATTTGTGTTCAGGAAACAGGGATAACAGCCCGCCCTCACTCGCGGCGCAGCGGCCGCGCTCGGTGATCAGGCCACTCACCAGCCGCGCCGGGGTGACATCGAAGGCGGGATTGGCGGCCTGGGTTTCCTTGGGGCTCAAGCGCACCGTCGCGATGCTGCCATCGAGGGCGCGGCCGGTGACCATCGTCACCTCGCTCGCCGGCCGTTCCTCGATCGGGATCTCGGCGATCCCGTCATCGATCGTCCAGTCGATGGTGCTGGAGGGAACGGCGACCCAGAACGGCACCCCGGCATCCTGCGCCGCCAGTGCCTTGAGGTAGGTTCCGATCTTGTTGGCGACATCGCCCTGGCGCGTCACCCGGTCGGCGCCGACGATCACCATGTCCACCTTGCCGCGCTGTATCAGATGGCCGCCGGCATTATCGGTGATCAGCGTGTGCGCAACACCGTGTTTGCCGA
The DNA here is from genome assembly GCA_021798915.1 of Pseudomonadota bacterium. Lineage (GTDB taxonomy): Bacteria > Pseudomonadota > Alphaproteobacteria > Acetobacterales > Acetobacteraceae > Acidibrevibacterium. Next base: position 21,816 of record JAJZBM010000019.1, read on the forward strand.
GTTCCCAGGCGGTCAGCGCCGCCCCCTGGTTGCGTGGCCGCGTCTCGTCGACATAGACATGGACGTCGATGCCGTGGTCATGCGCCATGTAGATCGGCGCCAGCGCGGTGCCCCAATCGACGGTCGCAAGCCAGCCGGCATTGCAATGGGTCAGGATGTTGACCCGCCTTCCCGCCGCGGCATGGGCGATCAATTCCAGCCCGCCTTGCCCGATCGCGGCATTCTGCGCGACATCCTCCTCGGCGATCGCCGCCGCCTCGGCATAGGCGGCGGCGAGCCTGCGGTCGGGCGGCAGATTCTGGAGCCGCACCCGCATGCGCTCGATCGCCCAGGCGAGATTGACTGCGGTCGGGCGGGTCGCGCGCAGAATCTCGGCGCCGCGCGCCAGCGTCGCATCCCCGGGATCGGCGCGGAGGCCAAGGCAGAGGCCATAGGCCGCCGCCGCGCCGATCAGCGGCGCGCCGCGCACCAGCATGGCGCGGATCGCGTGCGCTGTTTCCTCCAGTGTCGTCAGGCGCAGAATTTCGAATGACCAGGGCAGCTTGGTCTGGTCGATGATGCGCACCGACCAGCCATCCTGATCGAGCCAGATCGCGCGATACGGGGTGCCGTCGATCTTCATCGGGTGCCGTCAACTCCGTTGATGCAGGACGCAAACCAGGGTGAACAGCCGCCGCGCGGTCTCGAAATCGATTTCCGCCTTGCCGGCCAGCCGCGCCCGCATGAGGGCGGCGCCTTCGTTATGGAGGCCCCGCCTTCCCATGTCGATCGCCTGGATGCGCGCCTCGCGCCCCTCGGCGATGGCGAGATGATAGCTCTCGACCAGCAGATGATAATCCTTGATCAGCCCGCGGAACGGGCCGAGCGCGAGGACATGGATCGTCGCCGGCGCGTCATCATCGCCGCGGATATCGAAGACCAGCCGCCCCTCCTGGATCGAGAGATGGAGGCGGAACGGCCCGCTGCGGCCGGGGAGAGAGAATTGGCTGTCGGCTTCCAGATCGCGCACCGCCTGCGCGCGATCGGCTTCGAGAAGCGGCGAAAGCCGGCTCAGCGCCTCGCCCGCCAGCACCACGCCCGCGAGTCGGTTATGCTCTGCCATCGCCAACGCGCCGGCTAGCGTCCGTTTGATGGTATCGGGCGCGCGGTCATGAGCCGCCCTCCTTCATCATGCCGAGGCTGAGCATCAGCCCGACCGTCGCCCCCTTGACCGGGCGCAGCAGCAGCAGCGTCAGCGCCAGGGTGAGCGGCACCCAGATCGCGGCATGGACCCAGAGCGGCGGCGCCTCGGTCTGCTCCAGGATCAGCATACCGGGGATAACGACATGGCCGACGATGACGATGGTGAAATAGGGCGGCACGTCATCCGAGCGCACCTCGCCGAGCGGTGCGCCGCAATTCTGGCAAGCCGTCACGACGCGGAGATAGCCGTTGAAGATATGGCTTTTGCCACATACCGGGCAGCGTCCCTTGAGGCCGCGCCCGAGCGCCGTCATCAGCGAGGGCAACGGCCAGCGCCCCGCGGTCTCTGTCCTGTTCGGCTGCCAACTGCGCGGCAGGGGATGCTCCGGCACCGGGGCTCTCCTTCATAAGGGACGTTGCGGCGCGTCTTCTCGATCCAACGCCGCGCCGCGCCGGTTTGCTGCATTGCAGTATGGGCGGCCGCGGACGCCCCGGCAAGCCTTACCTGGCCGGCGCATATCAGACGTGAGGAATATGGAATCTACGAGGCTTCGGCGAATGCCGGGGCATCGCAGGCGGGTGCCATGCCGAGCGCCGCCTGGAGCGGGGCCAGCGCCGCACCATAGACCTGCCAGCGGCCGATCGAACTCGTAAATAACGGGCGGCGCACCTGCGCGACGCTCGCCGTTCGCACCGCACGGTTGGTCTCAAAAAAGCGAAGGCAGGCTTCGTCCCAAGGCAAGCCGCAAAACGCCACCAGACGCCGCGCCCCAGCGGCGAAATCGGCGACGAAATCCTCATAGCGGATATCGAGCAGCGCCGCCTCCGGCAGCACCACCCGCCAATGCGCCATCACCCGCTCATAGGCCCGGTAATAGCGGCCGAGTTCGCCGAGATCATAGGTGAAATCGAGCGCGCCGCTGAACAGCTTGGTGAAGCAGGAGACGCAGGTATCGAGCGGGTCGCGGAAGACATGGACGAATTTCGCCGCCGGCAGGGCGCGATGCAGCAGGCCGAGATGGCGGAAATTGAGCGGCACTTTGTTGGTGATCCGCGCAGCCCCCGGCGCCAGCGCCCGGATACGGGCGAGATAATCGGCGGCGAGGGCGCAAAACCCGGCCTCGTCCAACGTCTCGGGGGCTGGGAATTGCGCCAGCGTCTTGTCGAGCGCATCCATCTCGTCGCCGCCGTGAACGCCGGGGAGACTCGCCAACACCTGTTCGACCAGCGTCGTCCCCGAACGCGGCATGCCGACGATGAAAATTGGCAGCGGGTCGGGATCGCCACCACCGGCGCGCACCAGCGAGGCGGGAAACCGCGCCGGAATAGCAGCCAGCGCCGCGAGTTCCGCGGCCTCGTCATAATGGACGAGGCCGCGTTTGAGGGCATTGCCGGCACGATAATGCGCCATCGCCGCCTCATGCCGCCGGGCATCGCTCGCCGCCTTGGCAAGCGCAAAATGGGCATCCAGCCGCGAGGCCGGCGGAAATTCCGCAAGCCGCGCGGCGATCCCGGCCAGCGCCCGGTCATCGGCGTCGCCTTCGGTGAAGGTGATGATATCGGCGAGGTAGCGGTGATAGACGGGCACCAGGGGCGAAAGCGCGATGGCGCGGCGGAGCGCCGCCCGCCCGCCCTCGAGATCGCCGAGGGCGGCCAGCGTGCTGCCGAGATTGCACCAGGTATTGGCCATCTCCGGGCGCAGTTCGAGGGCGCGGCGATAGCAATCCCGCGCCGCCGCCAGCGCCCCCTCGGCATGGCGGACGGTGCCGAGATTGTGATGCGTGTCGGCGTAGTCCGGGGCGAGGCTGAGGGCACGGCAGAGATGCCGTTCGGCGTCCTTGAGACGCCCGAGAGTCTTGAGGGCGATGCCGAGATTGTTCAGCGTCGGGAGATTGTCCGGATTGCTCGCGCGCACCCGCTCAAGGCAGGCAACCGCCTCGACCTCCCGGCCCTGTTCGATCAGGAAGGTGCCGAAATTGAATAAGGGGCTCGCGGCATCGGGCGCGAGCGCGATGGCGCGGCGATAGCTCGCCTCCGCTCCGGCGGCATCGCCGAGCCGCTTGAGGACGCCGGCGAGATTGTTGTGTGCGGCGGCGAGACCGGGGGCGAGGGCGATCGCGGCGCGGAGGTGCGCTGCCGCCTCGTCGAGCCGGCCGAGTTTTTCGAGGACGCTCGCGAAATTATTCAGCGCCTCCGGAAAAGCCGGGCGCAGTGCCAGCACCGCCGCGAAGGCGGCTTCGGCTTCGGCGAAGCGGCCGAGCCCGGCGAGGGCGTTGGCGTAATTGTTACCAAGCTCGGGGTGGGTCGGAAATCGGCGCACCCCGAGCGCCAACAGCATCAGCGCCGCCACCGCCTCACCCGCCGCGAGCTGGCGCGCCGCGTGGCTTGCGATGCTGGCGGGATCATTCATGTCCACCCCGCCCCGCCCCGGCCTGCCGGCGGGATGGGCGCGGGCCCGGCGCTGTTTGCGATTGGCCTCCATCGCCGCCGGTTCTATCCTCGTCGCTCCTAAGAAATCATTACCGGGAGGATGCGATGGCTCATCTAGAGGGAAAAATTGCCTGGATCACCGGCGCCGGCAGCGGCATCGGCGCGGCAGCGGCGCGGGCGCTGGCCGCGGAAGGTGCGCATGTCGTGCTCACCGGCCGGCGGCGCGAGAACCTGGAGGAGGTCGCGGGCGGCATTCCCGGCGCCAGCGTCGAACCCGGCGACCTCGCCGACCCGGCGACCGCCCCGCGCATCGCCGCGGCGATCGCGGCACGCCATAACCGGCTCGACATCCTGGTCAACAATGCCGGGCTCAACGTGCTCCGCCGCGCCTGGGAATCGCTTTCCGCGGCTGACGCCGACGCAGTGTTCGGCGCCAATCTCCACGCCGCCTTCTATTGCGTGATCGCGGCGCTGCCGATGATGCGGGCGCGCAAAGACGGACTTTTGATCCATACCGCCTCCTTCGCCGGGCGCTTCGTGAGCCCGCTCAGCGGCCCCGCCTATTCCGCTGCCAAGCACGCGGTGGTGGCGATGAGCCACAGCCTCAACATGGAGGAATGCGTGAACGGCATCCGCTCGACGGTGATCTGCCCCGGCGAGGTCGCGACACCGATTCTCGACCGCCGCCCGGTGCCGGTCAGCGCCGAGGACCGCGCCCGGATGCTGCGCTCCGAGGACTGCGCCGATCTCATCCGCTATGTCGCCTGTCTTCCGGCCTCGGTCTGTCTCAACGAAGTTCTGATTACCCCGACCTGGAACCGGGGCTACGTCGCCGCCCGCGCCCGGGCGGCGGGATAGCAGCGTTCGAATTTTCTTGGCGACACCCGCCGAAGATGGGTGACAAAGCCGCGATGGCGCCCACATCCGACATGTCGGCGAAACCATTGCGAGCAGGAGAACGATCCATGCTGATCCGCCAACCGCGCGGCTTCGACAGTCCCGAGCTGCGCGTGACGCCCGAGGCGCTGGTGCTCGGCCGGCGGCGCTTCGCGGCCGGGGCCGTGGCCCTCGGGCTGATGACCGGCGCCGCCCATGCCGATTCCCCCCCTTCCCTCACCCCCGATCCGCGTTTTCCTCCCGGCCGTGCCCTGACCCCCGAGAAGGACGCCGAGACGTACAATAATTATTATGAGTTCAGCGACGACAAGGATCTCTGGGAGGATGCGAAAATCCTGCCGCTCCGTCCCTGGGCGATCGCGGTGGACGGCATGGTCGCCAAGCCGCAAACCTTCGCGATCGACGACATTCTGAACAAAATGCCGCAGGAAGAACGGATTTACCGCCATCGCTGCGTCGAGGCCTGGGCCATGACGGTGCCGTGGACGGGGTTTCCGCTGCGCACCCTGCTGGCTGCGGTCGAACCCTTGGGTTCGGCGAAATATGTCGTATTTCAAACCGCTTCCCTGCCGAAATTCATGCCCAGCCTGGCCCAGCCCTGGTATCCCTGGCCCTATGTCGAGGCATTGGCGATCGACGAGGCCGAAAATGACCTCGCCTTTATCGCGACCGGCCTCTACGGCAAGCCGCTCCCCCCCCAGAACGGTGGCCCGATCCGCCTCGTGGTGCCGTGGAAATACGGCTTCAAATCAGCCAAATCGCTGGTCCGGATCACGCTTTCGGACAAGCGCCCGGCGGTGTTCTGGCAGAGCATCCAGCCGCGGGAATACGGGTTCTGGGCCAATGTCAACCCGGCCGTCCCCCATCCGCGCTGGAGTCAGGCGAGCGAGCGCCTGCTCGGCACCAATGAGCGCGTGCCGACCCAGATCTATAATGGCTATGGCGCCTTCGTCGCTTCGCTGTATGCTGGCCGTATGACAGAGCCGCTTTTCATGTGAGTGTTTTGCGCCCGTGCATGGCCATCGCGGTCGGCTTTTTCGTCGCCGCCTTCGCGCTCGCGGTCACCATTCCGCCTGACGCGCCGCTGGCGGCGGCGCTGGCTCTGCTCGACCCGCTATTGCCCGGGCATATCCATGGCCTAATCTCCGCCTACCTGCCGCCCTGGGCCTGGGGGTATCTCGCGCTGCCGCTCCTGCTGCGCCCGGCCTGGCTGTTTCCGGCCGCGCTCGGCATCGTCTTCGGCGGTGCTGCGCTGACGCTGCACAGCAGCAGCCAGGCCAGCCGCTCCCGCCACCACCCGCGCTGAGCGGCCAATCACGGCGACCGGCTGACGCCGGCGGGAGGAAAGCATGTCCGATTTGCCGAAATGCGTGCAGATCAACGAGGAGGGGCCGCGCGAGGGGTTTCAGATCGAGCCGGGACCGATCCCGACCGCGCGCAAGCTCGCGCTGATCGATGCGCTCTCGGAAACCGGGCTTGCGCAGATTCAGATCGTCTCCTTCGTCGACCCAAAGCGGGTGCCCGGCATGGCCGACGCCGATGAGGTGGTGCGGCGGTTCCGGGCCAAACCCGAGGTGCGCTATACCGCGCTCTGGCTCAACGCCCGTGGCTTGGAGCGCGCCATCGCCGCCGGGCGCCTCGCGGTTGCCGGCTCTCTCTCCCTGACCGCGTCCGAGCCGTTCCTGAAGCGGAATCAGGGACGGGATTTCGCCGCCAACCTCGCCGCCCAGATCGAGATGATCCGCCTTTATCAGCGCCACGGCATCGCCGTCATACGCGGCAGCCTGATGGCCGCGTTCGGCTGCAATTTCGAAGGCGACATCCCGGTCGCGCGCGTCCTGGATATGGTCCAGACGATGGTCGATCTCGCGCGCCAATACGATCTTCCGCTCCGCACCATCTCGCTCGCCGACACCATGGCCTGGGCGACGCCGCTTGCGATCAAGCGCGTGGTCGGCGCGGTGCGCGAGCGCTTCCCGGAACTCCGCATCGCCCTTCACCTCCACGACACCCGCGGTATGGGCATCGCCAACGCCTATGCCGGGCTGGAGATGGGGGTGGACAGCTTCGATGCGACCATCGCCGGGCTCGGCGGCTGCCCCTTCGCCGCCCATCGCGGGGCGGCAGGGAATGTCTGTACCGAGGATCTCGCCTTCATGCTGGCCGAGATGGGAATCGCAACCGGGCTCGACCTCGATGCCCTGATCGAGGCCGCGCGCCTCGCCGAGAAGATCGTCGGCCACCCGCTCCCGGGCCAGGTGAAACAAGGCGGCAGCCTCGGGAAATACCGCGCCGGGCGAGCGTGAGCGGCGCCCGGGCTTTCACGGGATTTTTCGTGACAGGAAGCGTTATAGCAAGGCTTTCATTATAGAATCTTTAACCAATTCGGACCAGCCTCACGCCATCCAACCTGAGCCCCGCGCAGGGGCATGGAGGCGGCCGAATGTCAGCTCGCGTGTTACGCCGTAAGGCATGGTTTCGAAGCGTGTTGATCGGGGGGCTGACCGGCATGCTGGTGATCGCTGCGATCAGCGCCTGGATGATGGCTGAGATCGGCGTTCTGAGGCAGGTTGCGCTCGCGGATGTCAAAATCTTCCAGGACGTCACCACCGCGCGCCTGGCCACCGCCGGGCTCCGCGCCGACCGCGTGTTCTCGACATTCCATGGTGACGATCTCCGCAAGCCCGACCGGCTAGCCCTCACCACCCGCATGCTGCGTCTCGAGACCGAGGACGATCTCACCAGCGGGCTGTTTCTTTTCGACGCCGACGGCCATCTGATCGCGGCGACCGGGCTTCTCGCGAAGGGGAGCAGTATCGCCGCCGCGCCCTGGTTCCGCGAGGCGCTCGGCAATCAGGCCGCCGATGACGCGGCGGCGATCTCGGACGTGGCGAGCGACCCGCTCGGCGGCGGGCGCGGGGTCATCCTCTATCGCCGGCTGGTCGATCCCGCCGGGGTCAGGGGGATCATCGGCACGTTCCTTGGTGAGACGGCGCTCCGCCGCCTGCTCACGCCCAGCGGCCGATTCGGCACCCTGGCGGTGACGCTCGGCGATGGCGATGCGCGACTCGTGCTCGGCGCAGAATTACCCGGTGCCGCGCCGCAGGCGGTGCCGATGCCGCTCGCGCTTCTTCAGCGCGCCCTCCGCGCGCTTGGCATCGTGACCGAGGTCAGGGGGCAGGTGGTGTTGCCGCGCTCGGCCCTCTCATGGTCGGCGACCGAGGATTACGTAACCACGATGTCCGCGGCCGATGGCCGGCGGCTGCTCCGCAACGCTGCGAGTGCGACGCTCGCCGTCGGGTTCGCCATTCTCGCCGCGTTCCTGTTCGGCCGGCGGATGGAGCGGCGGCATTTGCACGCCCTGGCCGAGCCGGAATTGCGCGCCGCCGAGGAGCGCGAGCGCCATCTCGCCGCCTTCGATCCGTCCCCGGCGGTGTGGTTCTGGTTTCTGACCCAGGATGGCCGGGTCAGCGGTGTCGGCGGCAATGTCCCGAAATGCCTCGAAGACCGCGTCTATGGCCCGAACGGGCTGACCACGGAGCAGGATTTCGCCAGGATCGCCGGCCATATGGGTGAGCTTCCGGATGCCTGGGAGCGACTCGTCGCCGCGGTGCGTAACGGCACCCCGTTCACCGATCTCGAGGTCGATTTCCTGCTCGGCGAAGGGCGCGTGTTGCGGCTCTCCTTGAGCGGCCAGCCGCAATCCGGGCCGGAAGGTGGGTTCTGGGGCATCGCCCGCCCTGCCGCCGTGGCCCCGGTGCGGGTCGAGGAGGAGAGCCCGGTCATGGCCGCGGCGCTCCCGGTTCTGGTGAAAAACGGCGAGAGCAGCAAGCTCGCGGCATGAGGCCGTGCCGGCGCGCCGGCGATCAAGACTTCGCGCCTTCCCCTTGCTGCCGGCGCTTGGCGCAGGCGAACCAGGCGGCGCCGCTGCTTTCGGCCGGCGCGAGGCGGAGCGCGTGCTCGGGGGCGGGGGGCGCGCTCATGGTGACGGTGCCGCCCCGCAGCATGAGCAGAATGCGCGCCAAACTCGCCTCACTCGGCGCGAGCCGGGCTTCGAGCCGGTGCGACTTGTTGGCGCGCAGGCGCCATTGCCAGGTCTCCCCCTCCGCCGCGACCCGAAGCTGCGGCGAATGGTGGCGTGCGGCGCGAAGATAGGCCGCGGTATCGGCCCCGGGCGCCGCTTCGATCACGACCGTGCCATCCTCGGCGATATCGATCGCAAGCGTCGTCGTGCCGGCGCTGGCACGGGCGCTGCAAGTGCTTTCACTCACCGCGAAGGACCAGGTGGCATCGAGCGGCGGATGCCGCGGCTTCGCGGCCTGACTCTGGGCCGGTGGCGATGGCGGCGGCGCGGGCGGCGCGGTTGCGGAGGGCGGTGGCGGGACGCAGGCGAGGAGCGGCAGCAAGGGCACGAAAGCGAGAGCGCGAAGCCATCGGTTCACGTGATACGATCTCATGGTTTTGGAATTCCCTGCCGTAATCTGCCCGTCGCGGCCGTTCACGTAAAAAATTATACGCCGCCTGCGCGCCAAGTTGTAGAGAAATCCCGCCAACGGCCCCTGGTTGAGGCTGCGCCGCGATTCGCCTCCCCGGCCGATTTGCCGGACTGAAGGCTTGCCTTTATGTGAGGGCGAGAAGGCGAGAGCGGTCGGCACGACGGAGAGAGAAGACAGCATGACGACGCGCAAAGTTGTAACGGTGTTCGGCGGCGCTGGATTCATCGGCCGCTACGTGGTCAAGCGCCTGGCGCGGCGCGGCGCGGTGGTGCGGGTCGCCAGCCGTGACCCCGGCGCGGCGCAGTTTTTGAAGCCGATGGGTGCGGTCGGACAAATTGTGCCGCTTTATGCGCCGCTCGGCGACGACGATGCCGTCGCCCGCGCCATCGAGGGGGCGAGCGGGGTGATCAATCTGGTCGGCCTGCTCGCCGAGCGGAAAACCGGGGATTTCGTCCGTGTCCATGCCGAGGGCGCGGAGCGGGTGGCCAAGCACGCCGCCGCAGCCGGGGCACGCCTGCTCGTTCAGGTCTCGGCGATCGGCGCCGACCCGGCGAGCCCGAGCCGCTACGCCGCGACCAAGGGCGAGGGCGAGGCGCGGGTCCGCGCCGCCTTTTCGACCGCGACCATCCTCCGCCCCTCGGTGGTGTTCGGGCCGGAGGACGAGTTCTTCAACCGCCTCGGCCGAATCGCGCAACTCTCGCCGTTCATGCCGGTGATCGCCGGTGAGACCAGGATGCAGCCGGTCTATGTCGGCGATGTCGCCGATGCGATCATGGTCGCGCTCGAAAATCCGGCCGCGTCCGGCGGCATCTACGAACTCGGCGGGCCGCGGGTCTGGCGGTTTCGTGACCTCGTCGCCTATGTCCTCAAAGTCACCGGGCGGCGGCGGCCGCTGGTTGCGCTACCGATGCCGCTCATCACCCTCGGCGCGGCGCTGGCCGAGCATTTGCCGGGCAAGCCCCTCACCCGCGATCAATTGCGTCTGCTCGCGCGCGACAATGTCGTCGCCCCGGGCGCGCCGGATCTGGTGGCGCTCGGGATCACCCCGACCGCGGTTGAACTCGTCGTGCCGGACTATCTGCGGCTTTATCGCCGTGGCGGCGGTCACGCGACTCTGGCCAGCGCATAAAATACGTCCGTTATGATGCCTATTTCAAAAAAATCGCCTCTTTCCGGATTGCGTAGAGCAGTAAAACGATCAAAATAGGTATCATTCCGGACCATTTCCTGCTTTTTCCTCTCGCATCCCGGCCGTGCCTCCTCTATATGATGGGAGGCCGCAACGGCGCCGTTCGGCGTCCGCAACTGGGGGTTTGGAAATGGCTGATCGCATGCTGAAATTCGTCCATCTGCCGCAACAGATGCCGGATAAGCGCGACCTCGGCGCCCGCCGCAGCGATTTCGACGAAATCTACGCGCGTTTCGACCAGAAAGCGGCGGCGGCGCAGGCGAGCCGATGCAGCCAGTGCGGCGTGCCGTTCTGTTCGGTGCATTGCCCGCTCCACAACAACATCCCGGACTGGCTGAAGCTGACCGCCGAGGGCAGGCTCGAGGAAGCTTACGCGCTTTCCAGCGCGACCAATAATTTCCCCGAAATCTGTGGCCGCATCTGCCCGCAGGACCGGCTCTGCGAGGGCAATTGCGTCATCGAGAAAGGATTCGAGAGCGTCACCATCGGCGCCGTCGAGCGCTACATCACCGATACCGCCTTCGCCGAGGGCTGGGTCGCGCCGCGCCGACCGCGCCACGAGCGCGGCCTTTCCGTCGGCATCATCGGCGCAGGTCCCGCCGGGCTCGCGGCGGCCGAGGAATTGCGGGCCCGCGGCTATGGCGTCCATGTCTATGACCGCCATGACCGGGTCGGCGGGCTGATGATCTATGGCATCCCCAATTTCAAGCTGGAGAAGGAGATCGTGCTCCGGCGCTGGCGGCTTCTGGAAGCGGCCGGCATCGAGTTTCATACCAAAGTCGCGGTCGGGCGCGATCTTGCCTTCGCTGATCTCCGCGCCCGCCACGCCGCGATCCTGATCGCAACCGGCGTCTATCAGCCGCGTGAGATCGCCGGCCCCGGCGCCGGGCTTGCCGGCATCGTCCCGGCGCTCGATTATCTCATCACCGCCAATCGCCGCGGCCTTGGCGATGACGTGCCGGATTTCACGTCCGGCGCCTTGGACGCCGCCGGCAAGCGTGTCGTCGTCATCGGCGGCGGCGATACCGCGATGGATTGCGTGCGCACCGCGGTCCGCCAGGGCGCGCGTTCGGTGCAATGCCTCTATCGCCGCGACCGCGCCAATATGCCGGGCTCGCTCCGGGAGGTGAAAAACGCCGAGGAGGAGGGGGTGGAGTTCGTGTGGCTGTCGGCGCCGGAGGCGTTTCTCGGCGAGGGCACGGTTACCGGCGTGCGCGCGACCCGCATGCGGCTCGGCCTGCCCGACGCTTCCGGGCGGCAATCGGTCGAGCCGGTGGCCGGAAGCCATTTCACCGTCCCCGCCGATCTGGTGATCAAGGCGCTCGGCTTCGATCCCGAACCGCTGCCGGCGGCGTTCGGCGAGCCCGGCCTCGAGGTTACCCGCCACGGTACGCTCCGCATCCAGCCGCGTGACTTCATGACCTCGCTCTCCGGCGTGTTCGCCGCCGGCGACATCGTGCGCGGCGCCAGTCTCGTCGTCTGGGCGATTCGCGACGGGCGCGATGCGGCCGCGAGGATGCATGCCTGGATCGAGCAGCAGGCCATATCGCGCGAGGCGGCGGAATGAGACTCCCCGCGTTCACGCTCGCGCTCGCCGTGGCCGCCGCCCTCGCCCCGCGCCCGGCCGGCGCCGATGGCGCGGCGCTCGCCGAGGCCGGGAAGCTCGCCGACCTCACCGCCTCGGAGACGGCGATGGGTCAGGTGATGGCGATGATGCGCGAACGCATGATCACCATCATCATCGCCGCCGGCGCGCCCTCGGCCGAGGAGGCGGGCAAGATCGTCGATGCCGTCCTGATGCCGGAGTTTCATGCCGCCCTGCCCACCCTCAAGCAGCAGGTCGCGACGATCTGGGCGGGGGCGCTCTCGGCGAATGATCTTCATGCCGTCGTCACGTTCTATGAGACGCCGGCGGGACAGCATCTTTTGGCGGCACTGCCGGCGATCACCAGCAAAAGCATCGAGGCCGGCGTGATCTGGGGCCAAAAAACCGCCCGCGAGGCGGTGCAAAAACACGCCGATGAGCTGCGCAAGCGCGGCATCAGGGTATGAACGCCGGGTTGGTGGGCGGCGGCGCGCCAAATCAAAACGATGCCAACGGTCGTTCGTGATGACCGTTGGCATGAGGAGCAGGCGATGAGTGACGAAACCGTAACCGATTTTCTCGCCGCTTGGGCGGAAAACACGGCCCGCCTCGGCCAAACCTATGATCCGGCGCAGGAGCACGATGCCTGCGGCGTCGGCCTGGTCTGCGCCCTCGATGGCCGCAAACGGCGCGATGTCGTGCAGGCCGGGATCGACGCCTTGCGCGCCGTCTGGCATCGCGGCGCGGTGGACGCCGACGGCAAAACCGGCGACGGCGCCGGCATCCATATCGAAATCCCGCAGGATTTCTTCATCGAGGCGGTGGAGCGGGGCGGCGACACGCTGCGCTATCCCGGGCCGATCGCGGTCGGGCAGGTGTTCTTGCCGAAAACCGATCTCTCGGCGCAGGAGCGCTGCCGTGAGATCGTGGAGAGCGAAATCCTGGCCTTCGGCTATGCCATCTATGGCTGGCGGCAGGTGCCGATCAATGTCGATTGCATCGGCGAAAAAGCGAACGCGACCCGGCCCGAGATCGAGCAGATCATGATCGGCAACGCCCGCGACGCCGATCCCGAGACCTTCGAGCGCGATCTCTTCGTCATTCGCCGCCGGATCGAAAAACTCGCAGCGCAGGCGCAGATTCCGGAACTCTATTTCTGCTCCCTCTCGGCACGCTCGATCATCTACAAGGGCATGTTCCTCGCCGAGAGTCTGACCGATTTCTATCCCGATCTGCTCGATCCGCGCTTCGTCTCGCGCTTCGCGATCTATCACCAGCGCTATTCGACCAATACCTTCCCGACCTGGCGCCTCGCCCAGCCGTTCCGGATGCTCGCCCATAACGGCGAGATCAACACGCTCGCCGGCAACGTCAACTGGATGAAAAGCCATGAGACGCGGCTCGCCGCCGGGCAGCTCGATCCCCATCTCGACGACATCAAGCCGGTGGTGCAGGCCGGCGGTTCGGACACCGCGATCCTCGATAACGTCTTCGAACTTCTCGTCCATGCCGGGCGCGACGCGCCGATGGCGAAGGCGCTGATGATCCCGGCGAGCATCGGCCAGGACGCGACGATGCCGAAAGCGCATCGCGACATGTTCCTCTACTGCAACGCGGTGATGGAGCCGTGGGACGGACCGGCGGCGGTGACCGCGACCGATGGCCGCTGGGTGATCGCCGGGCTCGACCGCAACGGGTTGCGCCCGCTGCGATATACCATCACCCGCGATCATCTCCTCATCGTCGGCTCCGAGACCGGGATGGTGAAGCTCGACGAGATCGAGATCGTCGAAAAGGGCCGCGTCGGCCCCGGCCAGACCATCGCCGTCGATCTCGATCAGGCGCGTTTCTACGGCGATAGCGAACTCAAGGACCGGCTCGCCGGGCGTCATGATTTCGGCGCCTGGGTCAAGCATATCCGGGAAATCGACCATATCGTCAAAGCCGATGCCACCGAGCCGGTGGCGTTCGAGGGGGAGGCGCTCAGGCGGCGGCAGATCGCGGTCGGGGTTTCGCTCGAGGATCTCGAACTGATCGTCCACCCGATGGTCGAGGATGCGAACGAGGCGGTTGGCTCCATGGGCGATGACACCCCGATCGCGGTGCTGTCGGAACGCTATCGCGGCCTCCATCATTTCTTCCGCCAGGCGTTCAGCCAGGTCACCAATCCGCCGATCGACAGTCTGCGCGAAACCCGGGTGATGTCGCTCAAGACCCGGCTCGGCAATCTCGGCAACGTGCTCGACGAGGATGCGAGCCAGTGCGATTTGTTGCAGCTCGAAAGCCCGGTGCTCTCGAACGCCGAGTTTCAGGCGATGGCCGCCTATATGGGGGCGTCGGCGGTCGTCGTTGACTGCACGTTTCCGGTCGCCGAGGCCGAAGCCGGGTTGCGCGCGGCACTCGATCGCACCCGCCGCGAGGCCGAGGAAGGGGTGCGCGCCGGCGCGACCCATGTCATCCTGACCGACGAGGCGCTGTCCGAGGACCGCGCGCCGATCCCGATGATCTTGGCGACCGGCGCCGTTCATACGCATCTCGTGCGCCAGAGTCTGCGCACCTTCACCTCGCTCAACGTGCGCGCCGGCGAATGCCATGACGTGCATTATTTTGCCGTCCTCATCGGCGTCGGCGCGACGACGGTGAATGCCTATCTCGCGGAGGCGGCGATCGCGGATCGCCAGCGGCGTGGCCTGTTCGGCGATATGTCGCTCAAAACCGCTGTCCAGCGCTATAAGAAAGCGGTCGATAAGGGGCTTTTGAAAGTGATGTCGAAGATGGGCATCGCGGTGATCTCGTCTTATCGCGGCGGCTATAATTTCGAGGCGATCGGATTGTCGCGTGCCCTGGTCGCGGAGTTTTTCCCCGGCATGCCATCGCGCATTTCCGGGATCGGGCTTGCCGGCATCGCGCGGCGCGTGTTCGATCTGCACAAGACCGCGTGGCAGGGCGAGGCGGGAACGCTTCCCATCGGCGGGCTCTACAAACTTCGCCGGCGCGGCGAGGCGCATGGTTTCGAGGCCGGGCTGATCCACACATTGCAGACCGCGGTCGCGACCGACAGCTATACCACCTATCGCCGCTATGCCGAGATGGTGCGCAAAATGCCGCCGATCGCGCTCCGCGATCTGCTCGATTTCCGCGGCGGGCGGACGCCGATTGCGATCGATGAGGTGGAAAGCATCACCGAAATCAGAAAGCGCCTGCTCGCGCCTGGGATTTCGCTCGGCGCCCTGAGCCCGGAGGCGCATGAGACGCTGTCCATCGCGATGAACCGCATCGGCGCGCGCTCGGATTCCGGCGAAGGCGGCGAGGATCCGGCCCGCGCCGTTCCGCGCCCGAACGGCGACAATGCGTCCTCCGCGATCAAGCAGATCGCCTCCGGCCGCTTCGGCGTCACCGCCGAATATCTCAATAATTGTCGCGAGATCGAGATCAAGGTGGCGCAGGGTGCCAAACCCGGCGAGGGCGGGCAATTGCCCGGCTTCAAAGTCACCGAACTGATCGCGAAACTCCGCCACGCGACCCCAGGCGTCATGCTGATCAGCCCGCCGCCGCATCACGACATTTATTCGATCGAGGATCTGGCGCAACTGATCTATGATCTGAAGCAGATCAACCCCGAGGCGACGGTTTGCGTGAAGCTGGTCGCGCGGAGCGGCATCGGCACCATCGCCGCCGGCGTCGCCAAGGCCAAAGCCGACGCCATCCTGATCTCCGGCCATGCCGGCGGCACCGGGGCCAGTCCGCAAAGCTCGATCAAATATGCGGGGCTCCCGTGGGAAATGGGGCTTTCGGAGACGCATCAGGTGTTGATGCTGAACCGCCTCCGCCACCGCGTGAAGCTGCGCACCGATGGTGGCATCAAGACCGGGCGCGACGTGGTGATCGCGGCGATGCTGGGGGCGGAGGAATTCGGCATCGGCACCACCTCGCTGATCGCCATGGGCTGCATCATGGTGCGGCAATGCCATTCCAACACCTGCCCGGTCGGCGTCTGCACCCAGGACGAGGCTCTGCGCGCCAAATTCGAAGGCACGGCGGAGAAAGTGATCAATCTCTTCTCCTTCATCGCCGAGGATGTACGCGGCATTCTCGCCTCCCTCGGGGTGCGCTCGCTCGCCGAGGTGATCGGCCGCACCGACATGCTGCATCAGGTCAGCCGCGGCGCCGAGATTCTCGACGATCTCGATCTCAACCCATTGCTGGTGCAGGCCGATCCCGGCCCCTATGCGCGCTATTGCACGGTGAGCGGGCGGAACGAGGTGCCGGAGACGCTGGATGCGCAGATGATCGCCGACGCCTCGGCGTTTTTCGAGCACGGCGAGAAGATGCAGTTGCAATATACCATCCGCAACACTCATCGCGCCGTCGGCACCAAATTCTCGTCCAAGATCGTCCGCAAGCTCGGCCGCGCGCATTTGCAACCCGATCACGTCACGGTGCGCCTGCGCGGCTCGGCCGGCCAGTCGCTCGGAGCGTTCGCGGTGCGCGGGCTCAAATTGGAAGTGTTCGGCGACGCGAATGATTATGTCGGCAAGGGGCTTTCAGGGGCGACGATTGTCGTCCGTCCAGCGCCGTCCTCGACCCTGCACAGCCCCGATAACACCATCATCGGCAATACCGTCCTCTACGGCGCGACCTCGGGCACGCTCTTTGCCGCCGGGCAAGCGGGCGAGCGTTTTGCCGTGCGTAATTCCGGCGCGGTCGCGGTGGTCGAGGGGTGCGGCGCCAATGGCTGCGAATACATGACCGGCGGCACGGTGGTCATTCTCGGCGCGGTCGGTGATAATTTCGGCGCCGGCTTCACCGGCGGCATGGCCTTCGTCTATGACCCGGCGGGCATGTTCGAAAAACGCCTCAACCCCGAGACGCTGTCATGGCAGCGCGTTGCGACCAGCCATTGGGAAGCGGTGCTGCGCGCCCTCATCGCGCGCCATGTCGAAGAAACCGCGAGCCGTTACGCCGCCATGATCCTCCATGAATGGGATCGCTCGCTGCCGCATTTCTGGCAGGTGGTGCCGAAGGATTACGTGAAATACCTGCCTGAGGCGCTAACCCCGGCGGCGGTGCTGCGCGCCTGAGCGCGGCACCGGATCGAACCGTCGCAATAGAAATCACACGCAAGGAAACGGCTCGTGCCACACATCGTTCCGGGCGATGTCGCCTGGGTTCTGGTTTGCACCGTGCTCGTGCTGCTGATGACCGTCCCCGGCCTCGCGCTGTTTTATGCCGGCATGGTCCGCAAGAAGAACGTGCTCGCGATCATGATGCAATCCTTCATCCTCTGCGCGGCGATGACCGTCGTCTGGATGATCGCCGGCTATTCCCTCGCCTTCACCAACGGCAATGCCTGGCTCGGTGATCTCTCGCGGCTATTCCTGAACGGGATCGCCGAGACTTGGGACAAGCCGTTCACGCTCGGCGCCGGCACCGCCGCCGCGCAGCCGACGACGATTCCCGAATCGGTGTTTCTGATGTTCCAGATGGCTTTCGCCATCATCACCCCGGCGGTGGTTACCGGAAGCTGTGCCGATCGGATGAAATTTTCGGCGCTGCTGATGTTTTTCACGCTTTGGTCGCTGGTGGTCTATGCCCCGCTCGCGCATTGGGTATGGGCGCCGAATGGCTGGCTTGCGCAATTGGGGGTCGCCGATTTCGCCGGCGGCACGGTGGTGGAGATCAATTGCGGCATTTCCGGCCTGGTCTGCGCGCTGATGCTCGGCCGCCGCATCGGCTACGGCCAGGAGAACATGGCGCCGTGGAATCTGAGCTACGCGGTGGTCGGCGCCTCGCTGCTCTGGGTCGGCTGGATCGGCTTCAACTCCGGCGGCGCCATGGGGGCGAATGGTCGCGCCGGCCTCGCGGTCTTGGTGACGCAGATTTCGGCCGCCGGCGGAACCCTGAGCTGGACCTTCAGCGAATGGTTCCTGCGTGGCAAACCCTCGGTTCTCGGGGCGATTTCCGGGGCCGTCGCCGGTCTCGTCGCCATCACCCCGGCGGCCGGGTTCGTGCTCCCCGGCCCCGCTCTCGGCCTCGGGCTGGTCACCGGGGTGGCTTGTTTCTGGTGCGCGACCAGCCTCAAGGCGGCGCTCGGCTATGATGACAGTCTCGACGCGTTCGGCGTGCACGGTGTCGGCGGCATCATCGGCACCCTCGCCACCGGCTGGTTCGCCTTCGGGCCGCTCACCGCGACCACGGCCAGTCCGGCCGGCGCCTATGTCGGCGGGCTGCCCCTTCTTCGCGTCCAAGCGATCGCGGTCGGTGCGACCATCCTTTGGTGTGGCGCGGCGAGCTGGGTTCTGCTGAAGATCACCGATCTCGCCGTCGGCCTCCGGGTCACGCGCGACGAGGAGCGCGAGGGGCTCGATATCGTCCTCCACGGCGAGCAGATTTTCTGAGGGCGAGGAAAGCGCTTTTTCTTACGACAATGCCGGCCGCAGCCGTTCGGGGAGCGTCGCCAGACTCTCGACGGTGTCGAAATCGCGCAGCACCGAATCTTCCGGCAGATCGACCTCGGTGACCGCTTCGAGATGGGCATCGAGCAGGCGCCTCGCCCCGCCATCGCCGCCGAGCGCCGTGATTTCCGGGAAAAAATGCCGGTCCCAGAGCACCGGATTGCCCCGGCGGCCGTGATGCGTCGGAACCACGATCAGCCGCCCTTCATCGGGGTCGTAGGCATCGATCAGCCGTTCGATGACCCGCGCCGTCACCAGCGGCATGTCGCCGAGGCAGATCAGCGCCGCCCGCGCCGCATCGGGCAGCGCGGTGATGCCGGTGCGGAGACTGGCGGCGAGGCCTTCGGCGTAATCGGCGGCGGGAACGAAGGTGACCGGGCGGCCGGCGAGCGCCGCTTTGATGTCCTCGGCGCGGTGGCCGACCACGACGAGGATCGGCCGCGCCGGCGAGGATAGCAGGTTATCGACGACGCGGGCGATCATCGGCTTGCCGGCGCGGTCGGGCAGCAGAAGCTTGTGGTGGGGCGCCATGCGCGAAGACTGCCCGGCGGCGAGCACGATGGCGGCGACCGACGGGCGCCGCGGCTCGGCGGCGGGCGGCGGATCGTCTTCCTGTGCGACGGCGCGGGCGCGCGGCAGGCCGCGGATGGCAACGTCCTTGAGCAGACCCCCCACCCCCATCGCCATCACCTCGTCGGGGCCGGCATCGAGCCCGGCGGCGAGCCGGCGGAGGACGAAATCGATGCCGTTCGGCTTCGGGCTGCCGGCACAGCCGGGGAGAACGAGGGCCGGAACAGCGCCGATGCGGCCGATGCAGATCAGATTGCCGGGATCGACCGGCATACCGAAATGGCGGATTTCGCCGCCCAGGCGCAGGATCGCCATCGGCCCGACATCGCGCCGATCGACGACGGCCGAGGCGCCGGCGACCAGCAGCAAATCGGCGCCATCGGCGCGGAGCCGCGCCAGCGCCTCGGCGATCGGCCCCGCCTCGTGCGGCGCGCGGAGCGCCGGCAGAACCCGCCCGCCGAGCGCGGCGAGGCGCGCCTCGGTCGCGGCGATGATGTTTTGCGCCGCTTTTTCCTTGAGCCCCGGCAATTCGCTCACCACCAGGCCGGCGGTGAGCGGACGAAAGGGATGGACGGCGAGAATGGCCGCCTCCGCCCGCGCCCGCGCCTCAACCTCGGTGAGCAAGGCGCCGGGGACGGCGAACGGGATGATTTTGACGGTGGCGACCATCTCCCCCGCCGTGACCGGCGTTGCATCCGGGAGAGTGCCGAGGGTGAGCGCTTCGTGGACCATGTTCAGCCGGTCCACCGCGGCGCGAGAGACACGAAACAGGCCGGCCTCGGTCGCGAGAAGGTTGACCCGCCCGGTGCCAGCGCGGCTGGCCTTGACATTGGCGCGGGTCAGAGCGGCGGCGAGCCGGCTCGCCGCTTCGTTCTCGCCGATATCGCCGGGCTCCAGCCGCGCCGCGATCACCTGGCCGAGGCCGGCGGCGCGCAAGGCGGCGATGGCGTCGTGATCGAGGACCGTGCCTTTCTTGATCACCCGGGCGGGGAGGCGAAGCGTATGCGCGAGAATCGCCCCCTCGGCCTCATCGAGCGTGAGGCTGCCGAAAATCACGCCGCCGCCTTCTGCCCCATCGCCGCACCGCGCCGCACCGCGACGATTTCGGCGAGGATGGAGAGCGCGATTTCCGGCGCGCTGACGGCCTCGATGTCGAGCCCGACCGGGCCGTGGATGCGCGCCAGGCCGGCCTCGTCATGGCCGAGCGCGCGCAGGCGCTTGAGCCGTGCCGCGTGGGTTTTGCGCGAGCCGAGGGCGCCGATATAGAACGCCTGCGAGCGCAGGGCGGCGTCGAGCGCCGGGTCGTCGAGCTTGGGGTCATGGGTCAGCGTGACGATGGCGCTGCGGGTGTCGGGCGCGAATGCGTCCATCGCCTCGTCCGGCCAGGCGGTGGTGATGGTGACGCCGGGGAAGCGTTCGCTGGTCGCAAACGCGCCACGTGGGTCGATCACGGTCACGCCAAAGCCGAGCCCCGCCGCCATCGGCGCCAGCGCCTGTGCGATATGGACGGCGCCGACGATGGCCAATCGCGGCGGCGGGTTATAGGCATGGAGAAACCAGTTTTCTTCCCCCAGAATCACCGGCCCTGAGACATCATCGCGCAGCGCCCGCGCCGCCGCCTCGGCGAGAGGCGCCGGCGCCGCCGGGTCAGGGAGCAGACTCTGCGCGCCATCGGGAAGCCGCGTCGCCAGAACCACCGGGCGCTTTTCCGCCCGCGCCGCTTGCAGGGCGGCGAGCAGCGCCGGCGTCATGCCAGGGCCTCGACGAACACCTTGACCTTGCCGCCGCAAGCAAGCCCGACCTCCCAGGCGCGTTCATGGGTCACGCCGAAATCGAGAAGGCGCGGCACCCCGCTGGTCATCGTCTCGCGTGCCGCCTCGGCGACCGCGCCCTCGATGCAGCCGCCGCTGACCGAGCCCGCCATCCGCCCGCTCGCCGTGATCGCCATCTGGCTGCCGGCCGGGCGCGGCGATGAGCCCCAGGTTTCGGTCACCGTCGCCAGCGCCACGGTCTCGCCGGCGGCGCGCCAGGCCTCCGCGATCGCCAGCACGTCTTCCACTTGTTCGATCTGATTCATTTTCACCCTCACGAAGCCAACGCCATGATCCGCTCGCGGGCCGGCGCCGGGCGGGAGAGCAGGTCGATCAGCCCGCGCAGGCTGGCGAGATTATGCACCGGGCGAAACTCATCGACATAGGGCAGCATCGCCCGCACGCCTTGTGATTTGGGTTGAAACCCGTCCCAGCGCAACAACGGATTGAGCCAGATCAGCCGGCGGCAGGAGCGGCGCAGGCGATCCATGTTTTCGGCGAGCCCGACGGCGCCATCACGGTCCAGCCCGTCGGTCACCAGCAGCACGATCGCCCCCTGGCCAAGCACGCGCCGCGCCCAGCGCTGGTTGAAATTCGCCAGCGCCTCCCCGATCCTGGTCCCACCCGACCAGTCCGGCACCGCATGGGCGACCATCTGAAAGGCGACCTCGGCATCGCGATAGCGCAGTTGGCGGGTGATGTTCGAGAGCCGGGTTCCGAACAAAAACACTTGCACGCGCGCCCGCTCATTGCTGACGGCGTGCAAAAAATGCAGCAAAATCTGGGCATAACGCGCCATCGATCCGGAAATGTCGCAAATCACGACGAGTGGCGGCGGACGTTCGACACGTCTGGCATGGGCGAGCGTCAGGATCTCGCCACCCTGGCGCAGACTCTGGCGGAGGGTCGCGCGGAGATCGGTTTCGGGCCCCAGGGGATCGGCGTGGCGGCGGCGGATGCGGCGGGCATCGAGGGGCAACACGAGGCGGCGGATTTCACGTTTGGCGAGTGCGATCTCGTCGGCCCCCATGGCCTCGAAATCCATCGTCTGCAACCGCTCGGCGGCGTTGGCGGTGAGAGTGGCGTCGAAACGCGGCGGCTCATCGCGCGGGTCGGGCGCCTGATCACGCGGGCGGGCGAAGGCCTCGGCGACGCGGCGCGCGGCGGGCGGGGGCTTGCGTTCCACCTCCTTGCGCTTTTCCATCAGCGCCATGGCGAGCGCGTGGCGGGCGGCGGCGGGGTCACGCCAGAAAAGCGCGAAGGCCTGGTCGAAAATTTCGCGATGCTCGCGCCGATGCACCATCGTCGCCGCGAGCGCCGCCTTGACCTCGGTCTTGGCGCCGAGATCGATCCGGGTCAGCGCCTCGGCGGCGGCCAGCGTCTCGGCCGGGCCGACGGGAAGGCCGGCGCGGCGGAGAAGGCGCGCAAACTCGGCGACGTTATCGCGCAGGCGGCCCGGTTCGGCCGCGCTCATGAAACCTCGGCCGAGTCCTTTGCCTCGGTCACCAATCGGGCTGCCTCGGCGCCGCGAATTTTTCCGATATCATCTTGATATTTCAATAAAACACCGAGCGTTTCATCGACCGCGCCAGGGCTCAGCACGTGCTGGTCAAGCGTGCGCAGCGCATTCGCCCAATCGATCGTCTCGGCGACACCGGGGAGCTTGAACAGCTCCTCCCCTCGCAGACGCTGGACGAAAGCAACCACCTGGGCTGAGAGAAGGGCCGGGACATCGGGGGCCTTGCGGGCGAGAATCGCCCGTTCGCGGGCGGCATCGGGGTAGTCGACCCAGTGATAGAGGCAGCGGCGGCGGATCGCGTCATGAACCTCGCGGGTGCGGTTCGAGGTGATCACCACCGGCGGCGGCGCGCTCGCCCGGATGGTGCCGTATTCGGGCACGGTGATCTGAAAATCGGCGAGCAATTCGAGGAGGAAGGCCTCGAACGGCTCATCGGCGCGATCGAGTTCGTCGATCAGCAGCACGGAGGGCGGCAGCGAGGGGTCGATCGCCGAAAGCAGCGGCCGCTCGCGCAGGAATTCACGGCCATAGATCGAGCCCGCCAGCAGATCACGATCCGCCTCGCCGGCGGCCTCGGCGAGCCGAATCGCCATCAATTGCCGCGCATGGTCCCATTCATAGGCCGCCGCCTGGAGATCGAGCCCGTCATAGCATTGCAGCCGCACCAGCCGGCGCCCAAGCCCCTCGGCCAGCACCTTGGCGATCTCGGTCTTGCCGGTGCCGGGCTCGCCTTCGAGAAACAGCGGCCGGCCCATGACGAGGGCGAGGTGGACGGTGGTCGCGAGATCGGCATCGGCGATATAACCGCCGCCCGCCAGCAGCGCCATGGTCTGCGCGACATTGTGCGGCATGGCCGAAGCATGATCCGCCACTAGAGCAATGGCCCGAACAGGAGGAGCAGGATCGCGAGGAAAATGACGCCGCCGATCCAGACGACCATCGGCAGGCCCGTGGTCTCGCGCGGCAGCGCCGGAGCCGCGTGCGCGGATTCGGCCGCCGCTTCCGCCGGCACCGCTTCCGGCGGGGTCAGGTGGGCGGTGAAGCGATTGAAAAACTGATCGGCCATGGATTTCGCCGTCGCATCGATCAAGCGCGCGCCGAGCTGGGCGATCTTGCCGCCGACCTGGGCATTGACTTCATAGCGGAGCAGCGTCGCCTCGCCATCGGGGTCGAGACGCACCTTGGCGCCGCCCTTGGCGAAGCCGGCGACCCCGCCCTGCCCTTCCCCGCCGATGGTGTAGCCGTTTGGCGGATCGATATCGGACAATTGCACCTTACCGGTAAAACGCGCCGAAATCGGCCCGATTTTTACCGACGCGGTCGCCTTCATCTCGGTCTCGGAGGTTTTTTCCAGGCTCTCGCAGCCCGGGATCGCGGCTTTCAGCACTTCCGGATCATTGAGCGCCGCCCAGACCGTCTCGCGTGGCGCCGGAATGCGCCGCTCGCCCGTCATATCCATCGAGGTTCGTTCCTTGTCACCATCAAATGCATCCTCGTGCCGCCGCCCGGTTGCGCCGGACGAAGGTTACTTGCACCCTACCCGCCATGCAACCGCCGCCCGTTTTCGAGGCCCTGCCCTTCGCCGGGCTGCTGCTCTCGATCGCTTTGTTCCCGATGCTAGCGCCGAGGATCTGGCATCGCTGGCTCGGCGTGATCGTCTTGGCCTGGAGCCTGCTCTTTCTCGTCCCACTCGCCGTCCATGATGGGCCACGCGCCGCCTTCACCGAGGCGTGGTCGGCGCTGCTCACCGAATATCTGCCCTTCGTCACCGTGCTGCTCGCACTCTATGCCACGACCGGCGGCATTCTGATCCGCGGCGGGCCGGGTGGGACGCCGGCGAGCAACACCGCCTGGCTCGCCGCCGGCACCTTGCTCGCCGGGGTGATCGGCACCACCGGCGCGTCGATGGTGCTGATCCGCCCGCTCCTTCGCGCCAATGCGCATCGGGCGCAAAAAATTCCCATCGTGGTGGCGTTGATCCTTCTCGTCGGCAATGCCGGCGGCGCGCTGTCCCCGCTTGGCGACCCGCCGCTTTATATCGGCTTCCTCCAGGGGGTGCCGTTTTTCTGGCCGCTCCGCCATCTCGCTTTGCCGCTCGCGGTTTTCACGCTGCCGCTGCTGCTCGGGTTCTACCTTCTCGACCGGCGTCTCAGCCGGGGCGAGGTGCCGCCCGCCCCGCATCCGCCGTTTCGGCTGCGTGGGCGCGGGAATATCGCGCTGATCGCGATCATCAACGTCGCCGTCTTGGGGCAAGCGGTCTGGCATCCCGGCACGCTGCGGGTGTTCGGCGCCGATATCGCCGGGGAGCGGCTGGCGGCGAGCCTGCTGTTCCTCGCCATCGCCTGGCTCGCCAGCGTGACCACGCCGCGCGCGGTGCGCGAGGCCAATCTCTTCGAATGGGCACCGATGGTCGAGATCGCGACGCTGTTTCCGGCGATTTTCATCACCATCACCCCGGTTCTCGGCCTGCTGGCGGCGGCGTCGGCAGGGCCGCTCTCGCCCGGCCTCAATTTTTGGGGAACCGGCCTCGCCTCGGCGTTTCTCGACAATGCGCCGACCTATCTGATTTTCTTCCGCGAGGCGAGTGGGGAAGGCCTGCCGCCGGATACGGCGCTCACCGCGATCAGCGCCGGCGCGGTGCTGTTCGGCGGACTAAGCTATATTGGCAACGCGCCGAACATGATGATCCGCACGATCGCCGCCCGCAGCGGCGTCAGGATGCCGGGCTTTTTCGGCTATATCGCCCGCGCCGCGCTCGCCCTCATTCCGGCGCTCGTCCTCGTCTGGGTGGTGTTTTTCCGCTGAGTGGCGGGCTCCGGGCAGGGGTCACGGCCCCCTGCCCGTTTTCACCGCTCAGGGATGGATATAGGCGTAGCCCATGCCTTGCAGGCGCGCGAGTTCGGCAACCCCGCTCGGCACCAGATCACCTTCCTTCACGCCGTAGAGCGTATGCCAGTCGATATGGCGCTCGGTGAGGGTGTTGCCGCAGATGAGGAATTTCACCCCCACCGCCTTGAGCGCGTCGATGCGCTTGGCGAAATCTGCGTCCTGATTGGCGAGCTGAAACAGGATCAGCCCGTCACCATGATCGACGACCCGGATTTCGACGTGATCCTTGCCCACCGCATTGACGTGATTGCGAATATTGGTGAGCAGCTTGCGGAAATAGGCGGCGTTGTCGGGGGTGCCGCCGTCATTGTGATAGACGACCTTCTGGTCCTTGTAATAGCCGGGTGGCGCTTGCATCTGCGCGTGGCCCGGGCCGGCCGCGAGGGCGAGGCCGAACGCCGCCAGCACGAGGCCGAGGGCGAACGGGCGGAGACGGGAAAGAATCTGTCGCAAGGCGTTCTCCTTTTTCATCGGTGATTCCGATGGCGGCAGCAAGCCATGGAAGGCCGCCACGATCAAACGAAAGGTTTCGCTAGGATCGATCAATCCGATCGATCGGTCGCCCGGTCTTCATCGTGTCACTCACATCCAGCCGGCGGCGCGCCCGGCGCGAACCAGAAGATAGGCGCCGACCACCAGCACGATCACCGCGAAGACCCGGCGCAGTGCCGAGCGGCGGGCGGCGAGACGGCGCGCGAGCGCGAGGCCGAGCAGGCCGCCGCCGACGCCACCGGCGACGAATTCCGCCGCAACCGCCCAGGCGACGAGACCGGAGAGCGCGTAATTCACCGCCGCCGTCAGGCCGAAGGTACCCACCGAAAGCAGCGACGAGCCGACCGCCTCGATCATGCTGAAATCAGTCGCGAAGAGCAGGCCGGGGACGATGAGAAAGCCGCCACCGATGCCGAAAAACCCGGCGAGCAGCCCGACCGCGAAGCCGGTTCCGGCCAAACGCGGGACCTGTCGCACGAGCGGGCGGGCCCGCACCTCCCCCGGTGCGGCGCGCTGATCGCGGAGCGCGAGCAGGCCGACCGCCAGCATCAGGAGCGCGAATAAAACGAGCAGACGCTCGCCATCGAACGCCTTGCCGAGGGTCGAGCCGAGCGCCGCGCCAACGGCGCCGACCAGCGCGAAAATCGCCGCACGCCGCCAGCGCACATGGCCGGCGCGGGCGTGGCTCGCGAGATTGGCGAAGGCATTGACCGCGACCGCCAACGCCCCGGTGCCGATCGCCTGATGCGGCGGCAGACCGACCACGGCGAGCAGCAAAGGGGTGGCCAGAATCGAACCGCCGCCGCCGATCAGGCCGAGCACGAAGCCGACCACCCCGCCGCAGAGGAGCGCGAGGACCGGCCCCGATCCCGCCACGCGCGGTCAGGATCGCTTCGCGGTGTGCCCGAGCCGCGCGCTGTGATGAGCGACCGGGGCGCGAAGATCGAAGCCATGCGCCGAGGCCGCGGCACAGGCCTCTTCCGCGGTCATCTTTCCCGATTGAACCTGATGCAGCGCCCAGAGCAGCGCCGAACGCATGCCGGAGCGGCAATGCGCATGCACCGGACCGGGCGCATTCTCCAGCACCTCGCCGAAGCGCTTGACCGCCTCGGCCGGGATCTCGGCGGTGGTGATCGGAATATGGTGATAAGCCAGCCCGTGCTTGGCCGCGAGCTTGGCCGCCTCGGATGCCGGAATCTGCCCGGGATCCTCGTTATCGGGGCGATTGTTGATGACCGCGCGCACGCCGGACGCCGCCAGTTGCGCGTAATCCTCGGGTGCGATCTGGGGCGAGACGCTCAATTTATGATGGATTTTCTTCGGCTGCACGAGACCGCTCCTTTGGTCTTGGTTTCAGATCGGCGCTCAATCTGGCGCGCGCGCTGGCAAAGGTCAAAACCCCGCATCGCCGGAATGTGAGGTTAAATTGCCGCAACAATCGGCTTTCCGCGCTTGCATCCGGAGGGGGGGACGCCAAAAAAGTGCCACGGCAAATGCCGCGACGCGCAAGGGAGAGCAGGACATGTCTGGAACCGTGACCGGGGCCAATCTCATCATTCCCTATGACAATAATGGCGATTCGGTGACCATCCCCTTCCCGAGCGCCAATTCGGCGAATTACGTCAATGCGACCTTCGTCTCGCCGATCGAAAATTTCGCCTCGACACAGCAATCGGATTTCATCACCGATCCCAGCCAGATCGCTCTCGGCCTGCCCAACCCTTCCGCGCCGACGGCGCTTTTCGCCGATTTCCAGACGCCCGGCCTCTCGACGCTCGATCTCTCCACCCAGAATGTCTATGCCGTCGTCAATGCGAGCACGGTGCCGGTGACGATCAACGATTCCGACCCTTCCCTGCAATATATCGTCAATTCGAATGCCGGGACGACGATGAGTGTCAATGGCGCGACCGGCGAGGCGGCTTTCGCCGGCGGCGATAATGTGGTGCAGACCGGAACCACCGGGATCGAAAGCTGGTATTTCGATTTCGAGGGCGGGGTCAACACCATCGTCGCCGCGGCCGGCAACGACACCATCACCGGCAGCGCGCAATCCAATCTCATGTTCCTCGGCTCTGGCCAGAATATCGTCTATTCCGAAGGCGCCGACACCATCGTCGGCACCAGCGTCGTGGGCAGCGGGGGCGCGGAAACCGTGCAGGCGATCGGCTCGGCGCTCACCTTCGGCGACGCTTCCAGCCTCACCTTCATCGACGGCTCGACCAGCAATTCGAGCCTCCCCGGCGGCACCGGCACGGTGGTCGGCGGCGCCGGCGCGCTCAGCGTGTTCGGCGCGACCGGCAACGTCACCGCGTTCGGCGGCACCAGCACCGGCGAGGAGCTGGTCGGCGGCACCGGCGGCAATAATGCGCTGGTCGCGCAGAGCGCCGATGACATCGTCTATGGCGAAGGCTCCGGCAACATCATCGTCGCCGGGCCGAACGCGACCGCCGATACGCTGATCGGCAGCGCGAGCGGCACGAGCTACATGTTCGGTAATCAGAACGCGACCGGAAACATCTATGGTGGGCCGCTGAATTCTTCCGGCGCGACCAACTGGGTGATCCCGGTTGCCGGCAACAACACCATCTACGGCGGCAACAGCGACACCGATTCGAGCTACATCTTCACCGGCGCCGGCAACAACACCATCTACGGCAGCGCAGGCATAGATTATGTCCAGGCCGGCAGCGGCACCAACACGATCTATGATTCCAGCAGCTACACATTGATCGGTTTGGTCAACGGCCAGTCCGGCGGCACGGTTGATATCAATGGCTTCAACCCGACCAATGCCGCGTTCGTTTTGAACGGCTATGCGAGCGGCACGGCAACGAACGCGGTTGCCAGCGCCACCGTCGCCAATGGCTCGACCAGTTTCACCCTCCCCGATCACACACAAGTGACTTTGGTCGGCTACACTGGCGCCCTCACCCACGCCGCTTTCGTGTAGAAAGTTTTTGGTTCTTTTCTTCAAAAAAGAACCATTTTCTCTTATTCTTTCTTATCTTCCGGCATGAAAGTGAGTGCCGCGCCGTTCATGCAGTAGCGGAGCCCGGTCGGCGCCGGGCCGTCCTCGAAGACATGGCCGAGATGGCCGCCGCAGCGCGCGCAATGGGTTTCGGTCCGGGTCATGAACAGGCTGCGATCCTCGCGCGCGCCGATGGCGTTTTCGGCGATCGGAGCGAAGAAGCTCGGCCAGCCGGTGCCGCTCTCGAATTTCGTCGCGGATGAGAATAATGGTGCGCCACAGCCGGCGCAGCGGAAAACCCCGGAGCGCTTCTCGCCATTGAGCGGGCTGGTGCCGGCGCGCTCGGTCGCATGGTCGCGCAAAACCGCGAATTGCGCCGGGGTGAGGCTGGCGCGCCATTCCTCGGGCGATTTTTGCACCGGGAATATCTCGTCCGTCGTCTTGGCGGTGGAAAACAGTTTGATCATGGCTTGGTCTCGCTTTCCTGCATGCGCCCAGTTTATTCGGAAAATACCGCCGCGAGTAGGGCGGCAAAAGCGCGGGCGCGGTGGCTCGCTGCATGTTTGCGCGCCGGCAGCATTTCGCCATAGGTCTCACGCTCACCGAGCGGGACGAAAATCGGATCATATCCGAAGCCATGCGTGCCGCGCGGCGGCCAGACGACGTGGCCCTCACTGCGGCCGAGAAAGGTCGCGGTCTCGCCATCCGGCCAGGCAAGCGTGAGCGCACAGGTGAACCAGGCCCGCCGGTCAGGCGCATCGCCGAGCCGGCGCGCGACTTCCGCCATGGCGGCGGCGAAATCCTTCGTGGGTCCGGCCCAACGCGCCGAGTAAATGCCCGGCTCGCCCCCCAGGGCGGCGAGCGAGAAACCGGAATCGTCGGCGAGCGCCGGCAGACCGCTCGCCTGCGCCGCCGCCTGCGCCTTGATTGTCGCATTCCCGGCGAAATCCGGCGCGGTCTCCTCGGGTTCGGGCAGACCGAGGTCCCCGGCGGAGATCAGCGCGACGCGTGGCGTCCCGTCTGGCGTGCGGAGCAGCTCGGCGATTTCGACGAGCTTGCCCTTGTTGTGGCTGGCAAGGACGAGGCGGGCGCCGGAGGCGAGGCGGCGGGCCATCAGGCGAGGGCGGCGCGCTGGAGAGCGAAGAGTTCCGCCGTGCCGGCGCGGGCGAGGCCGAGCAGAGCGGTGAGTTCGGCCTCGGAAAACGGCTTTCCCTCGGCGGTCGCTTGCACTTCGACGAGGCCGCCCTGGTCGGTGAGGACGAAATTGGCGTCGGCCTCGGCGTTCGAATCCTCGGCGTAGTCGAGATCGAGCACGACCTCGCCAGCGACGATGCCGCAGGAAACCGCCGCCACCTGGCCACGGAGCGGCGAGGCCTTGATCACCCGCATGCGCTCCAGATGGCGCAAGGCGAGCGCGAGCGCGACATAGCCGCCGGTGATCGCGGCGCAGCGCGTGCCGCCATCGGCGTTGAGCACGTCACAATCGAGGGTGATGGTCATTTCACCGAGCGCCGCGCGATCGACGACGGCGCGGAGGGCGCGGCCGATCAGGCGCTGGATCTCCTGGGTGCGGCCGGATTGCTTGCCACGCGCGGCTTCGCGGTCGCCGCGGGTGTGGGTGGCGCGCGGCAGCATACCGTATTCCGCCGTGATCCAGCCCTGGCCGGTGCCGCGCAGGAAGCCGGGCACCCGGCCTTCGACGCTGGCGGCGCACAGAACCTCGGTCCCGCCGGCGCGGATGAGACAGGAACCCTCGGCATGGCGGGCGAAGCCGGGCTCGAGCGAAACCTGGCGCAGGGCATGGGCGGGCCGCGCGGTGCGGCGTGGCGCGGTGGAGTGGGGCTCGGCGTTCATGGCGGGATTCTTTCGTGGCATTCGGAAGAGGCGGGTTATAGTCGCTCCCCCGGCAGGGACAAAGCGGCGCCACGCCGCCGCGCCGCGACCGGGCCTTGCCCGATCGCCGATCCGGGCGTTTGATGACATTCCACCCCATGTGAGGCCGTATGATGCGCCAGATCCTTGGCATTCGCGCCTGTCTCTTCGACGCCTATGGCACGATTTTCGACTTCGCCTCCGCCGCCGCGCGCTGTCCGGACATTCCCGAGGGCCAACGCAGCGCGCTCACCACGCTGTGGCGTGACAAGCAGTTGCAATACACTTGGCTCCGCAGCTTGCAGGGGCGTTATGCCGATTTCGAGCAGGTGACGAATGACGCGCTGGATTTCGCGCTCGACAGCCTCGGCCTCGCCTCGCCGGAGCGGCAGGCGCGTCTGATGGCGCTTTATCTCAGCCTGTCCCCGTTTCCTGAAGTGCCCGAGACATTGCGCGCCCTGCGCCAGGCCGGGTTCACGACCGCCATTCTCTCCAATGGCACGCCGGCGATGCTGGACGCGGCGATACGCAACGCCGGACTGGAGACGCTTTTCGATGCCGTGTTCTCGGCCGACGCGGTGCAGGTATTCAAGACCCATCCGCGGGTTTACGAATACAGCCTGGAAAAGCTCGGCCTAGGCGCGGCGCAGGTTTCGTTTCAATCCTCCAACGCCTGGGATGCCTATGCGGCCTCGGCGTTCGGGATGCGCGTGGTGTGGTGCAACCGCTATGGCCAGCGCCGCGAGCGCCTCCCGGGGGCGCCGGATCACGAAGTGACCTCCCTCGCCGAACTTCCCGCACTCCTCGCCCCGCCGGGGTAAGATCCAGCCGGGATAAGTCCATCAGGGCGCGGTCGCGGGATTGACATAGGCGCGGGTCTCATTGGGCAGAGGCACGCCAGACTTGATGTGCGCGACCACCCGCTCCGGCCCGGCATTGTAGGCTGCGAGCATATTGGCCTCGCCCACCGCCTCGCGCATTTCCCGAAGATAGGCGGCGCCGGCGAGGATATTGTCACGCGGGTTGAAAGGGTCGGCGCCGAGCCCGTATTGCCGCCGGAGCTTGGCATAGGTCGCCGGCATGAGCTGCATCAGCCCGCGCGCGCCGGTCGCCGAGACCGCCCGCACCCTGCCACGTGACTCCTTCTGGATGACCGCGCGGATAGTCCGCTGCGGGATGTCGAAACGCGCCGAAGCTTGCTGAATATACGGCCCCCAGGGGTCGCCGGGCGGGCCGGGGGCGGGGTAGCCGTCATAAAGCCGGACCCCGGTGGTCGGCGCCGGCGTCCGGCCCGCGCAGGCGGCGAGCAGGCCGAGTAGAACCAGCGCGAGCACCGCCCGCAACGTCGCGACATGACGCAAACCGTGCCGCCACCGGCTTTGCCGAGGAAAAACACCCATTGCCGCGCCTGGGTAGCCGATCGGCGCCGGCAGGCGGGGACACAATCGAGTGAGCGTGTCCACCGCCGGCGGGACGCTCGCTATCCGGCCGGACGCAGGCCGGCGCGGAAACGCTCGGCGAGGCGCGCGTAATGCACCGCCGTCCGGTCCCAGAGGGCGCGCTCCTCGGCGTCCATCACCCGTTTCAGCCGCGCCGGCGCGCCGGCCCAGAGTTCATTCGGACCGATACGCTTGCCCGGCGCGAGGAGACCGCCGGCGGCGAGCATCCCGCCCGCCGCGATCACCGCGCCGTCCAGCACCGTCGCGCCCATGCCGACGAAGGCACGGTGTTCCAGGGTGCAGGCATGGATGATGGCGGCATGGCCGATCGAGACGTCATCGCCGATTAGGGTCGCGAACGGGGTGCCGTTGGCCGCGCCACTGTTGACGTGGATGATGGTGCCGTCCTGGATGTTGCAGCGCGCGCCGATGCGGATGGCGTTGTCGTCGCCGCGGAGGACGCATTGAAACCAGACACTGGAATGCGCCCCGATCTCGATATCGCCGATGAGGATCGCCCCCGGTGCGATCCAGGCTTCGGGATGGATGCGCGGCGTGACGCCATCGAGGCTGTAGACGAGCCCGCGCGCCGCATGATTTTCCGAAAAATCAGCGCACATGATCCACTTCCTTCTGGTTTGCGGCCACCGCCGCGAGGCCGAGCATCAGGCGCACGTTCTGCACCGCCGCCCCCGAAGCCCCCTTGCCGAGATTATCGAGCCGCGCCACCAGAACCGCCTGGCGATGCCCCTCATGGGCGAAGACGTGGAGTTCCATCGCATCGGAGCCCTCCGGCGTCTCCGCGGAGATTTTATCCTCCCCTCCCTCGGATACCGAAATCAGCGCCGCACCCCGGTAATGCCGGGCCAAAGCCGCACGCAGCGCGGCACCGTCCGGTCGCCCGGGAAGTTCGTCCAGGAATACCGGGATCGAAACCAGCATCCCCTGACGGAAATGCCCGACCGAGGGGACGAAAAGCGGCCGCCGCGCGAGCCCGGCATAGCGCATGATCTCCGGCACGTGTTTGTGTTCGAGCCCGAGCGCATAAAGCTCGAACGCCGGACCCGAAACCGCCTCATGCGCCGCGATCATCGTCCGCCCGCCGCCGGAATAGCCGGAGACGGCATTGATCGCGAGAGGCTGATCGGGGGCGATCAGCCCGGCCGCGACCAGCGGGCGCAGAAGGGCGATGGCGCCGGTCGCATAGCAGCCGGGATTGGCGACGCGCGCCGCGCCGGCGATCGCCGCCGCCTGCTCGTCCGCAAGCTCGGGGAAACCATAGACCCAGCCCGGCGCGGTGCGATGCGCGGTACTGGCGTCGAGAATGCGCGGCGCCTTCGCCCCGAGCGCCTCGACCAGCGCCACCGCCTCGCGTGCCGCCTGATCGGGGAGGCAGAGAACGACCAGATCGGCCGCCACCATCGCCGCCTGCCGCGCCTGGGCGTTCTTGCGCTCACGCTCGGGAAGATGGAGCAGCGTGATCCCGGCAACCCCCTCCAGCCGGGCGCGGATGCCAAGCCCCGTCGTCCCCGCCTCGCCATCGATGAACACGGTTTTGTTGGCCATGATCCCTCTCACCTTTGCCCGCCATCGAAGGCCGAAGCAGGGAGGAAGGCAAGCCCCCGACGATCGCAGCGGGGGCGTAAAAGAAAAATCGTTCTTTTTTATAAAAAAGAACCAAAAAATTTTTATCCTGTTTTGACGTACTGGTGCTGAACGCTAGGGCGTGTCGTCAATTTAGCCAAATCTCTGCGGCGACAAGGTGAACAGCGGCGAGGAAGTTCCTGGTGGTTTTGTCATAACGGGTGGCGATAGCCCTGAATTGTTTGATTTTAGCGAAGAAATT
>JAJZBM010000001.1 GCA_021798915.1 Pseudomonadota bacterium
CCCGGCGCGAACGCACTTCCACCGCCGGCTTCACATTGTCCAGCGCCTCGTGAAACATGCGCACCGGATCGGCATTCGCCCCGCCGCGCCGCTTCATGACGTCGAGAGCGCCATAGACGATGCCCTCAGCGACCGATTTTTTGCCGTTATACATCAGCGCATTCATGAAACGCGCGATCACGGCGTCGCCGAACTTCGCGTCCGGCAGGGTTTCGCGCTTGACGGCGCGGTGGCGGCGACTCATCGCTTCTCTCCCGTCACTTCGGCCGCTTGGCGCCGTAGAGCGAGCGGCGCTGGCGACGCTTGGCGATGCCTTGGGTATCGAGCACGCCGCGCAGAATGTGATAGCGCACGCCGGGCAAATCCTTGACGCGCCCGCCACGGATCAGCACCACGCTATGCTCCTGCAGATTATGCCCCTCGCCGGGGATATAGCTCACCACCTCATAGCCATTGGTCAGGCGCACCTTCGCCACCTTGCGCAGGGCCGAGTTGGGCTTCTTCGGCGTCGTCGTATAGACGCGCGTGCAAACGCCGCGCTTCTGCGGACAGCCCTGCAGGGCAGGAACCTTGTTGCGCTTGCCGCGCGGCTCGCGCCCCTTGGCGATCAACTGGTTGATGGTCGGCATAGACCTCTTTTCCAATCCCAACAAAGGAGTCCCGACCCAAACCCGGCCAGCCACCCCAAACGACGCACGCCAAACCCCGCGGCACAACCGTCACACCATACCCCCGCAACGGCCGGGGAAATCCCGACCTGCGGAAGAAGCGTGCCTGCGGCCTGAGAAGCGGGTGGAAACCACCAACTGCGGCGCCGCGGACTTTTCTGCCTGCGAGTAACGACCGCCCTCTCATCGGAGAGGTCGGCTGAGGGCGCGGAACCTACGATCCGCGCCGCGCCAAGTCAAGCGCCATGCCAGCAAAAAACATCGCTCACCGCACGCCGTCACCCGGCAGAGGCGTCACCGGTTGCGGCGGTCGCCGATCAGAAAGGCGTGGGCGCCGAGATAGAGTGCGTGGACGCCAAATCCAAGAAACAAAACGCCCGCCGCGCGGGTGAGCCAAAGCTGGTAGCGGGCGTGGAAATGACGGAAAGGCGGCAAGCCGACAATGGCGACCAACAGCAGATCGGCCCCGGCGATGCCCGCCGCCACCATCAAAAACAGCGCCGGCAGATGGGCAAAGCCGAGCCCGCCCGGCCGACCCGAGAGCAGTGCCGCAAAGGTTGCGACCGCGACCGGATAACCTTTGGGGTTGGTGAGACCAAAGGCAACGCCACGCAGCAGCGCCCGCCGCGGCACCATCGCCGGCCGCACCGATGTCCCCCTCCCCAGCGCGCGGGCGCCCAGCCAGCCGAGATAAAGCCCGGAGATGAGATCGAGCGCCGCGAACACCTCGGCGCCGACCTCCCGCGCCCCGATCAGCGCCAGCAACGCGAGGCCATTCCATACCAGATCGCCGGCGAGATTGCCGGCCGCGAACCGCAGCGCCGCACGCCGCCCCGCCGCGGCACCGAGCGCGAGCAGAGCGAGGAAAGCCGGGCCCGGGATCAGGATATAGATCGCGCC
Source organism: Pseudomonadota bacterium (assembly GCA_021798915.1). GTDB lineage: Bacteria > Pseudomonadota > Alphaproteobacteria > Acetobacterales > Acetobacteraceae > Acidibrevibacterium. The sequence goes on from JAJZBM010000001.1 coordinate 1,569, forward strand.
ACCCAGGAACGCCGCGATGAGGGGAGAAGAGATCATGGTCGAGAGTGTGGCACGAAACGCGCCGGGCATAAAAAAAGACCGGGGACGATGCCCCGGTCTGATTTCCGTCAATCCCTGCGCCTCACTCGGCGGCGAGATCTCCGCCCGACAGCGCCGGCGTCTCCGGCTCCGGCAGGCGTTGCTTGTCCCGCCCGGCGGCGATGGCGCGCAGCCGGTTCATCACGCTGCCGGTCCCGGCCGGGATCAGCCGTCCGACGATCACGTTCTCCTTGAGGCCGTTGAGACTATCCACCTTGCCCGCGGTCGCCGCCTCGGTCAGCACCCGCGTCGTCTCCTGGAAGGAGGCGGCGCTGATGAAGCTCTGGGTCTGGAGGCTCGCCTTGGTGATGCCTTGCAGAACCGGCATCGCTTGTGCCACCCGCTCGCCGGCTTTTTCACGTTTGCGGTTTTCGGCATCGAACTCAAGCCGGTCGATCTGCTCGCCGACCAGATAGGTGGTGTCGCCGGGGTCGAGGATTTCCACCTTCTGGAGCATCTGGCGGACGATCACCTCGATATGCTTGTCGTTGATCTTCACCCCCTGCAAGCGATAGACGTCCTGGATCTCGTTGACGAGATAATCCGATAGCGCCTCGACGCCGAGCACCTTGAGAATGTCGTGCGGCACCCGCGGCCCATCGACCAGGGGATCGCCGCGGCGGACGAAATCGCCCTCCTGCACCGAGACATGCTTGCCCTTGGGGACGAGATATTCGGTCTCCTCGCCGGTTTCGTCATTCTTGACGATGACACGGCGCTTGGCCTTGTAGTCCTTGCCGAACTCCACCCGGCCATCGGTCTCGGCGATGATCGCGTGATCCTTCGGCCGGCGCGCCTCGAACAATTCGGCGACCCGCGGCAGACCGCCGGTGATGTCACGGGTCTTGCTGCCCTCGCGCGGGATGCGGGCGAGCACGTCACCCGCCTGCACCTCGGCGCCGTTCTCCACCGAGAGGATCGAGTCCGGGGCCAGGAAGTAGCGCGCATCGGCGCCGCTCGGCAGCCGCACCACCTCGCCCTTGGCATCCTTCAGTTGCAAGCGCGGCCGGAGATCGGCGCCCCGCGCCCCCTGCTTGTAGTCCACCACCACCTTCGAGGTCAGGCCGGTGACTTCGTCGACCCGCTCGATCAGCGTGATACCCTCGATGAGGTCGAGATATTCGACCTTGCCGTCGCGCTCGGTGATGATCGGCAGGGTGTAGGGGTCCCATTCGGCGAGTTTCTGCCCACGGGTCACCTGCGCCCCTTCATCGGTCAGGATGCGGGCGCCGTAAGGGACACGGAATCGCGCCCGCTCCCGCCCGCGCTCGTCAAACAGCAGGATTTCGCAATTGCGCGCCATCACCACCGGCACATTCTGGCTGTTGATGACGACGTTGCGGTTCTTGACGGCGACCTTGCCGTCATGGCTCGCTTCGACGCTCGATTGCTCGGCGCCGCGCTGAGCCGCGCCGCCGATATGGAAGGTGCGCATGGTGAGCTGCGTGCCCGGCTCGCCGATCGACTGCGCGGCGATGACCCCGACCGCTTCGCCGGCATTGACCGGCGTGCCCCGTGCGAGGTCGCGACCATAGCAGAGCGCGCACACGCCGCTCTTGGAATCGCAGGTCAGCACAGAGCGGATTTTCATGACCTCGACGCCGGCGCGCTCGATGCGATCGGCATCCTCCTCGCCGATCAGCAAGCCGCGCGGCGCCAGCACCGCGTTGTTCACCGGATCGAGCACGTCCTCGGCGGCGGTGCGACCGAGAATGCGCTCGGCGAGACTGGACACCACCTCACCGCCATCCATCACCGCGCGCACGGTCAAGCCGCGTTCGGTGCCGCAATCGGCATCGACGATGATGCAGTCCTGCGCGACATCGACGAGGCGGCGGGTGAGATAGCCGGAATTCGCGGTCTTCAACGCCGTATCCGCGAGCCCCTTGCGGGCGCCGTGGGTGGAGTTGAAATATTCCAGAACCGAGAGCCCTTCCTTGAAGTTCGCGATGATCGGCTGCTCGATGATCTCGCCCGAAGGTTTGGCCATCAGGCCGCGCATGCCGGCGAGCTGGCGCATCTGCGCCGGCGAGCCGCGGGCGCCGGAATGGCTCATCATCCATACCGAATTGGTCGGCCGCCCGATCTCCTGCTTGCTGATCTCCTGCATCATCGCGCTGGCGACGGAATCGGTGCAGCGCGACCAGGCATCGACCACCTTGTTGTAGCGCTCGCCGGCGGTGATCAGCCCCTCCTGATATTGCTGCTCGAATTCCTTGACTTCGGCCTGGGTCTTGCGAATGAGACCGCCTTTCTCGGCGGGGATGATCATGTCATCCTTGCCGAAGGAAAGACCGGCCTTGCACGCCTGGCCGAAGCCGAGCCCCATCAGGCGATCGGCGAAGATCACGCATTCCTTCTGACCGCAATGGCGATAGACGATGTCGATCACGTCGGAGACGTTCTTCTTGGTGAGCTGCTTGTTGATCACCGCGAAGGGCACTTGCGGGTGGCGCGGCAGAATCTGGGCGATCAGCATGCGCCCCGGCGTGGTGACCACCGTCTGGCGTTGCGGCTCCCCATTCGCATCGACGCCATCGAAACGGGCGCGGATCTTGCTGTGCAGCGTCACGACGCGAGCGTGCAGCGCGTGCTCGATCTCGCCGATATTGGCGAAGGCGGTCGCCTTGTCATCCGGGGTCGCACGGAATTCCGGCGTTTCCAGCGAGAGATAATAAAGCCCGAGCACGATGTCCTGGCTCGGCACGATGATCGGCTTGCCGTTCGCCGGGCTCAGGATGTTGTTGGTCGACATCATGAGCACGCGCGCTTCGAGCTGCGCCTCGATGCTGAGGGGCACGTGCACGGCCATCTGGTCGCCGTCGAAATCGGCGTTGAAGGCGGTGCAGACCAGGGGGTGGAGCTGGATCGCCTTGCCCTCGATCAGCACCGGCTCGAACGCCTGGATGCCGAGCCGATGCAGCGTCGGCGCACGGTTGAGCAGCACCGGATGCTCGCGGATCACCTCTTCGAGGATGTCCCACACTTCCGGCCGTTCTTTCTCCACCATGCGCTTGGCCGCCTTGATGGTGGTGGCGTGGCCATATTTTTCGAGTTTCGCGTAGATGAACGGCTTGAACAGCTCAAGCGCCATCTTCTTCGGCAAGCCGCATTGATGCAGCTTCAACTCCGGCCCGACGACGATCACCGAGCGGCCGGAATAATCGACGCGCTTGCCGAGCAGGTTCTGGCGGAACCGCCCCTGCTTGCCCTTGAGCATGTCGGAGAGCGATTTCAGCGGCCGCTTGTTCGCCCCGGTGATCGCCCGGCCGCGCCGGCCATTATCGAACAACGCATCGACGCTTTCCTGCAACATACGCTTTTCGTTGCGCACGATGATGTCGGGAGCGCGAAGCTCGATCAGCCTTTTCAAGCGGTTGTTGCGATTGATGACGCGGCGATAGAGATCGTTGAGATCGCTGGTCGCGAAGCGGCCGCCATCAAGCGGCACCAGCGGGCGCAATTCCGGCGGGATCACCGGGATCACGTTGAGGATCATCCACTCCGGCCGCAGGCCGGATTCGGCGAAGGCCTCGACGAGCTTGAGCCGCTTGACGAGCTTCTTGCGCTTGGCCTCGCTCGTCGTCTCGCGGAGTTCGGTGCGGAGCCGTGTCTTCTCCGGGTCGAGATCGATCTGCTGCAGGATATGCTTCGCCGCCTCGGCGCCGATGCCGACCTGGAACGCATCCTCGCCGAACTCATCCTGCTTGGCGAGCAGTTGATCCTCGGTCAGCAATTGATGCAGCTTGAGATCGGTGGTGCCGGGTTCGAGCACCACGTAGCTCTCGAAATAGAGAACCTTCTCCAGATCCTTGAGCGTGAGATCGACCATCAGGCCGATGCGGCTCGGCAGCGATTTCAGGAACCAGATATGCGCGACCGGCGAGGCGAGTTCGATATGCCCCATGCGTTCGCGCCGCACCTTGGCCAGCGTCACCTCGACGCCGCATTTCTCGCAGATGATACCGCGGAATTTCATCCGCTTGTATTTGCCGCAAAGGCACTCGTAATCCTTGATCGGCCCGAAGATGCGGGCGCAGAACAGGCCATCGCGCTCCGGCTTGAAGGTGCGGTAATTGATCGTCTCGGGCTTCTTGATCTCACCGTAGGACCAGCTCCGGATCTGCTCGGGAGCGGCGATCTGGATCTTGATCTGGTCGAAAGTCATGGCCTGGCCGGTCTGGCCAAGAATTTTCATCAGCTCGTTCATGCTATTTCACTCCGCTCGACCCGCGCCGTGGCGCGGGTGTTGCCAAGGGGAAGCTTTTCCGGAAAGCCGCTGGGAAACGCCGCCGTCACCCCGCATTGGTGTCGAGATCGACGTTGAGACCAAGTGATTTCAATTCCTTCACCAAAACATTGAAGCTTTCGGGAATCCCCGCCTCGAAATTGTCCTGCTCGCGGACGATCGCCTCATAGACCTTGGTGCGGCCCGACACGTCGTCCGATTTCACCGTCAACATTTCCTGCAAGGTGTAGGCGGCGCCATAGGCTTCGAGCGCCCAGACCTCCATCTCGCCGAAACGTTGGCCGCCGAACTGCGCCTTGCCGCCGAGCGGCTGCTGGGTCACCAGGCTGTAAGGGCCGATCGAACGGGCGTGGATCTTGTCGTCCACGAGATGGTGCAGCTTCAGCATGTAGATGTAGCCGACCGTCACGCGGCGCTCGAAAGGTTCGCCGGTGCGGCCGTCGGTGAGGACCACCTGTCCCGAGGTATCGAGGCCGGCGGCCTGCATCATGCCTTCGATATCCGACATCCGTGCGCCGTCGAACACCGGGGTTGCGATCGGGATTCCCTTGCGCAGATTGTCGCAGAGTTCGAGCAGTTCGTCGTTGGTGAGATCGGCAACCTGCTCGGCATCGAATTGCGCCCCGTAAACCGCCCGCAGCCGCGCGAGCACCGCGTCGCGATCGGCGCCATGGCGGCGATAGGCATCGACCAGCTCGCCGACCTGGCGGCCGAGATTGGCACAGGCCCAGCCGAGATGCGTCTCTAAGATCTGCCCGACATTCATCCGGCTCGGCACGCCGAGCGGGTTGAGCACGAGATCGACCGGCGTCCCGTCATCGAGAAATGGCATGTCCTCGATCGGCACCACGCGCGAGACCACACCCTTGTTGCCGTGCCGCCCAGCCATTTTGTCGCCAGGCTGAAGCTTCCGTTTGACGGCGACGAAGACCTTCACCATCTTCATCACGCCGGGGAGCAACTCGTCGCCGCGCTGCAGCTTCTCGACCTTGCTCTCGAAACGTTGCTGCAAGCGGGCGACGGCAGCATCGAATTCGCGCCGCAGCAATTCGATCTCGGCCATCACCGCGTCGTCCTGGACGGTGATATGCCGCCAGGCGTTGCGCGGATGCTCGGCCAGCACCGCCTCGCTCAGCACCGTGCCCGCCTTGATCCCCTTGAATCCGCCCGCCGCCTTGGCGCCGAGCAGCTTTTCGCGCAGCCGGTTGAGAAACGAGCGCTCCTGGATGGCCCGCTCATCGTCGCGATCCTTGGCGAGACGCTCGATTTCGGCGCGCTCGATCGCCATCGCGCGCTCGTCCTTGTCGACGCCGCGGCGGCTGAAGACGCGCACATCGACGATGGTGCCGGTCACCCCTGCCGGCAGGCGAAGCGAGGTGTCGCGCACATCCGAGGCCTTCTCGCCGAAGATGGCGCGTAGCAGCTTTTCCTCCGGCGTCATCGGACTCTCGCCCTTCGGCGTCACCTTGCCGACCAGAATATCGCCGGGGTTGACCTCGGCGCCGACATAGACGATGCCGGCCTCATCGAGATTGCGCAGCGCCTCTTCGCCGACATTCGGGATGTCGCGGGTGATTTCCTCCTGGCCGAGTTTGGTATCGCGCGCCATCGCCTCGAATTCCTCGATATGGATCGAGGTGAAGATGTCGTCCCGCGCGATGCGCTCGGAAATCAGGATGCTGTCCTCGAAATTATAGCCGTTCCAGGGCATGAAAGCGCAGAGCACGTTGCGCCCGAGCGCCAACTCGCCAAGCTCCGTCGAGGGGCCGTCAGCAATGATGTCGCGCTCCGAAACCTGGTCGCCGACCTTCACCAGCGGACGCTGATTGATGCAGGTCGATTGGTTGGAACGCATGAATTTGCGCAACCGGTAGATATCGACGCCCTTGGTGGTGCCGTCCTCGGCGGTGGCGCGCACGACGATGCGGGCGCCGTCGATCTGGTCGACAACGCCGGCGCGGCGGGCAACGATGGTGGCGCCCGAATCGCGCGCCACCGCCGCCTCCATGCCGGTGCCGACCAGAGGCGCGTCGGCGCGGATCAGCGGCACCGCCTGACGCTGCATGTTCGAGCCCATCAACGCGCGGTTGGCGTCGTCGTTCTCAAGGAACGGGATCAGCGCCGCCGCGACCGACACCAATTGCTTGGGCGAGACGTCCACCGCCGAGACCTGCTCCGGCGGCACCAGACGGAAATCGCCCTGCTGGCGTACCGAGACCAGTTCGCTGGTGAAGCGCCCGTCGCCATCGGTCGCCGCGTCGGCTTGCGCGACGACGAGTTTCTCTTCTTCCATCGCCGAGAGGTATTTCCACCCCTCCTGCACGGTCCCGTCCTTGACCAGCCGGTAGGGGGTTTCGATGAAACCGTATTTATTCACCCGCGCATAGGTCGCGAGCGAATTGATCAGGCCGATATTCGGCCCCTCCGGCGTCTCGATCGGACAGATGCGGCCGTAATGCGTCGGATGCACGTCGCGCACCTCGAACCCGGCGCGCTCGCGCGTGAGCCCCCCCGGGCCGAGCGCCGAGAGCCGGCGCTTATGCGTCACTTCCGAGAGCGGATTGGTCTGATCCATGAACTGCGAGAGCTGCGACGAGCCGAAAAACTCGCGCACCGCCGCCGCCGCCGGTTTGGCGTTGATCAGATCATGCGGCATCACGGTGTCGATATCGACGCTGCCCATACGCTCGCGAATCGCCCGCTCCATGCGCAGAAGCCCGATACGATATTGATTCTCCATCAGCTCGCCGACCGAACGCACCCGGCGATTGCCGAGATTGTCGATGTCATCGATATTGCCGCGGCCGTCCTTGAGGTCGCACAGTACCTTCACGGTGCGGAGGATGTCCTCCTTGCGCAGGACGCGGAGCTGGTCATCGGTCTCGAAGCCGAGCCGCATATTCATCTTGACCCGCCCGACCGAGGATAGATCATAGCGCTCGGGATCGAAGAACAGGCCGCGGAACAGCGCCTCCGCGGTCTCCGGCGTCGGCGGCTCGCCCGGGCGCATGACGCGGTAGATGTCGATCAGCGCATCGTCCCGGTTGGCGTTCTTGTCCACCGCCAAGGTGTTGCGGATCCACGGGCCGTTCGCCTGATCGATGGCGAGCGTCGGCAGTTTGTCGACCCCCGCGGCTTCCAGGGCGGCAAGCCGCGCCTCGGTCAATTCCTCGCCGGCCTCGATATAGATCTCGCCGGTTTCGAGATTGACGAGATCCTCGGCGATGAACCGCCCGAGCAGATCCGCCCGCCCGACCAGAACCTCGCGCGTGGTCTCGGCGATCTTGCGCACCAGACGGTTGGTGAGCTTGTCCTCCGCCTTGGCCACCACCTCGCCGGTCTCGGCATCGACCAGCGGCTCCAGAAGCTTCATGCCGCGGAACGCATCCGCCTCGAAGGGGCGCGCCCAGCCCTTGGCGGTGTGCGCGAAAGTCACCCGACCATAGAAACGAGCCAGAATCTCCTCGGCATCCATGCCCCGGATCTCGCCGAGATCGACCACCTCGCCCTGCGCCGCGCGCGCCGCGCGAAGGGTTTCGGTCGCCGCGCTATCGAGGGCATAGAGCAGCGTGGTCACCGGCAATTTGCGCTTGCGGTCGATCCGCACATAAACGAGATCCTTGGCGTCGAACTCGAAATCGAGCCAGGAGCCGCGATAGGGAATGACCCGGGCGGTGAACAAAAGCTTGCCCGAAGCGTGGGTTTTCCCCTTGTCGTGGTCGAAAAACACCCCCGGGCTGCGATGCATCTGGCTGACGATGACGCGCTCGGTGCCGTTGATGATGAAGGTGCCGTTATCGGTCATCAGCGGCATGTCGCCCATATAAACGGGCTGTTCCTTGATGTCGCGGATCGAGCGCGCCCCGGTCTCCTCATCGACATCCCAGACGATGAGGCGGAGAACGACCTTGAGCGGCGCGGCGTAGTTCATGCCGCGCTGGATGCATTCCTCGACGTCGTATTTCGGCTCCTCGAACTCGTAATGGACGAATTCGAGGCGGCCGCGACCGGCGAAATCGTCGATCGGGAACACCGCCTTGAACACTTCCTGCAGCCCGGAATGGCTGCGGCTGTCGGGGGCGACATGCATCTGGAGGAACGATTCATAGCTCGCGCGCTGCACGTCGATGAGATTGGGCATCGGCGCGACTTCCGGGATCCGCCCGAAATTCTTGCGGATCCGCTTGCGCCCGGTGAAGGATTTCCCGTTGAATGATTTGGTGATCGCGTTCATGCCCTGTCCTCAAGATCGCCAACGCGGCAGATCAGCCGCCGCGCACCCCGGAATAGGCCCGAGGGACGCCCTATCCAGCCCATCCTCATCTCGTCCCGACGCCACGTCCGACCCGGCGTTTCGCGCCGATACCGGCCGTAATCGTCACCATCCCCGACAACAGGAAGACAGGCAGAGATCGCACCCGATCTCCGCCTGATCCCAAGGCATAGTGGGGATGATGCCCCTTCGCGCTACTTGATCTCGACAGTCGCGCCCTGCTCTTCCAAAATCTTCCGCAGCTTCTCCGCCTCGTCCTTGTTGACCCCTTCCTTGACGGTCTTCGGGGCCCCTTCGACGAGATCCTTGGCTTCTTTCAGGCCAAGCCCGGTGATCGTGCGGATCTCCTTGATGACGTTGATTTTCTTCTCCCCGGCCTTGGCCAGGATGACGGTGAATTCGGTTTGCTCCTCGACCGGAGCAGCGGCAGCGGCGGCCACCGGCGCGGCCATCGCCACCGGCGCAGCCGCGGAAACGCCCCACTTCTCTTCGAGAAGCTTCGACAGCTCGGCAGCCTCGAGCACCGTGAGGCTCGACAGATCCTCGACCAATTTCGCCAGTTCAGCCATAATCCCAAACTCCTATTTATAAGCCCTATTCGGTTGCGTGCAAGCCCCTTGGCAAGCCTCTTCGGCAAGCCCCCCGGGGCCGATCCTCATTGCGTTGCGATCAAGCCGCCTCGGCGGTCTTGGCATAGGCCCCGAAAACCCGCGCGAGCTGGCCCGCCGGCGCCTGCAGAACGCCGGCGATGCGCGTCGCCGGGGCATTGATCAACCCCAGCAATTGCGCCCGCAGCGTCTCCAGCGACGGCAGCTCGGCCAATGCGCGTATCCCGGCCGCATCCAGCGTCCGCGATCCCAGCGCACCACCCAGCACCACCAGCTTCTCGTTGGTCTTGGCGAACTCGACGGCCGCCTTCGCCACCGCCACCGGATCAGCCGACCACGCGAGCGCGGTCGGCCCCTTCAGCAGTTTGGCGATGCCATCGAATGGGGTCCCATCCAAGGCGCGCAGAGCCAGCCGGTTCTTCGCGACTTTGAATTGCGCTCCCGCCGCTCGCATCCGGCGCCGGAGATCCGTCACTTCGGCGACCGTCAGCCCGCTATTGCGGGTGACCACCACCATCGACGTCCCGGCGAATACCGCAGCGAGCGAGGCAACGAATTCCCGCTTCTCCGTACGGTCCACACAAGTCTCCTGGTTCTGGCCCGGCGCAAACATGCACCGAGCCGGGTTGCCCTGTGGGCCGCGGGGATCACCCCCACGGTCCGGTTCGCCTGTCCCTTGCATACGGAACCGCCAGGGCGTGCCGCCGGACCATGCCGCCAGCCTTCCCGGGCTTCCCCGTCTCCCGCGCGCGGGCGCTCGGCCCCTTAGGATCCCCGCGACCGGGGATCACGTGCGGTCTCGGACAGGTTCGGGCGGCGGGCGAAAACCCGCAACCCTGCCCGCCGGCCAAGGCCGGCGTATCTCGTTATCCTCCGCCCACCATCAGGGGGCGATCGAGGCGATATCGACCCGGATACCGGCCCCCATCGTCGAACTCAGCGCGACCTTCTGGACGTAGGTGCCCTTGGCGCCGGTCGGTTTCGCCTTCTGGATGGCATCGACGAAGGCACGGATATTTTCGAGAAGCTTGTCCTCGGGAAAACTCGCTTTGCCGATTCCGGCATGAACGATCCCGGCCTTTTCGGCCCGGAACTCGACCTGGCCGGATTTGGCCGCCGAAACCGCGCCCTTCACATCCATCGTCACGGTGCCGAGCTTGGGGTTGGGCATCAGTCCGCGCGGGCCGAGGATTTTGCCGAGCCGCCCGACCAGCGCCATCATGTCCGGGGTCGCGATGCAGCGGTCGAAGGCGATCTCGCCGCCTTGCACCTTCTCCGCCAGATCCTCGGCACCGACCACATCCGCCCCCGCCGCCGACGCTTCCTCCGCCTTGGCGCCACGGGCGAACACCGCGACCCTGAGCGTCTTGCCGGTGCCGTTCGGGAGGCTGACCAGGCCGCGCACCATCTGGTCGGCGTGGCGCGGGTCGATGCCGAGATTCATCGCTACTTCCACCGTCTCGTCGAACTTGGCGCGGGCATTGGCCTTGACCAGCCGGATCGCCTCGTCGAGCGGATAGGCTTGGTTCGCCGTGATCGTCGCATAAGCGGCACGCAGACGTTTGTTATGCGCCATCGCTCAGCCCTCCACCACGGTGAGACCCATCGAGCGGGCCGAGCCGATCAGCATTCGCACCAGACCTTCGATGTCATTGGCGTTGGTATCCTGGATTTTTTGCGCGGCGATCTCACGGAGCTGGCTCATCGTCACCCGCCCGACCGCACCACTCTTGCCAACCGTCGGCGAGCCCTTCTCGATCTTCGCCGCCCGCTTCAGGAAATAGGTGTTGGGCGGCGATTTCATGACGAAGCTGAACGTACGGTCGCCATAGGCGGTGATCACCACCGGCACCGGCATCCCGGGCTCCATCGTTTGGGTCGCCGCATTGAATTCCTTGCAGAATTGCATGATGTTCAAGCCGCGCTGGCCAAGCGCCGGGCCGACCGGCGGCGAGGGGTTGGCCTTGCCCGCCGGAATTTGCAATTTGATGTAGCCGGTGATCTTCTTCGCCATATCCCTGGTTCTCCGCACCTCGCAGCGAGGCCAAATGTCGAGACGAACGCTCCCGGCGACACGGCGCTCCAGCGCCGCACTGCCCAGAGAAACACCAAGAGACCGCGGTACAAGCGGCCGGGCGCGCCCGGCCTCCCGCGTTCCAGATGAAAGCGGGCACATATCGAATGCCCGCTCTGAAGTCCAGCGGTATTTCCGCATGACAGGAAAGGAAACGCCATGACCAGCCCCGGCTGGCCTGCCCGCGCCGTTCTTGGCTTCATCGCCGCGGTGCTTTCGACCCTCGTTTTCCATCAGGCGATGTGGGCGGTGCTGCATCGGTTCGGGATGATGCCGCCGCCCTTCCCGATGGCGCCGACCACGCCGCTCGGGGTGCCGAAAATGATCAGCCTCTGCTTCTGGGGCGGGCTTTACGGCGCGGTGTTCGGGCTTGCGCTCCCCTCGCTGCCGCGCCCCCTGTGGCTCAGCGGTCTCGGCCTCGGCATCATCGCCGCCTTGGTCGGGATGTTCGTGGTCACCGCAATCAAGGGGTTGCCGATCGGCTTCGGCTTTGCCCTGATCCCGTGGGTCGATTCGCTGCTGATCAACGGCTTCTGGGGTATCGGCGTCGGTCTCATCGCGCCGTTCCTGATCCCTCGCCGCGCCCGCCCGGCATAGCCGCGCGCGGTGCCGCAATCTGGCCGAGCACCCACCCCTCCCAGGTGGTAAGCCAGGGATCGGGCGGCGGCGCATCCGGGCGGCGGCCGGCGAGGACGCCGAGCACGGACAGCAAACCGAGCACGCAATCGAAGCGATCCTCACCGGCGGCATCGGCGCCGAACCCGTCCGCGATCGCCGCCACGAGTTCCGGTGTCGCCACCGCGCCGAGCCCGACGAACGCTGACCGCAGCGCCGCGGCCAGCGCCGCGCGGTCGCCCTGGCGGCGCTTGGAGCCGAACCGCCCGAAGCCGAGCTGGCGCAGCGCCTCGGCGGGATAAGTCTCGGCGATCACCACCCGCCCCGGCGCCAAAAGCCGCCTCAGCGGGCCGGCGAACGGCCACAGGCGCAGCCCCGGATGCGGCGTTATCAACAGCGCCCGCCAGGCATGGATCGCCGCCTTGCCGGTCTGATTGGCCCCGAGCGTCCAGAACAGCGGCGCGCCGGCCGGACGCTCGGCGGTCGCACGGTCACACGCCCGGTTGAGATCATCGGCGCATGCCAACCCGAGTGCCGCCGCATGCGCCGCGCGCGTCATGCCGCGCACGCCGCGCGTGGGATAAAAAGGCCGCCCGGGGGAGACGGTCGCGAGCGTCGGGCTGGTTACAAAAAACTCCGGAAAATTTTTGATATTTTGGAGAAAATCGGGGAAGTCACGAAACCGCCCGGCGAGATGGCGGGCGACATAGGCGCGCGGCAGGCCGAGCGGGAAATCGACCCCGAGCGCCACCGGCGCGCCGCCTGATTCCCGCAAGAGGCGGGCCGGCAAAGCAGCCGCGTCGGCCACCGGTTCGGGGGCGAAAACCCGCCAACCCGCCCCCTCGCGCCGCGCCCGGCAGAGCCAGCGTTTACCCGCCGCGACACTCCAGTCGGCGTGCGCGGCGAGCAAGCCGTCGGCGCCAGCCGGCGCGCTCAGGAGCCGAGCGGACGCTGGGCGCGTTCCAGAAGCCGAGCGAAAAACCCCTGTTTGCCCGCTTTGGCCGGCTTTGCGGCTTTCGTCGCTTGCGCCGCCGCCTTGGTGGCGAGGGCATCTTCCCGCGCTTTGTGGGCAAGCCATTTATCGAGGCTCATCCCGGCTTTCGCCGCCCGCCGCGCTTCATAGGTGCGCTGGCCGGGGCTCAACCCCTGCGCGTCCGCCGCGCTCGCGCCCGCCGCTTTCTGGCTCGCTTTCTGGCCCGCCGTCTTGGTCCCCGCCTGTTTCGTCATCGCCCCGCCTCCATTGCGCTGCGCTTTTCGCAAAGCCGCGACCGGCCAGCAAGCGTGCTTAAGACCCCGCGAGCGCGTCGCGGAGCTCCGCCTCGCCGACGGCGCCGGCCAGCACATCGCCCCCAGCGATGAAGCTCGGCGTGCCGATCAGGTCGAGTTCGGCGGCCAGGGCCCGGGTCGCGGCAAGCTGGGTGGTGATCGCCGGGTCCGCCATGGCGCGGTCGAGGGCAGTCCCGTCGAGCCCCACCGCTGCCGCCGCCGCGATGACCGCGGCTTCGCTCTGCGGCGCCGGGCCCGCCATCAGTCGCGCCCGCAGCGGAAAATACCGCCCTTGCGGCCGGGCGGCGAGCAAAGCGCGGGCGGCGATTTCACTCACCGGCCCCAGAATCGGCCATTCCTTCAGCACCAGGCGGAGCGCCGGATCGGCGGCGAGCATCCGCGCCAGCGTCGGGATCATCGCCCGGCAATAGGGGCAACGGACATCATAGAACTCGACCAGCGCCGTGCGTCCGGCAGGATTGCCGGCGACCGCGTCACGGGGATCGCCATAGAGGCGGGCGCCGGCGGCGAGGATGGCCGCTCGCCGCGCCGTTTGCGCCCGCGCCAGCGCCTCGCGCTCGATGCGCGCGAGCGCCGCCTGCAACGCCGCCGGATCGGCGGGCGGCGATTGCCGCAGCAGAGCGAGGATCGCCGCCTCTTCGGCGGAACTCATCGCGCCTTCGGCGGCATCATCGGCGCGAGACGTTGCGGGCAACGCCAAAGCAATGCCACAAGTAAGCAGTTGCCGCCGCCCGATCCGTGTGCGCCGGCATGGGGAATGACGAGACGATGACCTCATGCGATTGATGATAGCGCGGCTGTTCCCGGCCGTCTTGCTGGCGCTCGCGCTGCCACTCGCGGGTTGCAAGCAAACCCAGCGCTTTTTCTTCGGCGGACCGCCCCCCGGCACGCCGGGTTATGTCATCGGCTTTCTCGGCGCGGTGATCGCCGATGAGCCCCGCGCCGCCCTGGAAGCGCGGGAGGTGCTCTCGGAAGGCGGCAATGCTGCCGATGCCGCAACCACGCTGGCGCTCACTCTCGCCGTCACCCTGCCGTCGCGCGCCGGGCTCGGCGGCGGCGGCGCCTGCCTCGCCTATTTCCCGCCGGCCAAGACGCCCGAGGCGATCATGTTCCTCCCGCAACCGGCGGAGAGCGCGGGAACCGACCGACCGGCGGCGGTGCCGATGCTGCTGCGCGGCCTGCTCACGCTGCAAGCCCGCCACGGCACCCGCACCATCGCCAATCTGATCCAGCCGGCAGAGGGGCTGGCACGGTTTGGCGTCCCGGTCTCGACCGCGCTGGCGCGCGATTTGAAGGTCGTCGGCCAGGCGCTGACCCTCGATCCCGGCGCCGCCCGCGCCTTCGCCTCGATCACCGGCGGCCCGCTCACCGAGGGGACGACGCTGATGCAGGCCGATCTCGGCACCACTTTCGCCGAAATCCGCATCAACGGCGTCAACGACCTCTATGGCGGCGCCCTGGCCGAACGCCTGGAACGCGCCTCCGCCAATGCCGGCAGCCCGATCACCGCCGCCGATCTCGCCAAGGCACGGGCCGGAATCGCCGAACCGATCATCATTCCGGGCTGGCCCGGCGATCATGACCGCAGCCAGGCGGATATCGCCTTCCTGCCGCTGCCGGCCGATGGCGGGCTCGCCGCCGCCGCCGCCTTCCAGGCGTTCGTGCATAATGCGCAGGACGTGAGCGGCGCCAAGGCCATCGCCCTCGCCGTCGCGGCGCGCTACCGGCAAGCGGGCGGCGACGCGAAGACCCTGCTCGCGACCCCACCCGGCGGCACTGCGAGCCTGCCGCCGCTCCCGGCCTCGACCGGTTTCGTCGCTCTCGACCGCAAGGGCGGCGCGGTCGCCTGCGATGTCACCATGGGCAATCTGTTCGGTATCGGGCGGATCGCGCGTGGCACCGGGATTGTGCTCGCCGCCTCGCCCAAGGCGTGGCCGCCGCCACTGCTCTCCGCCGCGATCGCCTTCACCCCGGCGCGCTTCGGCTTTCGCGCCGCAGTTGCAGCCTCGGGGCAGGAAGGCGCGCCGCTGGCCACCGCCGCTGCCCTGGCCGAGGCGCTGAGCATGCCGGCGAAGCCAAAACTGAAAAAGGGTGAGACCCCGCGCTTCCTGCCCGCCCCGGTCCCCGAACCCGGCCGCGCCAATATCGTCGCCTGCTCGGCGGGCTTGCCGGGGGCGGAGAAATTCTGCGCCTGGCAGGCCGATCCGCGCCTCAACGGCCTTGCCACCGGTGGTGAGGACCAGGAGAAAATCGAGATGGAAAGAGAGAAATGATGCCCGTCGCCGCCCGCGACCCCCTCGCGTGACCCCCGCCGCCCGCCTGGCAAGCGCGATCGAGCTGCTCACCGACATCGCGGAGACGCCGCGCAAACCCGCCGATGCGGTCGCGAGCGATTTCTTCCGCGCCCGCCGCTTCATCGGCGCGAGTGACCGGCGCGCGGTCTCCGAACAGGTTTGGGCGGTGCTCCGCGCTTGGCGCCGGCTCGATTGGTGGCTCGGCGGCGGCCGCGTCGCCGCGAGCCCGCGCTTGCGCCTCGGCGCGCTGATGCTGCTCACCGGAACCTCGCTGGCCGCGGTGGAAGCCCTGTTTTCCGGCGGCCGCTACGCGCCGATGGCGCTCGATGAGGATGAGCGGTCGCTTTTGACGCGGCTTTCCGGCCACACGCTCGCCCATCCGCGCATGCCCGATGCGGTGCATAACGAAGTGCCGGATTTCCTCTATCCCCGCCTCGCTGCCCGCTTCGGCGCCGATCTCGCCGATGAGTTGGCCGCCCTCGCTCGCCCCGCCGCCCTCGATCTTCGCGTCAATCTGCTCAAAACGACGCGGGACGCCGCACGGGCGGCACTCGCGCAAGCCGGGATCGCTGCCGAACCGACCCCCCTCTCCCCCTGGGGATTGCGGGTCGCCGGCCGGCCACCGATCACCGCGGCGGCGCCGTTTCGTGACGGCTGGGTGGAAATCCAGGACGAGGGCAGCCAGCTCGCCGCCGCGCTGGCCGATGCCCGGCCGGGGATGCGGGTGGTCGATTTCTGCGCCGGTGCCGGCGGCAAGACGCTCGCAATGGCGATGATGATGGGCAATCGCGGCCATCTCGTCGCCTGCGACGTCTCGGCGCCCCGCCTCGAAGGCGCGCTCAAGCGGCTGCGGCGGGCCGGCGTCCACAACGTCGAGCGGCATCTGCTGGTCCCCGGCGATAAATGGATCAAACGCCATCTCGGTGGATTCGACCGGGTTTTCGTCGACGCGCCCTGCACCGGCACCGGCACCTGGCGGCGCAACCCCGACGCGCGGCGCACCCTCGCCCCCGAGGATCTCCAGGAGCTGATCCAACGCCAACAGGAAATTCTCACCCAGGCCGCAAAATTAGTGCGCAAGGGGGGGCGTCTCGTCTACGCTACCTGCTCGTTACTGGCCGAGGAGAACGAGGCGCAAGTGTCCGCATTTCTCTCCCATCACGGCGATTTCGCCCCTCGCAGGCTCGCCGCTATCTGGCCGTTCGGGGGCGCGGCAGCGGCGGCGCTCGGCACCGGCCCCTATCTCAGCCTGACCCCGCACCGCCACGGCACGGACGGGTTCTTCGCCGCCGTGCTCGAGCGCGCGCCATGATCACCATCCGCCGCGCCCGCCCGGCCGATGCGGCGGCGATCGGGGCGGTGCACGTCGCTGCCTGGCGCAGCGCCTATCCCGGGATCCTGCCCGATGACTATCTCGCCCGGCTCTCGGTGCCGCGTCAGGCTGCCTATTACGACAGCGCCATTCGCGGCGGCGCCAGTGTCCATGTCCTGGCCGCGTCGGGCCGCGATCTTCCGAGCAGCCTGGTGCCCAGCGGGCGCGTCATCGGCTTCGTCACCGCGACCCGCGGCAGCGGTCTCGCCGATGGCGAAATCGAAACCCTTTATATCCTCGATGACTGGCGCGAACGCGGGCTCGGCCGGCTCCTGCTCGCGACCACCGCGGCGCACCTTGCCGGAATCGGTTGCCGCTCGGTCTTCCTCTGGGTGCTGCGCGACAATCCGAGCCGGTTTTTCTACCAGCATCTCGGCGGCCGCGCGGTCGCCGAAAGCCACACCCGCGTCGCCGGCCAGAAACTGGCGCAGATCGCATTCGCCTGGGATCCGATCGAGCGCCTGGTCGAATCCGCCTCGCGCGCGACCTGATCAATCGCGCTAGACGTGAAAACTCTCACCGCAGCCGCAGCGGCCTTTTTCGTTCGGGTTGATGAAAGTAAATCCGGATTCGAGCGCGGCTTCGCGGTAATCCATCG
Source organism: Pseudomonadota bacterium (assembly GCA_021798915.1). GTDB lineage: Bacteria > Pseudomonadota > Alphaproteobacteria > Acetobacterales > Acetobacteraceae > Acidibrevibacterium. The sequence goes on from JAJZBM010000001.1 coordinate 19,017, forward strand.
TCGTGCCGATGAGAAACAGCGTTGCCCCGCGGTCGATCAGCACCGTGACATCCTCAGCGGTGATGACCTCATCGCCGGGGCTTGGCGCCGCAACCCAGCTCATCTGATAGGTGAGGCCGGAACAGCCCTTGGTGCCGACTGACACGCGAAGCAACCGGCCTTGCTCGGCGCCGGCATAAAGCTGGCGCAGGCGCGCGATCGCCGCTTCGCTGAGTGCGAGCAGCGGCGGCAGACCGCGGCGTTGCGTCGCGCCGGGGGGGTGAAGCGTCATCGTCATGGGTCTTCCCTCCGTGTCAAAACATATTCAGCGCGAGCCGGGCTTCCTCGCTCATCCGGCTCGGATCCCAAGGCGGATCCCAAACCGTTTCCACCACCACCCCCCGCACGCCGGGGAGTGCGGCCACCGCCTCCTCGACCTGGGCGGGCAGTTCCTGCGCGCTCGGGCAGGCCGGGGCGGTCAGCGTCATCTCGATCTTGACGGCGCCGTCCTCGCCGATCTCGATCGCGTAGATCAGGCCGAGTTCGTAGATATTCACCGGAATCTCGGGGTCATAGACCGTCGCGATGGCGGCGATCACGGCGTCCTCGCCGGGTGGCGGCGTGGTTTCGCCGGCGGGTGTCCAGGCGCCATGCGCGGCACGCTCGCCCGCCGCATGATCGGTGTGCTGATCGGTGTGATGGTCATTCACTGGTGGCGTTCTCCGTACCGGCGAGAGCAGCGCGCAGCGCGTGCCAGGGCAGGGTCGCGCATTTCACCCTGGACGGAAATTCATGCACCCCGGCGAGCGGCATGAGACGCGCCAGACGCTCGGCGAGCGGGGCGTCGAGTGTGGGAGGCGCGCCGGTTTTCGTCAGGGTCTGCAAGGCATCGGCCAAGGCGCGGGCGGCGCCGGCGTCGAGCCCGGCGACGATTTCGGCCATCAGATCGGCCGAGGCGATGCTGATGGCACAGCCCTTCGCCTCGAAACCGGCGCGCGCGATGGCACCTGCCGGCGTGTATTGCAGCCAGAGCGTAATGCGGTCACCACATAACGGATTATCGCCGCGCGCCGTCGCGTCATAGGCGGCGAGTTTCGCCCCATGGCGGGGCTTGCGGCCATGGTCGAGAATGACTTCCTGATAGAGATCGCGCAGATCCTCGAACATCAGGCAAAAAACTCCGAAACCCGCAACAGCCCCTCGGCGAGGGCGTCGATTTCCGCGACCGTGGTGTAAAGGCCGAAACTCGCCCGCGTCGTGCTTTCGATACCCAAACGATGCATCAGCGGCTCCGCGCAATGATGCCCGGCGCGCACCGCGATCCCCTGGCGATCGAGAAGGGTTGCGACATCATGCGGATGCGCGCCCTCCAATGTGAAACTCACCACCCCGCCGCGATCCTGCGCGCGCCCGAAAATCGTGAGCCCGGGGATCGCGGCAAGCCGCGCCAGCGCGTGATCGAGAAGATGCGCCTCATGCGCCGCGATCGCCGAATAGCCGATCGCCTCGACATAGGCGATCGCCGCGGCAAGCCCGATCGCTTCCAGGATCGGCGGCGTTCCGGCCTCGAATTTATGCGGCACCTGTGCCCATTGCGAGCGCGCGAAACTGACCGAGGCGATCATATCGCCGCCGCCGAGGAAAGGCGGCATGCGTTCCAGCAAGTCACGACGCGCCCAAAGCGCGCCGATGCCGGTTGGGCCATAGAGCTTATGGCCGGTGAAGACGTAGAAATCACAATCGATCTCGCGCACATCGACGGCGCGATGGACGATCGCCTGCGAGCCGTCGAGCAACAGTTTCGCACCATGGTCATGGGCGAGGCGGGCGAGACGCGCCGCCGGCGTGTAGGTGCCGAGCACGTTCGACATATGGGTGAGCGCGACCAGCCCGACCTTGCCATCCGCGAGCAGCCGCGCCAACGCGGCGAGATCGAGTTCGCCGGCGGCGGTGATCGGTGTAACCCGGAGTTCGATGCCATGCGCATCGCGCAGCATCTGCCAGGGGACGATGTTGGAATGATGCTCCATCTCCGAGATCACCACTGCCTGTCCCGGGGCCAGCACGCCACGGCCATAGCTGTGGGCGACGAGATTGATCGCCTCGGTGCTGTTGCGGGTGAAGACGATCTCGTGGCGATCCGGCGCGCCAAGCAGACGGGCAACCGCGTCGCGCGCGCCTTCATAGGCTTCGGTCGTCCGCTCGCTCATCCAGTGGAGGCCGCGATGGACATTGGCGTATTGCCTTTCCATCGCCGCGGTCATCGCCGCGATCACCGCGCGCGGTTTCTGCGCCGAGGCGGCGCTGTCGAGAAAGACCAGCTTCCGACCATGGACTTCTTGCGTGAGGATGGGAAAATCGGCGCGCAATTTCTCCACATCGAACGGCGCGGGTGGCGCGGCGGGGCGAGTAGCGGTGTTCATCGTGCCCCCTCCCACCAGTCATCGATCGCACGTTCCAGCAAAGCGCGCGCGCCGGCTTCGGAAACCGCCTCGATTGCGTCAATGAGGAACGCACGCACCAGCATCGCCCGCGCGGCGGCTTCGGGAATGCCACGCGCGCGGAGGTAAAAAAGCTGCTCGGGATCGAGCGCGCCGATCGTCGCACCATGGCTGCATTTGACGTCGTCGGCAAAAATCTCCAGCTCCGGCTTGCAATCTATCTCCGCGTCCGGCGACAGCAACAACGCCTGACTCATCTGATAGCCATCGGTTTTCTGCGCGGCGCGCGCGACTTCGATGCGCCCTTGAAACACCGCATGGGCACGGCCATCGACGACGCTTTTCACCGTCTGGCGGGAGGCACAGCCGGGCGCGTCATGAGCGACGACGGTGGTGATATCGCCGTGCTGGGCGCCGCGCAGCAATTGCACCGCGGCGAGATGGGCGATGGCGCCGGCGCCGCCGAGCCGGGCATGGCATTCGCTTCGCGCCAGCCGCGCGCCGAGGCCAAGGGTGAAGGCGTCATAGCGCGCCCCGGCGAGAAGATCGACGAAGATGGTCGCTGTGTGAAAACTCTCGCGGTCCTCGGCCTGGATACGGACATGGCGCAAGGTCGCACCCGGCGCGAGCATGATCTCGATGACCGGGTTCTGCCAATAGACACCGCGGCCACCGGCATACTCGACCAGGGTGAGCGTCGCCCCCGCGGCGAGCGCAATGCGATGGCGGGGATGGACGAAAACCGGCGCCGCGTCCTCGGCGATGGTGAGATGCACCAGCGCCAGCGTCCCGGCATCAAGGCCTTCGGGCACATGGATCGCAGCCCCGTCCTGAGCGAGCCGGGCATTGAGGGCGGCGAGAGGGGCTGGCGCGAAGGGGGCGAAATCCCCCCCGGTCGCGAGATCCGTGATCACGCCCGCAGGCGCGGGCACCGACAACGACGCCGCGCGCCGGCCATTGACGAAGACGAGGCGTGGGCCGGGGAAAGACGGGAGATCGGCGGCGAGCGCGGCGATATCGGCGATTTCCGGCGCCGCCGCCGGGGCAAGAGCGGCGAGCGGGCGAAGATCGGTATATTTCCAGGCCTCGAGCTTGCGGCTCGGAAGCCCGGTTTGTGCGAGCGTGGCACTCATGACGCGCCTATCGCGGCCACATCCTCACCGACCGCCTCCAGGCCGAGCGCGGCATAGCCGCTTTCCTCGAGCGCCCGCGCAAGCTCCGGCCCGCCGGAGCGGAGAATACGCCCGCCGGCGAGCACATGCACGCGATCGGGTACGATGTGATCGAGCAGACGCTGATAATGGGTGATGACGAGCGCGGAAAATCCTGGTCCGCGCAACGTATTGACGCCACCGGCGACGATTTTCAGCGCATCGATGTCAAGGCCGGAATCGGTCTCGTCGAGGATCGCAAATTTTGGCTTCAGAATTGCCATCTGCAGCACTTCGTTGCGCTTTTTCTCGCCGCCAGAAAAGCCGACATTGACGTTGCGCTTGAGCATGTCATCGGCCATCGCGAGGTCACGCAGTGCGGCGCGCGCGAGTTTGAGAAACTGCACGGCGTCAAGCTCGCTCTCGCCGCGGGCGCGGCGGGTGGCGTTGAGGGCGGTGCGGAGGAAATTGGCGTTGCCGACGCCAGGCAGTTCGACCGGATACTGAAACGCGAGAAACAAGCCGGCGACAGCGCGTTCCTCGGGCGCCAGCGTCAGGAGATCGACGCCGTCGAGCCGCACCTCACCGCCGGTCACGTCATAGCCCTCGCGTCCGGCGAGAATATAGGAGAGGGTCGACTTGCCCGATCCGTTCGGGCCCATGATCGCATGCACCTCGCCGGTCGGCACCACGAGATCGATGCCCTTGAGGATCGGCTTGCCATCGATGCTGGCCGCGAGACCACGAATTTCCAGCATCCTAGCCCACCGATCCTTCGAGACTGACGGCAAGCAGTTTCTGCGCCTCGACGGCGAATTCCATCGGCAACTCCTTGAGAACGTCCTTGCAGAAGCCATTGACGATCAGATTGACCGCGTCTTCTTGCGAAAGCCCACGTGAACGGCAGTAAAAAAGCTGATCATCGGCGATTTTCGAGGTCGTCGCCTCGTGCTCCACCCGCGCGCTCGGATTGCGGCTTTCGATATAAGGGACGGTATGAGCACCGCAGCGATCGCCGATCAGCAAGCTGTCGCATTGGGTGAAGTTCCGCGCCCCCTGCGCGCGCGGCATCATCCGCACCAAGCCACGATAGGTGTTGTTCGATCGGCCGGCACTGATGCCCTTGGCGATGATGGTGCTTTTGGTGTTGGCGCCGAGATGGATCATCTTGGTGCCGGTATCGGCCTGCTGATGATGATTGGTGACGGCGACGGAATAGAATTCGCCGACACTGCCTTCACCCTGGAGAATGCAGGAGGGATATTTCCAGGTGATCGCCGAGCCGGTTTCGACCTGTGTCCAACTGATCTTGCTGCGGGCACCACGGCAGGCGCCGCGCTTGGTGACGAAATTATAGATCCCGCCGCGCCCTTCCGCATCGCCCGGATACCAGTTCTGCACCGTGCTGTATTTGATCGTCGCGTCATCGAGCGCCACGAGTTCGACCACCGCTGCATGCAACTGGTTCTCATCGCGCTGTGGCGCAGTGCAGCCTTCGAGATAGCTCACGCTCGCGCCTGCCTCGGCGATGATCAGGGTGCGCTCGAATTGTCCGGTATTGCGCGCATTGATGCGGAAATAGGTGGAAAGCTCCATCGGGCAGCGCACCCCCTTGGGGACGAAGACGAAGCTGCCATCGGTGAACACCGCGGAATTGAGGGCGGCGAAGAAATTATCGCCGGGCGGCACGACGCTGCCGAGATAGCGGCGGACGAGGTCGGGATGTTCGCGCACCGCCTCGCTGATCGGGCAGAAGATCACCCCCGCCTTGGCCAGAGTCTCGCGGAAGGTGGTCGCGACCGAGACACTGTCGAACACTGCGTCGATTGCGACACCGGGCGCGATATCGGGCCGCACCTCCGCCGCGCCCGCGCCCTCGACGCCGGCGAGGATCGCCCGTTCCCGGAGCGGGATGCCGAGCTTCTCGTAGGTTGCCAGCAATTCTGGATCGACCTCGGCAAGGCTTTTCGGCCCCGGCTTGCGCTTGGGCGCGGCGTAGTAATGCAGCGCCTGGTAATCGATCGGCGGATGCTTGACCTTGGCCCAATCGGGCTCGCTGGTTTCACGCCAGGCGGCGAACGCCTTGAGGCGCCAGGCGAGCAGCCATTCCGGCTCGTCCTTCTTCGCCGAGATCAGGCGAATGATGTCCTCGTTCAGCCCCTTCGGCGCGATCTCCATTTCGATCGCGGTCTCGAATCCCCATTTATAACGGCCTTCGGTCGCGGCCTGGATCGGATCACGCGGTTCGGCAAAAGCGGACATCAGAGAGCTTCCTCGATCGTCATCTGCGGGAGCCGCGCGGGATGGGCGGCGCGCGCCGCCTCGGCGCCCGTCTCGCCCACCATGTCGGCGAGCGTGATCCCGGCCAGCGCCTCGCGGATCGCTTCATTGACGCGGAGCCATCGCCCCGACATCGGGCAACTGCGCTGCTGCTCGCAGGCGACCGGGCTTACATCCACGCACGCGGTGAGCGCGATCGGCCCATCGACCGCGGCGATCACCTCGGCGACCGGCAAGGCGGCGAGCGGGCGCGCCAGCCGGTAGCCACCACGGGCGCCGCGAAGGGAGGTGACGAGGCCGGTCGCGGCAAGGATTTTCAGCACCTTGGCCACCGTCGGCTCGGGCACCGCGGTCGCGCAGGCGATGCCGGGCGCGGTCTGCACCGCCCCTCCCCGTGCCAATTGCACCAGCACCACCACGGCATAATCGGTCAGTTTGGAAAGCCGCAGCATGATCCATCCCATCACGAAATATAAGAGGACCGGATAAGTCCTGATACTCGGGAATTGGCGTATCTCCCCCCCAGCGTCAAGGGCTCACGTCAAGCGACCATCCTCTAGCCGCCTCTCATGGAGTGGTCTAAACCTGGGTCGGGACTGATCGGCAAAAATCGGGAGGATGGAATGTCGGGCAAACCTATGCTGGAGGGGAAGGTCGCGGTGGTGAGCGGCGCCGGTGGTGGCATCGGGCGCGAAATCGCCCTCGCCATGGCGCTCGCCGGGGCCAAGGTCGTGATCAATGACATCGGCGCCTCGCTCACCGGCGAGGGGCAATCGGGCACCCCGGCCGAGCAGACGCGCCAGATCATCATCCAGCGTGGCGGCGAGGCGGCGATCAGCACCGATAGTGTCGCCGAATGGGCCTCCGCCAAGCGTATCGTGCAGAGCGCGCTCGATCATTTCGGCCGCCTCGACATCGTCGTCAACAATGCCGGCATCCTGCGCGACGTGATCTTCCACAAGATGTCGCCCGAGGATTGGCTCGCGGTGATCAATGTCCATCTCAACGGCAGCTTCTTCCTCTCGCGCGCTGCGGCCGAGCCGTTCCGCGCCCAGGAGAGCGGCGCCTTCGTCCACATGACCAGCACTTCCGGCCTGATCGGCAATTTCGGCCAGGCGAATTACGCCGCCGCCAAGCTCGGCATCACCGCGCTCTCGAAATCGATCGCGCTCGACATGAAGCGCTATAACGTACGCTCGAACTGCATCGCGCCGTTCGCCTGGAGCCGGATGACCAGTTCGATCCCGGCCGAGACGCCGGAACAGCAGGCGCGGGTCGAGAAGATCAAGCAGATGACGCCGGACAAGAATGCGCCGATGGCGGTGTTTCTCGCCTCCGAGGCGGCGCGGGCGGTGACCGGACAGGTCTTCGCCACGCGCCATAACGAGATCTTCCTGATGAGTTCGCCGCGCCCGATCCGCGGCATCCATCGCAGCGAGGGTTGGACGCCGGAATTGATCGCCGAACACGCGCTGCCGGCGCTCAAGGAAGCGTTCATGCCGCTTGACCGGAGCGGCGAAGTCTTCTCCTGGGATCCGGTTTGAGAACCCAAGAAAGACCTTCTTTTTCTGAAGAAAAAGAAGCAAAAAGACTTTCATCCCGACTCTCGGAGCGGCGAATTTCCTCGGGGCGGGCAGTGCCGCAGGCACTGCCCAACGAGTAAAAAGTTTTTTGGTTCTTTTTTACAAAAAAGAACTGCTTTTCTCGCCTCTGGCGAGCATCTTGACAAAACGCCCGCCAGAGGCGCACAAGCGCCAGCCCCCTCGAGGGGCATCGCCGCTTCGCGAGGGTTCGCGCAGCGGCGCGTTTCGCGTTGAGGATGGGTGATGTTCGACACGCTTTCCGGCAAGCTGACTGCGGTTTTCGACCGGCTGCGCCAGCGTGGCACGCTGAACGAGGTGGATGTCGGCGAGGCGCTCCGCGAGGTGCGGCTGGCGCTGCTGGAGGCCGACGTCGCGCTGCCGGTGGTCAAGACCTTCATCGCCGGGGTGCGCGATCGCGCCATCGGCGCCGAAGTCATTCGCGCCGTCGCGCCCGGCCAGCAAGTCATCAAAATCGTCAATGACGTGCTCGTCGAGCATCTCGGCGGCGAAGGCACGGCGGCGCTCGATCTCAACCATCCGGCCCCGGTGCCGATCCTGATGGTCGGGCTGCAGGGCTCCGGCAAGACCACCAGTTCGGGCAAGCTCGCGCTCCGGCTCGCCAAGCGCGAGCGCAAACGCGTGCTGCTCGCGAGCCTCGACACGCAGCGCCCGGCGGCGCAATTGCAGCTCGCCCAACTCGCCGAGAAGGCAGGTGTGCCCTCGCTCCCCATCGTCGCCGGTGAAGCCCCACTCGCCATCGCCCGGCGGGCGCTGGAGGCCGGGCGACGGGAGGGGTTCGACATCGTCATCCTCGATACCGCAGGGCGGCTCTCGATCGATGCCGAGCTGATGGCCGAGGTGCAGACCGTCCGCGCCGCGACCAACCCGGCCGAGACCCTCCTCGTCGTCGATGCGATGACCGGGCAGGACGCGGTCAATACCGCGCGCGCCTTCAACGAGGCGCTCGGCATCACCGGTATCGTGCTCACCCGCATGGATGGCGATGCCCGCGGGGGCGCGGCGCTTTCCATGCGCGCCGTCACCGGGGCGCCGATCAAGCTCATCGGGGGCGGCGAAAAGCTCGACGCGCTGGAGGAATTCCATCCCGAGCGGGTCGCCTCGCGTATTCTCGGCATGGGCGACGTGGTTGGCCTCGTCGAGCGCGCGTCCGAAACCATCGAGCAGGAAGAGGCGGAAAAACTCGCAGCCAAGATCGCCAAGGGCCGCTTCGATCTCGAGGATTACGCCGCCCAACTGCGCCAGATCGGACGCATGGGCTCGCTCTCGGGCATTCTCGGGATGCTGCCGGGGGCGGGTAAGCTCATGGCCCAGGTCGATGAATCGAAGCTCGATAAATCCGTCTTCAAGCGTCAGGCGGCGATCATCTCCTCGATGACGCGGAGCGAGCGGCGCCAACCCGACATCCTCAAGGCGAGCCGCAAGAAGCGCATCGCCGCCGGCTCCGGCACTTCGGTGCAGGAGGTCAACCGCCTGCTCAAGCAGTATGACGACATGGCCGGCATGATCAAACGCATGAACAAACTCGGCCAAAAGGGGCTGATGCGGCATGGCCTCGCCGCGTTGCTCCCCGGCCGCCGTGGTCCATTCTGATTTTTCCCGCAAAGGAGCCAATTCCGACATGAGCCTCAAAATCCGCCTCGCCCGCGCCGGCGCGAAAAAGCGCCCTTATTATCATATCGTGCTCGCCGACAGCCGCAGCCCGCGCGATGGCCGGTTCCTGGAAAAGCTCGGGAGCTACAACCCGATGCTGCCCGCCGACCACGCAGACCGGGTGCGCCTCGTCTCCGAACGCATTCAGCACTGGCTCGGCCAGGGCGCGATCGCGACCGATCGGGTGGCGCGGTTTCTCGGCCGCGCCGGGATCGCGCCGATGCCGGCCTGGCGTGAGCAGCCAGTGAAATCGGCCCCGAAGAAGAAGGCGCAGGAACGCGCCAAGGCCGAAGCCACAGCGTAAGCATGGCGGCATGAGCACGGCGGCATAAGCATGGCGGCGATCGGGTTCCGGTGATGAAAGGGCGCATCCTCGTGGGGGTGATCGGGCGGCCGCATGGCGTGCGCGGGCTGGCGCGGGTCACCAGCCATGCCGCCGCGCCGGCGTCACTCACCGCCTATGGCCCGCTGCACGACGAGGCCGGTGGCCGCTACCGGCTCGCCTGGCGCGGCGCCGGCATCGCCGCTCTCGCGCTCTGGCGGGACGGTGCCTGGATCGAGATCCGCGACCGCGACCAAGCGGCGCGGCTGACCAATCGCCGCCTCTATCTCGATCGCGCCGTCTTGCCGCCGCCGGACACGGACGAGTTCTATCTCGCCGATCTCATCGGGCTGGACGCCGTCCTGCCGGAAGGGGCGCGCGGGCGGGTGCTTGCCGTGCATGATTACGGCGCCGGCGCCAGCCTCGAAATCGAACGTTCGGGGGCGGCGCCGCTGCTCGTCCCCTTCACCCGCGCCGCGGTGCCCGAGATCGATCTCGAGGCCGGCCATCTCGTGGTCATCCCGCCATTCGAGCACGAAGCACCGCCGGGAAACGAGGCCGGCGCATGACCTGGCGCGCCGATGTCCTCACCCTGTTTCCGGAGATGTTTCCCGGGCCGCTGGCGTTTTCGCTCACCGGACGGGGGCTGGCGCGCGGGCTTTGGCAGATCGGCGCGCGGGATATCCGCGCGTTCGCCGAGGACCGCCATCGCAGCGTCGATGATACGCCCTTCGGCGGCGGCGCCGGCATGGTGCTGCGTGCCGATGTCGTCGATCGCGCCATCGCCACGGTCGCCGATGGCCGGCCGATGATCTGCCTTACGCCGCGCGGCGAGCCGTTTTCGCAAGCGATGGCACGCGATTTCGCAGCCGGACCCGGACTGATCCTGCTCTCCGGCCGCTATGAGGGGATCGATCAGCGGGTGATCGAGGCGCGTGGCATGCGCGAGGTCAGCATCGGCGATTACGTGCTCGCCGGCGGCGAGATCGCGGCGATGGTGGTGCTCGATGCCGCGGTCCGGCTGCTCCCTGGCGTCATGGGAGCGGCGGCGAGCGCGGAGGAGGAAAGTTTCTCCGAGCCGCTACTCGAATATCCCCATTATACCCGCCCCGCCGAATGGCAGGGGCGCGCGGTGCCGGCGGCGCTGCTGTCCGGCGATCACGCAGCGATCGCCGCCTGGCGTCGGCAGGCGGCCGAGCGGGCGACACAAACCCGCCGCCCCGATCTTTGGCGAACCTATCAGGGCCAAACCGAATGCCACGCCGAAGGCCGTGGTGGCCCTGCGCCAGCACAACCAGTTGCCAGTGCGAACAACGCGCCGTAAGAAAAGTTCATCGAGAAGGATCTCCCCCATGAACATCATCCAGCAATTCGAGGCCGAGCAGATGGCCCGCCTCACCACCGCCCGCCCGGTGCCGGAATTCGCCCCTGGCGATACGCTCCGCGTCTCGGTCAAGGTGGTGGAGGGTGAACGCTCCCGCACCCAGGCGTTCGAGGGGGTATGCATCGCCCGTTCCAACAAGGGCCTCAACAGCAATTTCACGGTGCGCAAGATCAGCTATGGCGAGGGGGTGGAGCGCGTGTTCCCGCTCTATGCGCCGAGCATCGCCGATATCCAAGTGGTGCGGCGCGGCGATGTGCGGCGGGCGAAGCTCTATTATCTCCGTGGCCGCTCGGGCAAGTCGGCGCGCATCGCGGAGAAGGCCCGCGCCGTCACCATCGAGTCCGCCATCCCCGACGCCGCAGCGGCGCCGCAGGACGCCGCGGAATAAAGCCGCGTAAAACCGCATAAAGGAGCCAACGCATGTCCGGACCACGCACCCTGTTCGACAAGATCTGGGACGCCCATGTGGTCGAGCAGCTTCCGGACGGCACCTGCCTTCTTTATATCGACCGCCATCTCGTCCATGAGGTGACCAGCCCGCAGGCCTTCGAGGGGTTGCGCGCCACCGGGCGCCGGGTGCGCCGGCCGGAGGCGACGATCGCGGTCGCGGATCACAATATCCCGACCTCCGACCGGCGCCGCGGCATCGCCGAACCCGAAAGCCGCCTCCAGGTCGAAACGCTGGAGCAGAACGTCGCTGCCTTCGGGGTGCCCTATTTTCCGGTGCTCGACGAGCGCCAGGGCATCGTCCACATCATCGGCCCCGAGCAGGGGATCAGCCTCCCCGGCATGACCATCGTCTGCGGCGACAGCCACACCTCGACGCATGGCGCCTTGGGCGCGCTCGCCTTCGGGATCGGCACCTCCGAGGTCGAGCATGTTCTCGCGACCCAGACCCTGCTCCAGAAGCGGGCGAAGAACATGCGGATCGAGGTTGCCGGGCGGGCGCCCGCCGGCACCAGCGCGAAGGACATCATCCTCGCCATCATCGGCGAAATCGGCACCGCCGGCGGCACCGGCCATGTGATCGAGTTCACCGGCGAGGCGATCCGCGCGCTCGACATGGCCGGGCGCATGACGGTCTGCAACATGGCGATCGAGGCCGGGGCGCGCGCCGGCCTGATCGCCCCGGACGAGACCACGTTCGACTGGATCAAGGGCCGGCCCTACGCCCCGCAAGGCGCGGATTTCACCGCCGCGGTGAGCTATTGGCGGAGCCTCGCCGCCGATCCCGGCGCCACTTACGACAAAACGGTGCGGCTCGATGCGGCCGCCATCGCGCCGATGGTGAGCTGGGGCACGAGCCCCGAGCGCGTCGCCCCGATCACCGGCGCCGTCCCCGACCCCGCAGCCGAGCCCGATCCCGCCAAGCGCGCCGAGATGCAGCGGATGCTCACCTATATGGGCTTGCAACCGGGGCAGAAACTCGCCGAAATCCCGGTCGATGTCGTGTTCATCGGCAGCTGCACCAATGGCCGGATCGAGGATATCCGCGCCGCCGCCGCGATCGCCCGCGGTCGCCATGTCGCCGCGGGGGTGCGGGCGCTGGTCGTCCCCGGCTCCGGCCTCGTCAAGAAACAGGCCGAAGCCGAAGGGCTCGACCGCGTTTTGGTCGAGGCCGGGTTCGAATGGCGCGAGCCGGGCTGTTCGATGTGTCTCGGCATGAACCCCGACCAGCTCACGCCAGGCCAACGCGCGGCGAGCACCTCCAACCGCAATTTCGAGGGTCGCCAGGGCCCCGGCGGACGCACCCATCTGGTTTCCCCGGCCATGGCGGCGGCGGCGGCGATCGCCGGTCGTCTGGCCGATGCGCGCGAGTTCATGTGATGGAAAAATTCACCACGCTGACGGCGATCGCCGCCCCCCTGCCGCTCGCCAATGTCGATACCGACAAGATCATCCCGGCGCGGTTCTTGAAGACCATCCGCAGGAGCGGGCTCGGCGTGCATCTCTTCGACACGCTGCGCTATGATGAGCACGGGGCCGAGCGGCCCGATTTCGTGCTCAACCGGGCGCCTTACCGGCGTGCCCAGATCCTCATCGCGCATGAGAATTTCGGCTGCGGCTCGTCGCGCGAGCACGCGCCCTGGGCGCTGCTCGATTTCGGCATCCGCGCCGTGATCGCGCCCGATTTCGCCGATATTTTCTACAATAATTGCTTCAAGAACGGGATTCTGCCGATCCGCCTGCCGCGCGAAGTGTGTGATGCGCTGATGGAAGATGTCAGCCCGGGCGACAATGCCCGTCTCACCATCGATCTCGCCCGCCAGGTGGTGGTGCGCCCGAACGGCGAGGAGGTCGCGTTCGAGATCGACCCGTTCCGCAAGCATCTGCTGCAAAACGGTCTCGATGACATCGGCCAGACCATGGCCCATGCCGGCGCGATCGATGCTTTCGAGCAAAACCGCGCCGCCGCGCAGCCCTGGCTGCCCAAGATCGCGCTCACATAAGGGAAACATCCGATGGCCGCCAATAAGACCCTGCTGATCCTGCCCGGTGATGGTATCGGCCCCGAGGTGATGCACGAGGTCCGGCGGGTGAACGACTGGCTCCGGCGCAAGCGCGCGGTGAATTTCGACATCCATGAGGATCTCGTCGGCGGCGCCGCGATCGATGCCCGCGGCACGCCGATCGCGCCGGAAACCATCGCTCGCGCCAAGGAGGTGGACGCGGTGCTGTTCGGCTCGGTGGGCGGGCCGAAATGGGACAAGCTCGGCTTTGACATGCGCCCCGAAATCGCCATCCTCACGCTGCGGCGCGAACTCGGCCTGTTTGCCAATCTGCGCCCGGCGGTGGTGTTCGACCCGCTGGTCGAGGCCAGCACGCTGAAGCCCGAAGTGGTCCGTGGGCTCGACCTGATGATCGTCCGCGAAAGCACCGGCGGCATCTATTTCGGCGAGCCGCGCGGCGTCGAGACCCTGCCCGACGGCCAAAAGCGCGGCTTCAATACCGAAACCTATACGACGCACGAGATCGAGCGCGTCGCCCGGGTCGCCTTCGAGTTGGCGCGGACCCGCCAGAAGCGGGTTTGCAGCGTCGAAAAAGCCAATGTCATGGAAAGCGGCCTGCTCTGGCGCGAGACCGTGAGCGCGCTGCATCAGCGCGAATTCCCCGATGTCGAGCTTGCCCATATGTATGCCGATAACTGCGCGATGCAGTTGGTCCGCAATCCGCGCCAGTTCGACGTCATCGTCACCACCAACCTGTTCGGCGACCTGCTCTCCGACCTCGCCTCGATGCTCACCGGAAGCCTCGGCATGTTGCCCTCGGCGACGCTCGGCGGGCTCGACGCGAAAGGCCGCCGCCACGCGCTCTATGAGCCGATCCATGGCAGCGCCCCCGACATCGCCGGCAAAGGCATCGCCAACCCGCTCGCACAGATGCTGAGCTTCGCGATGATGCTCCGCTACTCCTTCGCGATGGAAGAGGAAGCGAAGCTGATCGAGGCGGCTTGCAGCCATGTCCTCGCGAGCGGCCTCCGCACCGCCGACATCATGGCCCGCAACTGCGCCAAGGTGAGCACCCAGGTGATGGGTGAGGCGGTGGTGCGCGAATTGGACAAACTCGGGGGGTGAACCGGGTGCCCTCAGGGAGTTCAATTGGCTGAATCGGCTACCCAACGAGCTCTGGATGAGGTGATCCTCTTGACGGCGCCGCGCGGCTCTGGCCCGATGGCGCCATGGCCGCGCCCGCTCCTTTTCTCCCTCCCCGTGAGGATGACATCGTCGCCTTTGCCGAGCAGGCTTTGGCCGCCATCCCGGCGCGGCTCGCCCGCCATCTCGACGGCGTTGCGATCCTGGTCGAGGACATGCCCGATGAGGAGACGCTGCGCGAGATGGAACTCGAGGGCGGCTGGGATCTGACCGGGCTTTATCGCGGCACGCCGCTCGGTCGGAAAAGCGTCGATGATCTCGCCCGCCCGCCCGACACCATCCTACTCTATCGCCTGCCCATCCTGCTCGAATGGATCGAGACCGAGGTCGATCTCGCCGCTCTCGTGCGCAATGTCGTAGTGCACGAGATCGCCCATCATTTCGGCTTCAGCGACGCTGAGATCGCGGCGCTGGAAGCGGAGATGGACGAGCGCTGACCGCGCCTCAGCCCTCGAACGGATCGCGCATCAGGATGGTGTCGTCGCGTTCGGGGCTGGTCGAGAGCAGCGTCACCGGCGCCTCCACCAATTCCTCGATGCGGCGGACGTATTTCACCGCCTGCGCCGGCAGATCGGCCCAGGAGCGGGCGCCGTAGGTCGAGCCCGACCAGCCTTCGATGGTCTCATAAATCGGCGTCGCCGCGGCTTGCGCGCCAGGGGCGGCGGGAAGCCGGGTGAAAGTGTCGCCACCGATGCGGTAGCCGGTATTGATGCGCAATTCCGGCAAACCGTCGAGCACGTCAAGCTTGGTGAGGGCGAGGCCGTTGATGCCGCCCACTTTCACCGCCTGGCGCACCAGGGCGGCGTCAAACCAGCCTGTCCGCCGCCGCCGCCCGGTGACGGTGCCGAATTCGCGGCCGCGATCGCCGAGCATCTGCCCGGTCGCGTCGGTCAGTTCGGTCGGGAACGGGCCGGCGCCGACCCGGGTGGAATAGGCCTTGGCGATGCCGAGCACGAATCCGACCGCGCCGGGGCCGACCCCGGCGCCGGAAGCCGCGGTCGCCGCGACGGTGTTGGATGAGGTGACGAAGGGGTAGGTGCCGTGATCGACATCGAGCATCACCGCCTGCGCGCCCTCGAACAGAATCCGCCGCCCGGCGCGGCGGGCCTCGTCGAGCCGCTCCCAGACCGGTTCGGCGAAGGGGAGCAGGCGCGGCGCGAGCGCAAGCAGGGCCGCGAGCAGGCCCGCCTTGTCGAACACCGGCGCGCCGAGCCCGGCGAGCAGAGTGTTGTGGTGGCGCAGCAATTCGTCGAGCTTGGCCGAAAGCGTTTCCGGCTCGGCGAGGTCGCAGACCCGGATGGCGCGGCGCGCCACCTTGTCCTCATAGGCCGGGCCGATACCGCGCCCGGTGGTGCCGATCTTGTGCTCGCCACGCGCCGTCTCGCGCGCCTTGTCGAGCGCGGCGTGGAGCGGCAGGATCAGGGGCGCGTTCTCACTGATGCGCAGATTATCCGGCCCGACCCGCAATCCCTGGCTTTCGACGCGGGCGATCTCGGCGAGCAGCGCCTCGGGGTCGATCACCACGCCATTGCCGATGATGCCGAGCTTGCCGCGCACGACGCCGCTCGGGAGCAGCGAGAGCTTGTAGGTCTCTCCGCCGACCACCAGCGTATGCCCGGCATTGTGCCCGCCCTGGAAGCGGACCACGATATCGGCGCGGCTGGCCAGCCAATCGACCACCTTGCCCTTGCCCTCGTCGCCCCATTGCGCGCCGATCACCGCGACATTGGCCATCGTCTCATTCTCCGGAAACCGGCCGCACGCCGTCGGCGAGCAGCACCAGGGCACAGCCGAGGCGCACCGCCTCGGCGATCGGTTCGGCCGCCGTCAGCGCGGCGACGGTCGCATAGCCCTCGGCGCGGAGGGCGCGCGCGCGCTCGGGATCGGCGTTCGGCGGCAGATAGATCCGCCGCCTGGGTGTGCGGCGCGGCGCGGCGCGCAGCACCGCATCCGGGTACAGGGTGACGCCGGCGGCGGGTTCCTCCGCCTCGCCACAGAGATAACGCCCGCCACGGCCGAGTTCCTCGTTGTGGCCGGGGGCATAGACCGTCATGCAGAGCCCGGTGTGATAGCGATAGCCGCGGAATTCGACCGGATCGACGGTCACGGTGAGGCCGCCGAGGCCGAGCCCCGGCGCCCGTGCCGCGATCGCGGCGACCGTCTCCTCGAGCCTCAGCGCCTGGGCCCGCGCCGGCGCGGGCAGGGCGGCGGCGCGGAGGGCAGCGAGGGCGCGCGGGGCGGTGCCGGCGGCGAGCAGGAGATCGATCAGCGTCGGCGCGAGAGTCCCGGCCAGCGTCTGGACGGCGGCGGCATCCTTGCGGTCGAGGGCGCGGGCGAGGCTGCGGCGGGTTGGTTCATCGAAGCCGGCGTCATCGAGGAGGGCCGGGATCAGCGGCGGCGCGGTGAGATCGACGCTGACCCGGCGGAGGCCGAGCGCCGCCAGCGCCTCGGCAGCGACGAGGACCAGCTCGGCATCGGCAGCCGGGCTGTCGGCGCCGATCAGCTCGATGCCGGCCTGGGCGATCTGGCGCTCGGGCGCGAGCTGGGTCGCCCGCACGCGAAGACATTGCCCGGCATAGGAGAGCCGAAGCGGGCGGGGCGCATCGGCGAGCCGGGTGGTCGCGAGGCGGGCGATCTGCGGCGTGGTATCGGACCGCAGCGCCATCATCCGGTGGCTTGCCGGGTCCATCAGCCGGAAGGTCTGGTCGGCGACCGCGCCGCCAGTGCCGGCGAGCAGGCTGTCCTCGAATTCGAGGAGCGGCGGCTTGACGCGCTGATAGCCGTGGGCCGCGAACACCGCCATCAACGCCTCGACCGCCGCGGCCTCGGTTTCGGCTTCGGGCGGCAGCAGGTCGCGCAGACCCGCCGGCAGCAAAGCGGGGTTCGGAGGGGGATCGTCGGTCATCGGTGCTCGCCTATAGCATCGGGCGGGGCGAAAGCAAGGATCGTGTCCCCGGACGTGGTGTAGAAGAGTAGCCGCCGCTGCGCCTTGGTAGGATTGATCTGCCTTGTTGTCAGGCTTCCAAGGCTGGCAGGCTGACGGCGGGATCATCGCTCAAGGGTGCGATGGTTTCCAGGCTCATGTGGCGTGCGCGCTGGATCGCCGATTCGGCGTTCTGCTCCAGCGGGAGGGCGCCGATCAGGGCGCAAAGTTGCCGCCACGGCACCACGCGGTCCATCTCCGCCAGAAACATCTCCCGGCGGGTCGGCTTGCGGTAGCGTTCGAACCCAGCCGTCGCCAACGTGGTCTGCCGCATCGCCCCCTGCCTCCGCTGCGTGATCGCCACGGTTCTATCGGACGTTCCGATATCGCGTCGCGAGGGAATTGATCAGAGGTTCCTTAAGCAAAATCTGGGCAGGCAAAATCTGGGCCAACGACGGCGGAAGATCTCGCCCACGCTCGGGTCATCACTCTGGCATATAAATTGCTTATTTTTGTCTGTGTAATTTGGTCCGCGTTTTTCCGTTCCAGTGGGGGTCACTCATGAAGCGCATCGTCATCCAGTCAACACGTAAAGCCTGGCAGGCAAAACGTAAGGCCTGGTCTACAAATACGATACTCGCAGCGCTGATCTGTTTATCCGCCGCGATCGCGGCACCGCGGGCGCGGGCCGAGGGCGCCGGGCTCGCAGGAACAGCCGACTGCCAAGCGTTGCAGGCGAAATACCCGATGCTCAAGGGCAAGACTCTGGTGGACGCACTCAACCCGCATACACCGGGCTATGAGGCGCTCGACCCAGAAGATCCCAGTCATTATATCGGTTTTGACGTCGATCTCGCCGATGCGCTCGGCACGTGCCTCGGCTTTAAGCTGACCTACAAGCCGGTGGCTTTCGCGGCGCTTTTGCCGACATTGCAGAGCGGACAAGCAGATATCGTGATTTCCGACATCTACGCCACCAGCGAACGCGCCAAGGCGGCCGATTTCATAACCTATTCCAAGGTGTTCGACGGCGTGCTGGTCGCCAAGAACAATCCGAAACATATCACTGGAATCAACGCCTCGCTTTGCGGCGATACCGCCGCCGAAAACACTGGCTTCGTCGAAGTGCCACTGGTGCAAAACCTTGCCCCGGTCTGCAAATCCGCCGGAAAGCCCGAACCAGGCCTGCAGCTCTATGACAATAACGCCGATTGCATCCAAGCGATTTTGGCCGGCCGCGCCGATACCTATATCAACGATGTCAATACGGTCGATCAGGCAGTCAAAGCCTATCCCGACCAGCTCAGCAAGGCGGTTGCCGTCACCCTCCCGTATTCGATCGGCATCGCCGTCCCCAAGACGAAGCCCGAGTTCCGCGACGCGATCATGGCGGCGCTGGTCGCGGTACAAAAAGCAGGCGTCGAAACCACTTTGCTCAACAAATGGACACTCGATGCCGGCTCCTTGGAGGAGCCCAAGCTGCTGACACAATAATGGAACTTTTCTTTCACTATCTCAGCCTGCCCTATCTCCTGCTGGGCATTGGTTTCACGCTCGAAGTGACAGCACTCGGGTTGGTAGGCGGGCTGGCGATAGGACTGCTCCTGGCCGGCATGCAATTGGGCCGCGTGCCGGTTTTGGCGGCGCTCGCGCGTGGCTATACGGTGATCTTCCGAGGCACACCACTTATTCTCCAACTCGTCTTCGCCTATGACGCGCTACCGCATGTCGGCCTTACGCTCACCGCCGTCGCGGCGGCGGGTCTCGCGTTATCGGCGAACGAAGCGCCGTTCGTCGCGGAAATCCTTCGTGCCGGCGTGATCGGCGTCGATGCCGGCCAGATCCTTGCCGGGCAGGCCCTGGGCATGACGCCGCGCATTCTGATGCGCCGGGTGATCGCGCCGCAGGCGATCCGCACGATCGTGCCGGCGCTTGGCAACGAAACCGTGTCGGCGCTGAAGAATTCTTCGCTCGCCTCTGTCATCGCGGTCCCGGAACTAACTCTCCGCAGCACTCAGTTGGCGTCGTCCACTTTCGATTTCTTCTCGATATTCTTTGCTTCCGGACTGATGTATCTGCTGCTCACGGGCGCCGTCAGCCTTCTGCAACTGCTCGCCGAGACGGCGCTTGACCTTGACCGCCGGGCGCGCCGCACAGGCATTGCGAGATGGAGAAAGGTTGCGATCGCTGCGTTGCCCCCGGCTTCGATGACGCCTGTCGCCCTTGAAGCGCAACCGGAGACCACACCAGCCTTCCCCGCCGCCAGGAAGGCACGCATGACGCGCGGCGCCAGTCCGGCCGGCGCCAGTCAGGCAGGTGATACAGTGGCTGTCGAGGTTCGGAGCCTGCACAAACGCTACGGCGATCAGATCGTTCTCGATCATGTCAATCTCGACGTCCGCCCCGGCGAGGTGGTGGTGCTACTCGGGCGCAGCGGATCAGGCAAAAGCACGCTGTTACGCTGCATCAATCATTTGGAGGAATGGGACGCCGGCATCATCCGCGTCGGCGGGCGCCAACTCGGCTATGGAGAGGACGGCCGCAAGCTCTCGCCACGCGATGTCGCGCGCGAGCGCGCCAATCTCGGGGTCGGCATGGTGTTTCAGCAATTCAACCTCTTTGCCCATCTCACGGCGCGGCAGAACATCGCCGGGCCTCTGCGCTGGGTGCATGGCGTGCCGCCGGCAGAAGCGGATCGCCGGGCCATGGCCCTGTTGCACCGGGTTGGTCTTGGTCATCGCGCCGATGCACTGCCGCGCCATCTCTCGGGCGGCCAGCAACAACGTGTGGCAATCGCACGAGCGCTGGCGCCGAATCCGAGCGTGCTGCTCCTCGATGAGCCGACCTCGGCACTCGATCCCGAACTCGTGGAGGAAGTGCTCGCAGTGATCAAGCTTCTCGCGGTGGAGGACGGTCTGACGATGATCATTTCGACGCATCAGCTCCGCTTCGCGCACGACGTCGCGGATAGGATCGTGTTTCTTGCCGATGGCGTCGTGAAGGAAGAGGGGCCGGCGACAGAGGTGCTCACCCGCCCACGCCATCCCCTCACCGCTCGCTTCCTGCGCGTCATGGGCGCAGAACAGGCGATGGAAATGCCCGGATGAGCGCGACCAGACGAAATTTTTCCTTCTCCCCGGCGCACGGTGTCCCGCCAGAGGTCGGGCCATTTTCTCATGCCGTGCGCTGGGGCGATCTTCTCTTTGTGACCGGCCAAATGCCGACCGATCCTGCAACCGGCATGCTGGTGGTAGGGGACATTATCGCACAGGCCGAGCAAGTGCGTCGAAACCTGGAATCGGTTCTGGCGCAGTTTGGCGCAACGCTGGATGACGCCCTGATGGTGCGCGTCTATCTCACCTCTTTCGCGGATTATGATCTGTTCAACGCGGCCTATCGTGCGTGGTTTCATGGCGCGTTACCCAGCCGCACATGCGTTGGCGTGACGGGGCTCGCGGTCGGGGCGAGCGTAGAAATCGATCTCATCGTGGGCCTCAAGGGAGAAACAAACTGATATGAGCCTGATCCGTAACGAGCATCGCACCGAGCGCGCACGCCAGCGCCCTTCCTTGCACGAACTCCGTGCAACACCGCAGACGGTGCATTGGGGGTATTTTTCTCCCTCGCTCGCACCGGCCCTGCGGGTCGCGAGCGGCGATGTGATACGCGCTGAGGCGGTAACCCATCATGCCGGTGACGCACCGGAATTGATGATGGATGACGGCGTGCGGGCGATCTTCGATGGCATCCCGGTCGAGGATCGAAGCCCTGGCGTGCATATCCTGACCGGGCCGATCCATATCGACGGCGCAAGGCCCGGTGACGTCCTGGAGGTACGTTATCTGCACATGACGCCACGGGTTCGCTACGGCTCCAACCTCGCCGCACATTGGGGGCATCTCTATCGTGACTTCGGCAAGGAGCGGGTGACGATCTATCGCATGGACGAGGCTTGCCAGACCGCCGAAGCGGTGTTCGCCTATGATTTTCCAGGCAAATACGATGTCCCGGGCACGATCACCCATGCCCGCGATTGCTGCCGGGTTCCCGCCCTTCGCGGTGTGCGCGTACCGGTGCGGCCGCATCTCGGCACTGCGGGTGTGGCCCCGGATGCGCCGGGGCGCACAAGCAGCGTGCCGCCGGGCCAGCACGGCGGCAACATCGATAACTGGCGCATTGGCGCCGGCGCGACGATGTTCTATCCGGTACAGGTGGAGGGGGCACTATTTTCGATCGGTGACCCGCATATCTCGCAGGGTGATGGTGAAATCAGCGGCACCGCCATCGAAGCCTCCCTGGATGTCCTGTTTCAGGTGTTCGTTCGCCGCGATTTCCGTTTTCCTTCGCCGCTGCTCCGTACATCGGATAGCTGGATGACGCATGGTTTTGATGAAAGCCTGGATCAAGCAATGCGCAACGCCAGTCTGGAAATGCTGACCTTATTGACCGAGCATCACGGTCTGAGCCGTGATGATGCGTATTCGCTGATGAGCGTGGCGGCGGATTTCACGGTAACGCAAGTGGTCGATGGCCGGCAGGGCGTGCATGCCAGGATCTGCCACGCCGTCTTTCCACCTCGTGAACCATAGCCGCCTCTCGCGCCCGAAAATCACCGGACAGCGCCTTTCCCGGCAACCTCGCGGCATCGGTTGCCGGCGCCCGGGCACCGTGGCACTCTGGCGCCGCGAAAGCAGGTTCAGGGAAACGCCATGTCACTTTTCGCCGGGCTCAAGGTCATCGATTGCGCGAGCTTCATCGCCGGTCCCGCCGCTGCAACCATTCTTGGCGATTTCGGCGCCGACGTAATCAAGATCGAACCCCCTGGCGCCGGCGATCCTTATCGGGCGCTGGCCGCGATGCCAGGCCAGCCGAGGAGCGCGGAAAACTACAACTGGCTGCTCGATGCCCGCAACAAGCGCAGCCTCGCCCTCGACCTCAAATCCGCGGCCGGCCATGCCATTCTTCTCCGCCTGGTCGAAGGCGCGGATGTTTTCATCACCAACATGCCGCTCGGCGTGCGCGGGCGGCTCGGCATCGCGCATGCCGATCTCGCGGCGCGCAATCCGCGCCTGATCTATGCCTCGCTCACTGCCTATGGCGAGATGGGCGAGGAAGCGGGCAAGACAGGGTTTGATTCCACCACCTATTGGGCACGCTCGGGCCTGATGGACCAGGTGCGCCCGAGCGCCGATCAGCCGCCGGCACGCTCGGTTCCTGGCATGGGGGATCATCCGACTGCGGTCGCCCTTTATGCCGCGATCGTCACCGCACTTCTGCGCCGCGAACGCACCGGACAGGGCGGCCATGTCGAGACCTCGCTGCTGGCGAATGGTTTGTGGTCGAATGGCTGCCTCGCGCAGGCGGCGTTGTGTGGCGCCGAGTTCTTCCCCCGCCCGCCGCGTGAGCGTGCCCCGAATGCCTGCGCGCATCATTACCGCACGCGCGATGGCCGCTGGTTCATTCTGTCGATGCTGAGTGAGGAGCGACAGTTTCCCGATCTCGCGCGGGCGCTCGACCGTCCCGATCTGCTGACCGATCCGCGTTTCACGACCAGCGAGGCTCGCCATCGCCATGCGCAAGCGCTGATCGCGTTGTTGGACGAAGCCTTCGCCCGCCGTGATCTCGCGGAGTGGCGCACGATCCTCGATCGGCATGGGCTCACCTTCGGTGTCGTTGCGACCCTCGCCGATATTCCCCATGATCATCAGGCGCGCGCCATTCACGCGCTGGTTCCACTCGCCGATAGCGATCTCCTGACCATCAGCAGCCCGTTCCAGATCGCAGGCGAGCCGAAGACGCCGCCCCGCCGCGCCCCCGAGCTCGGCGCCGATAGTGCTGCGATCCTGCGTGATGCGGGCTATGGCGAGCATGATATCGCGGCCTGGCGCGAAGCCGGAGTGATCGGCTGAATCGAGGGTATTCGAAGGGAGAAAGCGAACATGACGGAGCAAAAACCGCCCGCGCCACTGACCGGCGAGATCGATGTCGTCATCGTCGGCGCCGGGTTTTCCGGGATGTATATGTTGCATCGGTTGCGCGGGCTCGGTCTTCGCGCCATCGTCTTCGAAGCGGCGAGCGATGTCGGCGGCACCTGGTATTGGAACCGCTATCCCGGCGCGCGCTGCGATGTCGAGAGCATGCAATATTCCTACTCTTTCTCTCCGGAATTGCAGCAGGAATGGCGCTGGCAGGAAATCTACGCGCCGCAGCCCGAGATTCTGCGTTATGCCCGGCATGTCGCCGAGCGTTTCGATCTCCGCCGCGATATGCGTTTCGAGACCCGCGTCACGCAGGCGCGTTTCGACCGCGCCCGTTGCCGCTGGGACGTCGTCACCGATCGTGGCGATCGCATCGCCGCGCGCTATTGCGTGATGGCGACCGGCTGCCTTTCCGCGGCACGCGTGCCGGATTTTCCTGGCGCCGAGAGATTTCGCGGCCCCACCTACCACACTGGCCATTGGCCGCATGAGGGGGTGGATTTTTCCGGCCAGCGGGTCGGCGTGATCGGCACCGGCTCCTCGGCAATTCAGGCGATCCCGGTAATCGCCGCCGAGGCCGCGCAGGTGACGGTGTTCCAGCGCACCCCCAATTACAGCATCCCTGCGCATAACCGCCCGATGCCGTCTGACTACGAACAGAGCTGGAAAGCACGCTATCCGGAGTTGCGGGCGCGGGCGTGGGAGACGCGGAACGGCATCGTCTATGACCTCAACGACCATTCCGCGCTCGCGGTCGATGAGGAAACCCGCCACAGCATCTATGAGAAGCGCTGGGCGGCGGGTGGTATTCCGTTCATGGCGGCCTTCAACGACCTGATCGTCAATCCGGACGCGAACGAAACCGCGGCGGCATTCGTGCGCGAGAAAATCCGCGCGATCGTCCACGACCCCGACACTGCGGCAAAGCTCACCCCGACCAGCTATCCGATCGGCACCAAGCGCATCTGTGTCGATACCGACTATTTCGCGACCTTCAACCTCCCCCATGTCACTCTCGTCGATGTCCGCCAATCGCCGATCGTCGAGATCACCGAGAGCGGCCTTCGCACCGCGGCGGAGGATTATGAATTCGATGCGCTGGTGTTCGCGACCGGGTTTGACGCGATGACCGGCGCACTGAATGCAATCGCGATCGAAAACGATGCGGGCGAGAGTCTGCGCGACAAATGGGCTGCCGGGCCACGCACCTATCTTGGCCTGATGGCGGCCGGATTTCCCAATCTCTTCATGATCACCGGCCCGGGCAGTCCGTCGGTTCTGAGCAATATGATGGTCTCGATCGAACAGCACGTGGACTGGATCGCGCGCTGCCTCGCCGATCTCGGCGCGCGCGGCGCGGCGGGCATCGAGGCGAGTGCGGCGGCGGAAGAAGCCTGGGTCGCGCATGTCAACGAGGTCGCGCACAAGACGTTGTACCCGGCCGCGAATTCTTGGTACATGGGGGCGAATGTTCCCGGCAAACCGCGCGTATTCATGCCCTATATCGGCGGCGTCGGGGTTTATCGCGAAATTTGCGAGAAGGTGGCGGCAAACGGCTATGAGGGGTTTCGCCTGCTCGTGCCGGTCGCGGCGGCGGCGGAATAGCAGCGGCGAGATCATGCGCGCATTCGCGCTCGCCGGGCTGCTCGCGCTCATCGCCCTGCCGGCCTGCGCGCAAATTCTGCCCGATCCCAGGATGACCCCGGGCGCCATCAATCCCGAGGTGACCGAAGGCAATATCGCGCGCACCATCTGCGTTCCCGGTTTCGCGCGCAGCATCCGCCCCCCAGAGGATGTCAGCTATCGCCTGAAACGCGATCTGATGGCTGCTTACGGCCATCGCGGCGAGCGGCTTCGCTATTATGAACTCGATCATCTCATCCCGCTCGAACTCGGCGGCGCGCCATTGGCCTGGGCCAATCTCTGGGTCGAGCCGCGCCATGTCCGCAATGGCTGGGATGCGGCACGCAAGGACGAGCTGGAACGGGCGCTGAACGAACTGGTCTGCGCCCATCGCCTCGATCTCGCGACAGCACAGCGCGACATCGCCACCAACTGGATCGCCGCGTATCGCAAATATCTTGGCGTAGGCCATTAGGAAGTGCTTCTTTTTCTGAAGAAAAAGAAGCAAAAAGACTTTTGTTCTTGTGACGATGCCTCCGGCATCGTCACCTCGGATAAAAGTTTTTTGGTTCTTTTTTTCAAAAAAGAACGATTTTTACTAATCTTTTTCCTAATCTGCCTGACATCTGCCAAGGCGGCGGAATGGCCACATTTCGAAATCATTCTCTATCAGACGAACACCGCGGCGCAGCTCACCGCCTTGCGCGACATCGGCGTCTCGGCGGCGATGCTGCGGGCGCGCCGCGACGAGGGAGCGGCGGACGACCCGCATCGCGCGCTGTTCCAGGCTCTCGGCTTTCGCTTTTACGTCGAAAACATCGCCACCGATTTTTATAGCGCCTATCATCGCTGGCAAGGAGAGACGCCGGTGAACGCGGCGTTTCTTGCCGACCAAGCCTTGCATCGGCAAAACCCCACCGCGATCGCGCCATTTCAGCGTGTGCCAAGCCTCGTTGATCCGCGTTGGCGAGACATCATCACGCGGCGTATCGCACGTGTCGTCACGAGCTTCCGCGCCGAGCGGCCGCTTTATTACGATCTCGCCGACGAGGCCGGGATCGGCGATCTCTCGGCCGCCTGGGATTTCGATTTTTCGCCGCCGGCGCTGGCGGTATTCCGCACGGCGCTTCACGATCAGTATCATGATCTCGCCGCCCTCAACCATGAATGGGGAACGCGATATCGGCGCTGGGACGCGGTCATGCCGGAAACCACCGATCAGGTGCTGCGCCGGCCGCACGACAGTCTCGCGCCGTGGGCGGATTTCAAGGCATGGATGGATGGGTCTTTCGCCGACGCCGTCCGCGCCGGCAGCGATGCCATCCACGCCGCCGATCCGCGGGCGCTCGCGGCGATCGAAGGCGCGCAAATCCCGGGCTGGGGCGGCTATGACTATACTCGCCTCGCCGGCGCCGTCGATGTCATGGAGATCTATGATTTCGGCGCCAGTGTCGCGATCGCGCGCGCCATGAATCCGAAGCTGATCACGCTGATGACCATCGCCGGAGATGACCCGGCGTCACGCGCAGCGCTCTGGCATGGCGCGATCGCTGGGATGGGCGGGGTCATTCTGTGGGACGAAAAGGGGGCGCTGGCAACGGCGGATGGCCGGCTCGGCCCCTGGGGGCAGGCGGCGGCGGCGGATTTTCGTGCCCTGCGTGGCCGGCTCGGCGATCTGCTGCTGGCCGCCAGGCGCCCGACGGCTCCGATCGCCATCCTCTACTCGCCGCCGAGTTTTCGCGTCCGCTGGCTGCGCGATCGTGCCGCCGAAGATGGTGACTGGGCGGCGCGAGGGGCGGATGCCGAGTTTCAGGACAACCCGCAGAGCCACGCCATCGCCGGTTTCCTCCATCTCCTCGGCGCGCGCGGCTGGCGGCCGGAGATCATCTCTCCGGTCCGTCTCGCTTCGGGAGACTTACGGGCCAGCGGGTTGCGCGTCCTCATCCTCCCCGAAAGCATCGCGCTGTCGGACGCCGAGATCGCGGCGATCGGTGATTTTACCGCCGCCGGCGGGGTGGTGATCGCCGATACCCCGCCGGGCCTGTTCGAT
The DNA here is from genome assembly GCA_021798915.1 of Pseudomonadota bacterium. Lineage (GTDB taxonomy): Bacteria > Pseudomonadota > Alphaproteobacteria > Acetobacterales > Acetobacteraceae > Acidibrevibacterium. The sequence continues at coordinate 46,055 of JAJZBM010000001.1, forward strand.
GCGCATGGCGCACGCCGCCGGACGGCGCTGGATAATGCGGCGATGCGGCTCGATCCCGGGGACGAAGCCGCCGGCGCCCGCCTCACCCGGGTGCTCGCCGCCGCCGGCCTGACGCCACCGCTTAGGCTCGCGAGTACGACCGGCGCCTGGCCCGAAGATGTCACAGTGACCCGGCTCATGGCCGGCGGGCGGCTGATCCTCGCCCTTCAGCGCGATTTTTCTGCGGCGCCGCGCGCACCACTGCCCCTGACCCTGACCTTGCCGCGCGCCTGCCGGATCGAGGATTTGCGCGCCGGACGGGATTTAGGCTGGCGGCGCGAGGTTAGGTTGACCCTCGATCCGGTCGTCCCGACGATTCTCGCCTGCTCGTGAAACCCGGCTTCAGTGATTGAGCGCCTGGACGATTTCCTCGGTCATCTTCTTCGCATCCCCGAACAGCATCATGGTGTTGGGACGGAAGAACAGCTCATTCTCGACGCCAGCATAGCCGGAGGCCATCGAGCGCTTGATGAAGAGGACGGTTTTCGCCTTGTCCACTTCCAGGATCGGCATGCCGTAGATCGGCGAGGAGGAATCGGTTTTCGCCGCCGGGTTGGTCACGTCATTGGCGCCGATCACATAGGCGACATCGGCGGTCGAGAATTCGTTGTTGATCTGTTCGAGTTCGAACACGTCGTCATAAGGGACATTGGCCTCGGCCAGCAGCACGTTCATATGCCCGGGCATGCGGCCGGCAACCGGATGGATCGCGTATTTCACCTCCACCCCCTCGCCCTTCAAGGTGTCGGCCATTTCGCGGAGCGCATGCTGCGCCTGAGCGACCGCCATGCCATAGCCGGGCACGATGATCACCTTGGAGGCGTTCTTGAGGATGAAGGCGGCATCCTCGGCGGCACCGCTTTTGACGGTGCGGTCGCCCACCCCGGGCCCGCCGGCGCCGGCGGCGCTGGAATCGGTGCCGAAGCCGCCCAGCAGCACGTTGATGATGCTGCGGTTCATGCCCTTGCACATGATGTAGGAAAGAATGGCGCCAGACGAGCCGACGAGAGCGCCGGTGATGATCAAAGCAAGATTCTGGATGGTGAAGCCAATCCCCGACGCCGCCCAGCCGGAATAGGAGTTCAGCATCGAGACGATCACCGGCATGTCGGCGCCGCCGATCGGAATGATGAGCAGAAACCCGAGCAGGAAGGCGAGCAGCACGATCAGCCAGAACAGCGTAGCCATGCCGCCGGTCACGACGAAGGCGATGATCAAAACGACGATCGCGATCCCGATCGCGAGATTGATCTGATGCTGATAGGGGAAGGTGATCGGCGCGCCACGCATCAGGGCCTGTAGTTTCGCGAAGGCGATCACCGAGCCCGAGAAGGTGATGGCGCCGATCGCAAGACCGATCGACATCTCGATCAGGCTTTCGAGATGGATGGCGCCGGGCTCGCCGATCCCGAACGCCTGAGGTGCCGCCAGCGCCGCGGCGGCGACGAACACGGCGGCGAGACCGACCAGGGAGTGAAACGCCGCCACCAATTGCGGCAGCGCCGTCATCTTGATGCGCAACGCGACGAACACCCCAATCCCGCCACCGATCGCAAGCCCGAGCACGATCAGCCCATAGCCGGCGAGTGACATCGAACCATGGGTGAGGGTCGCGAGGATGGCGATGACCATCCCCACCATGCCGAACAGATTGCCGCGCCGCGAGCTATCGGGATGCGAGAGGCCGCGCAACGCGAGGATGAAAAGAACGGCGGCGAGCAGATAGGCCGCCGAGGTCAGGCTCTCGGGCATCGCGTCCTCACTTCGTCTTCTTGCGGAACATCTGCAGCATGCGTTGGGTGACGACGAAGCCACCGAAGATGTTCACCGAGGCGAGCAGCACGGCGACGAAACCGAAACCGACGCCGGTGCCGGTCGCGGCAAGCCCGGTCGCCAGCATGGCGCCGACGATGATCACCGAGGAAATGGCATTGGTCACCGCCATCAGCGGCGAATGCAGCGCCGGCGTCACGTTCCACACCACGTAATAGCCGACGAAGCAGGCAAGAACGAAAACCGTCAGCAGATAAACGAATGGCGCGCCGGCATGCGCGGCCGGAGCCATGGTTTCGGCGAGTTGGCGGGCGTGATCTGCGAGAGCACTCGCACGATCCGCGAGTCCGGCGGCCTCTTCGGCCAGTTCATGGGGATTCATCGGCGCTTTTCCTCGACCTCACGCGGCTTTCGGGGGCTGGAACTGGCTATGGACGACCGCCCCGCCCCGGGTCAGCAGCACGCCTTTGACGATATCGTCGCTCTCCGGCAGCTTCGGCGCCTTCGCCTCCTTGTCCCAGAAGGTGGAGAGGAAGGTGAGCAGGTTGCGGGCATAAAGATTACTCGCGGCAACCGCGATGCGCCCCGGCCAGTTGCGCCAGCCGAGAATGGTGACGCCGTTTTCGGTGACATGGCTTTCCCCGGCCACCGTTTGCGCGCAATTGCCGCCCGAATCGGCGGCGAGATCGACGATCACGCTTCCCGGGCGCATCGCCGCCACCATCGGCGCGGTCACGATCACCGGCGCCTTGCGCCCCATGACGAGGGCGGTGCAGATGACGATATCATTCTTGGCAATGGTCGCGGCCATCAGCTCCGCCTGTTTCTGGCGGAATGCCTCGCTCATCTCCCTTGCATAGGCGCCGGTCTGGCCGGCGGTCTCCTCGTCCTCGACGCCAACGAAGCTCGCGCCCAGGGATTTGATCTCCTCCTTGGCGGCGGGGCGGACATCGGTCGCCGCGACGATGGCGCCGAGGCGCCGTGCCGTCGCGATCGCCTGCAACCCGGCAACGCCGGCGCCGATCACGAAGACACGCGCCGGCGGCACGGTGCCGGCGGCGGTCATCATCATCGGAAATCCGCGCTGAAACGTCACCGCGGCTTCGGTCACGGCGCGGTAGCCGGCGAGATTGGCCTGGCTCGAGAGCACATCCATCGCTTGCGCGCGGGTGATGCGCGGCAACAATTCCATCGCCACGGCATCGATCCCCGCTTCCGCCAGCGCCGGCACCAGGGCGGAATCGGCGAAGGCATTGGCGATCGCGACCACGAGGGTGCCACGCCGCATCTGCGCGCGGATTGCCGCATCCGGCATCTGCACCGCGAACACGATCGCGGCCTCGGCGAGCGTGGCCGCGGTATCGGCGCCAATCTCGGCGCCGGCGGCACGGAATTCGTCATCGGCAATCGCGGCGCCATGCCCGGCTCCGGCCTCGACGATCACGGAAAGGCCGAGCCCGATCAGTTTTTTCACCGTATCCGGCGTTGCCGCCACGCGAGTTTCAAAGGTGTCGCGCTCCCTCAGCACCGCAAGGCGCATCCGACCGATCCTCCAACGATGAAACGCTCCAAGCCGCCATACGCGGCCCGCGCGGCGCTGGCAAGGGTCAATCCGGGGCCCAGCCGGTCAATACCGCGAGCCGCAGCGTCACCCTGACCCGCCCCTCGCTGCGCGGCAAGGCAGCGAGGGCGGCGGGAAACAGCGCCCGCGGCGGCATATGCCGGCGGCGCGCGGTGAGCGCGTTGCCCTCGCCGGCGGCACGCAGGTCGCAGAGCAGGGCCAGCGGGTCGGCGTAAAGCAGGGCGATCTCCTCGCTATCGGCGACCGGCAAATGGAATCCGGCGCGCTGGAGAAGCCCGGCGCAATCGCGGAGATCGGGAAACGGCGCCACCCGTGCCGCAGCACCGCCGCTGATCTCCGATTCCGCCTCCAACAGGGCGCGGCGCAGCTCGCCGAGCGTGCCGAGTAGCGGCAGGCTGGCAAGAAAAAGACCGCCCGGCGCCAAAACGCTACGGATCTGGATCAAGGCGCCGGGGAGATCATTGACCTCGTGGAGCGAGAGAGACGCGATCACCAGGTCGAAGCTCGCCGGCGCGAAGGGTAGACACTCCTCGTCGAGGGCGAGGCACGGCATCCCGGACAGCGCCGCCATCCGGGACGAGAGATCGCCGGCGATCACGGCGATCCCGCGCGCCCGCAACAGCGGCGCGACCACGCCTCGCCCGCCAAGATCGAGCGCCCGCGAAAACCGCCGCGTGGTATCGTCCAGCCGCTCGGTCAGCCGCGCCGCGAGGTCGCCCAATAACGTCGTGACTGACCCGACCCGCATGGCCGCGCGTTCGCGTTTGCGGCGCACGGCGCGGCGGTCGAAAATCAGCGGGGCCTCGGTCATGAGAGAAAAACCAAGGCGAGGGCGCCGCCCTCGACCCGCCGGGGCCGGCGGCCCCGGACCCGCATCCCGTTCGTCAAGCGGCGACCTTTCTCCATCGAGCGCGGGAGAATAGGCATTGGCGCGCGCGGCGCAATGTTGACGCCGGCGCGGCAAACGCGCACATCGCGCGGGTCAGACGGTCGGACGGCCGCCGGCGGCAACGCTGGAGGAAAGTCCGGGCTCCACGGGAATACGGTGCCGGCTAACGGCCGGCGGGGGCGACCCCAGGGAAAGTGCCACAGAAAGGAAACCGCCCGGCTTCGGCGTTCGCGTCCACCGGGCAAGGGTGAAAGGGTGCGGCAAGAGCGCACCGCGCCCGCGGCAACGCGGGTGGCAGGGTAAACCCCACCGGGAGCAAGACCGAATAGGGGCGGCCGGCATCGGCGGCAACGCCGCAGGCCAGGGGCATTCCCGCCCCGCCGCCCGGGTTGGTCGCGCGAGGCGCAACGCGAGTTGCGTCCCAGAGGAATGGCCGTCCCGCGCCACTCGGCGCGGACAGAACCCGGCTTACAGACCGTCTGGCGCTTTTTTATTTCCCGGCCACGCTGGGCCCGCGCCAATAGAAGGCGCCGCGGAACAACGGGAGCATCGTCGCGATCCGGCCGGCATGACGGAGCACCAGCGGATCGAGCGCGGTGATCGCCACGAGTCGTCCGGCGAGGCGGGCGCGAAGCGCGGCCTCGTCCATCCCCGGCGCAACGATCAGCACATCCGCCCCGGCCGCAGCGGTGGTCGCGCCATTGACGCCATATTGCCTCGGGTCGGGGCCCAGACAAATCACCCGCGCTGCACCCGCCAGGGCATAATCGAGCTTGCCCGCATCCTGCCAGCGCAGCACCGCGATCACCGGCGCCGGCGGGCCGAGCAGGCCGCGTTGCGCGAGATCCTCACGAAGCGAGGTCCAATCGACCGCCTGGAGATCGGGATCAGCGCCGCGATCGAAATCGGGAAAAACCCGCGGCAGCCAGTTGAATCGCACCTCGCTCCCGACCAGCACCAGTCCGATCAGCACCAGCGCCGCCGAAAGCGCGAGCCAGACCCTGACCAGCCGCTCACCGGCCCGCATCCGTAGCGCGATCGCGCGGCCGAGCAGGGGGAGCAAAAAGAGATAGCCCGGCGCCGCCCAGTGGAACAAAACCTTCTGCCGTGCCCAGAGGGCGACCACCGCGAACACGATCACCGGCGGCGCGGCGAGCGAAAGCAGCAGCCAGCCCCGCCAGTCGCGTGGGCCACGCCGTGCGGTGCCGACGGCACAAACCATCAGCGGCAGCCAGATCCAGGGCAGCAGGAACAGCGCCTCGCCCCCCAGCACCAGCAGCGGCGCCAACGGATGCCAGAAGCCGCCGAGCGCCCGCCCCCCCTGGAACGCGAACGAGGCCCAGGCATGGGTCGCATTCCACAACAGCACCGGGCTGAACACGAGGACGGCGAGAGCGAGCGCGGCATAAACCGGCCAGCGCCGGAGCGCGTCCCGCCCCTCTGCGGTGGTGATGAGAAAAAACGCCGCGCCGAGCAGAGTGAGCACGGCAGAATATTTGGCATCGAGGGCCAACCCGGCGGCGATGCCGCTCGCCAGCCACCACCGTGCTCGCCCTTCTTCGATGGCGCGCAGCAAGGCGAGGGCAGCGGCGAGGAGCGCGCAATCGAGTGGGCCATCGGGCAACACCCAGCCGCCGCTCGCGACCCCGAACACCGGCGCGAGATTGAACAGCACCGCCGTCCAGAACGCCGCGCTCGGGTCGAAAATCCGGGCCGTGAGCCGGATCAGAAGCCAGGTCGAGATCGCGAACAGAAGAATGAACGGCAGGCGGAGCAAGACCGGGCTCGCGCCCACGCCAAACACCTGCTCGGCGCCCCAGGCGAGCCACCAGGCGAGCGGCGGGTGATCGAAATAGCCGAGCCGCCATTCCCGCCCGGCGGCGACCATGTAGCTCTCGTCGACGCCGAGCCCGAGCGCCCAGCCGAGGGCGAGACGAAGCAGCAGGGTCGCGAGAATGAGCCACAGCGCCGCCGGCAGGGGAGCCATGGCGGCGCGCGGCGGCAATGCGCCTCGGCCCGTCACGGTCCGTGCCGGGTCGCGGTCCAGTGGATGATGTGACCGGGCGGAACCATGGGCGCCAAGCGGGCGATCGCCGCCGCGACCGTGTCGGGGGCGTCGAAGAACTCGATCACCTCGGGTAAATCGACGGTCAGGCGCAGCATATCGGCGGCATGCACTTCGCCATCCGCGCCGAACCCGGCGATGCCGCGAAACACGATGACGCCGGCCAGCTTGACCTCGTCATGCAGGATCGCGAGCATTTCCTTGAGCAGCGAACGCCGCTTGCCGTGATCCTTCTCGCTGATATAGACCCGCGCCACCCATACTTCGCCAGCCACTGCAGGCCTCCTACAGATTTCTTGCAAGATAAACGCCGAAAAAGGCGCCAAGAAAACCAAGGCCGACCGACAACAGGATGTAAAGCCCCATTCTCAGAATTTCGCCGCGCTCGACGAGCTGGAACGCCTCCATCTCGAAGGTCGAGAAGGTGGTGAAGCCGCCGAGGACGCCGGTGAGGATGCCGGTACGCCATTCCGGGGCGATGGTGATCCGCTCCAGCGTCGCGATGAACAGGAATCCCATCAGAAAACTGCCGATCAGGTTGATGCTCAGCGTCGCATAGGGGAATGCCGTGCCCCAGATTCCCTGGATCAGCACCGTCATCGCATACCGCGCCCAGCAGCCGAACGTCCCACCCACCGCGATCGCGGCATAAGTCCATGGAATCCCTGCCATCTTCCCTCTTTCCAAACCGGCGTCATGGCATGCCGCGCGAGAATGCGCGGCGCGCTTTCCGACTCTTCCTCAGGGGACCACGCTCTAGCGCGTCATGCGGCCGACCGTCGAGACCAGTTCCTCCACTTTGCGCCGCTGTTCCGCCACCCCCCCGGAAGCGAAAGCATCGGCGACACAGTGTTCGATATGATCGAGCAGGATCTGTTCCTCGACCTTGTGCAGCGCCGCACGCACGGCGGCGATCTGCGTCAGCACATCGATGCAGTAGCGATCACCCGCCACCATCCGCTGCAAGCCGCTGATCTGGCCGGCGATGCGGTTGAGGCGCGCCTGCACCCCGGCCTTGGTGTCATCATGCATGATCGGCCTCGATCCGATACCGGTAACAGGTATCCCGGCGGTATATTAGGGAACGAGGGCGGCGGCCGGCAAGCCCAAGCCGGCAGGCCTCCCGGCGTTTTATCGCCGTCCTTTATTCCGCCTGGCCGAAGGCCGACAATCCGGTTTGCGCGCGCCCGAGAATGAGGGCGTGGACGTCATGCGTGCCCTCATAAGTGTTGACCGCCTCCAAATTCATCACATGACGGATGACGTGGTATTCGTCGGCAACCCCGTTGCCGCCATGCATGTCGCGGGCGGCGCGCGCGATGTCCAGCGCCTTGCCGCAGGAATTGCGCTTGCAGAGCGAGATCATCTCCGGCGCCGCGCGCCCCTCGTCGAGCAACCGGCCAAGCCGCAGCACCGCTTGCAGGGCGATGGTGATTTCGGTCTGCATGTCAGCGAGTTTCTTCTGGATCAGTTGCGTCGCCGCCAACGGCCGGCCGAACATCATCCGCCCGAGCGTGTAGTCCCGCGCCGCGTGCCAGCAGAATTCCGCCGCACCAAGCGCTCCCCAGCTGATGCCATAGCGGGCATTGTTGAGGCAGGAAAACGGTCCGCGCAGGCCCTTGACGCCGGGGAGTTGGTTTTCCGCCGGAACAAACACGTCCTGCATCATGATCATCCCGGTCATCGAGGCGCGGAGGCTGAATTTGCCCTCGATCTTGGGGGCCGAGAGCCCCGCCATGCCGCGCTCCAGGACGAAGCCTCTGATCTCGCCAGCATCGTCCTTGGCCCAGACCACGAAAACATCGGCGATCGGGGAATTGGTGATCCAGGTTTTCGACCCGTTTAGAACGAAACCGCCCTCCACCGCCTTCGCGCGGGTGCGCATGGATGCCGGATCAGAGCCGGCATCGGGCTCAGTCAGGCCAAAGCAGCCGACTTTCTCGCCGGAACGCAGACCAGGGAGGTATTTTTCGCGCAAGAACTCCGAACCAAATGCATGGATCGGATACATCACCAGCGAGGATTGCACCGAAAACGCGCTGCGATAGCCGGAATCGACGCGTTCCACCTCGCGCGCGATCAGCCCGTAGGAAACGTAATTGACCCCGGCGCAGCCATACCCCTCGAGCGTCGCGCCAAGGAAGCCCATCGCCCCCATTTCGTTCATGATCTCGCGATCGAAGCGCTCCTGGCGATTGGCCATCAGCACGCGCGGAAAAAGCTTTTCCTGGCAATAATCGCGGGCGGCATCGCGGATGGCGCGTTCATCCTCGCTGAGCTGATCGTCGAGACGGAGCGCATCATCCCATTGAAAAGCCGAGAATTTGCCTTTTTTGGCGGGGCTTGCGACGTTCATGCCTCGGACTCCTCTTCTTCGGGTGGGATTGGCGCCGCGCCCGGGCTGGATTTGCGTGTCGGCAGCAGCATGAAGGCGGGGATGTCGGCGCCGAAGCCGCGCACCCCACCCCGATCTTCGCCTGGGCTCTCCGCCTTGGCCGCGCGCGCGCCACCCTGCCCGCCCGCCGCGCGGGCATGGCGTTCGGCCGGTTTTTGCGGCCGTGTCGCGATCCTGCGTTCCTCTTCGTGCCCGATCGCCGGCATGGATCCGGGGGCCGATATCGAGGCAGATTCGGAAGCCGATGCAAGGACCGATGTCTCCGCCGATGGCCGCGCCCGTCCGCGTGGCGTGCGCGCGCTTGTTCTGGCGCCCGGCTGGCTTCCGGGCTTGGTCCCCGATGGAGCGCCACGCCGGCCCCGGCGCTTGCCACCGGTTCCTTCCGCCCAGGCGACGGGATCGAGTCCCTCGACCACGATGCGCGGGATCGGCGCGCCGGTCAGCTTCTCGATCGCCTCCACCATCACCCGGTCCTCAGGCTCGGCGATCACGAAGGCACGGCCCTCGCGCCCGGCACGCCCGGTGCGGCCAATGCGGTGGACATAATCCTCGGCGTGCACCGGCACGTCGAAATTGAAGACATGCGAGAGTCCGCCGATATCGAGCCCGCGCGCCGCGACGTCGCTGCACACCAGGAGGCGGATCTCGCCGGCCTTGAATTTTTCCAGCGTCGCGAAGCGTACCGACTGCGACATGTCGCCATGCAGCGCGCCGACGCTGAAGCCATGGCGGGCGAGCGAACGATGGAGAATATCGACATCGCGCTTGCGGTTACAGAAAATGAGCGCGTTTTGCACATCTTCCTTGCGGATCAGCCGGCGCAGCGCCTCACGCTTGTCATGCTCGGCGACGAGGGCGAGGCCGGTGGTGATGGTGGTCGCGACCGAAGCCGGCGGCGCGACGGTGATTTGCTTCGGGTTTTGCAGGAAGGCATCGGCGAGGCGGCGAATCTCGGGCGCCATGGTCGCACTGAAGAACAGCGTCTGGCGATTGGCCGGCAGCATCGCGACGATGCGTTCGACATCGGGGATGAACCCCATGTCCAGCATGCGGTCCGCCTCGTCGATCACCAACAGGCGAGCATTGGTGAGCAGGACGCCGCCGCGTTCGAACATGTCGATCAGGCGGCCGGGGGTCGCGATCACCACATCGACGCCGCGATCCAGCGCATCACGCTGGTCGCCCATGCTCTCGCCGCCGATGACGAGGGCGTGGCTGAGCTTCAGATATTTGCCGTAGAGGACGAAATTTTCCGCGACCTGGAGCGCGAGTTCGCGGGTCGGCTCGAGGATCAGGCTGCGCGGCATGCGGGCGCGGGCCCGCGAGCCGGCGAGGATATCGAGCATGGGGAGGGTGAAACCAGCGGTCTTGCCGGTGCCGGTCTGGGCGCAGCCGAGCACGTCACGGCCCATCAGAACCGTCGGGATCGCCTGCGCCTGGATCGGCGTTGGCTGGGTGTAGCCCATTTCGGCAACCGCACGCAGCACCGGCTCGGAAAGACCGAGTTCGGCGAAGCCGGACGCGACGGAAGCGGGCGCCGGGGCGGACCCGAGATCGGGCCCGACCTCCGAGCCCGAGGCGGGCGCTTCCTCGGGCACGACGGCGGTCGAGGTGGGAGAGGTGGGTTCGGCGGAATGCAGGATCTCGGACACCAGATACTTTCGGATAAAAAGCGGCATCGCTCCATGCGGAGACGTGCCGGGGGGCGTCTTGCGCCTCGGCGATGCGGGTTCGGCTCACCTATCGAGAAAACTTGCCGTGAAGTCAAGGCCACTCGCCGGTCTTGCGCGCAGAGCGGGCTTGGCATTAACGCACGGGCAACGTAATTCACGTACAACGCTCAGCGAGAACCAAAGGCTCGGCGGGAAGGTTGCCGGATGGCCGCCGCGAGGAGATTGCCATTCATGCCAAGGGATTGCCATTCATGAAGGTGCCGCCATGACCGGAATTTTCCGCCGCCTCGCCCTTCTGGCGCCGCTGGCGCTCACCATTCTCGTTGGTTTCGGCCCGGCGACGCCGGTGGCGGCTTGGTGGCATGGCGGCGTGTTCATCGGCGGTTACGTCCCCCCGGTGGTGGTTGGCCCGCCGGTCGTCTATGCGCCGCCGCCGCCGGTCTATGGCTACCCCTATTACCCACCACCGGCGGTCGCCTATCCGCCGTCGGCGCCGCCACCGGCGACCGCGAGCGGCACCTGCTATGCCGGCGCCTATGTCTGCCCGCTCGATCGCCCGCCGACGCCGGATGGCTCCTGCTCCTGCCCCACGGGCTATGATGGCGGACGCGTCTATGGCCATCTTGGCTGAGGCGCGGCCAGTGCATGGCCTCCGCCCGGCGGGCAGGCCACGCTGATGGCCGAACCCACCGCCATACAACCCCGCATCGAGGACTACGCCCTGATCGGCGACGGTCACAGCGCCGCGCTGATCAACCGCACCGGCGCGCTGGAATGGCTGTGCTGGCCGCGTTTCGACAGTCCCGCCTGCTTTGCGGCCCTCCTCGGCGGGCGCAATCACGGCCGCTGGCTGATCGCGCCGCATGGTGCCGTGCATACGATCCGCCGCGCCTATCGCGGTTTCTCGCTGGTGCTCGAGACGATCTTCACGACCGACGAGGGCGAGGTCGCGGTGATCGATTTCATGCCCCCGAACGGCGCCTCCTCCTCGGTCATCCGGCTCGTTGCCGGGCGCGCCGGGCGCGTTTCGATGCGCCTCGATCTCACGCTGCGTTTCGATTACGGCACCACCATCCCCTGGGTCACCCGCCTTGCGGACGGCAACGGCATCCGTGCCGTCGCCGGGCCGGACATGGTGGTCTTGCGCACGCCGGTCACGCTGCTCGGGCAAAACCTCGCGACCATCGCCGAGTTCGAGATCGCGGCCGGTGAAACCATCCCCTTCATGCTCACCCATTCGCCCTCCCACCTATCCCCCGAGCCGCCGCACGACCCGCTCAAGGCGCTCGCCGAAACCGAGCGTTTCTGGGCGGAATGGTCGTCGCGCTGCCTCTGCGACAGCCGCTATCGCGAGCCGGTACTGCGCTCGTTGATCACCCTGAAAGCGCTGATCTACGCGCCGACCGGCGGCATCGTCGCCGCCCCCACGACTTCGCTCCCCGAGCAATGGGGCGGCTCGCGCAACTGGGATTACCGTTATTGCTGGCTGCGTGACGCAACGCTGACGCTCGATGCGATGATGGCGGCCGGCTATTACGAGGAGGCGGAAGCGTGGCGCAACTGGCTGCACCGGGCGATCGCCGGCAGCCCGGCGCAGGTGCAGATCATGTACGGCCTCGCCGGCGAGCGCCGGCTGATGGAATGGGAGGCGACCTGGCTTCCCGGTTTCGCCGGCTCGCGCCCGGTCAGGATCGGCAACGCCGCCTCCGACCAGTTGCAGCTCGACGTTTATGGCGAGGTGATGGATTCGGCCCATACCGCGCGCCGCGGCGGCCTGGGTGCGGCGCGCGATTCCTGGCCGATGCAGCGCAAATTGCTCGAGCATCTGGCGCGCATCTGGGATCGCCCCGACGAGGGCTTATGGGAAGTGCGCGGCGGGCGGCGGCATTTCACGTTTTCGAAGGTGATGGCCTGGGTCGCCTTCGACCGCGCCGTCAAGGACGCCGAAACCTATCATCTCGCCGCCCCGATCGAGCGCTGGACGGCGCTCCGCGATCACATCCACGCCACCGTCTGCCGCGACGGCGTCGATCCCGAACGCCAGTGTTTCGTGCAAAGCTTCGGCTCGCGCGAACTCGATGCGAGCCTTCTGCTCATTCCCCTGGTCGGCTTCCTGCCACCCGATGATCCGCGCGTGCGGGCGACGGTTGACGCCATCGCGCAGGATCTGATGGAAGATGGGCTGGTCCTGCGCTATCGCACCGAAGCCGGCGCCGATGGCCTGCCGCCCGGCGAGGGCGCCTTTCTCGCTTGCAGCTTCTGGATGGTCGATAATCTCGTGCTGCAAGGCCGCCGTGAGGAGGCGCAGGCGATGTTCGACCGTCTGCTCGATCTCCGTAACGATGTCGGCCTGCTCGCCGAGGAATATGATCCGCACGCGAAGCGCCAGCTCGGCAATTTTCCGCAGGCCTTCTCCCATCTCGCCCTGGTCCGCTCGGCGCTGATGCTGGCGGGCGGCGAAGGCGGGGGGAGCTGATCCTCGCCCCGGCTCAGGGATGCGGCGGCAGCGGAAAACTCTGCACCAGGCTTCCTGAAACCAGACGCCAGCCATCGACGAGCACGAAGAAGATCAGCTTGAAGGGGAGCGAGATCGAGCTTGGCGGCATCATCATCATCCCCATGCTCATCAACACGCTGGAGACGACGAGATCGATCACCAGAAAGGGGAGAAAGAGCAGGAATCCCATCTCGAAGGCGCGGCGCAATTCCCCGACCATGAACGCCGGGATCAGCGCCCGCCACGGCGTCTCGCCGGCGCGGGCCGGGATCGGCAGGTGGGCGAGATCGAGAAACAGCTTGAGATCGCTCGGCCGCGCGTTCGCCGCCATGAATTGCCGGAACGGCTCGCCGGCGAGGCGCAGCCCCTCCAGCTCGGAAACCTTGCCCGCCGTCATCGGTGCGATGCCGTCGTCCCAGGCCTGATCGATGACCGGCTGCATGACGAAATAGGTCAGAAACAGCGACAGCCCGATCACCACCGTATTCGGCGGGATGGTGGCGTTGCCGATGGCGCTCCTGAGCAGCGAGATGACGATGACGATGCGGGTGAAGGCGGTGACCATCACGAGGAGGCTCGGCGCCAGCGACAGAAGGGTGATCAGCGCGGTGAGCTGAACCAGCCGGCTGGTCGCCCCGGCCTGCCCGGCGGCACCGAGATCGATCGCCAGCGATTGCGCGAGCGCGGCCCCCGGCCGGAGCAGAAGCAGGAACAGAATGAACAGCGCGATCGGCAGGCACCGCCTCATCGTCGCCGTCATGGCCGCGCTTCCGGCCCGGCAAGCCAGCCGATCACCTGATCCTGCCCGCCGCCGGTCAATAACAGGACATGCCGGCCATCGCAGACGACGAGATGGAGCCGCCGGCGCGGATCGAGCGCCAGCGTCTCCGCCAACTGAAGCCGCCCGCCGCCCTTGGGGGCGAGCCCGGTGAAACGCGCGAGGCGCTGGGCGAGCAGGATCAGCCCGAGCACGACCGCGAGCGCGAGGAGCGCAATCAGGAGGGAGGCGAGGGAGGGAAGCATGACACGGCCTTTTGCCGAGGGAAGAACAGCATGATCAATCCTCGCCCGCAGTGGCGGCGAGCTGAGCGGCGAGCGCCTCGATCCCGGTGAGCAGGGCGGCGAGACGCGGCCGCAGCGCCCGCCCCTCTTCCGGCGGCAGGTCGAGCGCCTGGGCGCAGACGCGGCCGACCCGCTGATCGAGCCCGGCGAGATCGATCGGCCGCCGCGCCGCGGCCAGCGCCAATGCGACCCGCAGCATGCCCTCCAGCGTCGCGATGGCCGCATCGAGCGGGGCCGGAAACGGCGGGCCGGCGGCGGGATCGGGCAGCGCGGGAGATGGCGTGTCGGGCGGGCTCATGCCGACGCATAGAAGCGCGAATGGATTACGGAAGTCTTATCTCGCCGGCGATTTACCAAATCTTTAGCGACGGCGGCGATGATGGCGCCGGGTTCGAGGATTTTGGGTGGGAGAGGACGGCGATGGCGGGAAGTGGCGCGGGCAGTGGCATCGGCCTTTTCGATCTGGCCGACAAGCGTCTGGCCTGGATCGACCAGCGCCAACAATTGCTCGCTCAGAATCTCGCCAATGCCGATACCCCCGGCTGGCAGCCGAAGGATCTGGCCCCCTTCGCGGCCACCCTCGCCAAGACCACCCCCGCCGCGCTCGCCCTCACCAACCCGCTTCACCTCGCCGGCCCCCAAGGCAGCGCGCTGGCGCCGAATGCCAAGGCGCGCCCCGAGGAACGCGCGCCGGACGGCAACGCCGTCGCCATCGACGGCGAGCTGACCAAAGTCGCGCAGACCAACGATACGCATGCGCTGGTGATCAATCTCTACCAGACCTATCTCGGCATGTTCCGCACCGCTCTCGACCGCTAGCGGCGGGGGCGGCGAGCAAAGGACGACACCACGATGGATCTCAGTAAGGCTCTCGACATCTCCGCGCGCGGCATGGACGCGCAGACCACGCGGCTCCGCGTCATCGCGGAAAATCTCGCCAACCAGGACACCAGCGGCACCGGCGCCAAAGGAACGCCCTATCGTCGCAAGACCGTCACCTTCGAAAACCGTCTCGACCGCAATCTCGGGATCGAGACGGTGCGGGTGAAGCAGATCGGCGTGGACAAGGCGCCGCTGCCGCAGCGCTATGATCCCTCCAACCCCAACGCCAACGCGCAGGGTTACGTCACCGCGCCGAACGTCAACGCCTTCGTCGAACTCATGGACATGCGAGAGTCCGAGCGCTCCTATTCCGCCAACCTCACGGTGCTGCAGGCGACGCGCGGGATGCTCGCGCGTACCATCGCGATGTTGAAATGACCCCGCTTTCCCTCACCGTCACCCCCTCGCAGGCGGCAGACGCCTATCGCGCCGCCGATGGCGCCGGCAACGGCACCGAGGCCGGGGGTGATTTCGGCGCGACGCTCACCCGCGCGATCGGCGGCGCGATCGACGCCAACCACGCCGCCGAGGATCAGGCGATGCAAGCGATCGCCGGCGGCGGCAACCTGACCGACGTCGTGACAGCGGTGTCGAAGGCGCAACTCGCCCTGCAAACCGCGACCACCATCCGTGACCGCATGGTCCAGGCTTATCAGCAGATCATGCAGATGCCTATCTGAGACGGAACGAACGTAAAGGCGAGGATCCGGCGCCAAAATGGCGACAGAGAACGAGACGGGCAAAAGGCGATGCAGGCATGAGTGAAGGCGAAATCGGCGCGGTGCTCCGCGATGCGATGCTGGTCACGATGAAGCTCGGCGGCCCGCTGCTCTTGATCGGCCTCATCGTCGGACTGGTGATCTCAGTGGTGCAGGCGGTGACCCAGATCAACGATCAGGCGCTCTCTTTCCTGCCGCGCGTGGTGGCGCTCACCCTGACCTTGCTGCTGCTCGGCCCGTTCATGCTCGCGACCCTTTCCTCCTTCACCGTCGCCCTGTTCGACCGGCTGGTGGCGATCGGCGGCTCATGAACGCCGACGACGCGGCATTTCTCGCAGCACTGCCCGGCTCGGCCTTCGCCTTCGTCGCCGTTCTGGCGCGGGTCTCGGCGGCGGTGATGGCGATGCCCGGTTTCGGCCAAGCCGATCTCCCGATGACCGTCCGCGCCGGCCTCGCCGTGGTGCTGACGTTGTTGCTGGTGCCGCTGCTCGCGCCGCTGCTGCCGACCGAGCCGGCCAGTATCGCCGCGGTCGCGGCCTTGCTCGCCGGTGAGCTGGTCGCCGGGATCTGGCTCGGCTGGCTCGCCCGCCTTCTCACTCTCGCCTTGCCACTCGCCGGCCAGATCATCGCGCTGATGACCGGGCTTTCGAGCGTGTTGATCGCCGATCCCGATATCGGCGGCCAGGGGCCGGGGCTCAGCCGGCTCTTCGATCTCCTGGTGCCAGTGGTGATTTTCGGCTTCGGGCTGCATGCCGAACTGCTCGCCGCCCTGATCGGCAGCTATCATCTCATTCCACCCGGGGCTGGCCTCCCCGGCGGCGACAGCGCGCGCACCATCCTCGCCGGCGTCGCCGAGAGTTTCGCACTCTCCCTGCGCCTCGCCGCGCCCTTCGTCCTCGCCGGCACCCTCTGGCAGATCGGGCTCGCCCTGTTCGGCCGTCTGGTGCCGCGGATCCAGATCTATTTCATTGCCATGCCGGCGCAGATCCTGGGCGGCGTCATATTGCTCGCGGTGCTGCTGCGGATGGTGATCGTGGCGTGGGTCGGCGCGCTCGGCCCGGGTTTCGTGCAATTGCCCGGCTTCGGCTGACCCCGTCAGCGGACGATGGCCGAGGAAACCGCCTCCCCCGAAGACCGCACGGAAGCGGCAACCCCCCACCGGTTGCAGCAGGCGCGCGAACAGGGACAGATCGCGCTGTCGCACGAGGTGCCGGCGCTGATCTCGCTTACCATGCTGGCGCTCGCGCTCTGGCTGCTGGCGCCGATGCTGGCGCATGGCCTGGTCCGGCGGCTGGCTTTTTTTCTTGGCACGGTCGGGCAGCTCGACGTTGCCGGCCGCCCTGGTTTCGTCATCGGCGCCGCGATCAGCGCCGGCGCTTTCGCGGCATTGCCGGTGCTCGCGCTGACCGCTGGCGTCGGCGCCCTGGTGACATTGTTGCAAACCGGTTTCGTCCTCAAGCCGACGGCGCTGCTGCCAGATATCGCCCGGCTCAGCCCGATGGCCGGATTCGGGCGGTTGTTCAGCCTTGCGACCTTGCAACGCGCGGGGAAGGATCTGGTCAAGGTGGCGGCGATCGGGTTCGCGCTCTGGCACGTGCTGCGCGACGCCCTGCCGCTTCTCGGCAGCGCGCCGTATTGGGACGCGGCGACGCTGACTTCGCATCTCCTCGGCGAGGTCTGGCGGGTTCTGATGACGCTGCTTCTGGTGCAGGTCGTGATCGCCGGAGCCGATATCCTGTTCGAGCGGACACGGCATCTGCGCAACCTTCGCATGAGCCGCGACGAGGTGCGCCGTGAGATGAAGGATAGTGAGGGCGACCCCCATATCAAGAACCGCCTCCGCATGCTGCGCCGCCAGCGGGCCCGCAAACGCATGATCACCGCCGTCCGCCAGGCGACGGTGGTGGTCACCAATCCGACACATTTCGCCGTTGCCTTGCGCTATGATCGCGGCATGAACACCGCCCCGACGGTAGTGGCGAAAGGCATGGACGAGATGGCGGCACGCATTCGCGCCGCGGCGAAGGAGCATAACGTGCCGATGGTGGCCAACCCGCCGCTGGCGCGGGCGCTGCACGAGGTGCCGCTCGATGCCGAAATTCCGGCCGAGCATTACAAGGCGGTCGCCGAGCTGATCGCCTATGTTTGGCGCCTGCAAGGCCGCTTGCAGCGGCGCGGCGCCGAGGGGCGGCGGTTTTGAGAGCGCGCGCCGCCCGCCTCTGGGCCTCGCTTCTCGCGCCACGGCGGCTGATCGATCGCCTGGCGGCGCCACGCGGCCAGGCGGCGGCGCTGCTCGGCGTGATGTTCGATCTCGATACCGTGGCCCTTGCCGTTCTCGACCGCGAAGGACGCATTCTCCGCGCCAGTGCCGGGCTCAGGCGCCTTGTCGCCAATATCGGCGCGAGCCTCCCGGCAACCGCGCTGGCCCTGTTCACGCCCGCCGAGCGCGAGGCGCTCGGGCGCGATTTCGCGGCTGTTCTCGGCGGCGCCGATCTTGCCGTCATGGCCCGCCGACGCGCAACGATGCTCGGCCCGACGCCGCGCCGCGTCGAGATCGGCTGCGCCCCGCTGCGCGAGGCGGATGGCATGGTGAGCGGGCTGATCCTCTCGCTATACGATCTGTCTTCGGTCCACGGTCTGGAGGAGGAGGTCTCGCATGCCCGCAAACTCCAGGCGGTCGGCCTGCTCGCCGGCGGCATCGCACATGATTTCAACAATCTCCTGACCGCGATCGGCGGCGCGGCGGAGGCAGCCACGGAGGAAGCGGCGAGCGGTGCCGCGATCGTGGAGATCGAGAGCGCGGTCGCGCGTGGCGCGGCACTGGTGCGGCAATTGCTCGCTTTCGCCCGCCAGCAGACACTACAGCCCGAAATCATCGCGCTGAACGACGCGGTGCGGAACATTGCGGCAATGCTCACGCGCCTGCTCGGGCGGAACATCGTCCTCACCCTCGACCTCGAGGAGCCGGGGCGGCATGTGCGGGTCGATCCCTCGCAGCTCGATCAGGTTCTGGTCAATCTCGCGATCAACGCCCGCGATGCCATGCCGAAGGGCGGGCGCCTGACGCTGGCGAGCGGGCATCTCACCTTGCTTGCGCAAAAAACCATCGGCGCCGAGACGATCCCGCCGGGGCGCTATGTCACGCTCACCATCGCCGATACCGGGCACGGCATCCCGCCGGAGCAACTCGGGCGGATTTTCGAGCCCTTCTTCACCACCAAGCGTGACGCCGGCGGCAGCGGCCTCGGGCTGGCGACGGTGCATGGCATCGTGCGGCAATCGGGCGGATTTCTCATCGTCGAGAGCGCGCCCGGCGCCGGCACAAGCGTGCATATCCATCTGCCGCGCGTCACCGCCCCGCAGGTGGCCGCCCAAGAGACAGCGTCCCCGCAGGCGGTTCCCCCGCGGACAACCCAAGCAATGGCAGAGCCTCTCCGGGAGGAAGACCGGGCGACGGTGCTACTGGTCGAGGACGAGGCGCCGGTGCGACACTTGGCCGAGCGGGCCTTGCGACGGCGCGGATTCGCGGTGCGCGCCGCGGATTCGGCGGAAGCGGCGCTGGCGCTGCTCGAAGACGGAACACGGCCGGACCTGGTGGTGAGTGACGTCATGATGCCCGGGATGGACGGGCCGGCCCTGCTCGCGGCGCTCCGCTGCCGCTGGCCGGACCTGCCGGCGATCCTGGTTTCCGGCTACGCGGCACAGGACGCACGGCGGGCGCTGGCCGAGGAGGAGGCGATTTTTCTCGCCAAGCCCTACACCCTGGCCGCGTTGGCCGAAGCAGTGACGGAAGGCCTGAAGCGGCGGGCGACGGCCTAAACCCCCGATTCCTCGTGACTTATTCCGCCCCATCCGCTTCGTGTCACCAGGGCATGAGAACCCTCTTTGTTCCAAAAGAACAAAAATAGTCCGCTTTATTAACGAAATTGCATCGTCATTGTTGCGTTCCTGTTTCTATAAAATCGCCATAAATCGAGGGATTCTCTATCATTGATCTCATGATGACACGTTATAGTTGTATCGCGCGGACGCCAAAGCCCTCCGCGCGTCGCGCATCAGCAAATATGCTCAGGTTCAGGTGTGAACGAGCGGGCAGCCGCCCTCGCTCATCGGGCGGAAGGCCTGATCGGCCGGAGTGGTCACGACCACTTTCAGCCCGTCCCATGGCCCGCTGCTTTCCGCCGGGGATTTCGCCTGGAACAGATACGAGGGATGGATCTTGCGCCCGTCCTCGCGGATCTGGCCGGGACCGAAGCAGTCATCATCGGTCGGCATCGCCTTCATGCGCGCGACCGCCGCCCGCCCATCGGCTTTCGCCGCCGCAACGCCCATATCCTGAACCGCTTTGAGATAATGCAAGGTTGCCGCGTAATCCCCGGCCTGGACCATGTTCGGCCATTCATTCGGGGTTTTCGGCCGGATGCGGTCCATGAAGGCACGGGTGCGGTCGTTCAGGTTCCAATAGAAGCTCTCGGTGAGCAGCAACCCCTGCGCGGTCTCGAGGCCGAGAGCGTGGACGTTGCTGTTGTACATCAGCATCGCCGCCACCCGCATGGTCTGCATCAGTCCGAATTCGCGCGCCTGCTTGATGCAGTTGATGGTGTCCGCCCCGGAATTGCAGAGCCCGAGCACCTTGGCGCCGGAGGATTGCGCCTGGAGCAGGAAGGAGGAGAAATCGGTGGTGCCGGGAAAAGGATAGGTCACGCTGCCCAATACCTTGCCACCCGCCTCGCGCACGAAGGCAGCGGTATCGCGCTGCAATTGCTGGCCGAACACGTAATCGGCGGTGATGAAGAACCAGCTATCACCGCCCGCCTTGACCATCGCGCCGCCGGTCGATTTCGCCAGCATATAGGTATCATAGGTCCAGTGGACGGTGTTCGGGCTGCATTGCTTGCCGGTGAGATCCGCCGACGCGGCGCCGGAATTCAACATCACCTTGTTCTTCTCGCGGCAGATGCTGTTGACCGCGAGCGCGACCGAGGAAGTCGGCACATCGACGATCGCGTCCACCCCATCCTGGTCGAACCATTGCCGGGCGATGGCGGCGCCGATATCGGGCTTGTTCTGGTGGTCGGCGGACAGTACCTCGACCACCATATCGCGGCCGGCGGTGAATTCCTGCACCGCCTGGCGCGCGCAAGCGACCCCGGTCGGGCCGGTATCGTCACGATAAGGGCCGGACTGGTCGTTGAGGACGCCGATGCGAAGCACCGGACCCTTGGTCTGAGCCAGGGCGGCGCGCTGCATCAGGGTGGTCGTCGCGGCGCCGGCGATCAGACCCCGTCGTGTCAGGCTCATCACGTTCTCTCCCTCGGATACGAGCCGCCGAGATTGGCCGCCGGAGGCCAAGAGCGCAAGCGGCGTGCGATGACATCCAGGGCGATCGGGTGAAGGAAGCAAGGCCAGGGACGCCGCCCCTGAACCCCACTTGGGGGACCTCTGAAAAAATCCCTTACGCTGCGGGTTTGGCGTGATTCTCTAGCTTTGACAGAGAAGGATCTCCGACAGAGAAGGATCTCCCCGGATGCAGCGCGGTTCTGCGGCCTATGGCGGTTTCCGGAAGCAGCGGCAGATCACCCGCCGGGAAGCGTTTCTGGCGGGGAGGGATCGGGTGATGCCGTGGCGCCGGCTGCAAGCGCTCATCGAGCCGCACGCCCCGGTCGCCGGGAACGGCCAAGTCCAAGTCCAGCCACCGTCGGCCGATCATCACTCACCCGACAGCCGCTCGGCCAGAAAATCACGCTGTTCAGAGTTTCCCTAAGGGCGTGCCATAAGCGGGGGCCAAGGGCAGCGCCACGGGCCTCGCTCCCCCTCCCCGATTACTCCGTCGGGCGGCTTCAGGCGCCGCCGCTCCAGCCGGAAAACCGCGGTTTTCTCTTTTCGGCGAAGGCCGCCATGCCCTCGCGCTGATCCTCGGTGCCGAACAGCGGCAGGAACAGCGAGCGCTCCACCCGCACCCCCTCGCCGAGCGTGGTCTCGAACGCCCGGTTGACCGCCTGTTTCGCAACCGCGAGCGCGACCGGGGATAACGCGGCCATTTTCTCGGCGAGCTTCAGCGCCTCGCTCATCAACGCATCGTTGGGGACCACGCGGGCGACGAGATTGGCGCGCTCGGCCTCATGGGCATCCATCATCCGCCCGGTCAGGATCATCTCCATCGCTTTCGCCTTGCCGACCGCACGCGTCAGTCGCTGAGTCCCGCCAGCGCCGGGTATGACCCCGAGATTGATCTCCGGCTGGCCGAATTTCGCACTCTCGGCGGCGAGGATGATGTCGCACATCATCGCGAGTTCGCAGCCGCCGCCGAGCGCGAAGCCGGCGACGGCGGCGATCACCGGCTTTTTCACCGTGGTGATGATCTCCCAGGGGGCAATGAAATCCTCGCGCAGCACGTCCGGATAGCGGCGCGGCAGCATCTCCTTGATATCAGCGCCGGCGGCGAAGGCTTTTTCCGAGCCGGTGAGGACGATCGCGGCGATCGCCGGGTCGGCATCGAAAGCGCGCAATTGCGCCCCGAGTTCGGCCATCAACTGGTCGCAGAGCGCGTTCAGCGCCTGCGGGCGGTTGAGGCGGATGATCCCCGCTTTACCGACGGTTTCGACCGTGACCATTTCCGGCGCCATGGCGATGTCTCCCTCTCGAATCAGCGTTGCTTGCGCGGACAATAGAACGAACTCCGCCCGGCTTGCACGAGGCGCAGAACGCCGGCGCAAGCCGGCGCGCCGGGGCAATCCGGGCATGGCGCGCCGGCGCGGCCGTAAACCCGCCAGGCGTGCTGGAAATAGCCGAGTTCGCCCTCCGGCTGGACGTAATCGCGCAAGGAGGAGCCCCCGGCGGCGATCGCCTCGCCGAGGGTCTCGCGGATCGCCGCGACCAGCCGCGCAATGCCGGCGCGCGGGATCGCGCCGGCCGGGCGGGCGGGGTGGAGGCGGGCGCGAAACAGCGACTCCGCGACATAGATATTGCCGAGCCCGGCGACCACCCGCTGATCGAGCAGCGCCGTTTTGATCGGGCTCCGCCGGCCACTGAGCGTCGCGGCGAGCAGGGCCCCGGTGAACCCATCCTCGAGCGGCTCCGGCCCGAGCCCGGAGAGCCGCGGATGCGCGTCCTCCGCGGCACTCGCGACGAGATCGACGAGGCCGAAGCGGCGCGGATCGACGAAGCCGACCCGCACCCCCGTCCCGGTCATCAGCACCAGATGGCAATGCGCCGGCTCCGGCGCGTTCGCCCCCGGCGGGGTCAGCACGATGCGACCCGACATGCCGAGATGCCAGAGCACGCTTTGCCCGCCGGCGAGCCGCATGAGAATGTATTTTCCGCGCCGGCGAAAGCCGATCACCCGCGCCCCGGTGACGACCCGCACGAAATCGGGCGGCACCGCGCGGCGGAGATCGGCGCGGCGCAGCGCCGCGTGCGCGATCACCTGGCCGAGCAGCCGCCCGGCCATTCCGCGCATCACCGTTTCGACTTCGGGGAGTTCCGGCATGATCACGTTTCAGGCTATAGGAAAACCAGCATGAGCAACAACCCGACCCCCGAGATCGCTTCCGAGACCACCGATTTCGGCTTCCGCACCGTCGCCCGCGCGGCGAAAAAGCCGCTGGTGCGCGCCGTGTTCGAAAGCGTCGCCCCGCGCTATGACCTGATGAACGATCTGATGTCGCTCGGGCTGCATCGCGCCTGGAAGCGGCGTTTCATCGCCGGCCTCGCGCCACGCGCCGGCGAGACCCTGCTCGATCTCGCCGGCGGCACTGGCGATATCAGCTTCGGCTGGCTCACGGCCGGTGGCGGGCGGGCGATCCTCTCCGATATCAACCCGGCGATGCTCGCGGTCGCGCGCACGCGAGCGCGCGACCGTGGGATCGCGCGCGGGCTCGATTTTCTGATCGCCGACGCCGAGGCGCTGCCGCTGCCCGACCGCGCCGTGGACCGCGTCTCGATCGCCTTTGGTCTGCGCAACTGCACCGACAAGGAGGCAGTACTCGCCGAGGCGCGGCGGGTGCTCCGCCCCGGCGGGCGGTTCTTCTGTCTCGAATTCAGTCATGTGCGCGTCGCCGCGCTGGCGCCGCTCTATGACGCCTGGTCGTTTCAGGTTCTGCCGCGCCTCGGCGGCGCCATCGCCCATGATTCCGGGAGCTACCAATATCTCGCCGAAAGCATCCGCACCTTCCCCGACCAGGAGACCCTCGCCGCGATGATGCGCGCCGCGGGGTTTGCGCGGATCGCGGTCGAAAACCTCTCCGGCGGGATCGTCGCCATCCATGCCGGCTGGCGGCTCTGATGAATCTCGCCGGCAAACGGGTTCTGCTGATCGTCTCGGGTGGCATCGCCGCCTACAAGGCTTTGGAACTGATCCGCCTGCTGCGCGCCGCGGGCAGCGCGGTGACGCCGGTTCTGACGCGCGCCGGGGCGGAATTCGTCACCCCGCTGGCCGTCCAGACCCTGGCCGAAAACACGGTTTTTCAGGATCTCTTCTCGCTCACCGACGAGGCCGAAATCGGCCATATCCAGCTCTCGCGCGCCGCCGATCTCGTCGTCGTCGCCCCGGCGACCGCCCATATCCTGGCGCGGATGGCGGCCGGTCTCGCCGATGATCTCGCGACCACGCTTTTGCTCGCGACCGACAAGCGGGTGCTGGTCGCACCGGCGATGAATGTCCGCATGTGGCAGCACCCGGCGACGGTCGCCAATCTGGCGACCCTGCGGGCGCGCGGCGTGTTCGTCGTCGGCCCGGAGGCGGGCGAGATGGCGTGCCACGAATTCGGCCCCGGTCGCCTTGCCGAGCCGGTGGCGATCCTGGCCGCGATCACCGCCTTGCTCGCCCCTGAGCCGCGCGCCCCTGATCCGCTCGCCCCTGATCCGCTCGCCGCGCCCCCCCTCGCCGGCCGCCACGCCATCGTCACCAGCGGGCCGACGCAGGAGCCGATCGATCCGGTGCGCTACATCGCCAATCGCAGTTCCGGCCGCCAGGGCCACGCCATCGCCGCCGCTCTCGCCGCCCTCGGCGCGCGGGTGACGCTGATCGCCGGGCCGGTGACCCTTCCCGATCCGCCCGGGATCACCGTCCGCCATGTCGAAACCGCGGCCGAAATGCGGGAGGCGACCTTCGCGGCCCTCCCGGCCGACATCGCGGTCGCGGCGGCGGCGGTCGCGGATTGGCGTGTCGCCCGGGCCGGCGGCGCGAAGATCAAGAAAACCGCCTCCGGCGCGCCGCCCATCCTCGATCTCGTCGCCAACCCCGACATCCTCGCCGAAATCGCAGCACCCGGTCCCAATCGGCCGCGCCTGGTCATCGGCTTTGCCGCCGAGACCGAGAATCTCGCCGAGAACGCCAGCGCCAAGCGTCAACGCAAGGGCTGTGACTGGATCGTCGCCAACGACGTCTCGCCGGCGACCGGCATCATGGGCGGGGCCGAGAACGCGGTGCTGCTGATCACCGCTGACGGCGCGGAGACTTGGCCGCGCATGGGCAAGGAGGCGGTCGCAGGCAAGCTCGCCGCGCGCATCGCCACGCATTTCGCTAAATCGTAACGTATTTCGCTAAATCGTAACCGTCGGAGATGCCAGGGGGTCTTCGCCGAAGGTGACGACGGCGCCGGTTGGAAGTGCTCATCGAACCGCACTCCCCGGTCGCCGGGAAAAGCCGCGAACCCTACCGGCTGAGCGTCCTCAAAGGCCAGTTCGGCCATACGAAGATGCGGTATCGCGGGGTGTTCAAGAACGAGCGGCACCTCCCCAGCCGGTTTGCGCTGGTGAACCCGCACCTGGCGCGGCGTGTGATCCGACCGGCCGCTCGAGGTTCGGGGGGCGGCGTGAGCCGCATCCTTACCGCGACTGCGCCGAGCCCCCGCTTATGTGCTCTCTTTCGTGGTCAAGGCACATGTGTGCTCGGCGATCATCGCTTCCTCGTCGGTCGGGATCACCCAGAGGGCAAGCCGGCTCGCTTGCGTGCTGATTTGCCGGGCGCCGGTGGTCGGGCGAGCGTTTTCGGCGGGGTCGAGCACGGCGCCGAGCCAGGCGAGGCGGGCGGCGATGGCGGCGCGGATGTCGGGCGCGTGCTCGCCGATGCCGGCGGTGAAGACGACCCCATCGAGCCCGCCGAGCGAGGCGGCGAGCGCGCCGATTTCGCGCGCGGCACGGAACACGAAGAGATCCACCGCCTCACGCGCGCGGGGGTCGCGGCTTTCGAGCAAGGCCCGCATATCGGCGCTGATGCCCGAGACGCCGAGGAGGCCCGAGCGATGATAAAGCAGATCCTCGATCGCCGCGGCGTCGAGCCCGTAATGCTGCATGAGATAGAGCACGACCCCGGGGTCGAGGCTGCCGGTGCGGGTGCCCATCATCAGCCCGTCCAGCGCGGTGAAACCCATGGTGGTATCGACGCTGTGCCCGGCTGCCATCGCGCAGAGACTGGCGCCATTGCCGAGATGGGCAGCGATCACCTTGCCCCCCGCGAGCGCCGGCGCGCATTCGGCCAGCCGGCGGGCGATGAATTCATAGGAGAGCCCGTGAAACCCGTAGCGCCGCACGCCTTCCTCGGCGAACCGCCGGGGCAGCGCGAGCCGCCTCGCCACCGGGGCGATCCCGTGATGAAACGCGGTATCGAAGCAGGCGACCTGCGGCAGGCCCGGGCGGAGGGCGGCGATGGCGCGGATCGCGGCGAGATTATGCGGCTGATGGAGCGGCGCGAGCGGCGTCAGCGCCGCCAGTTCCTCGACCAGCGCCGGGGTCACCAGGGCCGGGCCGAAATGCCGCTCACCGCCATGGACGACACGATGGCCGACGGCGCGTAACGTGGCGCCGGCGAGCGCCCGCTCGATCGCGGTCAGCAGCGGCTCGAGCAGATCCTCATGGGTGTGGCTTTCGCCAACCGGCCAGTAGCGCTCGGCGCGGACATCGTGATCCGCGCCGAGCACCAGGAGATGCGGCGCCGCGCCGATGCCCTCGATCTCGCCATGGGCGACGGGCGCGAGCCGGGTTGCGTCGGCGAGATGGTAAAGCGCGCATTTGATGCTGGACGAGCCGGCATTGATGACCAGGATCGTATCGGTCATCGTGCCCGCTCCGCGCCGCCGACCGGGCGCGCATCACGGGGTGGCGCCTTTCCGTTCGGCCGTGTTTCCCTCATGATCGCTCCTCCCCGCTGGCACGATATAATTTCTGCTCGCCATGATGGACGGGCGCGTTGAGATAGATCAAACCCCGCGCGCCCGCCCCCTCGCCCGAAACGCGCCGGGCTTGGCAGACCCCGGATTTCTCTGCTGTATGCGGCGCATGACGCGGAAATTTGATCATCATGGCTGAGCCGGACCGGTCGACACTCGGGATTCTCGCCGGTGGCGGGCCACTCCCCGGCCGGGTCGCGGCGGCGGCGGTGGCGGCCGGGCGGGCGGTGTTCGTGATCGGCTTCGCGGGCTTCGCCGAGCCCGCGGTGCTGGCGCCGTTTCCGCATATCTATGTCCGGCTCGGCGCCGCCGGGCAGATTCTGGCGCAGCTTCGCGCGAAGGGCTGCCGCGATATCGTTCTGGTCGGGCCGGTGCGCCGCCCGTCGCTGCTCGCGCTCCGCCCCGATGCCGAGGGGACGCGGATCCTGGCGCGCATCGGCCGCGCCGCCTTCAGTGGCGATGACGGGCTGCTCGCCGCCATCGTGCGGGTGTTCGGCGAAGAGGGGTTTCGTGTCCTCGGCGCCCATGAAATCCTCGCCGAACTGGTCGAGGCGCCGGGTCTGCTCGGCGCCCGCGCGCCTGACGCCGCGGCGATGCGCGATGTCGCGCGCGGGGTCGCGGTGGTGCGCGCGCTCGGCGGCGTCGATGTCGGGCAGGCTTGCGTCGTGCAGCAGGGCATCGTGCTCGCCGTGGAAGCGATCGAGGGGACGGATGCGATGCTCGCGCGGACGCGCGCCCTGGCGCGGCCGGGGCCGGGCGGGGTGCTGGTCAAGCTGGTCAAACCGGGGCAAGATCGTCGCGCCGATTTGCCCACCATCGGGCCGGAAACCGTGCGCCACGCCGCCGAAGCGGGTCTCCGTGGCATTGCCTTCGAGGCGCATGGCACCATGATCACCGCGCGGGCGGCGATGATCGCGGCGGCCGATGCGGCGGGTCTCTTTCTGCTCAGCCTCGACCCCGAGGCGGCCCAGGGCGCGCTGTCGACTGAGTGATTTCGTTGCACGAAAAGGAGCCATCATGACCTCATCCACCGCGCGCTACCTGCACACCATGCTGCGGGTGAAAAATCTCGACAAAAGCGTCGATTTCTACACCCGTCTGATGGGTATGACGGAATTGCGCCGCCGCGAGGTGCCGGAGGGCAAATACACCCTGGTTTTCATCGGCTACGGCGACGAGGCGAGCCATACCGTGCTCGAACTGACCTATAACTGGGGCAAGGATGATGGCTATGATCTCGGCACCGGCTTCGGCCATCTCGCGGTCGGTGTCGCCGATGTCGCCGCGACCTGCGCCGCGTTGCGCGCCGCCGGGGTGAAGATCACGCGCGAGCCGGGGCCGGTGAAATTCGGCACCACCATCATCGCCTTCATCGAGGATCCGGACGGCTACAAGATCGAGCTGATCCAGGGACGCTAGAGAATCGACGACATTCATCGCGGCGGCGGGCGCGGGGGCGGGGGATGGCGGCGGTTCTGACGATCGCGCAACAGAAGGGCGGCGCCGGCAAAACCATGCTCGCCGCCCATCTCGGCGTCGCCTTCGCCGCCAGCCGGCGTGTCGCCCTGCTCGATATCGACCCGCAAAAGAGCCTCGCCCGCTGGTTTGCGCTACGCGCCGCGAGGCCGGCGGGCAAGACCCTGGCGCCGCTCGGCTTCTCCGACGTCTCCGGCTGGCGGCTCGGCGCCGAACTTGACCGCCTGGCGCGCGATCACGACCTGATCATCATCGACAGCGCACCGACGATCGCAACCGATGCTCGCATCGCCCTCCGCGCCGCCGCTCTCGTCCTGGTGCCGATCCAGCCGAGCCCACCCGATCTCTGGGCGGCGGAGGGGACGCTGGCGCTCGCCGCGAGCGAACGCCGCACGGCGCATCTGGTGTTCAACCGCGCCAGCGCCGCCTCGCGCCTGCGCCAGACGATGGCCGCCGAGATCGCCGGGCGCGGCATTCCGCTGCTGGCCAATGCCCTCGGCAACCGCGCCGGCTTCGCCAATGCCTTCGCCCAAGGCCTCGGCGTCGGCGAGGCGGCGCCACACTCCCTCGCCGGGGCCGAACTCGCAGCACTGGCGGCCGAAATCGCCGGTTTGTTCGCGTGACCGCGCCCGCCGCGAAAGCCTATATCGGCGCGATCGATCAGGGCACCACCAGCACCCGCTTCATCATTTTCGACCGCGCGGCGCGGGTCGTCGCGCTCGATCAGCGCGAACACCGCCAGATCACCCCAGGCCCCGGGCTGGTCGAGCATGACGCCCTCGAAATCCTCGCCAATACCCGTGCGAGCATCGCGGCCGCGCTGACCAAGGCCGGGCTCGGCGCCGCCGATCTCGCCGCGATCGGCATCACCAATCAGCGCGAAACCACCCTGATCTGGGATCGCGCGACCGGCCAGCCGCTCGGCCCGGCGCTCGTCTGGCAGGATACCCGGGTCGCGCCGATGGTCGCGGAACTTGCCACCGAGGGCGGGCGCGACCGGTTTCGTGCCAAAACCGGCTTGCCGCTCGCGAGCTATTTCTCGGCGCTCAAGCTCCGCTGGCTGCTCGACCATATTCCCGGCGCCCGGGCGCGCGCCGAGGCGGGCGAGGTGCTGTTCGGCACCATCGATTCCTGGCTCGCCTGGAACCTGACCGGTGGAAACGCGGGTGGGCTTCACATCACCGACGTCACCAATGCCAGCCGCACCCAGCTCATGGCGCTGGCGCGCTGCGACTGGGACGACGAATTATTGGCCGCCTTCGCCATTCCGCGCCCCTGCCTGCCGCGCATCGTCTCATCGTCCGGGATGTTGGGCGAGATCACCGATCCGCCGCTCTCTGGCGTGCCGCTGGCCGCCCTGCTCGGCGATCAGCAGGCGGCGCTGGTCGGCCAGGCCTGTTTCGCGCCCGGCGAGGCCAAGAACACCTATGGCACCGGCAGTTTTCTCCTGATGAACACCGGCGAGACGCCCATTCTCTCGCGCGCCGGGTTGATCACCACCCTCGCCTACCGCTTCGGCGACGCGCCGCCCTGTTACGCCCTCGAAGGCTCGATCGCCATCACCGGCGCGCTGGTGCAGTGGCTGCGCGATCAACTCGGCCTGATCGAAAGCGCGTCCGAGATCGAGGCGCTGGCGGCGACCGTGCCCGATAATGGCGGCGTCTACATCGTGCCGGCGTTTTCCGGCCTCTATGCCCCCTATTGGAACGAGGCGGCGCGGGGCCTGATCATCGGGCTGACGCGCTTTGCCGGGCGCGGCCAGATCGCCCGCGCCGCCCTCGAAGCCACCGCCTATCAGATCCGTGACGTCGCGCGGGCGATGGCGGAAGACAGCGGGATCCCGCTCAGCGCGCTGAAATGTGACGGCGGCATGGCGGCGAATGATCTGCTCTTGCAATTCCAGGCCGATATCCTCGACATCCCGACGCTGCGGCCGCGCTTCACCGAAACCACAGCACTCGGCGCCGCCTATGCCGCCGGGCTCGCGGTCGGGGTGTGGCGTGCGCCCGCGGAGATCGCCCACCACTGGCATCTCGGCCGCGCCTTCGCACCGGCGATGGCGGCGAGCAGGCGCGACGCCCTCTGTCACGACTGGGCGCGCGCGGTCGCGCGGGCGCGCGACTGGGTCGAGCCGGACACCGAACCTCTGAGCGCTTGATCAGGATCAAAGCCGAGACGTTCAAAACCTGTCGATAGAGCGCCATGCCACCTTGTCATTTTGGTCACGCCGTCGCTATTTGCAGCGCAACATGAGCGAGAATAGCCCGCAGGAAGCTGCCTGGCTCAAGGCCGAGAGCCGGGCGGCGCGGCGCTTGGTCGCGCCTTTGATCGGCCTTGGTCTGGTCGGGGTCGCGCTTGGCATCGGCCAGGCCGCCGCTCTCGCCGCCCTCCTCGCCCATGCCCTGACCGGCCGGCCGGCCGCGGTCGCTCTCCCGCTCGCCGGGTTCGCCCTCCTGGCCGTGCTCCGCGCCGGCAACGCCTATTGCGGCGAGGTCGCGGCGAGCCGGGCCGGCATCGCCGGGCGGCGCCGGCTCCGCGCCGAGGTGATGGCCCGCTTGCTCGCCGCCGGCCCGGCGCTGCTCCGCCATCGCCATTCCGGCGAACTCGCCACCGCGGCGATCGACCGCATCGAGGGGCTGGACGGATTCTATGGCCGCTGGCTGCCGGCCGCCGGCCTTGCCGTGCTCGGCCCGGGGCTGGTGCTGGTGGTCGCGGCAGGGATCGATCTGCGGGCCGCGCTGGCGCTGCTGCTGGCGGGGCTTCTGGTGCCGATCGGCATGGCGTTCGCCGGGATCGGCGCCGCCCGCGCCGCGCGGCGGCAGTTTCTCGCCATGGCGCGGCTGCAAGCGCGGTTTCTCGACCGGGTGCGCGGCATCGCAACGATCGTGCTCTATGGCGCTGCCGAGGACGAGGCCATGCGCCTCGCCGCCGCCGCTGATGACTTGCGCCGGCGCACCCTGCGGGTGCTGCGGGTCGCGTTTCTCTCCTCGACCACGCTCGATCTCGCGATGGTCGCGGCATTGGTCGGGTTCGCGCT
Source organism: Pseudomonadota bacterium (assembly GCA_021798915.1). Classification (GTDB taxonomy): domain Bacteria; phylum Pseudomonadota; class Alphaproteobacteria; order Acetobacterales; family Acetobacteraceae; genus Acidibrevibacterium. Next base: position 77,312 of record JAJZBM010000001.1, read on the forward strand.
CCGCCTCTGGAACGCGCCTTCGCCGCTCGCCGCGCTGTTTCTGCTGCTCCTGGTGCCGGAATTCTTCGCCCCGCTCCGCGCTTTCGCCGCCGCCTATCAGGACCGCATGCAGGCGCATGCCAGTGCCGCCTTGCTCGCGACCCTGCCGCCCTTGCCGGCGCCGAGCCCGGCGGCGACGATCCGCCATGTGGCGGCGAGCGGGGTGAGCGTCGCATTCACCGGGGTCTCCTTCACCTGGGATCCGGCGCGCGGCCCGGCGCTCGACGATGTCAGTTTCCGGGTCAGCGCCGGCGAGAGTCTGGTGCTGGTCGGGCCGTCGGGGGCGGGAAAATCGACCATTCTCGAAATCCTGCTCGGCTTCATCCGTCCCGATCAGGGCCGGGTCACGCTGAACGGTGCCGATATCGCCACCATCGTGCCCGCCGCCCTCGCCGAGCTTACCGCCTGGATCGGCCAGAAGCCGATGATTTTCGCGGGAAGCTTGGCCGAGAATATCCGCTTCGCCCGCCCGGCGGCGAGCGACGAGGCGGTGCGTGAGGCGGCCCGCCTCGCCCGCGTCGATGCCTTCGCGGCCAACCTGCCGGAGGGGCTCGAAACCCGGATCGGCGAGGGCGGGTTCGGTCTCTCCGGCGGCGAGGCGCAGCGCATCGCGATCGCTCGCGCCTATCTCAAGAACGCGCCCCTCCTTTTACTCGACGAGCCGACCGCGCATCTCGACCCGGCGACCGAGGCCGAGGTGATCGCGAGCCTGCGCCGGCTCGCGCTCGGGCGGACGGTGATCCTCGCGAGCCACTCCGCCGCGGCGCGCGAATTCGGCGGCCGCCGTGTCGATCTCCGCGCGGGACGGGTGGTCGCGCTGGCCGCCCGAGGCGCGGCATGAGGGCAGCGATCCGGCCGGTGTTGCGCATCCTCGCGCTCTGGCGGCGGCGCTGGCCGATGCTCGCGCTCGGCGGCCTCATCGCCCTCGCTTCCGCCGCCGCCGGGATCGCGCTGATGGCCGGTGCCGGCGGCCGCCTCGCCGGTGCTCTGATCGGCGCCGCGGGGATGGCCGGCGGCTTGCGCGCCCTCGGCGGCGGCCGTGTCGTTCTCCGCTATCTCGAACGTCTGGTCAGCCATGACGCGATGTTCCGGGCCCTTGGCGATCTGCGCGTCTGGTTCTTCCGTGGCCTTGCGCGCGGCACCGCCGGTGGCCTCGGCTTTCGCCGCGCCGGCGACGTGCTCGCCCGTCTGGTCAACGATATCGAGGCGCTGGATGGGCTCTACCTCCGTTTTCTGATCCCGCTCGCGACGATTCTGGTGCTGCTGCCGGCGCTCGTCATCGTCGCCGCGCGCCAGAGCGGGTTGCTCGCGGCGGCGCTCGCGGCGCTGTTCCTGCTCGCCGCCATCATTCTCCCCTGGCGCGCGGCGCGCGGCACCTTGGCGGCCGGCGCGCGGCTCAGCCAGGCCATGGCGGGTCTGCGTGTCGCCGTTCTCGATGCGGTGAGCGGCCTTCGCGAGGTACGGGCCTTCGGCGCCGAGGGCCGGATGCTGACCCTGGTGCAGGCGCGCAGCAGCGCGCTGTTCGCGGCCCAGCATGACGAGGCGCGCGGCGTCGCCCGCGCCGGGGCGGCGGCCATGCTCGCCGGACAGGCGGCGGTGTTCGCGGTTTTGCTGATGGTGGCGCTGATACCGGCCGGGACGGTGGGGGGGACAAAGGCGGGCGGGGTGGCGATCGCGACCCTGGTGTTCCTGACCCTCGCCGCGTTCGAGGCGATCGCCGTTTTGCCGCGCGCCGGCGCCTTCGCCGGCAGGATCGCCGCCGCCGCCGGGCGGGTCTTGGATGTCGCCGAGGAGACCATGGCGACGCCAGAGCCGCCGCCGCCGCGTAAGCCCGTGCATGGTCACGCGCTCCGCTTCGAGGCGGTCTCCTTCCGCTGGCGGGCCGACCGGCCGCCGGTGTTCGACGGTTTGAGCCTGGAACTCCCGGAGGGCGCTCATGCCGCGCTGCTCGGCCCGTCGGGTGCCGGGAAATCGACCCTCGCGGCACTCGCGCTCAAGGTCGCGCGGCCGGAAAGCGGGCGCGTGCTGCTTGGTGACGCGGATTATGCGAGCTTGCCCGCCGCCGAGATTCGGCGCCGGATCGCCTGGCTCGGTCAGACGACGCATCTGTTCGACGATACCATCCGCGCCAATCTCCTGCTCGCGCGCCCCGACGCCGACGAGGCGGCGCTATGGGCGGCGCTGGCCGCCGCGCGCATCGCCAATATCGTCGCGGCTCTGCCCGAGGGGCTCGATACCTGGATCGGCGAGGGCGGGGCGCGGTTTTCCGGTGGCCAGGGGCGGCGCCTCGCCCTCGCCCGGGCGCTGCTCTCCAAAGCGCCGATCCTGATCCTCGACGAACCCTGTGCCGGACTCGATGCCGCAACCGAGCGGGAGTTTCTCGCCACCCTCAACGAGGCGGCGGCGGGGCGGAGCGTGCTCCTCATCACCCATCGCTTGACCGGCGTCGAGCGGCTCGATCGCATCTGGCGGCTGGCCGGCGGCAAGGCGATCGCGGCGGCGGGGTGAAGGTTTTAATCTCGGTATTAAGCCATTTTTGACCGCTCGCCGCTACCGTCGGCGGCATGTTGCGCTCTCGAACCAGACACCTCGTGCGATGCCCGCGCCGCTGGCCGGTGGCGGCGAACGCATCGCTGCTGCTCGTCGGAAGCGGGCTCGCCCTCGCCATGCTCTCCCTGGCGCCGCGCCCGACCGCCCCCGCGGGCACGGTCCTCGCCGCCGTCTTTCCGCCGTGGTGGAGTGCGACACGGAGTTTCCTCGCCGCGTCCGGGGCGGGGGTCGCGATTCTGCGCGCCGGCGCCCTGCCGGCGATCCTGGTGGTTCGCCTCGATCGGCCTGAAAGCCGCGCCCGGCTCCGCGAAGCCGGGGCGTGGCTGCTCCTCGATCCACAAGCCCTCGGCGGCTGCAACGGAGAAATTTCATCATGACCACCCGAGACGACTCATCGGACGCCGTGACCGCCGGGGAAGACACCCTGGCGCGGCTACGCGAGAGCGCGAGCCGCGGGCTGATCGCTTTTCTCTGGGCCAATGTCGCGCTCGTCATCGCCATCGCCGCGCTCCGCGGGCTTCCGATGCTGATGCCGGGGCTGCTCGCGTTGGTTCTCGCCGGGGCGGCGACGCTGTCGTGGCGGATGGCGGGGAACGGCCCTTCGACCCGTCTCGTCGTCGCGGTCGCGGCGATGGGGATGGTGGCCTTGGCGGTGTTCGAGATGGCCGGTCATCCCTGGCAGATCGACATGCACATGTATTTCTTCGCGACCCTCGCCGGGCTGGTGGTCTATTGCGACGCCGGCGCGATCCTCGCCGGCGCGGTCGCGGTCGCGGTGCATCATCTGGCGCTCAATTTCCTGCTGCCGGCGGCGATCTATCCCGGTGGGGCGGATTTCGGACGGGTCGTGCTGCACGCCGTGATCCTGGTGTCCGAGGCCGGCGTCTTGATGTGGCTCGCCGACGCGCTCGCCCGGCTGATCGCCCGGTCCGCCCGCCAGATGGCCGAGATCGAAGCCGCGCGGGCGGCCGAAAACGCCGCCGTCGCCGAGCGGGAGGCCGCGGAGCACCGGCTTCGGGACGCAGCGGCGGCACAGTTGCGCCATCTCGCCGACGGGTTCGAGGAGCGGGTCGGCCGGCTCGTGGAAAAAGTCATGGCCGCCGCGACCGAGATGCGCGCGACCTCGGCGGCGATGAGCGACGCCGCCAATACCGCGACGGAGCGCGTCGGCCTAGTGGCCACGGCCTCGAACAGCGCCTCGGCCAATGTGCAGAGCGTCGCCGGGGCGACCGAGCAATTGACCGCCTCGATCCGCGAAATCAGCCAGCAGGTCGCGAACTCGGCCGGGATCGCCGGCCAGGCCGCCGAGGAAGCGCGCCGCACCAACGAGAAGGTGACCGGCCTCGCCCAGGCGGCGCAGAAGATCGGCGAGGTGGTCAGCATGATCCAGGATATCGCCGGCCAGACCAATCTTCTCGCGCTGAACGCGACGATCGAGGCGGCCCGCGCCGGCGAGCACGGCAAGGGCTTCGCGGTGGTGGCGAGCGAGGTCAAGGCTCTCGCCAACCAGACGGCGCGCGCGACCGAGGAAATCGCGACCCAGATCCAGGGCATCCAGGGCGCGACCAGCGAGGCGGTGACCGCGATCCGCGAGATCGATGGCACGATCGGACGCATCAACGAAATCGCCAATGCAATCGCCGCCGCGGTCGAGGAGCAAGGCGCCGCGACCGGCGAGATCGCCGACAGTATCCAGCGTGCCGCGCAAGGCACCGAGGAGGTCGACCGCAATCTCGGCGGCATCACGCAAACCTCGGGCGAGATCGGCAGCGCGGCGGAGCAGACGCTCAGCGCCGCGACCGGGCTCTCCTCCCTCTCGGCGACGCTGCGCGCGGAAGTGGATGGCTTCGTGACCTCGATCCGCGCCGCATAGCGGCCCGCCATGTCCGCCACCCCGCAAGATCCCCGCGAGCGTTTCGTCACCTTCTCCTTCGCCGCCGCCGATCTCCTGGTCGAAACCACGCCGGAGGGCAAAATCACCTTCGCGACCGGCGCCTTCCACTCCCTGCTCGGCCGCAAGCCGGAGAGTTTCCTCGGCCAGCCGGTGCGCGAACTGGTGGCGCCGGGCGACCGCGAAGCCTTCGACCAGGCGCTGGCGATCCTGCCGGTGCGCGGGCGGCAATTGCCGATGACCCTGCGTCTGGCCGACAAGGGGCGCACGCCGCGCGCTCTCGCCGGCCTCCTGTTCGCCGAGGCCGGCCGCCCCGCCAAGCTCTGCCTCACCTTCGCCGCCCTGCCGCTGCCGCTCGGCAAGCCGGCGGGTGGCGGCGCGGCGCGGTCGGTGCTGGCGGCGGCGCAGAGCCGTCTCCGCGCCGGCGAGGGCGGCGGGCTCGACTTCGTGGAAATCTCCTCGCCGGGGCCTGTCCAAGGCCAGAACCCGGCCCTCGGCGCGATGCTGGAGGAGATCGCTCCCGGCGCCCTGGCCGGCGAGGCCGCGCCGGGCCGGATCAGCATGGTGGCGGCGCCGGACGTGCCGCATGATATCGTCGCCGTCGCCGCGGCACTCGAGGGCGCCTTGCGGGCGCGCGGCATCCCCGGCGCGGTCGCCGCACAACGCCTGCAACTGGCCGCCGACGAGCTGACCCCGGATCAGGCGGCGCGGGCGCTCCGCCACGCGCTCGGCGTGTTTGCCCGCGGCGGGATCGAGGGATTGGCCAAGGCCGGATTCGCCGGCGGCCTCGCCGATTATGTCCGTCAGGCGGGCAAGCATGTCGGGGCGCTGCGTCGGGCGATCCGCGATGAGCGCTATCAGCTCGCGTATCAACCGATCGTTCGCCTCGGCGATCGCGGGTTGCACCATTACGAGGCGTTGCTTCGCCCCCAGGCGATCGCCGGGATCGAGATCGCGGGCACGCAGGATTTCGTCACTCTGGTCGAAACCGTCGGCCTCGCCGGCGAACTCGATCTCGCGGTCGCAAAGCGCGCCGCCGCCGCCGCCAGCCAGGCGCCGGCGCCGATCGCCTTCAATCTCTCCAGCCTCTCGCTCCAGGATGGTGGATTTCGCGCCCGTCTGCTCGCCCAGCTCGCCGGCACGGCGAAGGGGCGCCTCATCGTCGAGATGACCGAGACCGCCGAGATCGAGGATCTCGAACAGGTGCGCCAGGGCGCCGAGGCGCTGCGCGGGCTCGGCATCCCGTTCTGCCTCGATGATTTCGGCGCCGGCACGGCCGATATGCGCATCCTGCACGCGGTGCCGGCGGATTATGTCAAACTCGATGGCTCCTATGTCCCCGGTGTCGCGCAGCCGGGGCGGGAGCGGGATTTCGTCGCCGCGATGGCCGAAATCGCCCGCGCCGCCGGCTGCGCCATGGTCGCCGAGCGGATCGAGAGCGAAGCCGAGGCCGAGACCTTGCGCAGCCTTGGCATCACCTATGGTCAGGGCTGGCTGTTCGGCCGCCCCGGCCCGCTTCCCGAAAGCGCGAGCGGCGTTGCCCGCCGCCGCGGGGCAGCCGCCGGCAAATGGGAGTGATCGCCCTCGGCTGAGCTGGTTTCAGTCATGCCGCCACAGGGCCGAGACCGCGATCAGCGCCCAGCCGAGCAGAAGCAGGCTGCCGCCATAAGGTGCCAGAGTCGCGTGGCTGACCCGCCCGAGAGCCAGCGCCGCAACCGCGCCGGCAAAGAGCGCAATGCCGAGCGCGATCGCGGCCGCGGCGAGCCCGGGCAGCCATCCGCCATGACGTTCGCGCCAGAGGCCGAGAAACAGCAGCACCGGCGCGTGCCAGAGCACGATTTCGGTCGCGCGGGCGAACAAAGCGGCACGCTCCGGCGCGAGACCGGCATGCGCGCCATAAGCCGCCATGGCAACGCCGACGAACCCGGCAATGGCGCCCAACAACACCCAAATTCGCGCGATCATGCTCATCTCCATTGAAGGGGAAAGAAAGGGAGGAAGGCGGGGGCTCCGCCCCTCGACCCCGCCAGGGACCAAAGTCCCTGGACCCTATTTTGATGAGGGCCTGGGGCCAGAGGCCCCAGCGGGTCCAGGGCAGAGCCCTGGCCTTGCTCCCCTTCACCCCGCCTCATCGGCCGATGCGTCGCCGATCCCGAGCAATTCGGCGGCGTGTTCGGGGTCCAGTGTCTCCACCGAGCGGAGCTTGCGGTCGACGGCGCGGGTGCGTTGGCGGGCGCGCTCGATGGTATTGCCGAAGGTATTGGCTTGTCGCGCGAGGTCGGAAAGCACTTTGTCCATTTTCTGCATTTCGCCGCGGGTCGCGGCAAGAAGCCCGCGCACCTCATCGGCTTTTTCCTCCAGGGCGAGGGTGACATGGCCGAGATGGATGGTGCGGAGCAGTGCCGGAAACAGGCTCGGCCCGAGGATGAGGACGCGAAAGAGACGCCCGACCTCGTCGATCAGGCCGGAGATGCGCGCGACCTCGACATAGAGCCCGTCGCTCGGCAGGTACAGCACCGCGAATTCCACCGTGCGCGGCGGGCGGATGTATTTGTCGCGGATTTTTTCCGCCTCCTTGCGGATCCGTGCCGCGAGCCCGGCGCGGGCGGCGCGCTCGGCCTCGACATCGCCGGAAGCCGCCGCATCCAGCATGCGCTCATAGTCTTCGACCGGGAATTTGGCGTCGATCGCGAGCAGCGGTCGGATCGCGCCGCGCAGCGGCATGATGACGGCGAATTCCACCGCCTCTTGGCTGGTCTCGTCGATGCGCGCGTTCTTCTCATAGCCACCGGCGGGGAGGATATCGTCGAGCAGCGCCTCCAACTGCGCCTCGCCCCAGCCGCCGCGGGTTTTCACATTCGAGAACAGGCGGCGGAGATCGCTGATTTCGGCGGTGACCGTTTGCACCTCGCCGATCGCCTTCTGGACGGCGGCGAATTGCTCGGCGACGCGGGCGAAACTCGCCGTCATCTGGGCCTCGACGGCGGCATGGAGCTGTTCGTTGACGGTTTTTTGAATTTCGCCGAGCTTGGCCTCGTTGCCGTCGCGCATCTTGTCCAGCCGGCCGGAGAGCAATTCCCAGGCTTTTTCCTGACCCTCGGCGAGGGCGGCGCGGATGTCGCCGATGCTCCGCGCCAGCGTCTCACGCAGCTCGCCGAGCGGGGCGGTCAACGCCCGTTCGGTCTCGCGAAGACGAAGCGCCAGCGCCTCGTTGCCATTTTGTCCGCTCGCCAAAAGCTGATCGAGCTTGAGGCGCAGCGTCTCCATCCGCGCCGCGGCACCACGCTGGCTCCAGAGCGCGAAGAACAACGCCGCCAGCGCGAGAATGGCGACCACGCTCAGCGCAAGCGTGATCATAACCGCCGCCTCCGGGGCTGGGCGCGGTGGCGCTGGCGTCCTATGTCCTGGCTTCGTTGGTCAGTCATCGCGGGAATCGACCTTTTTTTATGTCTTCGTCATCGTATCACGAAACCGCTGCCGCCTCGCGCGCGGCGAGCGGGCCCTCCCGCGCAACGCTCGCCGCCATGGCGTTCGCCTGCGGCGGGGCGGTCGCCAATATCTACTATGTGCAACCGATTCTGGGTGTGATCGGGGGCGAATTTCCGGCTGCCGCAACTCTGGTGAGCCTGCTTCCCACCGCCAATCAGCTCGGTTTCGCGATCGGGCTGCTGCTTCTGGTGCCGCTCGGCGATGGCATGAGCCGGCGGGTGCTGATTTTCGGTGGGCTCGCCTGGCTTGCGCTCTCGCTCGCCGCCGCAGCGCTGGCGCCGGGGCCGGGGACGCTGTTTGCGGCGATGGTCGCGGTCGGCATCGGCGCCACGGTCGCGCAGCAGATCGTGCCGCTCGCCGCCGAACTCGCGCCGCCGGCGCGACGCGGCGCGGTGGTCGGGACGGTGATGAGCGGGCTTTTGACCGGCATCCTGCTCGGGCGCGTCGCCAGCGGCGCGCTGGCGGCGGTCGCCGGCTGGCGGGCGGTGTTCGGCGCCGGCGTCGCCCTTGCTTGTGTGATCGCGTTGCTGTTGCACGCGACCCTGCCCAAGACCGCGGCGAAACCGCCGCTCGCCTATCGCCATCTCCTCGCCTCGCTGTTCGCCCTGCTGGTCGAGCTGCCGCCGCTCCGCCGCGCCGCCCTGGCCCAGGCCGGCCTGTTCGGCGCGTTCAGCGCGTTCTGGGCAACGCTCGCCCTCCATCTCGCCGCGCCGCCTTTCGCGATGGGCAGCGCTGGCGCCGGCCTGTTCGGGGTGGTCGGCGTCGCCGGCGTGCTCGCGGCGCCGCTCGCCGGGCGGATCAGCGACCGGCGCGGGCCGCGGCCGGTCATTCGGCTCGGCATCGCGGGGACCCTCGGCGCATGGGTGGTGTTCGCGGTTTTCAACCATCTCGCCGGGCTGATCGCCGGGGTCGTGCTGCTCGATCTCGGGGTGCAGATGGCGTTGATCGCGCATCAGAGCGTGATTTACGCCCTTCGCCCCGAGGCCAGGAGCCGCATCAACACGGTGTTCGTGACGGTGATGTTCATTGGCGGCGCGCTCGGCTCGGCCGGCGGCGGGCTCGCCTGGCGGCTCGGCGGCTGGGGCGCGGTGTCAGGGCTCGCGATCGGGCTTTGCCTCGCCGCCCTCGCCGTGCATTCTGGCGGCCGGCAGCGTCCAGGAGATCCTCATGAGCGGCGGCGTACGTATCGAGCATGACAGCCTCGGCGAAACCGCTGTGCCGGAGGCCGCCTATTGGGGCGCGCAGACCGGGCGCGCGGTCACCAATTTCCCGATCTCCGGCGTCCCGCTCACGCATTATCCGGCGCTGCTCCGGGCGCTCGCCATGGTCAAGCAGGCAGCGGCGCGGACCAATCTCGCGCTCGGCAAGCTCGCCCCCGACAAGGCGCGCGCGATCGAGGCGGCGGCGGCCGAGATCATCGCCGGCGATCTCCATGACCAATTCCCGGTGGACGTGATCCAGGGCGGCGCCGGCACCTCCACCAACATGAACATGAACGAGGTTCTGGCCAATCGCGGCCTCGAAATCCTCGGCCATCGGCGCGGCGATTATCATGCGCTCCACCCCAATGACGACGTCAACCTCTCGCAATCGACCAATGACACCTACCCGACCGCGGTCCGGCTCTCGGTGCTGCTCTCCTCCGCCGCGCTGGCCGAGGCGCTCGATGGCCTCGCCGCGGCGTTCGAGCGCAAATCGGCCGAGACCACCGAGATCGTCAAGCTTGGCCGCACCCAGATGCAGGATGCGGTGCCGATGACGCTGGGTCAGGAACTCGGCGCCTTCGCGACCGCGATCCGCGAGGACATCCAGCGCCTGAGTGATGCCGGGCGGCTGCTCATGGAGGTCAATCTCGGCGGCACCGCGATCGGCACCCGCATCAACGCCGATCCCGCCTATGGCCCGCGCGCCATCGCCGAACTGGCCGCGATCAGCGGTTTTCCGCTGGTGCAATCGGGCAATCTGGTCGAGGCGAGCTGGGACATGGGCGCCTTCGTGATGTTTTCCGGGGTGCTGAAGCGGATCGCGACCAAGCTTTCCAAGATCGCGAATGATCTTCGCCTGCTCTCCTCCGGCCCGCGCGGCGGGATCGGTGAGATCGCGCTGCCGGCGGTGCAGCCGGGCTCCTCGATCATGCCCGGAAAGGTCAATCCGGTGATCCCGGAAGTGGTCAATCAAGTCTGTTTTCAGGTCATCGGCAATGATCTCGCGATCACCCTCGCGGCCGAGGGCGGGCAGTTGCAGCTCAACGCCTTCGAGCCCTTGATCGCGCACAACATCCACGCCTCGCTGATGCTGCTCACCAATGCCATCACCGTGTTTCGCGAGCGCTGTGTCGACGGCCTCACCCCGCGCCCGGCCGATTGCGCGCGCCATCTGGAGGCCAGCGTCGGCGCGGTGACGGCGCTGGTGCCGATGATCGGCTATGAAGCCGCGGCCAGCCTCGCCCATGAGGCGCTGGCCAGCGGCCGCACCATCCGCGCGCTGGCGCGGGAGAAATTTTCGCTGAGCGATGCCGTGCTCGACGATCTCCTCAACCCCGCGCGCCTCGCCGCCACGCGGGTCGGCTGAGGTCAGGCGAAGAGATCGGCGAGGCCGGCGAGCGCGATCCCGATCGCGAGATCGAGCAGGGTGAAGAGCGCCGCCGGCAGCCCGCCGATGGCGAGCGCCATGCGCGTTGCATACCATTCCAGCCAGATCGCCCAGCCGAAGGTCACCAGCGCCGCGGTTTGCTGCACGATCGCCGGCGCGCCGAGAAATTCCGGCACCGCGCCGAGGACGAGCAGAACGTATTGCGCGAAATTGCACCAGTTCCACACCGCGAGATAGCGCGGCCAGAGCGGCCCGCGCCCGATCATCGCGACCAACGGCCGGGTCAGCAGCGCGAACCCCGCCCAGCCGGCGACGAAGCCAAGAACATCGAGCGCCGCCGCGTGCCCGGGATGGGGTGGAAGCGCGCCCTCCGACCAGTCGAGCAGGCGGAGCAGGAAAAACAGCGGCAGCGAGAGCAGGGCAGCGAGAAAACTGCGCCGCGCGCCGGCGAGGCTGGGTTCGATCCCGCTCACCCCGTCCGCCCGGCCAGCGGCGAGCAGGGCGGCGGTGCGAAGGCCCGAGGCGAGCGCCGCGACGCCGGCGTTCATGCCAAAAAATCCGCCAGGATCCGGGCATAGATCGCCTTCAGCCGCCAGAGATCGGCGATCGCAACGCGCTCATCCACCTGGTGCATGGTATCGCTGACCAGGCCGAACTCGGCGACCGGGCAGTAGCGGGCGATGAACCGCGCATCCGAGGTGCCGCCGCCGGTTTCGAGCGCCGGCGGCGCGCCGCATTCCGCCGCGATCGCCGCGACCAGAGAGGCCACCGCCGGCCCCGGCGCGGTCAGGAAGGCCTCACCGCTGATCGCCGTCTCGATCTCGAAGCGCTCGGCATACTGGGCGAGGCTCGCGCGGAGCCAGGCCGCCAGCGCCGCCCCGGAATGGCGGTCATTGAAGCGGATATTGAGCCGCGCCCGCGCCTCGGCGGGAATCACGTTGGTGGCCGGGTTGCCGATGTCGATACTGGTGATTTGCAGGGACGAGGGCTGGAAATGGGCGCTCCCGGCATCGAGCGGCGCCGCGATCAGCGCGGCAAGGGCGCGGGTGAGGCGATGCGCGGGATTGTCGGCGCGGTCGGGATAGGCGACGTGGCCTTGCGTTCCAAACACCGTGATCGTGGCGTTGATGCTGCCGCGGCGGCCGATCTTGACCGCATCACCGAGGCGCGCCCGGCTGGTCGGCTCCCCGACCAGGCAGAAATCGGGCACTTCGCCGCGCGCGGCGAGCCAGGCCATGAGCGGCGCCGTGCCGTCTTTGGCGACCCCCTCCTCATCGCCGGTGATCAGCAGGGTGATCGTCCCCCGGCGCGGCGCGGTGGCGAGATGATCGGCGCAGGCGGCGACGAAGGCCGCGATCCCGCCTTTCATATCGACCGCGCCCCGGCCATAGAGCAGCCCGTCCCGCGCGATGCCGGCGAAGGGATCACAGGACCAGGCCTGCGTCGCGCCCGGCGGGACGACATCGGTGTGGCCGGCAAAGGCGAAATGCGGCCCGCCCGCGCCGATGCGGGCGTGGAGATTGTCGATCTCGCCGAAACGGAGCCGGGTCACGGTGAAACCGAGCCCGGCCAGCGCCTCGGCCAGCACGTCCTGCGCGCCGGCATCGCGCGGGGTGACGGAGGGGCGGCGGATCAGGGCCGCGGCCAGGGACGCGGGATCGGCGGGGTTCAATCGCGGAGCAATTCGTTGATCGCGGTCTTGGCCCGGGTGCGGGCGTCGACGCGCTTGACGATCACCGCGCAGGCGAGCGAGGGGCCCGGCCGGCCATCGGCCATCGGCGCGCCCGGGAGGCTCCCCGGCACCACCACCGAATAGGCCGGCACGCGGCCGTAAAACACCTCACCGCTGGCGCGGTCGACGATCTTGGTCGAGGCGCCGAGAAAGACACCCATGGCGAGCACCGCGCCGCGCTCGACGATCACCCCTTCGGCGACCTCGGAGCGGGCGCCGATGAAGCAATCATCCTCGATGATCACCGGATTGGCCTGCAAGGGTTCGAGCACGCCGCCGATCCCGACGCCGCCGCTGATATGGCAATTGGCACCGATCTGCGCGCAGCTCCCGATCGTCGACCAGGTATCGACCATGGTGCCGCGCCCGACATAGGCACCGACATTGACGAAAGAGGGCATGAGCACGACGCCGGGCGCGATATAGGCGCCCTGGCGCACGATCGCGCCCGGAACGGCGCGAAATCCCGCCGCGGTGAAGTGCGCGGCATCCCACCCCGCGGTTTTGAGCGCGACCTTGTCGAACACCGGCGCTCCGGCGGCGCCCGGAAGCGGAACCGAGGGATTGATCCGGAAGGAAAGCAGAACCGCTTTTTTCAGCCATTCCGCGACCTGCCAACCCGCCTCGTTCGGCGCCGCGACGCGGTATTCGCCGCGATCGAGCCCATCGAGCACCGCCGCGATGGCGGCGCGCGCCGGGCCGGCGGTCGCCGGGGAAAGGGTCTCGCGCGTCTCCCAGAGCGCCTCGATGGTGGGGCGGAGTGTCGCTTCGGTCATGCGGGTCTCATTGGCTTCGCTGTGAAACTGGGGCTTCGCGGTGAAAGCGGCGGGGGCGGCGCGACCATGCGATCCTCGCCCGGCGCTGTCAACGCGCGGGGATGCGCGAAACGGCGGCGCTGGCCACGCGCCTTATGGCCTTTCCCGGCGAACCGTCAGTGCGGTAACGCGACATTTACACTTCTCGTGTCTCATTGGCGCCGCAAGCTTGAACGAGAACGAAGATGACGGGTGGCGAAATGAGCAGCGGGGAGATGGCTTCTCAATCGGGGGCTGTGCAGCCGGGTGCCGAACTCGATCATAAATTCGCCGAACCCCTGATCGAGCCGCTGCGCTCGGCGCTGTTCGACAGCCGCCAGCGCTGGCGGGAATTCGTCCTGCTGACCGCCGATTTCGTGTTCGAGACCGACATGGCCGGAAGGTTCACCTTCATCGGCCCGGATCCGGTTCTCGGCTGGCCGGCACCGGCGCTGCTCGGGCGGAGCGGCAGCGAGATCCTCGCCGAACCGGCGGCGCAAAACAATGTGTTCCTGCCCGCGGCGATCCGCCAGCGCCGTCAGATCTGGCTCCGGCGCCAGGATGGCTCCCTCGCCTGTCTCCGCGTCACCACGACGCCGATGACCGATATCGAGGGCCGGATCGTCGGCCAGCGCGGCTCTGGCATCGAAATCACCGAGGATGAGGACCGACGCGGCGAAATCATCACCGCGCTGCGCCGCAACGAGGTGATCGACCATATCCTTTGGCATATCCGCCAGGAGATCCTGGCCGCCAACATGGCGCGAGCCGGGCTCGGGGCGCTGTGCAGCGCGCTCGGCGCGGAGGGGGGGGCGGTGATCGATCTGCACCGCGACGCGACCATCGAATGGCGCGGCGACCCGGTGCGCCACCAGACGACGGACGTTCCGGAGGAATTCGTCGAGGTCGCGCTCGAACATCTGTGCCGCCCGCATCAAGCCGGGCCGATACCGGTCGCGGGGCCGCTCGGCGAGCGTCTGCTGGTCAGTTCCTGCGCCGCGCGCCTCGGCGGGGCGGCGGCGGTGATGCTCTGGCGCGGCATCACCGGGCGCGACTGGGAGGCGGAGGACCGCGCGGTGATGGCCGCCGCGGTCGGTATTCTCCGCCTCGTGCTCGAACAGGAAAGCATCCAGCAGGACATGGCCCGCCAGGCCCGCACCGATCCGCTGACCGGCCTCTTCAACCGCCGGGCTTTCGTCGAGGAGGTCGAACGGCGCATCGGCCGCCTCGATCAAGAGCATTTGCCGGGCACGATCATCTTCGTCGATGTCGATAATTTCAAATCGGTGAACGACCGGCTGGGCCATGAGGCGGGGGATCAGGCGCTGATCATCACCGCGACGCTGCTCCGCGCGACGGTGCGCCCGACCGACCTCGTCGCGCGGTTCGGCGGCGATGAATTCGCCCTCTGGCTCGACGGCGCCGATGAATTCTCTGCCTCCGAGCGCGCCGATGCGCTCTGTGCGCGCGGCCCGAGCGAGCTTGCCCATCTCGCAGCCGGAGAAGCGGCGCCGATCTCGCTCTCGATCGGCATCGCCACGCGTTGGCCGAGCGAGGGTCTCGATCTCGATCATCTCATGCGCCGCGCCGATCAGGCGATGTATGACGTCAAACGCACCGGGCGCGGCCGCTGGCGGGTCGCGCATGCCGCCAGCGCGACGGATCCGCACTGATGCCGGCCGGGATCGCGGAAATTCCGGGCGCGCCGCTCGCCGAAGCCGACGAAGCCGCGCGGGTGCGCAGCGGGGCGAGCCGTGGCACCGCGCCGGCGGTGCTCGAACGTCTGGCGAGCGACCCCTCGGTCACGGTGCGCGCCGCGGTCGCGCTCAACCCGGCGACGCCGCCGACCGCCGACGAGATTCTGGCCGCCGACACCGATGAGCGGGTGCGGGTGCTTCTGGCCCGCAAGCTCGCGACATCGGTGCCGCTCCTTGGCGCGAGCGATCAGGCGCGGCTCTGCGAACAGGCCTATCGGACCCTGATGAACCTCGTCGCCGATGAAGCGGTGCGGGTGCGCGCGACCATCGCCGAGATGATCAAGGAACTGCCGAATGTGCCGGCGGCGCTGGTGCTCCGCCTCGCGCGCGATGCGACCAGCATCGTCAGCGTGCCGATCCTGCGCTTCTCGCCGCTGCTCGAGAGCGAGGATCTGCTGGCGCTGCTCGCCGATCCGCCACATAGCGGCACCGCGAGCACCATCGCCCGCCGCGCCTTCGTCCCCGCCGCGGTCGCCGAGGCGATCGCCGCCAGCAGCGACAATCAGGCGATTCAGATCCTGCTCGAAAATCCCCGGGCGCAAATCCGCGAGGCGACGCTCGATGCCCTCATTGCCCGCGCCGAGGGCGAGCCGCGCTGGCACGCGCCACTGGTCCGCCGCCCGGCATTGTCTGCGAAAGCGGCGCGCGCCCTTGCTGAAATCGTCGCGACCGATCTGCTCGGCGAATTGACCCGCCGCGCCGATCTGCCAGCCGAGGCGATCGCCCTCCTCCGCCAGCGCCTTGCGGCGCGGATGGGCGTGCCCGAGAAGCCCGATGCCGCCGATGTCCCGCCCGATCTCGAAGCCGCGCTCGCCTGGGCGCGGGCGCGGAACGCCGAAACCCGGCTCGATGAGTCGCTCCTCCTCGCCAGCGTCCGCGGCGGCGATGTTTTCCGCTGCATCGCCATTCTCGCCATCGCCGCCGAGGTGCCGGCCTCCCTGATCGAACGCGCCCGGCGCCTCCGCCACGCCAAGGGCCTGGTCAGCCTGGTGTGGAAGGCCGGGTTTTCGATGCAGATCGCGGTGCTGCTGCAGACCTTGCTCTGCGATCTCCCGCCGACCAGCCTGCTTTCGCCCAAGCCCGGCGGCGGCTTTCCGCTTACCGCCGAGGAGATGCACTGGCAGATCGATTTCCTCTCGCATATCGCGGTCTGAGCGTCACGGCCCGGTGGCTGCCTGGCTTGCTTCCGCGCCGCCGCCGGGTCAGAACGGCGGCTTCAGGCGGAGGACATGACAACGATGGACCAGCGCGTCCTGGTGACCTACCGGGTACGAGGCGAGGCGGCGGCGATCGAAGAACGCGCCGCCGCCCTCGCCGTCGAGCAGAGCGTCGAAATGCCGCTCGCGGCGATCGACGCGCGGCATGTCTTGGACGACATCGTCGGGCGGGTCGTCGCGATCACCGATCGCGGCGGCGGCGTGTTCGAGGTCGCGATCGCGCTGGCGGCGGCGACGATGCGCGGCCGGCATGGCGGCGAGGCCGGACAGATGCTGAACATGCTGTTCGGCAATTCCTCGCTCCATGAGGACGTGGTGCTCTGGGATGTCGCCTTGCCGGACGGTTTCGCTCCCAGTTTCACGCTGGCGCGGCAGGGGATCGCGGGGCTGCGCCGCCGCCTCGGGATTGCCAGGCGGGCGCTGACCTGTGCCGCGCTGAAGCCGCAGGGCCTCGCGCCGGCGGCGCTGGCGGCGCTCGCCGGGCGCTTTGCGCTCGGCGGCATCGACATGATCAAGGATGATCACGGTATCGCCGACCAGCCCTATGCGCCGTTCGCCGAACGGGTTTCGGCCTGCGCCGAGGCGGTCGAGGCGGCGCGGTCGAAAACTGGCCATCCGACGCGCTATGCGCCCAATCTCTCGGGCTCGCTCGACGATCTCCGCCGTCAGGTCGACGCGGCCCGCAGCGTCGGGATCGATACCGTCCTGATCGCGCCTCTGGTGGTCGGCGTGCCGGCGTTTCAGGTGATCGTGCGGGAAAATCCGGATCTGGCCTTTCTCGCCCATCCCGCCCTGGCCGGGGCAGCGCGCATCGCGCCGGCGCTGCTCTATGGCAAGCTGTTCCGCCTGTTCGGGGCCGACGCGGTGATCTATCCCAATCATGGTGGCCGGTTCGGCTATACGCCGGAAACCTGCCGCGCCATCGCCGAGACGGCGCGTGCCCCCTGGGCCGGCCTCACCCCGGCGCTGCCGGTGCCGGCGGGGGGCATGACGCCGGCGCGGGTCGCCGAGATGCTGGCGTTTTATGGCCGCGATACCATGTTGCTGATCGGCGGCGCGCTGCTCGCCGCGGGCGCGTCCCTGGTCGCGGAGACCAGCGCCTTCGTGCGCCAGGTCGTGGAGAGTTCCGATGTCTGATCCTGCCCCGCCCGCGTTTCGGCCCGCCGCAACCGGCCCCGACCCTCTTGCGCAGGGCGGCCTGCGCTGGGAAGCGGTGCCGCTCCTCGCCTACAAGGAGGATGCGACGACGCCGTTTCGCGCCGTGACGCGCCAGGTGCTGTTTCACACCCCCGAACTCGCCGCCGAATGGCGCTATTTCGAGGTGGCGGCAGGCGGGTATTCGACGCTGGAGCGGCATGAGCACGCGCATGCGGTGATGATCCTCACCGGGCGCGGCCGGGCGCTGGTCGGGGAGGCGGTGCAGGCGGTCCACCCCTTCGTTCTGGTATCGATCCCGGGCTGGACCTGGCACCAGTTCCGCGCCGCCCCGGACGCGCCGCTCGGCTTTCTCTGTCTCGTCAACGTAGTGCGCGACAAGCCGCAACTCCCGAGCGCCGCCGACCTCGCAACCCTCCGCCGCAACCCCGATATCGCGGCGTTTCTCGACGGCGGCGGCGAGAGCAACACCCGTCAGCCGATGCAGACGCGTCGATAGAACTCTGCTTCGCTACCACTCCCGCCGTCCCTCCCGGAAAGAGCGGCTTTCTCACTCCGCCTTGCGGCAAAAATCGAAATCGCAACCTTCATCGGCCTGCAGCACGTGGTGGTGGTAGAGCCAGGCATAGCCGCGCGCCGGCGAAGGCGAAGGGGGTGTCCAGGCGGCCTGGCGGCGGGCGAGTTCGGCGTCATCCACCAGAAGATCGAGCCGGCGCGCTTCGGCGTCGAGGCGGATGCGATCGCCGGTTTGCACGACGCCGAGCGGGCCGCCGATCGCCGCTTCCGGCGTGATGTGCAAGACGATGGTGCCGAAAGCGGTGCCGCTCATGCGCGCATCCGAAAGCCGCAGCATGTCCTTGACCCCGGCGCGGGCGAGCTTGCGCGGGATCGGGATATAGCCCGCCTCCGGCATGCCAGGCGCGCCGACCGGCCCGGCGTTCTGGAGCACGAGGACATCGTCGGGCGTGACGGCGAGCGCCGGATCGTCGAGGCGGGCCTCCATATCGGTGGTCGAAGCGAACACCACCGCCCGGCCCTCATGCGAAAGCAGCGCTGGCGTCGCCGCCGAGCGCTTGATCAGCGCGCCGCGCGGGGCGAGGTTGCCGTGCAGCACGGCGAGCCCGCCACCGACGCCGATCGGATTGGTCCGGGGCCGGATCACCTCCTGGCCGGGGACATCCTCAGCGACATCGAGCCATCGCCGGAGCGCCTCCCCAGTGACCGTTCGCGCATCGAGATCGAGGAAAGGCGCGAGTTCGCGCAGCAAGGCCGGCACGCCGCCGGCCCAGTGGAAATGCTCCATATAGTGCTGGCCGCTCGGCTTGAGGTCGATCAGCACCGGCACCTCGCGGCCGATGCGGTCGAAGGCGTCGAGATCGACCGCGATGCCGAGCCGCCCGGCGATGGCGGTGAAATGGATCAGCGCGTTGGTCGAGCCGCCGATCGCCTGCAAAACGGTGAAGGCGTTCCGGAACGCGGCTTCGGTCATCACCGCGCTCGGGCGCGGGCCGTTTCGGGCGAGGCGCACCGCCGCGCGCCCCGCTTCCTCGGCGGCGCGGAGACGATCGGCATGGGTCGCCGGGATGGTGGCGCTGCCCGGCAGTGCCATGCCGAGCGCTTCGGTCATGCAGGCGATGGTGCTCGCCGTCCCCATCACCATGCAGGTGCCGAAAGTGGGCGCGAGGCGGGCGTTCACCGCCTCGATCTCGGCCGCATCCATCCGGCCGGCGCGAAACTCCCCCCAGAGCCGCCGGCAATCGGTGCAGGCGCCGAGCACCTGGCCGCGATGATGCCCGACCAGCATCGGCCCGACCGGCAGCACGAGCGCCGGGATGTCGGCGCTGGCGGCGGCCATCAACTGCGCCGGGATGGTCTTGTCGCAGCCGCCGATCAGAACGGCCGCGTCCATCGGCTGGGCACGCAGCATCTCCTCGGTGTCGAGCGCCATCAGGTTGCGGAGAAACATGCTGGTGGGATGGGCGAAGGATTCGTGGATGGAGATGGTCGGAAACGCCATCGGCAGCCCCCCCTCCAGCATCACCCCGCGCTTGACGGCGGCGATCAGGGCCGGGACATTGCCATGACAGGGGTTGAAATCGCTCGCGGTGTCGGTGATGCCGATGATCGGGCGGGCAAGAGCATCATCGGAAAATCCCATCGCCTTGATGAAAGCCTTGCGCAGAAACAACGAGAATTCCGCATCGCCATAGCTGGTCAGGCCCTTTTTCATCCCATGCGCCATGTCTCTCTCCTCTGTCGGCGCGGAGAACATACCCGAGACGCCGGATTTGTCATGCGCCGGCGTGGGGCGCTCGGGGGGAGGGGAAGGAGGGCCAAGCATGACCTTGCAACGCCCCAATAGCCCCCTTGCCCTTCCAAACTGCTATCGGATTCCAAGGGAAACTCTGGAAAGGTCCTTTACGCTGCGGGTTTGGTGTGATTCTCTGGCTTTGATAGAGAAGGATCGCCCTGGATGCAGCGCAGTTCTGCCGCCTATGACGTTTCCCGGAAGCAGCGGCAGCAGGAGGACCGGCGCGATGAAGGCCCGCGCGTTCTGGACCATCGCGGCGGGGCGCGGCGAACTCCGCGCCGAGGATCTCAAGCCGCCGGCACCGGGTGAGATCCGGCTGACCGCGATCGCGAGCGGCGTCTCACGCGGGACGGAGGCGCTGGTCTTCGCCGGGCGCGTGCCGGAAAGCCAGTTTCAGGCGATGCGCGCCCCCCTCATGGCCGGCGCTTTCCCGTTTCCGGTGAAATACGGCTATAGCGCCGTCGGCAGCAGCCAGGACGGGGCGCGGTTCTTCGCCCTCCACCCGCATCAAGACGTGTTCAACGTCCCGCACGCGCTCTGCGTGCCGGTGCCGGACGCGGTGCCGAGCGCCCGCGCCGTCCTCGCCGCCAATACCGAGACCGCGCTCAACCTGCTCTGGGATGCGGCGCCGCTGCCCGGGATGCGGGTGCTCGTCATCGGCGCCGGCGTGCTCGGTTTGCTCACCGGCGCGCTGCTGGCACGGATTCCAGGGCTTCGGGCGACGCTCTGCGATCGCGATCCCGCCCGCGAAGCCCCTGCCGCGGCCCTCGGCTGCCGCTTCGCGCTGCCCGATGCGGCGCCCGGCGATCAGGATCTCGTCATCCACACCGCCGCCGCCGCCGCCGGCCTCGCGCTCGCCCTCCGCGCCGCCGGGGACGAGGCGGCGATCATCGAGGCGAGCTGGTACGGCGATGCCGCGCCGGCGGTGCCGCTCGGCGAGGATTTCCACGCCCGGCGCCTCCGCCTCATCGCAAGCCAGGTCGGCCGCGTCGCCCCCGCCATGCGCGGCCGCCGCACCCCGCGCGAGCGGCTGGCGCTGGCGCTCGACCTTCTCCGCGATCCGGTGTTTGATGTCCTGCTCGAACCCGCGACCCGCTTCGCCGACCTGCCGGCCGCCATGCCGCGCCTGCTCGCCGGCGGCCTTTGCCACGTGATCGATTACGGAGCCTGACATGTACAGCCTCACCGTCTGCGACCATGTCATGATCGCCCATTCCTTCCGGGGCGAAATCTTCGGCCCCGCCCAGCGCCTGCACGGCGCGACCTACGCGGTGGAGGCCGAGTTTCGCGCCCACCGCCTCGATGCGGATCACCTTCTCGTCGATATCGGCCTCGCCGGGCGGGAATTGCGCCGCGTGCTCGACACCATCGATTACCGCAATCTCGACGAGATGGCCGAATTCGCCGAAACCAACACCACCACCGAATTCCTCGCCGCCCATATCCATGCCCGCCTCGCCGAAGCCTGCCGCGCCGGCAGGCTCGGCGCCGGCGGGCGGGCACTCGCCGGGCTCAAGGTTCTGCTGCGCGAAAGCCCGCGCGCCTTCGCCGCCTTCGCCGGGCCGATCGGGGCCGAGGGCGCGGCCGAGGCGGGGGCATGAGCCGGATCGCGCTCTTCGTCCCCGCGCCCTGGGCACGGGTCTCCGGCGGCTATGCCTATGACCGCCGGATGGTCGCCGGCCTCCGCCGCGCCGGGCACGAGGTTCTGGTGATCGCGCTCGCCGGGCGCCACCCGCTCGCCGATCCGGCGGCCGAGGAAGACGCCGGGCGCGGTCTTGCGAGCCTCGCGCCCGACGTCATCCCGGTGATCGACGGCCTCGCCCTGCCCGCCTTCGCCCCCCACCTCGCCGCCATCACCGGCCGCGCGATCGGCCTCATCCACCACCCGACGGCGCTCGAGACCGGGTTTTCCGAGGCCGACCGCGCCGATCTCCGCGCCCTCGAATGCCGCCTGCTGCCGCGCCTCAAAACCGTCATCGCGACCAGCGCGGAAACCGCGGCGCGGCTCGAAACAGAATTCGGCGTCGCCCCCACGCGCCTTCGCGTCGTAACGCCAGGCACCGATCCGGCGGCCCGCAGCCCCGGCTCCGGCGGGCCGGGCTGCGCCATCCTCTCGGTCGGCGCGCTCATCCCGCGCAAGGGACATGACGTGCTGCTGCGCGCCCTTGCGCCGCTGTTCGATCTCGATGTCTCGCTCACCATCGCTGGCGAGGCGGAGAGCGATCCCGCCCACGCGGCCCGGCTCCGCGGCCTTGCCGGCGAACTCGGGATCGCGGCGAAGATCACCTTCGCCGGCGAGGTCGATGACGCGGCGCTCGATCGCCTCTGGCAAGGCGCCGATCTCTTCGCGCTCGCAACACACTGGGAAGGATACGGCATGGCGGTTGCCGAGGCGCTGGCGCGCGGCCTGCCGGTTGCGATCTGCACCGGCGGCGCGGCCGCCGCCCTGGTTCCCGAAAACGCCGGCGTGTTCGCCCCGCCCGGCGATCACGAGCAACTCTCGAAAGCGCTGCGGCGGTTGATTTTCGATACCGAACTTCGTGCCGAGATGGCCGCAAACGCCTGGCGCGCCGGCCGGAAACTGCCGGGTTGGGAGGCGCAAATCACCGCGTTCGCACAAGCGTTGGAAGCAAGGTAAAACAAGGCGAGGGCGCCGCCCTCGACCCGCCGGGGGCAGCGCCCCCGGACCCGCGTTTTGGAGGGGAAAATGCCGTTGCTTGGCTGTATCGCGGATGATTTTACCGGGGCGACCGATCTCGCCGCCATGCTGGTCGAAAACGGCATGCGCACCGTGCAGCTCATCGGGGTGCCGGAAGCGGGCCAGCCACTCCCCGAGGCCGATGCCCTGGTGATCGCGCTCAAATCACGCACCGCACCGGTTGCCGAGGCCGTCGCCGCCAGCCGCGCCGCTCTCGTCGCCCTGCGCGCCGCCGGGTGCGGGCAGATCTTCTTCAAATATTGCTCGACCTTCGACAGCACCGAACGCGGCAATATCGGCCCCGTCGCCGATGCGCTCCTCGCCGATCTCGGCGCCGGCTTCGCCCTCGCCTGCCCCGCCTTCCCGGCCAATGGGCGCAGCGTCTATCAGGGCCATCTCTTCGTCGGAAGCCGGCTGCTCAATGAAAGCGGGATGGAAAACCACCCGCTGACGCCGATGCGCGACGCCGATCTGGTCCGCGTGCTCGCCCGTCAAACCAGCGGCGAAGTCGGCCTCGTCCCCTACGCCGTGGTCGAGCGGGGGGCGGCGGCGATCCGCGCGGCGATGGCAGCGCAGGCGAGCGAAGGCAAGCGCTACGCGATCGTCGATGCGGTGGATGAGCGCCACCTCCGCGCGATCGGCGCGGCGGCGGCGGACCATAAGCTGATCACCGGCGGCTCCGGCATCGCCATGGGGCTGCCGGCGAATTTCCGAAGCCAGGGCCGCCTTCCCGAACGCACCGACCCCGCCGCGCTCGGGGACGTGCCGGGGCTTGCCGCGATCCTCGCCGGCTCCTGCTCACAGGCGACGCTCGGCCAGATCGCGCGGGCCCGCGAGACGCTGCCGAGCTTCGCCCTCGACCCGCTGGCAACACCCGATGCCGCGTCCCTCGCCGGGGCCGCACTCGCCTGGGCGCGGGATCACCTCGGCGCCCGCCCGGTGCTGATCACCGCCTCCGCCCCACCCGAGCGCGTCGCCGCCTTGCAGGCGCGGCTCGGGCGGGACCCGATGGGGCGGGATCAGGCCGGGGCGTTGATCGAGACGGCGCTGGCCGAGATCGCGGCGGGGCTGCGCGACCTCGGGGTGCGGCGGCTGGTGGTCGCCGGCGGCGAGACCTCGGGGGCGGTGGTCTCGCGCCTCGGCGTCCGCGCCCTCCGCATCGGCGCGCCGATCGACCCCGGCGTGCCCTGGACCCGCGCCGAGGGCGACGGCCCCGACCTGCTGCTCGCCCTGAAATCCGGCAATTTCGGCGCGCCGGATTTTTTCACCAAGGCGTTTGCGGTGGTCCCCGAGGGGAAGGCAAGCGTTTGAAAAAACAGGGGTGTTCTTTTTTGAAAAAAAGAACCAAAAAACTTTTTCCGTTTGGCCGTGCCGGGGTTTCGAGACGGCGGGAGAGTTTATGCTTGCGCGGCGCGGCGATGCCGGCGCCGAATTGGGCGGGCGTTAATCCCTACCCCCTGCGCCGGAGGGGCGCAGTGAGGATGTTGGTCATGAGCATCGGCTCGGCGCGGAGGTAACGGCGGACGGAGCGCCAGTCGATTTTCTCCCGCCGGCGCAGGAGATGGAGCAGATTGAGCGCGAAATCCCGCCGCATTTGCCTGCGCCAAGCGGTGTTCCAGGCAGCGAGGTCCGGCGGCAGGGGGAAAAGTCGCGGCACCAGCCGATGAAACGCCGCCGCGTTGGAAAGCATGGTGAGCGCGGTCGGGCTGCCCCAGGTG
This sequence comes from Pseudomonadota bacterium, assembly GCA_021798915.1. Taxonomy (GTDB): domain Bacteria; phylum Pseudomonadota; class Alphaproteobacteria; order Acetobacterales; family Acetobacteraceae; genus Acidibrevibacterium. The sequence goes on from JAJZBM010000001.1 coordinate 101,255, forward strand.
GCGCCGGCGAAGATATTCACACCCCAGCCGTAATCCGCCTCCTCATCCAGGGAAAAGACGGCTTTGGCACCGCGATGGGCGAGGGTGAGCCAGAACAGCGTATCCTCCGGACCGAATAATTCCCGCCGGAAGCGAAGATCAGGCGCGAGGCCGCGGCGGAAAACCAGGGTGGAGGTGCCGAGCGGGGATTTGCGCAGGATGGTTGCAAAAAGATCGCCAGTGTAGCGATAAAGATTTTCCCCCACGGCCAGTTTTTCGCCAGAAGCGGCATCAACCCCGCATTCGGCGAAACGGGTTTGCGTTGCGCCCTCTCGCCGGTGATCGGCGAAATAGAGATCGAAACCCTGGTCGAGCGCCGCTTGCGCCCGGGCGAGATGGGCGGGGTGCCAGGCATCATCGGAATCGAGAAAGGCGATGAGCGTGATTTCCGCCGGCATGGCGTCGAGCGCAGCATTGCGCGCCGCCGAGACGCCGGCGTTTTTTTGTTCGATCAGCGTCACCCGCGCCCGCGCGGCTTCCGGGAGGGTGGCGAGTTCGTCCCGCGCGCGAAGCGGGGAGCCGTCATCGACAACAATGATCGCGGACGCCTCGGCGCCAACTTGGGCGATCACCGAGCCGACCGCGCGGGCGAGCAAGCCGGATTTGCGTTGGAAAAACGGGATGACGACGCCGGTTTTCATCTGATCGCGCGACGAAATTTGCATGATGCTTCACCTACGACGAAGCCGGGCGCGAAAGGCAAACTGGAGGTGACTTATATCGCGCGCACCTCCCAATGATATTGCTCGGGAAATGATGTAAAAAGCCAAATAAGCAAGTGTCCACTTTGACAGCCCGAATTCAATTTTACCATTGATGCCTTGGAATTTTTCAATTTCGAATCCCGCCTTTTCGAGGCTGCGCCGCAAGCTTTTCTCGGTAAAAAAACGAAGATGTGTCCGATCGAGAGTGCCCCAATCCATGTATTCCCAATCTTTCACGATCAGAAGGTGGAAGAGGTTTCTGTAATAGCGGACATTGGGGATCGAGCCAACCAAAACTGCGTCATCGGTCATATATTCCTGTATTTCCATTAAGAATTTCTCATGATCTTCCATATGTTCTATGACGTCATTACACACAACGAGGTCAAAATATTTTTTTGGTAAATCAGCTTTTGCCGCATCAAAAATTCCAACCAGAATCCTGGTAAAAACATTTTTTGCAATTTCTGCGGCAGTATTATTTGGTTCAACTCCCCATTTTTCTGTAAAGAATTTTATATTTCTTGCAAATTCTCCTTCACCACAACCAATCTCTAATATTTTAGAGATTTTTTGCGGCAAAAATTGAATTATTTCTTCGCGAGATTGATTCCTATAAGTTTCTAGAGACATAAACTTCCCTTTGTTTTTTTGCAAGGTTTACAGAATTTTTTGTAATTCTAATAAATATTTATCTCCATATTTGATATCTGGTTCTAAATGATTGCCTTCCGCCCATTCATTCCATGATTTCAGCATAACAATTTTTTTATCGTTTGGATTTTTTTGAACGGATTTAACGGCATCTTCCAGCGCCCGTTTAAATAATTCAGGAGACGAATTTTTAAGAACAAAGCCATTTTTTCCTGATCTTGGTGTATTATCCCAGGCATGAGTGACGCACGGATAATAGTTTGGTGATATCTCGTCGTATTTTTTTTGAGTTCTAAGCCATTTCTCATATGATTGAATGGTAGGTAAGCCGCGCGCGCGCTCATATTTATTCTTTAGCCATTTTAATGGCTCACGCGGAGAGCCCCATGGCCGTAAAACCCAATTCGGAGGCGGGGAAATAGCATCAAAGCCATAGTTCAGGGGATTCCATTTGCCGACGCCGGATATGGCAACAAAATGAATGCCAGGCAAGCCAGCCTTTACGGCCATGTTTTGCCAAAAATCAAGCGTCATGCGTGGCTCCGGCAATTCGTCTGGCTTGAAAATGAAGAAAATAGGTTTCCCCTCGACCCGGATATATCTATGATCGAGAAAAGCAGGAAGCAGCGTTTCAAAGTGGCGCCGATGATCTGATAGACCAGGATAGGTTTGCTCGATCAAAATTCGATTGGGCGCTCCATGCCAAATTCCAGTCCAAGTCTGGTTTGCCCAACACAAACAAAATGGAAAGTCTGGTTCTTTTGATTGAAGAACTTCATTAAAGGGCCTTTCAATAACGCGTTTTCCCGCAAACCAATAATGATAATAACAAAATCCATACACACCGTATTCACGCGCCATTTCCGCCTGTGCGGCGCGTGATTCGGGAACACGTAGATCATAAAATCCGAGATCAGCCGGAACGTGCGGCTGATAATGCCCACGAAAGAGGGGTTTTGCTTTGGCTGTATTCGTCCATTCCGTGAATCCCTTGCCCCACCAAGCATCGTTTTCTGGAATTGGGTGGAATTGCGGCAAGTAATATGCAATTGCTTTTATTTTTTGGGGCATGGTGGGGCTCTCAAATTTCGATACAATGGCTTATAAGGAAGTTGGGCGATTGGAACAAGAAATTTAAAATTTGATAAGCGGAATTCCAGATTTTTTGCCACCTTCTTGCGCCCGCGCCGCAGGCGAGGGCCGGGAGAAAAGTTTTTTGGTTCTTTTTTTCAAAAAAGAACGCTTTCTTCCCCTTCACTCCCCTCCCACCGTCAGCGCCAGCGATCCGATCTCGCCATCCCGCGCGTGGCAACGCGCCCCCTTTCGCCGCCGCCGGTCTCTCGGCTAGAGTGGTGTCATGTTGCAAGCCAGCCCGCGTGTCGCGCTATTCGTCACCTGCCTCGTCGATCTGCATCGGCCGACGGTGGGGTTCGCCGCCATCCGCCTTCTCGAACAGGCGGGGTGCCAGGTGGAGGTGCCGCGGGCGCAGACCTGTTGCGGCCAGCCGGCCTATAATTCCGGCGATCGCGAAATCGCGCGTGATCTCGGCCGTTCCATTCTGGAGGCGTTCGGCGGCTATGATTACGTCGTCGTCCCCTCGGGCTCGTGCGGTGGGATGCTGCGTCATCATCTGCCGACCCTGTTCGATGACGACCCCAATCTCCGCGCCCGCGCCGAGGCGCTGGCCGAGCGCACCCATGAGCTGGTGAGTTTTCTGACCGACGTCATGGGGTTGGAGCGGGTCGCCGGCGCCGCCTCGGGCAGCGTCACCTATCACGATAGCTGTAGCGGTCTTCGTGAACTCGGGGTCAAGGCGCAGCCGCGGCGGCTGCTCGAAGGCCTTGGCCTCACCATCAAGGAAATGGCGGATCCGGAAGTGTGCTGCGGCTTCGGCGGCACGTTCTGCGTCAAATACCCCGAAATCTCCACCCGCATGGTCGCCGACAAGACCGCCGACATCACCGCGAGCGGCGCCGAGACGTTGCTCGCCGGTGATCTCGGCTGCCTCCTCAACATGGCCGGGCGGCTGAAGCGCGAAGGCAGCGCCGTCAAGGTGCGCCACGTCGCCGAGGTGCTCGCCGGCATGACCGGCGCGGTGCCACCGATCGGCGAGGCCGGCTGATCCACCGGCTGCAAAACAGGGAAACCCGGCATGTTCTCCACCTCGCCCGCCTTCAAGGAAAACGCGCATAAAGCGATCGCCGATGTCGGCCTCCAGAAAGCGCTGACCAGGACCAAGCCGCATTTCCAGGGCCGGCGCGCGAAAGCGGTCGAGGGTTTGCCGGAATTCGAGCGTCTGCGCGACATCGGCCGCGACATCAAGAATCACACCCTCGCCAATCTCGATTTCTATCTCGAAACCTGGGCCGGCAATGTCGAGCGCGCCGGCGGCCAGGTGCATTGGTGCGCGACCGCCGATGACGCCCGCGCTGCCGTGCTCGCCATTTGCGAGCGCGTCGGCGCGAAGACGGTGACCAAGGGCAAGTCGATGATTTCCGAGGAGCTCGCGATCAACGAGCATCTCGAACAGCACGGCATCACCCCGGTCGAGACCGATCTCGGCGAATACATCCTCCAGCTTCGCCGCGAACCGCCGAGCCATATCATCGCCCCGGCCTTTCACCTCAACCGCGAGGATTGGGAGGAGAGTTTCCGCCGCGCCCATACCGATCTCGCCCCCGACCGCGTGTTTCGTGAACGCCGCGACATCCTGACCGAGGCGCGTGCCAAGCTCCGCGCCCGCTTCCTCGCCGCCGATGTCGGCATCACCGGGGCCAATTTCCTGATCGCCGAGACCGGCTCCTCGGTCATCGTGACCAACGAGGGCAATGGCGATCTGACCCAGACCCTGCCGCGCGTTCATATCGTGCTTGCCAGCATCGAGAAAATGGTGCCGACGCTGGAGGACGCGACCAACATGCTGCGTCTGCTCGCGCGCTCGGCGACCGGGCAGGATTTTTCGGTCTACACCACGTTTTCGACCGGCGTGCGCCGCGAAGGCGACCTCGACGGGCCGGAGGAATATCACGTCATCCTGCTCGATAACGGCCGCAGCGCGATGCTCGGCACCGAGTTCCAGGACATGCTGCGCTGCATCCGCTGCGCCGCCTGCATGAACCATTGCCCGGTCTATGGCGTCGTCGGCGGCCACGCTTATGGCTGGGTCTATCCGGGGCCGATGGGGGCGGTGCTCACGCCGACCCTGATCGGCGTCGATCAGGCCGGGAATCTCCCCAACGCCTCGACCTTCTGCGGCAAATGCGAGAGCGTCTGCCCGGTGAAAATTCCGCTGCCGAAAATGATGCGCCATTGGCGCGAACGCGAGTTCGAGCGCCATCTGACGCCGAGCGCGGTCCGCACCAATCTCGCGCTCTGGGGGTTTTTCGCCCGCCGCCCGGGGCTCTATCGGTTCGCAACCCGGATCGGCGCCGGTGTGCTCGGCTGGCTCGGGCGCAAGCGCGGGCGGCTCTCGCGTCTCCCCTTCGCTGGCGGCTGGACGGCCGGGCGCGATCTGCCGACCCCCGAAGGCAAGACGTTTTTCGCGCGCTATGCAAGCGAGCAGCGGCGCCAGCGAGGTGCGTCGTGAGTTCTCGCGAGGCCATTCTCGGCGCCATTCGCCGCCATCTCCATCGCGGCGCCCTGCCCGAGGATCAGGCGGCGATGCTGCGCGCCCGTCTTGCCGCCCATCCCCGCCATCTCATCCCCGCCCGCTCGCGTCTTTCGCGCGCCGGCCAGATCGCCCTCTTCATCGCCAATGTCGAGAAGGAGTTCGGGAGCGTCGTCCGCCTCCCGGATACGAGGGCGGTGCCCGGCGCCATCGCTGATTATCTCGCGCAGCAGAATCTGCCCTCCGAGATCGTGATGGCGCCGCATCCCGCATTGCAGGCGATCCCGTGGGCGGAGCGGCCGCTGCTCAAGCGCCGCGCCGGGCGCGCCGAGGCGAGCGATCTGGTCAGCCTGCAGCACGGTTTCGCCGCCATCGCCGAAACCGGCACGCTGATGCTGCCGGCCGCGCCCGAGCGACCGACGACGATCAATCTCCTCGCCGATACCGCGCTGGTTCTGCTCCAGGCGAGCCGCGTCGTCGGCGCCTATGAGGAGGCATGGGATCTGCTCCGCGCCGAGCGGCGCGATCCGCTGACCGGCGGGTTCATGCCGCGCAATGTCATGCTGGTGACCGGGCCATCGCGCTCGGCGGATATCGAGCAGACGCTGGAACTCGGCGCGCATGGCCCGCGCCGGCTGCATATTCTTCTGCTCGATGACGACGAAGCGGCGCGCGCCACGCCGGAAAGCGCCCCACAGTGACATGCCGCGCGATGGGTCGCGTCGAAGCGCGCCGAGCGAGGCCGATCTCGCCCTCTGGGCGGCGTTCGTCCGCGATATAAAGCCGCTCCCCGGCCGCGCCCGGCCGATTTTGCCGGAAATCCCGCCCCCGTCTCCCCTCCCGCCCTCCCCGCAGCCAAGCTCGGCGGCGGTGCCGCCCGCCTCCCCCGCCGCGCGCCGCGCGCCGGCGCCGCTGGCTCTGCTGGTGATCGGCGCGGCGCCGGCCGGGCTCGATGGCGCGACCTGGGAGAGGCTGCGCTCGGGGCGGCTCAAGCCGGAGCGGGTGATCGATCTCCATGGCCTCACCGTCGCGGAGGCGCATCGGGCTCTGCTGCATGCCGTTTCGAGCGCGCGCGTGGCGCGGCTGCGCTGTCTCGAAATCATCACCGGGCGCGGCAGCGGCGAGGCCGGCGGCGCGATCCGGCGTGAATTGCCGCATTGGCTGAACCTCCCGGCGCTGCGCCCGCTGCTGCTCGCCGCCGCGCATCCGCACCGCGCCAATCCCGGCGCGACGCGTCTCCTCCTCCGCAAATAGGCCGGCGCCGCCGGTCGCGGCACGGTTTGATCTGGATCAAAGCCGGCCACTCCCCTCCCCCGGAAGATGCGCGGCAAGCGTCCAGGAGGAAGACACCGCGATGACCGTCTCGATGAACCCCGTTTTGATGAGCCCCGACGCGCTGGAACAGGCGCTTCGCAAGATCGGCGCCGAGCGCTATCACAATCTTCACCCGTTCCACAAAATGCTGCATGGCGGGCGGATGAATTTCGGCCAGGTGCAGGCCTGGGCGCTGAACCGTTATGTCTATCAGGCGGCGATTCCGAGGAAGGATGCGGCGCTGATGGCCCGGCTCGAGGATCGCGCGCTGCGACGCGAATGGGTCCATCGCATTCACGACCATGACGGCAGGGATGCCGATAGCGGCGGCATCGAGCGCTGGCTCAAGCTCACCGATGGGCTCAAGCTCGACCGCGCCTATGTCGTCTCGCAGGAAGGCGCGCTGCCGGCGACCAAATTCGCGGTCGAGGCCTATGTGCGCTTCGTCTACGAACGCCCGACGCTGGACGCGATCGCCTCGTCGCTGACCGAACTCTTCGCGCCCGCGATCCACGCCGAACGCATTGCCGGCATGCTGGAGCATTATGATTTCATCAGCGACGATCTCGTCGCCTATTTCCGGAAGCGTCTGGACCAGGCACCGCGTGATTGCCGATTCGCCCTCGCCTATGTCCAGGAACATGCGCGCACGCCCGAGCAACAAGCGGCGGTTCTGGCGGCGCTCCGCTTCAAGACCGATGTGCTTTGGGCGCAGCTCGATGCGCTTTATTTCGCTTATGTCGAACCCGGCTTCATTCCGCCCGGCGCGTTCCGCCCGAAAGAAAAATGAGGCTCACATCGTTTCCTCCGCGCGGCAGCGCCAAAGGCGCTGCCCACGGATAAAAGTTTTTTGGTTCTTTTTTTCAAAAAAGAACCTTCTTGTCCTGCCTACAAAATCTTCGCCTCGAACGGCGGCAGGAGATCGGGCGCCTCGAACTCGACCACCCAGAGATCGGGATCGGCGGCGATCTGGCGCGCGACATAGGCATCGGCGGCGGGTTCCGCGACGGCGCCCGGGCCGGTCGCGCGGAGCCAGGCGCTGGTGCCGTCGGCGGCGCGGATTTGGGAGAGGACGCAAAGCCCGTCACGCCCGCGAAGGACGAGGAGAATGCCGCCGGCGTCACGATCACCGCGGCGCAACAGGGCGCCTGGCCGGCCCGCCGCCGCGCCCCGGCGAAGCGCCATCTGCACCCAGAATTCCGCTTTGACCCGAGGTTCGCCCATCTTTTTCTCCCGGCCCGCCCTCTGCGCCATGCCGCCCAGCCTGGCAAGAGCGCCGTATGACCGCCCCCGGCTTGACCATTCGAGGCGCATCGCCGATCAGACTCCCATCCCGGGGGAGAGCAAACCGACATGATCGTGGCGCTGATCGTCGCTGCCGGCCGCGGCAGCCGGATGGCCGGGCCGGCCCCGAAGCAATATCGCCGGCTCGGCGGCGCGGCCGTGCTGCGCCATACCGTGCTCGCTTTTCACCGCCATCCGGCGATCGCTCTGACCCAGGTGGTGATCCATCCTGACGATGCGGCGCTTTACGCCGAGGCGGTAGCCGGGCTCGCTCTGCCGCCGGCGGTGATCGGCGGGGCGACGCGCCAGGATTCGGTCCGCCGCGGGATCGAGGCGCTGGCGATGCTGGGGCCGGAGAGCATTCTCATCCATGACGCCGTCCGCCCGTTCGTCGCCGCGGAGACGATTTCGGCGGTGATCGCGGCGCTGGAGACGCATCGCGCGGTGATCGCCGGCCTGCCGGTGGTGGATACGCTCAAGCGCTGCCGCGATGACATCGTCACCGAGACGCTGGACCGCGCCGGGGTGTGGCGGGCGCAAACGCCGCAGGGATTCCGTTTCCCCGACATCCTCGCCGCCCATCGGGCGCTCGGCGCGGGCGGCGCCGACCTCACCGATGACAGTTTGGTCGCCGAACTGGCGGGAATCGCGGTCGCGATGGTGTTGGGGGATGAGGAGGCGTTCAAGATCACCACTGAGCCCGATCTGGCGCGGGCCGAGGCGGTTCTGCGGCGCCGTGGGTTGGCCGCGCCCTGACCGGCGGCGGAACGCTCGCCACCACGGCCGGTTATCTCATCCGCTCAGGCGGCGCGGCGGCGGCGGGCGAGGAAGGCGCCGATGGCGCCGGCGGCGAGCAGGGAAAGGCTCGCCGGCTCCGGCACATCCGCCGCCGGCAGGCCCTGCTGGGCATAGGCGAGAACGTCGATGCCGTTACCGCCGGTTCCGCCCACTCCATTGGTGCTGAGGCTGGAGAAGGTTGCTTGACCAGAAGTTTCCTGGACATCGAAGGAGATCTGATAGGTATCGCCGATGGTGGTCGCGATGGTCTGGCTGATCGCGTCATAGGCCTGCACCGCGCCGTCATCCCAACAATACCCGACGCCGACGCCGCAGCCCGCGAAAACCACTCCCCCATCGATCGCGCCATAGATATTGGCGTAGGTCCAGCCGACCGGCGTTAAGCGATTGCCGTTATCGGTATAGGTGCCGCCACTGAAATTGCCGTTGGCGAGGAGATTGCCGCCGCCGGCCGTCAGGTTGATGACCGAGGCGTCCGAAAAAAGTATCAGCGCCGGATCATCGCGGAAGGCGAAGGTGATGGCGGTGTTGGCAACGGCGGCGGTGAAATCCACCGTGTAAAGCTGCGGGGCGTTATTTGGAATCGGCTGGCCGTTGAGATCGAGAATGGCGCCGAGCGGCGGCGGGTCATTGTTTGCTGTTTGCGCATGCGCGACGCCGGCCATGAGCAGGAGGGCGGCGGGGAGGGCGGCGAGCGAGCGGCGGCGCGACATGGCGAAATCCTCTAAAGAACCGCGATACGCCTCATTAACAATTCGTTAATGATTCGTCAAGACGCTTTTTAAAATTGATTTAGCCACTTGGGACAAAAATGGTGCTGCTGGTGAGGATTGAACTCACGGCCTCACCCTTACCAAGGGTGTGCTCTACCACTGAGCTACAGCAGCGCCGAGGAACCGGCCGTTTCCTAGACGCTCGCCGCCGCCGGCGCAACCCTTCCCGCGATCGCCCCGCGCCGTGCAGCGCTGCCGCATCTTCCGCGTGGAACAAAGCCGGCGCACCGCCGATTGATAAGGGTTTACCCGGCTAGCGTAGACCCAGGATAGCGAGAATAATTTACTTTTCCCACATAAGTTGATATGCGGTTTGGCGGCGCGAAAAGCGGCGTTTTGCCGCCGCGGCGCACCGCCGCCGGCGATCCGCCTGCATCCGGCAGCCCCGGCGGGGAGAAGGGAGTATCGGATGGCTGCCGCAACGGATGACGACTGGATCGGCGCGAGCGGCGCCTGGAGTGTCGCCGGAAATTGGAGCGGCGGCCCGCCGGTTGCCGGCGACAATGCGGTTTTCGCCACCGGAATCCCGATTTTCGTCACCTACGCCACCAGCGACGCCATCGCCGCGCTCAGCGACCCCGGCGACCCCTATGCCACAATCGACCTGACCTCCGGCGCGCTCAGCCTCACCGGTGGCACCTGGGATGGCGGGTTCGATCAGGCCGCCGGCAGCCTCGCGCTCGGCGCCGGCACCCTCGCGCTCGCCGGCCCGACGACGCTCGCCGGCGCGATCAGCGGGCCGGGGGTGATCGACATCTCCGGCACCGCCGAGGCACTGAGCGGGCTTGCCGTCAGCGCCGCCGCGACCCTCGCTGTCGGCGGCCGGCTGGAGACCTCGGGCGCGATCACCCTTGGCGCCGCGAGTTCGGATGCGAGCGCGATCAGCGTCAGCGGCGGCGGCGCGTTCATCATCGCCAACCCGACCACGCTTGCGGGCGAGGGCACCGGCGGCGTCTTCAATGGCGGCCTGATCGAGCAAGTCACCAGCGGCACCAGCGACATCGCCGGCAATCTCACCAATACCGGCACACTCGCCATCACGCATGGCGCGCTCGGCCTTTATGGCGGCGTGAGCACGCTCGCCGGGACGATCAGCGGCGGTGGCGCGCTGGCCCTGTTCGGCGGCGCCAAAGTCGCGATCGGCGCCGGCGCCGTCGTCAGCGTCGCCACCCTGGAGGCGCTCGGTGCCGGCACCACGCTGACCCTCGATGGCGGGCTCGGCTATGGCGGGGATTTCACCCTCGGGCCAGGCAGCGGGCTCGCCTTCGCGAACCCGGACGAAACCCTGACACTCACCGGCGCGGCGAGCCTCGGCGGCGTGATCGCGGGGGCGAGCGCTGCCGCCGCGGAAACGGTCAGCCTCACCGGCGCCGGCGATGTCAACGGCCTGATCCTGAGCGATGCGACCCTCGCCGACGCCGGAAGCCTCACCATGGATGGGCCGGTGACGCTGGAGGGCGGCGGGAAGATCGCCATCGCCGCCGGCGCCAGCCTGGCACTCCTCAGCAATGCCGCGCTCGGCGCCGCTGCCGGCCTCGGGACCATCGACAATGCCGGCCGGCTCGAAAAAACCGGCGGCGATGGCACCAGCTACGTCACCGCGAGCCTCACCAATACCGGCACCCTCGCCGCCGATGCCGGCACCCTCGCCCTCGACGGCGGGGCCGGCAGCCTCGGCGGCACGCTTTCCGGCGGCGGCACGCTGCTGCTCACCGGCGGCGGCAGCTTTACCCTCGATAGCGGCGCCGTCGTCACCGTCGCCGACCTCGCGGTGAGTGGCGCCGGCAGCGAACTCACCCTCGCGACCGCGCTCGCCGATGGCGGCGGCTTTTCTCTCGGCGCAGGGACGACGCTCGCGCTCGGCGGCGAAAGCCCGACCCTCTCGGGCGCCGATATCGCGCTCGACGGCACCCTCACCGGGCCGGGCACGCTGGCGCTGACCGGGGGCGCCGATCTTGCCGGCCTCACCATCGAAGGCGGCGCGACCCTCGCGGTTGCCGGCGCCGCCACCATGGATGGCCCGCTGACGCTCGGCACCGCGAGCGGCGGCAGCGAACTCATGATCGATGCCGGCTTCTCGCTCGCCATCGATGCCGCGGCGCTGATCTCGGGCTCCGGCACGCTGGTCAATGACGGCGTGATCACCGCCTGGGATGGGCTCGGCACCACGACCATCACCGCCGCGCTCGACAATCAGGGCAGGCTCGCGCTCGACGCCGGCACGCTCGCTCTCGCCGGGACGGTCAGCAATGGCGGCGAGATCGCGGTTGCCGGCGGCGCGCTCTCGGTCGCCGGCGGGCTCGCCGGGAGCGGCACGCTGAGCCTCGGCGCCGGGGCCGAGGCCATCCTCGGCGGCGCGGCATCGGGGACGATCCATTTCGCCGCCGCCGGCGCCGCCCTCACCCTCGATGCACTGGCGTCCGTCGCCGCGACGGTCTCGGGCTTTGCCGCCGGCGATACCATCGACCTCGCCAATCTCCAGGCCAACGGGTTTTCCTATACCGGCGGCACGCTGACCCTGACCGAGGCAACCGATGGCGGGTCGGCGAGCGTGGTCGGCGCCCTGGCGCTCCCCGGGCTCGGCAATTCGCCCGCCATCGCCCTCGCCAATGATGGCGCGAATGGCACCGAGATCCTGCTTTCGCCACCTTCCCCGGTGTTCAGCACCCCTTCGGCGGCGATCACCCTCGATACCTGGAATTGGTCGAGCGGTTGGGCGACCCCGCCCGGTAGCACCGACGACGCCGTCATTCCCAATGACGGCACCACCGCCGAAACCATCACCTTCGTCAACAATACCACCGTCGCCGCCCTCGCCGGCGGCAATCTGGTGACGCTTTCGCTCGCCGCCGGCACGCTCGCCGTCGAGGGCGATCTCGCCTGGAACGGCGCCCTCACGGTCGATGGCGGCGGGCTCGATCTCCTCTCCGGCGGCACCATCGAAGGCGAATTCGCGCTCGCCGCCGGCGATTCCGTCGTGCTCGGCGCCAATGTCCTGCAGCTTGGCGATGCCGATATCGCCGGGACGATCAGCGGCGGCGGAACCCTCGATTTCGCGTCCGGCGCGGACACCATCGACGCCGGCGCCGCGATAACCACCGGCGGCATCGCCATCGCCGATGCGCTGACGCTCGCGACCTCGCTCTCCTATGCCGGTGATTTCGACCTCGCCGCCGCCGGAACCCTCGCGCTCGGCGGTGAAACCCTGACCCTGAGCGGGGTGGCGACGCTCGCCGGCACGATTTCCGGGGCGGGCAGCCTGGGGGCGGGCAGCCTGGAGGCGGGCAGCCTGATCGTCACCGGCACCGGCGATCTCGCGGGCGCGATCATCGGCGATGATGCCAGCCTGATCGATAGCGGCACCGTGTTCGATGGCGGGGCGATCACGCTCGGCGCCGGCGGCGCTGGCGATCTCTCGATCACCGCCGGCGCCCTGTTCGACAGCCTCGGCGACAACGCCATCACCGCCGGCGCCACCGCCGCGATCACCAATGCCGGGATTTTCGAGAAAACCGGTGGCGCCGGAATCGCGACCATCGCGCCCGCGATCACCAGCACCGGCACCATCCTCGCCGCCGATGGCGGGTTTCTGTTCACCGGCGCGGACAGCTTCGCCGGCACCCTCGGCGGCGCCGGCACCATCGCGCTCGCCGGCAACGCGACGCTGGGGGCGGGCCTCGTAGTCACCGCCGGCGCTTTCGCGCTCGATAACGGCGCCGCCGCGACCCTGGAGGGTGCGCTCGACCTCGCCGATGGTTTCACCCTCGCTTCCGGCGCGACCCTCGCCAATGGGCTCGACACGCTGACCCTCGCTGGCGCCGCGACACTGGACGGGACGCTCGCCGGCGCCGGCGCCATCGCCGTCACCGGCAGCGCCCTCGCCGACGGTCTCACCATCAGCGGCAGCGAGACCGTCGCTCTCTCCGGCACCATCACCCAGGACGGCAATATCGAACTCGGCGCCGGGATCAACGATTCCCCGCTGCTCGACATTCAGGCGGGCGGGGTCTTCGCGATCAACGCCGATGCCAATATCAACAGCGCCGGCACCGATGCCATCGACAATGCCGGATTGCTCGAAAAAACCGCCGGCAACGGCATCAGCTATCTCTACGGCAACCTCACCAATACCGGCACCATCGCGGTCCAGCGCGGCACGCTCTCGCTCGCCGCCGGAGCGGCAACCCTGGGCGGCACGCTTGCCGGCGCCGGAACGCTGGCGCTTACCGCCGGCGCCGCGGCGACCAATGGCGGCGCAGTCAGTGTCTACACCCTGGCGTCCGGGGCCGATCTCTCCGTCGCCGGGCTCGGCGTCCTCGGCGCCGCCGAACTCATCGACGCCGCCGGCGGGACGTACGCCGGCGCCTTCACCCTCGCCGGTGGCAGCACGCTCGCCCCCGATGGCACGACACTGACCCTCTCGGGCGCCGCCTCGCTCGACGGCGCGCTCAGCGGCGCCGGCACCGTCGCGGTCAGTGGCCAGGGGGAGGCGAGCGGGCTCGCGATCGCGGGTGGTGCGGTGCTCAGCGACACCGGCACGCTGCTGCTCGACGGCGCCGCCTCGATCGGGAGCGCGAACAGCACCGGCCAGCTCCTCGTCGCCGCGGCGGGGACGCTCGAGATCACCGCCGATGCCGCCATCACCGGCTATAATGCCGGCGCGATCGGCAATGCCGGCCTGATCGAAAAACGCGCCGGGCTCGGCGCCAGCACGCTCTCCGGCGGCATCGCCAATAGCGGAACGCTGCTCGCCGCCGCCGGCACCATCGCCATCACCGGGACGCTCACCAACAACGCGCTGATCGAGGCGGCGGGCGGGACCATCGTGCTCGCGAACAATCTCGCGGCGACGGGCACGGGAAGCGGCACGGCCATGATCGGCGCCGGTGGCGGGCTGGTCCTCGATGCCGCGCTTGCCGGCTCGCAAAGCATCGATTTCACCGCCGGCTCCGGCCTGCTCGCCCTCGCCGATCCGGGGCAGTTCTTCGGCGCCATCGAGGGGTTCGCGAGCGGCGACGTCATCGATCTCAGCAACGCCGCCTACAGCGCCGCCGACACGGTGAGCTACGCCAACCAGGTTTTGAGCGTGAGCGATGCCGGCACCGCGATCGCGGCACTCACCCTCTCGGGGACATACAGCACGAGCGAATTCCAGCTCGCGAGCGACGGCGCGAGCGGCACCGATATCACCCTCACGCTACCCTGCTTCGCCGCCGGCACGCGGCTTGAGACGCCGTCGGGCCCGGTTCCGGTCGAGGCGTTGGCGGTCGGCGACCGGGTTTCGCGTGCCCGCGGCGGAGATGCCGCGATCCTCTGGATCGGCTGGCGCGACGTCGATTGCCGGCGCCACAAATACCCGGCCCGCGTGCGCCCGGTACGCGTCTCGGCTCACGCCTTCGCCGATGGTGTGCCGCGCCGGGATGTCGTGCTTTCCCCCGATCATGCGGTGTTCGTCGCCGGCGTGCTGATCCCGATCAAATTCCTCGTCAACGGCCGCACCATCCGCGAGGAGACGGTGGCGGAGGTGCGCTATTTCCATATCGAACTCGCCCGCCATGACGTGCTGCTGAGCGAGGGGCTGGCGGTGGAGAGCTATCTCGACACCGGCAACCGCGGTGATTTCGTCACTGCACACGCAGCACCGGTGCATGGCGCGCGCGGGGCGGCGGCGCGGTGCGCGCCACTTTGCCGATCAGGGAAGAAACTCGCGGCGATCCATGGCCGCCTCGCCCGCCGGGCGCTGGCCGCTCAGCCCGCCGCAACCGCAACGAAGCCGAGCCCATTGGCGAGAACTTCACGCAAATCCGGCAAAGCGAGCGCGATGCAGCCCGCCGTCGGCGCGAAATCCGCAGTCGCGACATGGAGAAAAATCGCCGAGCCGCGTCCCGGGCGCGGCGGGTCATCGTTCCAGCCGAGCACGCCGATGATGTCGTAGACCCCATCGGCGCGCCATAATTCCTCATGGCGGGCGGGATAAGGCAGGCCGACCATGCGGTTATAAGCGGGGTCGGCGGGATCGTCGCACCAACCATCCGTGGGCGCGATCGGCTCGCGCGGGACCACGGCGCGCGGGATCGCGACGCGATCGGCGCGATAGAGCACCCGGCGGAGCGGCAGCAAGCCGATCGGGGTCGCGAAATCGCCCTCGCTTTTCTCCGTCCGCACCCCGGCGCGTCCGTGCGCGGCGCGGTAGCTTCGTCCAGCGAATAGGAAAACCCCATCCGGGCGGAGCGTCGCGATGCCACTATCTGTGCTCATGGCGCCGCCTCATAGCGCCGCGCGCGAAGCGCCTGCGCCAGCGTGCCCTCATCCAGGGTCTCCAGCGTGCCGCCCATCGGCACGCCTTGGGCGAGGCGGCTGACCGCGACCCCGCTCGGGCGCAGCCGGTCGGCGAGCCAGTGCATGGTGGTCGCGCCCTCGACGGTCGCCGGCAAAGCGAGAATGACCTCCCGCACCCCGCCCTCGTCGAGACGCGCGAGCAGCGGCGCGAGGCTCAAATCCTCCGGCCCGACGCCGCCGAGCGCCGAAAGCAGCCCGCCGAGCACATGATAGCGCCCGCGAAACAGCCCGCCCCGCTCCATCGCCCAGAGATCGCCCACCCCGTCCACGACACAAATCAGCCCTGCCTCCCGCCCGGGATCGGCGCAGATCGTGCAAGGATCGACACTGTCGAGATTGCCGCACGCCCGGCATTGCCGGATCGCGGCGCCAGCCGTCGCGAGGGCCGCAGCGAGCGGCGCAAGCCGCGCCTCCGGCTCACGCAGCAACCACAGCGCCGCCCGCCGCGCGCTCCGCGGACCCAGCCCGGGAAGCCGGCCGAGCAGCGCGATCAGGCGGGTGATTTCTGGCCCGCCCAAGGTCAGATTCCAGGAAAGGTTAGAAAAGGATCTTCTTTTTCTGAAGAAAAAGAAGCAAAAAGACTTTTTTTCCGTGTCCTTGGAGCGGCAGTGTCGAGGGCACTGCCCAATGGATAAAAGTTTTTTGGTTCTTTTTTTTCAAAAAAGAACATTTTTCTTAGAACGGCAATTTCATGCCCGGCGGCAGGTTGATCCCGCCGGTCAATGCCTGCATTTCGCCGGCGGTGACGGCTTCCAGCCGGCGTTTGGCGTCGGCATGGGCGGCGATGATGAGGTCTTCAAGGACTTCCATCTCGGCGGGGTCGGCGAGTTTGGGGTCGATTTTGAGGCGCTTCATCTCGCCTTTGCCGGTGAGTGTGATCCGCACCATGCCGGCCCCGGATTCGCCCTCGATTTCCATCGTCTCCAGCCTAGCCTGCATGTCCTGCATTTTCTGCTGCATTTGCGAGGCCTGTTTCATCAGGCCGGCGAGATTTTTCATGCGTCAAACTCCTCGGAAAAACCCGCCGCGTCATCGCCGGCGGGGTCGAAACCCGGGTCATCAGGCTCGAAAACCGGCCCGGCTTCGTCGCCGCCGATGGCCGGCAGACCGTAGGCGTCGAGGCCGGCGGTATGCACCGCCTCCATGCGGGCGCCGGGAAACGCGGTCATGATCGCCTGGATCAGGGGATGGCGGGATGCCGCCTCGCGCCGCGCCGCTTCCGCCGACCGCCCCTGTTCGGCGAGCGTCGGCTCGCCCGGCGCGGTCGCGAGCGCGATCGTCCAGCGCCGGCCAGTGGCCTCGGCGAGCACGGCAGCGAAACGAGCGGCGAGGTCACGTGGCAGATCGGGCTCGGGGCGAAGCTCGATCACCGGCGGGGCATAACGCACGAGATGGACGCCGTGCAGCAGATGGGCGTGCAGCGTCGCCTCGCGCGCCGCCGCGACCAGCGCCACCGCCTCGCGAAAGCTGCCCGGCAGCCGCGCGCCCACCACCCCACCGCCGACCACCGCGCGCGCGCCTCCCCCGCCGTCGCCTGACGGCGGCAGCGGTGGCGCGGCCGGCGCGCCGGCGGGTGCATTCGCGAGACGCTGGAGGAGTTCGCCCGGCGGCGGCAGATCGGCGACATGGCAGAGGCGGATCAGCACCATCTCCGCCGCCGCCCGCGCATCCGGCGCCTGCTCGACCTCGGCGAGGCCCTTGAGCAGCATCTGCCAGGCGCGCGCCAGCACCGGGATCGCGAGCCGCGCCGCCAGCGCCGTGCCGCGGACCCGCTCGGCCTCGGTGAATTCGCTGCTGTCGCGGAGATCGGGGATCGTCTTGAGCCGGCTCAGGGTATGGATGAGGGCCAGCAGATCCTGGAGCAGGGTCGCGAAATCGGCGCCGAATTCATGGGCCCGGGCGGTGATCGCCAGCATCTCGGAAACCCGCCCGGCGAACACCGCCTCGATGAGGTCGAACACCATCTCGCGATCGGCGAGCCCCAGCATCTCGGCGACGCTGGCGGCGCCGACCCGCCCGCCGGCCGGGGCTTCGGCGATCGCCTGGTCGAGCAGCGAAAGCCCGTCCCGCACCGAGCCCTCGGCGGCGCGGGCGATCAGCGCCAGCGCCTCGGGCTCGGCGGTGAAGCCTTCGAGGCCGGTGATGCGCGCGAAATGCGCCGCGAGATCGGCCGCCGGCACGCGCCGGAGATCGAAACGCTGGCAGCGCGACAGCACGGTGATCGGCACTTTGCGGAGTTCGGTGGTGGCGAAGATGAACTTCACGTGCGGCGGCGGTTCCTCCAGCGTCTTGAGGAGCGCGTTGAAGGCGTTGCGCGACAGCATGTGGACTTCGTCGATGACGAAGACCTTGGTGCGCGCCTGGAGCGGGCGAAACCGTGTCGCCTCGATGATCTCGCGCACGTCATCGACGCCGGTGCGTGAGGCGGCGTCCATTTCCATGACATCGGGATGGCGGTCGGCGAGGATGGCGCGGCAATCGGCGCATTCGCCGCAGGGATCGGCGGTCGGGCCGCCTTGGCCATCGGGGCCGGTGCAGTTGAGGGCGCGGGCGATGATGCGCGCGGTCGTGGTTTTGCCGACACCGCGCACGCCGGTCAGCATGAAGGCGTGGGCGACGCGGTTTTGCGCGAAGGCGTTGCGCAGCACCCGGACCATGGTTTCCTGGCCGATCAGATCCTCGAATCGAGTCGGGCGGTATTTGCGCGCCAGCACCCGATAGGCGGCGGTCACGGCCGCGGCCGCGCCGGGCGGCGCGTCACCGAACAGCCCCGGCCCCGGCGGGGTCGGTGGCGCGGGCGGGGGGGCTTCGTCGAACAGGCCGGACATGCGCGGAGCGGACCGAGCCGCGGCGGCGGCTTCCCTGCCAAGGTTTCGGGGTGGGAGGCCGGAGCAACGACCCAGGCGGAAACTCGTTGCGGCTGCTTCCTTCCGGACCTGACCGGGTTGGCGAGGCGCCCGTCCGCCGCCGACCTCCCACCCCCTTTATCGCCCAGCGCCACCACCGCGGCAAGGGCTTCGGCGTATGGCCCCTGCGCGCGGCCAAGCGTTGTCTTGCCTCCCCCGGCGCGAAGCCGGATACTCACCCCGGCGGCCGCGAGCCCCCGAGGGCGAGTGGCGGCGGCCTGGAGAAGCGAGGATGAGCATGAGCGAGAGCGGCTTTCGCGCCCTGGTCGCGCGTGAGGAAGGCGGGCGGCAGACGCTCGCCCTCGAAACCCTGACCGACGCCGATCTGCCGGCGGCGGACGTCACCGTCGCTGTCGAATACTCGTCCTTCAATTACAAGGACGGGCTCGCACTCGCCGGGCGGAACCGCATTCTGCGCCATTACCCGATCATCCCCGGGATCGATTTCGCGGGTACCGTCGCCAGCTCCGAAAACCCGCGTTTTCGGCCCGGCGAGCGGGTCGTGTTGACCGGCTTCGGGGTCGGCGAGAACTGGTCCGGTGGTTTCGCCGAACGCGCCCGGGTCAAGGGCGAATGGCTGGTCACGCTGCCCGAGGGGCTCGATTGCCGGCAGGCGATGGCGATCGGCACCGCCGGGTTCACGGCGATGCTCGCGGTCATGGCACTGGAGCGCCACGGTCTTGCCAAGGGCGGCGACGTCCTGGTGACCGGGGCGGCGGGCGGGGTCGGCAGCATCGCGGTGCGGCTGCTCTCGCGGCGCGGCTATCGGGTCACGGCGCTGACCGGGCGGGCCGCCACCGAACGGGCGTTCCTGGAAGGGCTGGGCGCCACGGCGCTCCTCGACCGCGCCGCCTATCAGGCGCCCGGCAAGCCGCTCCAGGCCGAGCGCTGGCAGGGTGCGGTCGATACCGTCGGCGGCACCATTCTCGCCAATGTGCTGGCGACGACCGCCTATGGTGGCGCGGTCGCCGCTTGCGGTCTCGCCGGCGGCGCGGATCTGCCGACCAGCGTGTTCCCGTTCATTCTGCGTGGCGCGGCCCTGCTCGGGATCGATTCCGTGCAATGTCCGATGACGCCGCGCGAGGACGCCTGGCGACGCCTGGCGCGGGAGTTGACGGCGGTGGATCTGGCCGCGGTGACCGAGGAGATCGGCCTCGGCGACCTCCCGGCCCGCGCCGAGGCGATCCTCGCCGGGCGGGTGCGTGGGCGGACCGTCGTCAATGTCAGGCAGTAACGCGAGGATGTCATGAGCCACGATTTCGACCCCAACACCCTCCCCTTCGACACGGCGGCGATGCTCGCCGGTCTCCGGCCGTGGGTCGAATGTGAATCGCCGACCTTCGATGCCGCGGCGGTCAATCGCATGATGGCGATCGCGAGCCGTGATCTCGCGGTGATGGGCGCGCGGGTCGAGCGCATCCCGGGACGGATGGGGTTCGGCGATTGCGTCCGCGCCCATCTGCCGCACCCGCGCGCCGGCGAGCCCGGCATTCTGGTGATGGGCCATCTCGATACCGTCCACCCGGTCGGCACCCTCGCCGCCCTGCCCTGGCGCGAGAGCGGGGGACGTTGTTACGGCCCCGGCATTCTCGACATGAAGGGCGGCAATTTCCTCGCTCTCGAAGCGCTCCGGCGCTTGGCGCAGGCCGGCGTCACGACGCCGCTTCCGGTCACCGTGCTGCTGACCAGCGACGAGGAGGTGGGCAGCCCGAGCACCCGCGATCTCATCGAGGCCGAGGCCGCGCGTCACCGCTTCGTCCTGGTGCCGGAGCCTGGGCGGAGCGATGGCGCCGTGGTCACCGGCCGCTACGCGATCGCGCGCTTCCATCTCGAAGCGGTCGGACGGCCGAGCCATGCCGGCGCGCGGCTCGCCGAGGGCCGTTCGGCGATCCGCCGCATGGCGCAGAAGCTGATCGAGATCGAGGGCATGACGAGCCCCGACTGCACCTTCAGCGTCGGCGTCGTCCATGGCGGGCAATGGGTGAATTGCGTCGCGACCCGTTGCCATGGCGAGGCGCTCAGCATGGCCAAGCGCCAGGCCGATCTCGACCACGCCGTCTCGCGCATGCTGGCGCTCTCCGACAGCGCCGATGGCGTCACCTTCACCGTGACGCGCAGCGTCACCCGCCCGGTCTGGGAGCCCGATGAGGCAACGCTCGCCCTCTATCGGACGGCGCGCGACATCGCGCGGGGAATCGGCTTTGCGATCGGCCATGAGAGCGCCGGCGGCGGCTCGGACGCCAATTTCACCGGCGCGCTCGGCATTCCCTCGCTCGACGGGCTCGGCGCACTCGGGGACGGGCTCCATACGCTCGGCGAATATATCGAGATCGACAGCCTGGCGGCGCGCGGAAAATTGATGGCCGGGCTGCTCGCGACCCTTCGCTGAGCCTCGGCGCGCGGCGATCGTTTCATATTTTTTCACGATTGCCGGGCATTCTGGCGGCCATGTCCAGCCCGCCGCCAGAACTCCTCGTCTCCTATCGGCCAACGAATTTCCAGGAACGCGGCCTCGCCGTGCCGTTCACCGCGCCGGCCCTCGCCGGGGCGCGGGTGCGCCTCGGCGGGCGGGAGGCCGGCGGGTTCGAAGTCATCCTGCCCAACCCCTCCGGCAGCCGCGGCGTTTACATCATGCCCTGGGCGGCGGCGCGGGACACGTTCCGGCCGAGCGTCCATGACCATCTGCTCGCGACCGCGCTCGGCGCGATGGTGGATTTCACCCCCGCATCCCTCCGCCGCGCGGCGTATGCCGTTGCCGCCGGCGGGGCGGCGGGGCGAGCCGCGCGGCGGGCGGCGGAAGCGGCGATGGCGGCGGAGCGCAAACACGTGCTGCAAACCCATTTCCATCTCCTGCTCGGTCTGATCCGCGTGACCGAGCCGCAAGGCGCCCATCCGCTGCCGCCCGAACGCGAAGAACAGACCAAGCTCGAGCGCCGCGCCGGCGCCGCCGTCCTCCATCTCGCGCGGACCCTCGCCACCACCACCGAAACCATCGCCGGCTGGATCGAGGGGCTCGCCACCCTGTTCGCTGCGGTCGGGGTCGGCCCCTCGGCGCAGGAGGCGTTTCTGCCCCGCCTGCTCGCCGCGTTGACGCGGTTCAGCAAAGATATCGAGGCGCGCGGCCGAGCGGGCGACGAGGCGTTCGCGCCGGCGCCCCTTCTCGCGCGTCACGCCGCGACCACCGCAGCCCTCGCCCGCGCGGCCTTGGCCGACGCGACGGCGCTTCTCGCTGATCCTTTCGCGCTGGCCCGGGCGTGGCAAGCCGACCGTGGCGCCGTCGCCGCCGGCGTCACCCGCGCCGACTGGCTGCTCGATGGCTGGGCACAGATTCTGGTGCTCTGGCAGAACGGCGGCGGCGCACCGGCCACGCTCGAGGAGATCCTCCGCATCGTGCCGCATCTGCCGACCGGTGTCCTCGGCGATCAGGCGAGCGAGGAGGAAACCCTGCCCCCGGCGCCCCGCCGCAGGGCCGCGGCCTTTCGCCCGATGACCTGTGCCGGCGGGCTCCTGGCGCGGAACGAGGCGCTCCGCGCCCTGTCGCTCGGCACGCTCGCGGCATGAGCGGCGGCATCTCGACCATCGGGCCGGCCGAGATCAAGGCGCTCCGCCGCCTGCTCGTCGATGCCCGGGCCGATCAGATCACCCGCGTCGTCGCGATGATCGATTCCCTGCCCGAGCGCGGCGAGGCCGATGATCTGCTCACCCCGTTCCGCGCCCGCCTAGCCGAAATCAACCCGCCGCGCCCGCTCAATTTCGCCCGCCTGCTGTTCATCCCGATCGATCCGCTCATCGTTCCCGGGCCACGCTGGCGGCGCGGGACGCTGGGCGTGCCGCGCACCGTGCTCACCCCGCTCGCGCGTCATGTCGGCCGCGCCCTCGCCGAGGATGCCGCTGCCATCGAGGCGATGATCGCCGGGCGCAGCGTCGCCGACCGGGCGGTGATCCAGGCCGCCGGCGCCAAGCTCTGGCCGGCCGCGTCGCGCGTCATGACCAGCGCTTCGCCGCCGCCAGACTGGCAGGACGCGACCGGCCTTCCGGTCAGCGATCATGCCACCATCGCCGGTGCCATCGCGGTTCTTCTCGCCCAGGCGGTTCCCATCCAGAGGCTGGCCGATGGGCTGAGCAGCGGCGCAATACCGGACGACGCCGAAATGGTGCTCCGCGCCATCCTCGCCAGCGCCGCCGAGCGCGGCAGCCAGGCCCTCGCGGTGATGATCGCGCTTCTCATGAACCGCTTGCCCGGCTTCTCGCGCCTCCCCGAACTCGCGCGCGAGATCGCCGCCGCTCAGGACAAGGACGGCCGCATGGCCGCCGAGCGGGCGACCGAGCATACCCTGGAGAACCTGGCGAACAGCCCCGCCATCGCGCTCGCGGCGAACGGCACCGGCGGCCTCGCCCATGCCGCCGAAACCATCGCGCACGCCACCACCCTGCTCACCGGCCTTGCCGAGCAATCCGCGGCGCGTCCCGACCGGCAGATCCTGATCGACGAATTGCGCCGCTCGATCGACCGCGCCTGCCGGGATTCTTTTACCCTCCTGCTCGAACGCCATCTCCTCGCCCCGCTCTCCCACCTCGCCACCGCCGCCGACGACGACCTCATCACCGGGCTGGAAGCCGTCGCCCGTGATCTTCGCGCCTTCGAGCAGGCGAGCCGCCAGGCCGGCAGCGGCGACCTCTATGACCGCACCCTGCGCGAAGCCGGCAAGCGCATCGCCGCGACCTCCCTGCCGCGGATCGATCGCATGCGGCTCGTCGAAATCCTCAATAATTCCGACACCGCGCTGACCCTGCTCGGCGCCCGCCCGTCCTGAGCCGACGGATCGCGCGGTTACAGCACCGCCCCTTCATTCACCTGTGCGATCCAATCCCCGAGGTTGTAGTGGACGCTGACGCGCGCGATCTTGCCGTCACGGATCTCGAAAAATGCGCCGGCTGGGAAGGTGTAGCCCTGCCCGCAGGCCGGCGCGGTGCCGCGGGGGACGCCGGGGTCGGTTGCGAGATAGGTGCCGTGGATGGTGTATTCCGTCGCCGCCCGCCGCCCGCCCGGCGCGGTCATGATCACGAGATCGGCGACCCGTTCGTGATAGCAGCGGTTCATGTGGTCGATGAATTGAGCGAAACGCTCCCGCCCGATCTCGCGCTCGCCCTGGCTGATGTCGTGGATCACGTCCTCGGCGAGGAGGGCGAGGAAACCGGCGCTGTCGCCGCGGTTGAAGGCATCGTAATAGGCGCGGATCAGTTGCTCGGTCGTGGTCGTCGCGTTCATCGTCGTCCTTTCGGGCGTTATCGTCGGGGGCAGCGCCCTTGCCGGGTCTCCTTGCCGGGTTTGGGGTTCGCCCCTATGGTGCGCGCCATCTGACGCCCCGCCCCCGTTTCGTCAATGGAGCCCATGTCCGCGCCGAGCTTTCAGGAGCTGATCCTTCGCCTGCATGCGTATTGGTCGCGGCAGGGCTGTCTCATTTTGCAGCCCTACGACATGGAGGTTGGCGCCGGCACCTTCCATCCGGCAACGACGTTGCGCGCGCTCGGCGAAAAACCCTGGCGGGCAGCCTATGTCCAGCCCTCACGGCGGCCGAGCGACGGGCGCTATGGCGAGAATCCGAATCGCTTGCAGCATTACTATCAATACCAAGTGATCTTGAAGCCGAGCCCTCCGGATCCGCAGGCGCTGTTGCTGGAAAGCTATCGCGCCCTCGGGATCGACCCCTCGCGGCATGACATCCGCTTCGTCGAGGATGATTGGGAGAGCCCGACACTCGGCGCCTGGGGCCTCGGCTGGGAGGTCTGGTGCGATGGCATGGAGGTGACGCAGTTCACCTATTTCCAGCAGGTCGGCGGCATCAGTTGCGCCCTCCCGAGCGTCGAGCTGACCTACGGGCTGGAGCGCCTCGCGATGTATGTCCAGGGCGTCGAAAACGTCTTCGGGCTCGATTTCAACGGCGCCGGCGTGACCTATGGTGACGTGTTCCTGCGCGCCGAGCGTGACTACTCACGCCATAATTTCGAGTTGGCCGACACCGCGATGCTGGCCCGCCATTTCGCCGACGCGGAAGGGGAATGCGCGCGGCTGGCCGAGGCCGGGGTCGCGCAGCCGGCCTATGACCAGTGCATCAAGGCGAGCCATTTGTTCAACCTGCTCGATGCGCGCGGCGTGATCAGCGTCGCCGAACGCGCCTCTTATATCGGGAGGGTGCGCGCACTCGCCAAACGCTGCGCCGAGGCGTGGCTCGCCGGCGAGGACGAATAATGCCGGAATTTTTTCTCGAACTGTTTTCCGAGGAGATTCCGGCGCGGATGCAGGCGCGGGGCGCCGAGACCCTCGCGCGTCTCATCGGCGAGGCTTTGGCGCCGCTGCGACCTGACAACCCACGCCTATTCTGGGGGCCGCGGCGGATCGCGCTCGTGGTCGAGGTTCAGGGCGAGGTCGCGGCCCGCATAATCACCGAGCGCGGCCCGCGCGCCAGCGCGCCGGAGGCGGCGCTCGCGGGGTTCCTCCGCAAACACGATGCCGCCCGCGCGGACCTCGTCGCCGAGGGGGATTACTGGGTTCTGCGCCGCACCATCCCCGGCCAATCCGCCGCCGAAGTGATCGCCGCTGCATTGCCGCCGCTGCTCTGGCGTTTCCCCTGGCCGAAATCGATGCGCTGGGGCGGCAAAAGCCAATTCACCTGGGTTCGCCCGCTCCGCCGCATCATGTGCCTGCTCGATGGCGCCATGGTGCGGTTCGACTTCCGCCAGGGCGAGGATGACGGGCATGGGCTGGTCGCGGGGGACGAGACCGAGGGGCATCGGTTCCTCGCGCCGGGGGCTTTTGCCGTGCGCAATGCCGAGGATTGGCGAGAGAGGCTGCGCGAACGCTTCGTCATCGCCGATCCGACCGAGCGGCGGGAGAAAATCCGCCACGATCTCGAAACCCTCGCCACCGCGCGCGGCTTGCGGATCATCCCCGATGACGGGTTGCTCGATGAAGTCACCGGCCTCGTCGAATGGCCGGTCGCGCTCCTCGGGACGATCGACCCCGCGTTCATGGATTTGCCCCCTGAGGTCCGCCAGGTCTCGATGCGGGTCAACCAGCGCTATTTCGCGCTGCAAGACGCCAATCACCGGCCGGCGCCGCATTTCGCCTTCATCGCCAATATCACGGCGGACGACGGGGGGGCGGCGATCATCGCCGGCAATGAGCGGGTGCTGCGCGCCCGTCTCGCGGACGCACGGCATTTTTACGATCTCGACCGCCGTGTGCGGCTGGAGAGCCGGGTCGAGGCGCTCAAATCGGTCACCTTCCACGCCAAGCTCGGCACACAATATGCCCGCGCTCAGAGGATCGCGAAGCTGGCCGCATGCATCGCCCCGATGGTCGGCGCCGATCCGAGCATGGCCGAACGCGCCGGGCTTCTCGCCAAGGCCGACCTCACCACCGGGATGGTCGGCGAATTCCCCGAATTGCAGGGCGTGATGGGCTATTACTACGCGCTTCATGATGGCGAGGGGAAAGATGTGGCCCGGGCCATCCGCGATCATTATCTGCCCAAGGGGACGGGGGACGCGGTGCCGACCGCGCCGATTTCGGTCGCGGTCGCACTCGCCGACAAATTCGATCAACTCGCTGCCTTCTTCGCGATTGGTGAGAAGCCGACCGGCTCCGGCGATCCTTATGCGCTGCGTCGTGCCGCCTTGGGCATCATTCGGATTGTCCGTGAAAACCACCTACGGCTCTCTTTGTGGGCGCTGATAACGTTAATGAACGAGATCTTACCATCGCGCTTGCCCATCGTAATGATTTCCGCTGTGACTGATTTTTTTATTGAACGCTTAAGGCTCCAGCTCCGCGAGGAGGGGCTGCGTCACGATATCGTCTCTGCAGCGTTCCATACATCGAAGGGATCCGAAAGGCACGATGACCTTCTGCTCCTGATCGCCGCGGCCAAGGCCACCGCCGCATTTTTGGAGACCGCAGAAGGCGAAAATCTGCTTGCCGCCTATCGCCGCGCGGTGAATATTCTCCGTATCGAGGACAAAAAGGACGGTCCGCACGAAGGTAAGCCTGATCGATCCTCGTTTACCCAATCCGAAGAACGCGTACTTTACGAAGCGCTCGAGAAGGCGCGCAGCGATATCGAAAACGCCATGGCCGCCAAGGATTTTCAATCGGCGATGCGCGCGATGGCGCGACTTCGCGCGCCCATCGATGCCTTCTTCGAGAAGGTCACCGTCAACGACCCCGATCCCGCCTTGCGTCGCAATCGGTTGAGGCTTCTTTCACGTATCCGCGATACCATGAACCGCTTCGCCGATTTCTCGCTCATCGAAGGGTAAGGAGAAAATGTTCTTTTTTAAAAAAAAGAACCAAAAAATTTTTATCCCGTTAAGCAGTGCCTGCGGCGCTGCCACGCCGAGGAAACCGGATAGAAGTCTTTTTGCTTCTTTTTCTTCAGAAAAAGAAGGGTCTTTTCTCGCCTCTTTTGCCCAAAACTGCCTAACATCCTTGAGGAGGGCCGCAGCATGACCCAGTGGGTATACAGTTTTGGCGCCGGTCACAATGAGGGCCGCGCCGAGATGCGTGATCTGCTTGGTGGCAAAGGTGCCAATCTGGCCGAAATGGCCTCGATCGGCCTCCCCGTGCCGCCCGGCTTCACCATCACCACCGCGGTCTGCACCGAGTTCTACAAAAACGACCGCCGCTATCCCGAGGCGCTGGCCGGGCAGGTGCGCGCCGCACTGGCGCGCGTGGAAGAGGCGACCGGGCGGAAATTCGGCGACCGGCACAAGCCGCTTCTGGTCTCGGTGCGTTCGGGCGCGCGCGTCTCGATGCCGGGGATGATGGATACGGTGCTCAATCTCGGCCTCAATGACGCGACCGTCGAAGGGCTGACCGTCGCTTCCGGCGATGCCCGCTTCGCCTGGGACAGCTATCGCCGGTTCATCCAAATGTATGGCTCGGTGGTGCTCGGCGTCGATCACCATCGCTTCGAGGAAATCATCGAGCATGTGAAGCTCGACGAGGACGCGACCGAGGATACCGCGCTCACCGCGCAGGACTGGCACCGCGTCGTCACCGCCTACAAAGACATGATCGAGGAAGCAACCAAACACCCCTTCCCGCAGGATCCGGAGGATCAGCTCTGGGGCGCGATCGGGGCGGTGTTCGGGAGCTGGATGAACCCGCGCGCCATCACCTATCGGCGTCTCCACGACATTCCCGCCGAATGGGGCACGGCGGTGAACGTCCAGGCGATGGTGTTCGGCAATATGGGCAATGATTGCGCGACCGGCGTCTGTTTCACCCGCGATCCCTCCACCGGCGAGAACGTGTTTTACGGCGAATTCCTGGTCAACGCCCAGGGCGAGGATGTGGTCGCCGGCATCCGCACGCCGCAGCCGCTTTCGGAAGCGCAGGCGAAACCCGGCGAGACCAGCATGGAGCGCGCCCTGCCGGCGGCTTACGCCGAATTGCTGAAAGTCCGCGAAACCCTGGAAAAACACTACCAGGACATGCAGGACATCGAATTCACCGTCGAGAAGAACAAGCTCTACATGCTGCAAACGCGGAGCGGCAAGCGCACCGCGGCGGCGAGCCTCAGGATCGCGGTCGAGATGGCGCGGGCCGGGCTGATCGACGAGAAGGAGGCGGTGCGCCGCGTCAATCCCGCCGCCCTCGACCAGCTTTTGCACCCGACGCTGGACCCGAAAGCGGCCCGCCAGGTTTTCGCCAGGGGTCTGCCGGCAAGCCCCGGGGCGGCGGTCGGCGCCGTGGTGTTCAGCGCCGACGAGGCCGAAAGCCGCGCCGCCAAGGGCGAGGCGGTCATTCTGGTGCGCATCGAAACCAGCCCCGAGGACATCCACGGCATGCACGCCGCGCGCGGCATTCTAACGACGCGCGGCGGCATGACCAGCCACGCCGCGGTGGTCGCGCGCGGCATGGGCCGCCCTTGCGTTGCCGGCGCCGGCGGCATCGCCGTCGATTACGGGGCGCAGACGCTGTCCGCTGGCGGGCGCATGGTGCGCGCCGGCGAGACCATCACCCTCGATGGCGCGACCGGCGAGGTGTTCATCGGCGCCATGCCGATGATCGAGCCCAAGCTTTCCGGCGATTTCGCGGTGCTGATGGGCTGGGCGGACCGCTATCGCCGGCTCAAGGTGCGGACCAACGCGGAAACCCCGCTCGATGCCGAAACGGCGCGCAAATTCGGCGCCGAGGGCATCGGCCTCTGCCGCACCGAGCACATGTTCTTCGATCCGGCGCGGATCGGCGCGGTGCGCCAGATGATCATGGCCCATGACGAGGCCGGGCGCCGCGCCGCGCTCGACCGGCTGCTGCCTTTCCAGCGCGATGATTTCGTGGCGCTGTTTCGGATCATGGCCGGGTTGCCGGTCACCATCCGCCTCCTCGACCCGCCACTCCACGAATTTCTTCCCCATGGCGCGCAAGAGATCGCCGAGGTCGCGCACGCGCTCGGCCAGGACGTCGCGGCGATGGAGCGGCGGGTCGCCGAACTCGCCGAAGCCAATCCGATGCTCGGCCATCGCGGCTGCCGCCTCGGCATTTCGTATCCCGAGATCTATGAGATGCAGGCCCGCGCCATTTTCGAGGGCGCGCTCGCGGTCGCCGAGGAGACCGGCGCCGCGCCGGTGCCGGAGATCATGATCCCGCTGGTCGGGACGCGGCGCGAGTTGGAGATCACCCGCGCCCAGATCGAGCGCGTGGCGAAAGAGGTGTTCGCTGCCGCCGGTCGCACCCTCATCTACTCGGTCGGTACCATGATCGAGCTGCCGCGCGCCGCCCTGATCGCCGACAGCATCGCCGAAAGCGCGGATTTCTTCAGCTTCGGCACCAATGATCTGACGCAGACCACGTTCGGCCTGTCGCGCGATGACGCCGGCAAGTTTCTTCCTCATTACATCGAAAGCGGCATTCTGCCGAAGGATCCCTTCGTCTCGCTCGATATCGAGGGGGTGGGGGCGCTGGTGCGGATGGCGGCGAAGAAGGGCCGCCGCGTCAAGCCAGCGATCAAGCTCGGCATTTGCGGCGAGCATGGCGGCGATCCGGCGTCGATCACGTTTTGCGAGAGTGTCGGCCTCGATTACGTCTCCTGCAGCCCATATCGGGTGCCGGTCGCGCGGCTCGCCGCGGCGCAGGCGGCGCTCGGCGCCAAGGGAGATCGCACCGCCTGAAGATGCCGGATGGGAACGCGGGTCCGGGGGCGCTGCCCCCGGCGGGTCCAGGGCAGCGCCCTGGTCTTCATGCTTGGGAGGAATTCTTCGATCACTGACGGACGCATTTTCATCGGCTCGCGGCGCTATTCCTCCTGGTCCTTGCGCGGCTGGCTTGCGGTGCGCCTCGCCGGCCTCGCGGTCGAGGAGGTTGTGCTCCCGGTGTCCGGCACCGGGGCGACGCCGGCGATCCGGGCTGCCTCGCCGAGCGGGCTCGTCCCCTATCTCGAGCATCGCGGCCATGCGATCTGGGATTCGCTCGCGATCGCCGAATACTGTGCCGAAATCGAACCCGCCCTCTGGCCGGCGGACAGCCTCGCCCGCGCCCATGCGCGCGCGATCAGCGCCGAGATGCATGCCGGCTTCCGCGCACTCCGGCAGGGGATGCCGATGAATCTCGGCCGCCATACCCCCGGCTTCGGTCAAAGCGCCGAGACACGCGCCGATATCGACCGGATCGAGGCGATCTGGGGCGAAACGCGGGCCCGTTTCGGCGCCGGCGGCCGGTATCTGTTCGGAGAACACTTCACGATCGCGGATGCGATGTATGCGCCGGTGGTCGCGCGGTTTCTGAGCTATGCGCCGGATCTCACCCCGGAAAGCCGCGCCTATGCCGCCGCCGTGCGCGGGTTTCCGCTGGTTGCGCAATGGTACGAAGCCGCCGCCGCCGAACCCGCCGCCTGGCGGATCGCCAAATACGAGGCACCGCCGGCTTGAAGCCGCCGGCCGCCGCCGCCACATGCGCCTCGGCGCCATCAGGACGTGGGAGAAAGCCATGACCAATGAGGAACGCGACATCATCGCCCACTTCATCGCCCGCATCGCCGGCGCCGAGAATGGTGGCTTCGCCGGCTCGGTTCCGGCGACGACACCGGCGCTGCCGCCGATCGACCCGGAAGCCGATGCGCTGATCGCCGAGCTGTTCACCCGCTACCCGGCGGCGCGCTATCGCATCACCCAGACCGCTTTCGTCCAGGAACATGCGCTCGCCGAGGCACAGAACCGTATCCGCCAGATGCAGGCCGATCTCGATCAGGCGCGCCAGCTTCTCGCGGCAGCGCCCCCGGCATCACAACAAGCGGCGCCGCGGGCGAGTGGGTTTTTCGGCGGCTTGTTCGGGGGCGGCACGTCAGCGGCGCCAGGCCCGCAGCCGGCGCCACAACCCGGCCCACAGCCGGCCTATGCGCCGCCGCCACAATATCCGCCGAATTATCAGCCGGGCATGTTCCAGCGCCAGGGCTCCGGCTTTCTCGGCTCGGCGCTGACCACGGCGGCCGGGGTTGCCGGCGGCATGGTGGTCGGCAATGCGCTGATGGATCTTTTATCGCCCCGCCACGCCGAGGCCGGCGGCTTCGGCATGGTGGAGCCGGCCGCCTCGCCCTGGTCCGCGGGACCGATGGGCGTGCCCGGCGCGGCGCCCGAGGCGGCCAATCCGTGGGACAATGCCACCAATCAGCCGGAGCCTTCCTCCGCCTGGGACAGCGCCCGGAACGATGCCCCGCAAACCGATGCCGGCAGTGGCGCCGATGACGGCTGGAACGACGCCGCCAATCTGCCCGACGATACCAGCCTGGACGATGATACGTCTTTCGATACGTCGTTCGACGACATTTGACCGGCGCCATGCGCTATCCCGATCTCGATCTCGATCTGCTTCGCTCTTTCGTCGCGGTGGCGGGTGAAGGCAGCTTCACCGCCGCCGGCACCGCCCTCGGCCTCACGCAATCGGCGATCAGCCTCAAGATCAAGCGGCTGGAGGAGGTGGTCGGCAAGCGCGTTTTCGTCCGCACCAGCCGCAGCATCGCGCTCACCCGCGATGGCGAAGTATTGCTGGTCTATGCCCGCCGTTTGCTCGCCTTGAACGACGAGGCGGTGCGGCGGTTGGTCGCGCCGCCGATGGCCGGGCATCTGCGTCTTGGTGTCGCCGATCATTTCGTGCCCCAGCATCTCGCGCCGATCCTCTCGCGCTTCGCCCGCACCTATCCCGAGGTGCGGCTCGAGGTCGAGGTCGGGCGCAGCCAGGAATTGCGCGCCGCCTGCGAGAAGGGGCTGCTCGATCTCGCCATCGGCAAGCGGCGCGAGGGCGAGACCGCCGGCACGCCGATCTGGACCGAGACCCTCGCCTGGGTCGGCGCCGAGGATTTCACGCCGCCCGATCCGCGCGCCCGGCCGCTGCCGCTCGCCATGCTCCCGGCGGGCTGCATGTTTCGCGATCGCGCCCTCGCCCTGCTCGGCAAGAATAATCTCGCGCATGAGATCGTCTATACGTCGGCGAGCCTGCTCGGGGTCATCGCGGCGGCGCAGGCAGGGTTCGCGGTGACCGTCCTCGGCCGTTCCTCGCTGCCCCCGGATTTGCGCGAAATCCCCGGCCTGCCGCGGCTCGGCACCGCCGAAATGGCGATTTTCGGCGACGCCGAGGGGCGGAGCGCGCTGGCCGCGCCGCTGGTCGGCTTCATTCGCGAGAGCCTGGCGGCAACGCTCGGCCTCCGTCCGGCAGCCTGAGGAACCCGTTACGCCGCAACCGTCACGTCAGGGAAGCGGCGATATAGGGCGGCAGAGAAAACGCCCCGGCGTGGATCTCCGGCGTCCAATAGCGCGTCGTCCCGAGAATGCCGGCGCGTTCGGCGCGGGCGCGGATTTCGCTCGGCGGGATCGTATCCAGACCCGGAGCTTTGGCCGCGAAGCCGAGGGTCATGAAGCCGCCGACATAGGTTGGCACCGCCGCGACATAGGCGCCGACATGGGGAAAGAAGCGGGCCCGCCGGGCGCTGGTCTCGCGCAGTTCGTCGGCCTGCATGAAAGGCACGCCGCATTGATTGACGATGAGGCCGTGCGGCGAAAGGATCCGCGCCGAATGGGCATAGAATTCGTCGGTGAACAAGACTTCGCCGACCCCGATCGGGTCGGTCGAATCGACGATGATGACATCGAAGGCGGCGTCCGGCGCGCGTTTGACGTAATCGATGCCGTCGCCGACGATGATCTCGGCGCGCGGATCGTCCCAGGCGTCACCGGCGATCGCCGGCATGAATTCCCGCGCCAGGCGGATCACCTCGCCATCGATCTCCACCATCACCGCGCGGCGCATGCCGCGATGGGCGAGCACCCGGCGCAGGACGCCGCCATCACCGGCGCCGATGATGAGCACCCGTTGCGCCGCGCCATGCGCGAGAAGCGGCACATGGGCGATCATTTCCTGATAGACGAATTCATCCGCTTCGGTGATCTGCACCACACCGTCGAGCAGCATGACCCGGCCGTGGGAAGCACTTTCGAAGATCATGATGTCCTGGAAAGCGCTTTGCACACGGGCGAGTTCGCGCACCACCGCGAAACGCTGCCCCCAGCCGGGGTACAGCGTTTCGTTCGCCCAGACCTCACTCGGCATCAGCGCACGATGCCGCGCCGGCGCTCGTCGAGATCGACGCGGTCAGGCGTGAAAGCGGCACGGAGCACGGCGATCGACCGGTAAGGATCGCAATTGCCGCACATGAAGATATCGATGGCGGCGAAATTCCGCTCCGGCCAGGTGTGGATCGAGATATGGCTCTCGGCCAGCACGACCACGCCCGACACGCCGCCATTGGGCGAGAAATGATGGAAATGGCTGTGCAGGATGGTCGCGCCCGCGGCCAGGGCGGCCTCGCGCAGGGCGGTATCGATCGGCGCCGGGTCGGCGAGATTATCGGCCCCCCAGAGATCGACCAGCAAATGCATGCCGGCGAAACGCTGTCCGTCGCGCTCGACGAAATAATCCTTCGCCGCGGCGTCGGTTGGCTCCGCGTCGGGGCCAGAAAAAGCCTGGTTGCTGCTCGGATTCTCCGAGACCATCCCCAGCGGGCTGAGTGCGTTCATCGCGTACCTCTGTCCTACCAGCAGACGGCCTGTTGGGCGATTGCCCCCTTGGGCCAGGAAGGGCGGGGCATAAGCGAAGCGGGCCCGCAGCGCAAGGCCAAAATTGCGATGTCGCCGGCGCCGCTCAATTCGCCGGCAGGCCCGCGCCGAGGGCCTGCAGCGCCACGGGAAGGGCGCGCGCGGCGGCGATTCCCTTGGTGATCTGCGGCAGATCGCCGACCCCCTGCACCGGTTTGCCGGTCAGCACACGGAACATCTGCGCAAGCGGCCCCTCGGCGAAGCGATCGCCGTAGGCATGGGCGAGTTCGGCGAGCTTTGCCTCGTCATTCGCCTGCGCCGCGGCACTGGCGAGGCGCAGCACGGCCCGGCCGCCATTGTCCGAGAGCGGCCCATCGGCTGGCACCGTCGCTG
This sequence comes from Pseudomonadota bacterium, assembly GCA_021798915.1. Taxonomy (GTDB): domain Bacteria; phylum Pseudomonadota; class Alphaproteobacteria; order Acetobacterales; family Acetobacteraceae; genus Acidibrevibacterium. Next base: position 135,153 of record JAJZBM010000001.1, read on the forward strand.
CGACATAGGTGGCGAGGGCGGTTTCGGCGGCCGGCCAATCATGGGCCGCCTCCAGGAGACTCGCGCGGGTTTCGCTGGCATCGGCGCCTTTCTGGTCGGCGAGCAGCGACATCGCGAGCGAGAGGTTGCCGCGCCCCGCCGCGGCCCGGGCGGCTAGAAGCACCCGCTCGGCGAGAAGCGCCGGCGATAGCCCGTCGCCGTTCGAGGCGTCGAGCGCTGCTTGTGCGCCGGCATAATCATGCTCATCGAGGCGGAGGGCGGCGAGCCGCGCGCCGAATTTGGCCCGCGCGCCGGCGCTGGTTGCGTGTTTGATGAGTTTCTCGAACACCTGCGCCGCCTGGCCGGGCAGATCGAGCGCGGCCAACTGGTCGGCGAAATGCGCGACCAGTGATTCGCCGGCCGGCCCCTCGGGCAGGAGATCGCTATTTTCCTGCACCAGGGTGACGAGGTCGAGCGGTGACAGCGTCACCTCGCCATCGCTGTGCAGAAGATCGGCGAAAGCGTCGAGCAGGCGGGCATGGATGGCCGGCCGATCGGCGGGAAACAGGGTTTCGCTTTCACGCAGCAAGGCGAGTTCCTGGCGCCATTGCCCGGCCTGCTGGCGGAGCGCCGCAAGGCGCAGCCGCGCCGCCAATTCGCGCCCGTCGCCACGCCAGGCATAGAGCAGCCGGTCTTCGGCCTCGGCAGCCTGGGCCGGGGTCAGCGCGCCGCTGGCAAGCCGCATCTCCACCGCCCGCCGCGCCGCGCGGGCATGGACCAGACGGTCTGGGCTGTTGGCGAGCCGGTCATAGAGCGCCAGCGCCGTCTTGCCGTCGCCTTGCTTTTCGGCGACGAGGGCGCGGGCGAAATCGAGGCTCGGATCGTTTTTCTGTTCGGCGAACAGTGACGCCGCCGCGGCCACCTGGCCGCCTTGGGCCATGGTTTCGGCGGCGAGCGGCAGCAGCCGCGCGCGCAAACCGCTGGGGTAGGCGAGGATCAGCCGGGTTTCGGCGGCGAAACCGGCCGCCGCCGCCTCGCTGTGGCCATCGAGCAGCGCGCGCCGCACGGCGCGCCAGAGAGTGAGTTCATCGCTGGCCGGCAGGCGCGGATCATCGATGCCCGCCGCCTCGGCGGGTCGCGCGGCGAGCAGGGCGGCGATCGCGGCGAGGCCGATCGTATCGGGATCGTTCGCCGCCGTGGGGTCTTCGAGCGTCGCGAGACGGAGGACGGCCTCCGCCTCCGGACCGAGGCCGAGGGCGATCATCGTCGCCGCGACGGCGCGGCGCGGCGCGGCGCGCGCGCGGGCCGGCACGGCGGCGGCATCGTCGATCGTCGCTTGCAGATGGCGCAGCAAAACCGGCCCCGGCAGGTCGGGAAAATCGAAATGGCGGGTGAGGGTCATGGCCCGGGCCAGCGCCGCCGTGCCGGGCATGATCGCCGATACCGCGAGGCCGGGCAGATCGCCTCCGGCGCTGAGCAGGAATCCGTCCTTGGTGACCCGCAGCACCGGGCGGTCGGAGAAGGCCTCGACAGCGACGCCCATCCAGCTCGCGAGGAGCGCGAATTCCGGTGTGTGGCGCGCGACCTCGACGCCCTCGCCGGCGCTGCGCTGGGTTCCGACGAGCAGATTGCCGCCGGTTTCCGGATCGTCGAGCATCACGATGTGGGCCGCATTATGCGCAACCAGCGTGACGTCCACCGCGCCGGATGCGGCCGGCGATGACGCGCGCGGCTCCTCCCCGCCGCCCTTCGGGGCTTCGGCTTTGCCCGCGCCCTTCGGGGCCGGCGGCGGCTCCTCCTGGCCGGCGGCCTCGGTCGCCGGGTCGATCGGCGTCAGATTGGGCGGCTTCACCGTTTCCACGACCAGCCAGCCGCGCCCGCTCGGGCGCAACGCGAGCGAAGCCTCCGGCGCGAGCGGCAGGCGCAGCAATGTTCCGGCGGGAAGCTCCTGAACCACGGCGTGGCCGAAGAACGGGTCGCCGCGCAAGCTGGCGAGATCGACCGGCCGCACCTCATCGAACACCACCAGCGCCTCGCTGCCGCGGCGGAACGCAGCAGCCCCGGTGCCCGGCGCGAACGGCAGCAAAAGCGCGGCCCCGCCCCATTCGGCGGGCGGATCGACCCGCATCGCGGCGAGCGCCATCGGGCCGACGGCACCGGGCAGGGTCGCGACGATATCGGGGAGGCTGCGTGGCGGCGCGGCGTCGGCATTCGTCCCGCTGGCGCCCCTATTGGCGTCCGCATTGGCGTCCGCGGGCGTGTCCCTGGCATCCACGCGGGCGACCGGGCCCGCCGGCACGCCATCGCTATCGGCGGTCGCGGTCACGGCGACAGGGGCGGCATCCGGCACGACCGATGGCGGCGGCCCCGCCGCGGGCACGGCCGCCGCGGCCGGCACCAGCGCCGGCATCGCCTTGGGCAGGTGCCGCTTGAGTTTCGCAAGACGCGTCGGCACCGGCGCCGGGGTCGCGCCCGCGGCCGGCACATGCGCAGCGGCCGGCGTGGCGGCATGTGCGGCGGCATGCGCGGCCGGGGGCGAGATCACGTCGAGCGCGAGGCGGTTTCCGATCCGCGTCAGCCGGAGTTCGGCCCCCGGGACGACGCGGATCATTGCCTGGCCGGCGCCGCCGGCAATGGCGCGCACATTGCGTGGCACCGCGCCGCCGGGCGCCACCACCTGATCCTCGGCGGCGAAAAAGAGCGTCACCTCGTCGCCATGACGTTCCATCCGCCAAGCTGGTGCCTTGGGGAAATCGAAAACGACACGCCCGAACCCGTCATGCTCGCCGATGCGCACCGGGACCGAAACCGGGGTCGCTGCGGTATCCGCCGCCCATGCCGCCGGGGCGAGCGCGCAGAGCAGAGCTGCGAGCAGGGGCGCGCGCATCAATCGAAACTCGCGAGCAGCCGGTCGATATCGGATTGATCCATGGCGAGGCTCGGCAATTGCGGGCCGTTGAGTAGCGCCGCCTCGACCTCCACGGCCGCCATCTCGGTCTCGCCGGTGGTTCGTGGCGCGCCCTCACCGACGCCGAACGCGGTGACGATCTGCGTCACCTTGTTTTCGATCTGCTTCAGCGTCTGCACCACCTTGGTGATGCGCTGGCCGGTGATATCCTGGAAGCTGCACGCTTCGTAGATGCGCGTGGTCGCGTCCTGGAGCTTGGCGGCGAAGGCGGGTTCGAGATGCGCGCCGATGCCATCCAGGGTTTCGCAGGTTTCGAGGATCGCTTCCGTTGCCATCGCGGTATGGGCGACGATGGCATCGAGTTCGTCGGTCGCGGATGGAATGTGGCTCGAACCGATATCGTTGACGCGCAACGCCTCGATCTCGGCCTTGGCGCTGGCGATCACATGGCCGAGTTCCTCGATCTCGTGCAGCAGCGCGGTTTCCGGCGCGGTGAGGTCGCCGTGCATCGTCGTCAACACCGCCCGGACGATGTCCGCCACCATCTCGGGATCGCTCGCCGGATAGCGGCGGCGGCATTCCTCAAGGCGCAGGGTCAGGGCCGAAATCTCCGCCGCGGTTTCAGGCATGACCGAGCACCTTTTCGATTTTTTCCTTCAAGGTCTCGGCATTGAAGGGTTTGACGATGTAGTTCGAGACCCCGGCCTGACGCGCGGCGACGACGTTTTCCGCTTTGCTCTCGGCCGTCACCATGATGAACGGCATCGCCTTGAGCCGGGCATCGGCGCGCACTTCCTGGAGCAGTTGCAGGCCGGTCATCGGCTGCATGTTCCAGTCGCTGATCACCAGACCGAAATTGCCCGAACGCAGCTTGGACAAGGCCTCGGCCCCGTCGGTCGCCTCGTCGACATTGTTGAAATCGATCTGCTTCAGAAGATTGCGGATGATGCGCAGCATGGTTTTGTAATCATCCACGATCAGCACGTTCATCGCCTTGTCGATCGCCATTTCTTGTCCTTTCGTCAAACCACGGTGTTTTGCCGCACAAAAAATCTTGCCGCCGGCGGGGTCAGTTGCTGCCACCGGTCTCGTGGGTACGGATCGCCGCCAGTTGCGTCGTGATCTGGCGCGCTTTTTCGGGCTGCATCGCGGCCAGGATGGCGGCCGCCTTGGCGTCCTTCATCCGGTCGACCACCGGCAAGAGAACATTCATGTCGAGATCATTGAAAATCACCGCCGCATCGCGCGGGCGCATGGTCTCATAGAGTTTCACGAGACCGGCCCAGCTCGATTCCTCGCGCTGTTTGCGCGCCGCATCGAGGGTCACGAGACGGTCCTGCAAGGTCTTGAGCTCGTCGACGCGCGCCGAGATCCGGCGCTCGGCGGCGGCCAGCGTCGCCTCGCGCGCGCCGAGCGCCGCCTCGCGCTGGTCGAGCGATTTCTTGCGCTCGCGCAGATCGAGCAGCAACTGGCGTTCGGCGGCGCTGACCTGCGGCGCCTCGGGCTTGGCGAGATTGACCGGCATGTCTGGATCGACGACCGGACCCGGCTTAGCGTCAGCCATGGCGCCGGTGGTGCCAGCGTTTGGCGCCGTGCCATTGGCGGGTGCGGCGGCGGTGGAAGGTGCGGCATGGGCCATCGGCACCACGCTGCTCTCAACCGCCGCCAGCGCCCGCTGCTCGGCCGGGGTGAAGAACGCCGCCCGCACCAGGCCGGTGGTTTTGAGCACGAGCAGCGCCAGCATCACCGCGATCGTCAGCGGCAGCAGGCGAGGAAGACGAAACCCGAAACCGTGCTTCGGGGGGGGCGCTCGCCGCGCGGTCATCGCGCCATCCTCAGTGCTTTCATCAGGTCGCGCTCGGCCTGGCTCCGCCCGCGCGGGGCCGCTTCCGGCTCCGTGGGGGCGTCTGCGGCCAGCGCGGGCTGGCGCGGCGCATAGGTCGGCGTGACGGTGGCCTCGGCGGCGGCGGCGCGCCCGGCACGCAGCGAGCGATCGAGCCGGTCGGCGAGTTTCTCGCCCCGCTCGACGAGATAGCCGAGATCGCCCTTGAGTTCCTGAGCGAGCTGGACATGACGGGTGATCTGGCGCCCGGCGCCGTCGGCGGCTTCGCGCAGCCGGGTGATGCCGCCTTCCGCCTCGCGCGTGCTGGCGTTGAAGCCGGCGATCATCTCCTCGAGCGTCGCGCGGTCACGCTTGAGCAGGCCGAGCGCGCGCTCGAGCCGCAGCGCATGCACCAGGGTCACCGCCAGGAGCCCGATGAGAACGAGTTCCAGAAGCCATTCCATGCCGCTCATCGCCATGCCCTGCCTCTCAGCCCTGACGCGAAGTGACCGGATTGTGAGGAACGTCCCGCTCGATCCGGACGGCGACGCGGTTCTTGCGCCGCCCGATGCGCCCCTCATAGAGCGGGTGGCCGCCGCAGCGGAGCTGCACCGGCGCGCCGGGCAGCACGTTCAGCAAAAGCTGGCTGCCCGGGCGCAGCGCCAGCACGTCCGAAAGCTGCATCACCTGCTCGTCGAGCAGCGCCTCGAGTTCGACCTCGGTGTTCCACAACTCCTCCGCGAGATGGGTCTCCCAGATCGAGTCACGGCCGAATTTCTCGCCCATGAATTGCTGGAGCAGCAATTCGCGCACCGGCTCCAGCGTCGCGTAGGGCAGCAAAAGCTCCATCCGGCCGCCGCGATCCTCCATGTCGATGCGCAGCCGCGCCAGCACGGCGGCGTTGGAGAGCCGGCTGATGGTCGCGAAGCGCGGATTGACCTCGAGGCGCTCATAGCGGAACGTCACCGGGCAGATCGGATCGAAACTCGCCGAGAGATCGGCGAGCACGACATGGATCAGCCGCTCGACCAGGGTGCGCTCGATGGTGGTATAGGGCCTGCCCTCGATGCGCATCGCCGCCGTGCCACGGCGACCACCGAGCAGAACATCGACGATGGAATAGATCATCGCCGAATCGATCACCATCAGGCCGTAATTGTCCCACTCCTCCGCCTTGAACACGGCAAGCATCGCCGGCAGCGGAATCGAATTGAGATAATCGCCGAAGCGAAGTGACAGAATGTTGTCGATGCTGACTTCGACATTGTCGCTGGTGAAATTGCGGAGCGAGGTCGACATGATGCGCACCAGCCGGTCGAAAACGATCTCCAGCATCGGCAGGCGTTCATAGGAAACCAGACCCGAGCTGATGATCCGCTGGATCCCGGACCGCGCGTCGCCATTGCCGCCGCTGCCGTCATCGAAGCCGAGCAGGCTGTCGATCTCGGCCTGGTTGAGGACGCGCGTCGCTTCCACGCCACCTTCCGTCGCGGCGCCCCAGGCAGCGGCGAGATCGTCATCCGAAGGTTCGTCGTCAGCGCTCATTGCACCAGAAGCTCCTCGAACAGGATATCGACGATGCGCGCCGGCTGGGCCGCGAGATTGGCGCGCGCGATCATCTCCTCGCGCAGGCGATAGGTGCCGGACGAGCCGCGCAGCTCATCGGGATGCATCTCGCGCAGATAGGTCTGGAAGATGTCGAGGATGCGCGGCATCGCCGCGGTGACGATGGCCTGATCGCCGTTTTTCGCGAGTTCGAGCCGCGCCTTGAGCTTGACATAGCTCTGGCGCCGCCCGCCGGTATCGAGATTGGTGATGATTTCCGGCACATCGGTATAGACCGGGTTGATCACCTCGGCCGCCTTCGCGCCCGCCGCCGGCGCCGCGTGATGGGTGCCGAGGAGGCGCGGCAGGATGCCGCTGAACCAGAGGCCGACGCCGATCACGGCGAGCAGAAGCGGCACCGCGAGCAGGATCAGCTTGCGCCGTCCGCCACCGCCGGCCTTGGTCTCTCCCGCCGCCTCGCTGGTCACTGCCGCCGAACTCATCGCCCCGCCCGCATCTTTCATCCTCTCTCGTCCCTGACGCCATCTTGCCGCGAAGCGATTAACGAACCCTTGCCAAATCGGCCCTGCCGGCAAGTTCTGCCGGGCGCGGGCGGCGGGCGAGGCGGCAAGCCGTGCCGGGGGAGAATGGCGGGGGGGGCCAAACCGGCCGTGGCGGCGGGAGAATTTCGCGGCCGCCGGCCGAAAAGCGGCTGGCACGGGGCTTGCGTTCAGCGAGGGCGAGGCCGGTGCGGCCGACCCGAAGACCAGGAGCGGATGCCAGTCATGCAAAATCCTTCCACCATCGCCCTCTCGCGCGTCGTCGCCCAGCAGCGGCTGATCGACATCACCGCCAACAACATCGCCAACACCGCGACCACCGGCTACCGCGCCGAGCGCATGCTGTTCGGCGGCTGGATGAGCCGCCAGCTCCACACCGATGCCCCGCGCGGCGGCCAGTCCATCACCTATACGGAGGACAAGGCGATCTATCGCGACACCAATGAGGGGGCGCTGAGCCGCACCGGCAACCCGCTCGATCTCGCGATCAAGGGCGACGGCTATTTCACCGTCGCCACCACCAACGGGCCACGGCTGACGCGGGCCGGGCATTTCACTCTCAACGCCGATGGCAACATCGTCGATGCCAACGGCAACGCCCTCCTCGACACCAGCGGCCAGCCGCTCCAGGTCGCCTCCTCCGACGCCCCGGTCACCATCGCGCGCGACGGCACGATCAGCGGCGCCAATGGCCAGATCGGCCAGATCGGCCTGGTCGCGCCCAGTGACCCGACGGCGATGCAGGCCGAGGGCGGCCAGCGGCTGCGCGCCACCGGCCCGACCGCCCCGGTCGCCGCCCCGGTCATGATCCAGGGCATGGTCGAACAGAGCAATGTGCAGCCGGTAGTGGAGCTGACCTCGATGATGGAGCAGTCGCGCAATTTCGAATTCGCGACCCAGTTCATCCAGGAGGAGGACGACCGGCAGATGAATGCGATCACCAAGATCATGACCCCGGCCTGATCCCGAAGCCGCCCCGAAGCCGCCCGTCCGCCGTCACGGAGTACCCCCCGCCATGATGCGTTCGCTCGATATCGCCGCCACCGGCATGCAGGCCCAGGAACTCAACGTCGAGGTGATTTCCAACAACATCGCCAACATGACGACGACCGCCTACAAGCGTCAGCGGGCGCAGTTCCAGGATCTGATCTACCAGGATCTGAGCCGCGTCGGCTCCTACACCTCCGAGACCGGAACCATCCTCCCGGCCGGCATCCAGGTCGGGCTCGGCGTGCAGAACTCGGCGATCGGGCGGATCAACGAGCAGGGCAATCTCCAGCAGACCAACAACACCTTCGATCTCGCGCTGCAGGGAGCCGGATATTTTCAGATCCAGATGCCGACCGGCCAGATCGCCTATACCCGTGACGGCACTTTCAGCCTCTCGCCGACCGGCCAGCTCGTCACCGCCGATGGCTATGTCGTGCTCCCCGGCATCACCATTCCGAGCAATGCCGTCAGCGTCAATATCAGCAGCGCCGGCCAGGTGCAGGTTCTGCTGCCCAACCAGACCCAGCCGCAGACCGTCGGCCAGCTCCAGCTCGTCATTTTTCCCAACGAGGAGGGGTTGGAGGCGATGGGCAGCAACCTGTTCGAGCAGAGCGCGGCCTCCGGCGTCCCCATTCCCGGGATGCCGAGCCAGCCCGGCTATGCCTCCGTGCAGCAGGGGTTTCTCGAATTGTCGAACGTCAACGTGGTGACCGAGATCACCAACCTGATCACCGCCCAGCGCGCTTACGAGATGAACAGCCGGGTCATCACCACCTCCGATCAGATGCTCTCCACCCTCACCAATCTGCGCTGAGGCCGATCATGCGCATCCCCCCCCCCTTTTCCTCCCCGCGCCTCGCGTTCCTGCTGCTCGCCGCGTTGCTCGCCGCACAAGGCACCGAGGCTGCGAGTTTGCGCGATCTCGTCGTGCTCTCCGGGCCGATGGTGCGGCTTTCCGATCTGTTCGACGATGCCGGGCCGAATGCCGAGCGGGTGATCGGCCCGGCGCCGCAGCCGGGCGGGCGGATCACCGTGCCGGCGCATCAGCTCGCCGCCATCGCCCGCCAATTCGGGGTCGCCTGGCAGCCGGCTTCGGATGACGATCAGGTGGTTCTCGAGCGGCCGGCGCGTTCGCTCGCGCGGGGCGAGATCATCGCCGCGCTGCGCGCCGCCCTGGCCGATGCCGGGGCGGGGCCGGATTGCGCGATCGCTCTCAACAGTGTCGTAACCCCGCCGGTCGCCGCCGACGGCGCGCTCCGTCCGACCGTCGAGCAGATCGATTTCGACGCGGCAAGCAGCCATTTCACCGCCATGCTCGGCTTCACCGCGCCGGGCATGAAGCCGCGCTACATCAACGTCTCCGGTCATGCCTGGCCGATGGTGGATGTGCCGGTGGCGGCCCTCCCGATCGCCGCCGGCAGCCGCATTCAAACCGGCGATCTCCGCATCGAGCATATGCGCCGCGACCAGATCCCGGGCGATACGGTGCAAGACCCCCGTGAGGCGGAGGGGATGATGCTGCGCCATGCGGCAATCGCCGGTCGTCCGATTCCGCGTGCCGATCTCGCCCGCCCGCCGCTGGTCCAGCGCGGCTTGCCGGTGCGGGTGACGCTCGATCAGCCCGGGATTTCGATGGTGGTGCAGGGTCAGGCGCTGCAGGACGGCATGCTCGGCGCCGTGGTGCGGGTGATCAACCCGCTCTCGCACGCCGTCGTCGATGCCGAGGTGACCGGGCCGCAAGCGGCGCGGGTGATGCCGGGCTCGCTGCCGGAGGTGCCGCCGAGCGCCAATGGCCTGTCCGGCGGCATGACGGGCGGCGGCATGATGGGGGCGGGCATGGTGTCGCTGCCGCTCGGAGGCCAGCCATGAGCCGCCATCTGCTCCTCGTAGCCCTCACCGCGCTGCTGCCCGGCTGCGGCGTGCTCGCCAATCTCGCCGAGGTCGGCAAGCCGCCACCGGTCTCCGCCTCCACCGACCCGACCCTCGATCCCGACTGGCGCCCGATGACCATGCCGACGCCGGCGCCGCAGCCGCCGCCACCGGTCGAAAACAGCCTCTGGCGCCCCGGCTCGCGCGCCTTCTTCAAGGATGAGCGCGCCTCCAAGGTCGGCGATCTGGTCACCATCGTCGTCAACGTGAACGACGCCGCGACCGCCAACGACAACACCATGGAGCAGCGCACCGACAGCGAGACGATGGGCATCCCCGGCTTCTTCGGTCTCGGCGCGCTGGTGCCCTCGTTCCTCAAGGGATCTACCCCTGCCAATCTGGTCAATACCACCAGCGGCACCAATCTCTTCACCATCGGCCAGATCCAGCGCAACGAGACCGTCACCGTCCGCCTCGCCGCGGTGGTGACGCAGGTCTTGCCGAACGGCAATCTCGTCGTCGTCGCGCGCCAGGAGATGCTGGTGAACGCCGAATTGCGCCAGGTGAAGGTGACCGGGGTGATCCGCCCGGAAGACATCGCGAGCGACAACACCGTGCCGCATGACCGGATCGCCGAGGCGCGGATCACCTATGCCGGACGCGGCCAGCTCACCGAGGTCAACGAGCCGCGCTGGGGCCAGCAGATGCTCGACGTGCTGCTGCCCTTCTGATCGGGAGCCAAAATGGCTCGGCGCCAAAACGGCGTCCTTGGCAAAAAATCACCGCCCCGGCGGGGATGCGGGCGGCGGCGCGATCAGGCGGCGGCGCGCGCCCGATCGAGATGCGCCGGCGCCGCGAGATAGCGGAGTCCCGCCGCCGCGATCGTCACCCAAAGCTGCCCAGCGCCGGCGAGATGGCGCGGCCGCACCCAGGCGAGCGGAATTTCGCTCTCGCCGGCGCTCCAGCGCCAATGGCCGTGCTCACCGGCTTCAAGAGCGTGCCAGCCGGCGCCGAGGGTCGCGAGCGGAATTTCGGCCGCCCGGCCGCGACCGCGCCAGAGGAGGCGATGGACGGCGACGCCGAGCGGGCGGTGATCGGCGCAATCGGGCAGGATTTCGCCAGGAATCGCGATGCGCGAAACGAGGCGCGGCGCCGCGGCATCGGGAACCGGAAAGGCAAAGGTCTCGAACCCATCGGCGCGTTCGTGCGCCACCGCCTCGATCCGGCGGCCATCGAGACGGAGGTGAAGATCGGGGGTCTCGGTCTCGGTGGCGCCGAGGGCGATCAGGCGCGCGCGCAAGCGCCGCCGCGCCGCCCGCCATGCCGGCCCGTCCCAGATCAGGGGCACACAGGTCTCATGCCAGTCTTTCGCCGCCCGGGCCGAGAAATCGGGATGCAGCACCATCCCCGCGCCCTCGAAATCGGCGCGGTTGCCGGTGTCGAGATAGCTCTCGCTCGGACAGTTTTCCGAAAACAGAATGGCATGCTGGTCAAGCTCGATATGGAAATATTCGACCGCCGGCACGGGCTCGCGGCAGATGCTGATGCCATTCAGCAAATGCTCGGCCGGGATCAGAACCCCGTCGAGATAGAAACCATGCCCGGGCGAGACCACGAGATCGCGCGCCGGCACGCCATCGGCGAAGGCGCCGGCGAGGATACGGACCGGGGCGACGGTTTCCGGGCGGGGGTGGCGGGTGATGTCGATCCGCCGCCGCCCGATCCAGACGATCGGCCGCCATGTGCCATCGAGGGTCGCCGCACGGTCCCCGGGGCGCAAATCCTCCACCGCGATTTCCCCGCGTTCGGTGCGGATGCGCGTGCCACGCGCGAAACAGGGGATGGTGTTGGTGATCGCTTCGTTGCCGCCGACATTGGTCAGGCTGAAATCGCTCTGGGTATAGCTCGCGTTCGGGTTGAGTTGCAGGCTGGCCAGCGGCGTCGGGGCGCCGACCGTCAGTACATTGCCCGCGCCAAGGGTAAGCTGATCGGCGCTGCTATAGACATCGTTGGTGAGAACGATGGTATCGCCGGCGACGAGATGATCGATCGTCCCGGCAAACCCGGCCGGATCACCGAGGCCGATGACCCCGGCATTGCCGAGCACCAGAGTTTCGCCGCCGGCGACGGCCCCGGACAGGGTCCAATCGGCGCCACTCGCTTCGGTGATGGTCTGGAAATTGCGATATTCGGCGCCGCTCCCGCCGATCGCGCCCGAAACCGTCCCGGCGCTGGCCGCCGAGGCCAGCGTGATGCTGTTCGCCGTGGTCGCGCTCGCGCCGACATAGCCGGTGAATTTCGCCCCCGGATCGAGGATCAGCGAGGCATCGCCGCCGCCGAAGGCGACCGCTGCGACGCTAGAATAAGGGCTTTCGATGGTGCCGGCATTGGTGAGGGTGATCGCGGCGGTATCGGCGCTGTTGACCGCGATGCCTTGGTAGCCGGAAATGGTTCCGGCATTGGTGATCGTCGCGCCGCCGGCCTGGATATAGATGCCGCGGCCGGTATGGCCGCCGCCCGAACTATTCCCGCCTTGGATCAACGCGCCGGACGTGTTGTCAACGACATTATTCGCTTGCGTGTTGCCGTTATTGATCGTGACGCCGATGCTTTTGGAGCCAGAAGTTAAAATCGTCCCATTGTTTTCGAGATAATTATTCTCTCCCGAGGCGGTATAGCTAAGATTGACGCCATCCCCGTAAGAATTAATCGTGGATGAAATCGTCGCGCCGGCAGTATTGGTCACCGACGCGCCATATGCGACCGACACCCCGGTCATTCCACTGATCTTGCCGGAATTGACGATTGTGCCGCCGTACAGGAAGTGAACGCCGAAGCCCGCCGATACGTCCTTATTGGTAATAGTGCCGGTATTGTCCAACGAAACGCCGGTAGCTTTGCTTGCGTTCCCCACGGCGGCGGAAGGCGAATCAATGCCGACGGTGCCTTTCGCCAGGATATCGAGCGTATTCCCGCTCGCGATCGTTTGCGCGACGGTGGTATAAGTGCTGAGCGTTGTCGTGGTCATCGGCGGCTTCCCAATCCTCTCTCGCTACGCCAAACGCCGATCGGCCAGAGCCGTCGCTTGGGCAGTCGCAATGGTTTAGAGCGATTGCAAACCGGGATGCAAAAGCTATTTCAGCGTGTGGGAAAAATAACTGGCAGTATTCATGACAGCGCGATCGGCGCCATGCTATAGTATTTCGAGATTTTTCTCAAAATCATCTCAGGTTTGCGCCAGCCCGTGCCGTATTTGCGCGCCAGGTGATCCGGTCTATGAAACCCCCACAAGGAAAAGGAAAGCGACATGGCCGTTGTCGTCGGCATTCCCGCCTGTGCGATCGCGAGCAAGGGGCAGGTGCATCACAGCGCCCCGGCGCGTTATGGCGCGGCGCTCCTCGATGTCGCCGGCTGTGTCCCGGTGCTGATCCCGCCGGTTGGCGAGGCGGCACTGGCGCTGCTTCCCCGGCTCGATGGCCTGCTGCTCGATGGCAGCCCGAGCAATGTCGAGCCCTGGCGCTATGGCGCCGCCGAGGATCTGACCCCTGACGCCCATGACCCGGCCCGCGATGCGACCACGCTTGCCCTCGCCCGTGCGGCGCTGGATGCCGGTCTGCCGCTACTCGCCATTTGCCGCGGCATTCAGGAGTTGAACGTCGCGCTCGGTGGCACGCTGAGCCAGCGGGTGCACGCCCTTCCCGGCCGTGCGCGCCATATCGCGACCGACGCCGATCGTGAGGCGCGCTACGCCCCCCGCCATTCGGTGCTGCTTTCCGGCCGGCTCGCCGAGATCATCGGCGCGGCCGAGATCATGGTGAACTCGGTCCACGAACAGGCGATCGACCGGCCGGCGCCGGGGCTCAGCGTCGAGGCCACCGCCCCGGACGGGACCATCGAGGGGGTGCGCGTCGCGGCGGCGAAAGGCTTTGCGATCGGCGTGCAATGGCACCCGGAATGGCGGGCCGGGGAAAACGAGGCGAGCCGCCGCCTCTTCGCCGCTTTCGCCGCCGCCTGCCGCGCGCGATCTTCCCTTACCCTTCCAGAATAAAAGTTTTTTTGCTTCTTTTTTTACAAAAAAAGAAGCCCTGCCCTTGTCAAGGTGGCGGCAGGTCGGCGAAGGCCGGGATCCGCGCGATCAGCGCCGCGTGGAGTGCCGCGCGCCGCGCCCAAAGGTCACGATACCAGGTGATGCGCGGTGGAATTTGATCGGCGAGCATGCGGCGGGCGGCGATCAGGGCGCGCGCTTCCTCGGCGAGGCCGCGCGCCCAGGCCGGGGCCTCGATCATACGGAAGAGTTGGGCTTGCAATTCATCGGGGTTGCGGAAAATCGCGCCGTTCCGGCCATCGTCGATGATTCCGCCATAGACCGTCGGGCTCGCCAGCGCGGTTACTCTCCGTGCCGCCGCTTCGATGAATTTGAGATCGGATTTGCAGCGGTTGAAGACGGTGTCGCCGAGCGGCATGAACGAAATTTCGGCCTCGGCGAGGCGGGCGAGATAGTCGGGGTAGGCGAGCATCGGGTGGAATACCTTGTGCGGCGTCGCCAAGGCGTCGAAAAACCCGCGATCATGGACGACGACGAAGCGGAGCCGCTCCCCGGCCGTTGCCGCCGCCGCGTTCAGCGCCGGCATGAATTCCGGCCAGTCGGCCTCGCGGTTGATGCCGCCGAAAAACAGCGTAAGACGCGCCGGGTCGGCGAAGTTCCGTGGCGCAGGGATCTGGCTCACCGCGTTGGGAAAAATCGCGACCTCAGGATTGGCGCGGCCGAGCACTTCGGCCAGCATCGGCGTCGTCGTCTGCACCGCATGCACGGCGCGAAAATTATACATCTCTGGATACTGCAAAATCGGAATGAAATCGGGGTGGTCGTCGAATTCGCACACCACCACGAACCCCGCCGCGATCACCGCGCGTAGTGTCGCAAGCCCGGTCTCACCGAGGAGGGCTGGGCGGTGGAGGATCAGGATCCGCGGCACTTCCGGCGTCGGCTGCGGCAAATCGTGGAGATTGGTGAGGCGCGCCTGCACGCCGGGTGCCGCGGCCAGCGCCTGCATCGGCTCGACGACGCGGATATGGCTCACGCCCCCGACCGGGGCCAGCATGGTGGCGAAAATCTGCAACCGCGCCGGTGGCGTGCGGGTCGCCCGCCAGACATGCTGGAGCGGCAAGGCGCGACGTGCATAGCTCTCAGGATCGACGCCGAGGGCCTCGAGCGCCGGGGTGATGGCGGTGATGAAACGCCGGCCGCGCTCGCCCTCGAACACCCGCCCGACGCTGTCGAGCGGCACATAGCCGGCCTCGGCGAGGGCCTGGCGGCCGCTTTCTTGCGAGAACCAGCGCAGATGCGTCTGATCGAAGAGGCCGCTCTCCTCGTAGCGCCAGCCGCCTTGCAGGAGGCGGGCGGCAAAGCTCCAATGCTCGACATTGGGCAGCGAGGCGAGCAGCACGCCGGTCGGGGACAGAAGGGCGGCGTTGCGGCGAAGCAGTGCCCAGGGGTCACGCAGATGCTCCAGCACATCGCCATAGATCAGGCAATCGACAGCGCCGGTGAAGCGGTCAGGGAGAGCCAGGGTCTCGATATCGCCGGTGATTACCCCATCGAGCCGCCTGGCCGCCACCGCCGCCGCCCGGGTGTCGCCCTCGATCCCGAAAACCCGGGCGCGGGGATTGCGCTGCTTGAAGGCGAGGCCGAGCGCGCCGGTGCCGCAGCCGATATCGAGCACCAGGCCGGCCCAGAGCGGAATGCGCTCCAGAAGGTCCGCGTTGTAGCCGTCGGCGTAAGGATAGGGCGCGGCGGGCGCCACCATTCAGCCGCCCGGCCGGCCGATGCCGTGATAGGCGAAGCCCGCGGCGCGCAGCGTCGCCGGGTCGAAAATATTGCGCAGATCGATCACCACTCGTCCGCGCATGGTCTCGGCGAGGCGCGCCGGGTCGAGGGCGCGGAACTCGTTCCATTCGGTCGCCACCACCAGCGCCTCCGCCGCCTCCGCGGCGGCGAGCGCGGTCTGGCAATAGGTCACACCGTCCGGCAGCAGCGTTCGCGCCTGCGCCATCCCCTGCGGATCATAGACCCGGACCTCCGCGCCATCGCCGATGAGACGCGAGACGATCGGGATCGCCGGGGAATCGCGCATGTCATCGGTTTCGGGCTTGAAGGTGAGGCCGAGGACGGCGATGGTCTTGCCGCGCACCGTGCCGCCGCAGGCGGCGATCACCCGCCCGGCCATGCCGGCCTTGCGCGCCTCGTTCACCGCGACCACGGTCTCGATCAGCCGGCTCGGCGCGCCGGCGTCCTGGGCGATGCGAACCAAGGCGAGGGTGTCCTTGGGAAAACACGAGCCGCCGAAGCCGGGGCCGGGGTGGAGGAATTTCCGCCCGATCCGGCCATCGAGCCCGATCCCACGCGCGATGTCATGGATATCGGCGCCGGCTTTCTCGGCGAGATCGGCCATTTCGTTGATGAACGCGACCTTCATCGCGAGAAAGGCATTGGCGGCGTATTTGGTCAGCTCGGCGGATTCGAGATTGGTAAAGACGATCGGCGTCTCGATCAGATAAAGCGGACGATAGAGTTGCCGCAGCACCTCGCGCGCGCTCTCGTCCTCGACGCCGATCACCACCCGGTCGGGGCGCATGAAATCGGCGATCGCGCTGCCTTCGCGGAGAAATTCCGGGTTGGAGGCGACGGCGCAGGGAAGATCGGGGCGGACATCGCGCAGGATCGCCGCGATGCGCCGGCCGGTGCCGACTGGCACCGTCGATTTGGTGACGATCACCGCCGGGTGGGTCAGGGCGCGGGCCACTTGCTCTGCGGCGGCGTAGACATAGGTGAGATCGGCATGGCCATCGCCGCGCCGGCTCGGCGTGCCGACGGCGATGAACACCGCTTCGGCGCCGGCGAGAGCGGAAGCGAGATCAGCGGTGAAGGCGAGCCGCCCGGCGGCGACATTGCCCGCGACCAGCGCATCGAGCCCGGGTTCGTAGATCGGCATGCGGCCGGCATGCAGTTCGGCGAGCCGCCCGGGATCGGCCTCGACCACCGAGACCTCGACCCCGAATTCGGCGAAACACGCGGCCGAGACCAGCCCGACATAACCGCCACCAATCATCGCGATGCGCATGCGCCGCTTTTCCCCTTACGCGAAACCCGCCCGATATGGCGCCGACCCTAGCCGTGCCTTGATGAATTTAGCGTATAAACATTACGCTTTCGACTGCGCGAGGATGTTTTTCTCGAGCGTCTCGGCGGCGCTGTTCCATGTCTCGATCTCGTCGGTATTTTCCGGCGGGTTGGTCTCGTGCAGCGAAAAACCGGTGGGGTCGTATTCGACCAGGATCGTGATATCGCCCTTGTGCGCGAGCATATGGCCGGGGTCATCCTCGGTGATGGTCCAGCCGAGCCCGGTCGCGGCGCGGCGGATTTGCGCCTGGCGCGCCTCGATGGTGCCGATGGTGGTGGCGAAGGGCTCGGCCATCACCTCATAAGGGGTGGTCACCGAACAGCCGGCGGCGACCAAAAGGCCGAGCAGAACCAGATAGCGTGGCGGCATCAGAGATGCTCCTCGGGCAGGGTGAGCGCCCGCCATAGCGACCACGGCGAAAGCCCGCGGGCGAGCAGCCGGGCGGCGACCACCAGGACAATCTTCGCAACATCCGCCACCGGGCGGAAATGGCTGGCCCGCTGGCTCGCCCCTCCATAAAGCGCCGGCACGTCGACGGCAATGGTGCGATAGCCGGCTCGCGCCGCCTCGATCAGCAGCGCCGCCTCGAAGGCGAAGCCGCGCGGACGGCGCCGGCGGGTCGGCAGGGCGCGCAGCAGGGTCGCGGGATAGACACGAAAACCGCACTGACTGTCAGCGATCGGATGGCCCGCCGCCCAGGAGATCCAGAAATCGGCGATGCGATTGGCGGCCCGCCGGCTGCGCGGCGCCGGCAAGCGGCTGGCCCGGCGGGAGCCGATCACGATGCGGTGTGGCGCGCGCCGCGCCGCGGCGAGCAGGCGCGGCAGATCCTCCGGCCGATGCTGGCCGTCGCCATCGAGGGTCGCGATGAACGCGCAACCGGCGGCCAAAGCGGCGGCGAAGCCGGTCTCCAGCGCCGCCCCTTTGCCGCGCCGCACTGGATGGCGGAGCACCAGCGCCCCGGCCGCCGCGGCGCGTGCCCCGGTCGCATCCGCCGAGCCGTCATCGACGACGATCACCCGCGCGGCGAAGGGCAGACAGCCGGCGACGATCGCGGCGATGCTGCCCGCCTCCTCGCAGGCCGGGATCACCACCAATGTTTTTGCGGGACTCTTTGCCATGTCGAGAGAGCGATATCGCAGCCCAGCCCGATCGCGCTATAGAGAGCGCCTCTCTGGTGGCAATTCTGCAAGGGGAAGCCCGCCGTGTCCGTTCCTTGCGACATTCTGGTGATCGGCGGCGGCCCGGCCGGCGCCACCGCCGCGGCCCTGCTCGCCGAGGCCGGCCACGACGTCGTCATGCTCGAAAAAGCGGCGCATCCGCGCTTTCATATCGGCGAATCCCTGCTCCCCGCCAATCTCCCCTTGCTGGAACGGCTGGGCGTCGCGGCGCAAGTGGCGGCCATCGGGGTCAGAAAACCGGGCGCCGAATTCGTCTCCGACACCCATCATCGCGCCGTCGCCTATCCGTTCGCGTCGGGCGGCAACGCGGCGCGGCCCGATTACAGCTATCAGGTGCCGCGCGCCGCGTTCGACGCCATCCTGTTCGCGAACGCGCTTCGCCGCGGCGCGCGCGGGATCGAGAACACGCGGGTGATCGCCGCCCGTCTCACCCCAGGGGCACCGGCCGAGATCACCGCGATCGGCGCTGGCGGGGCAACCCTCCGCTTCGCCCCCCGCTTCGTCCTCGACGCCTCCGGGCGCGATACCTTCCTCGCCACCCGCGCACGCCTCAAAACCGCCCATAAACACAACAACACCGCCGCGATCTTCGGCCATTTCCGCAATGTCGCCTGCCACCGCGACGGGCGGGACGGGTATATCAGCATCCATCTCGCCGAAAACGGCTGGTTCTGGTTCATCCCTCTCCCCGACGGCGTGACCAGCGTCGGCTTCGTCGGCAATCAGGCGGCGTTTCGCAGCCGCGGCGCCGATATCGAAGGGTTTTTTCGCGCCCGCATCGCGGCCTGCCCGAGCGTCGCCCAGCGCATGGCGCCGGCGGTGGCGCTCGGCGCCGTCACCGCGACCGGTAATTATTCCTATCGCGCCCGCGCGGCAGGCGGTGACGGGTATTTCCTGATCGGCGATGCCTTCGCCTTCATCGACCCGATTTTTTCGAGCGGCGTCATGCTGGCGATGCGCAGCGCCGAACTCGGCGCCGGGGTCGCAAACGCCTGGCTCGCCGACCGGCGCGCCGGGCTGCGTCTCGCACGGCAGGCGGAGGCACGGATGCGCCGCTCCCTCGACGGGCTCGACTGGCTGATCCGGCGGATCAACACCCCGGCCCTCCGCGACATGTTCATGGCACCACAGGATCGCTTCGGCATGCGCGCGGGTCTGGTCTCGCTGCTCGCCGGCGATCTCGACGCGCCGCGCCTCCGCCTGCCGGTGCTCGCCTTCAAGGCCTCGTTCCACCTCCTCAACGCCATGCGCCGCCTCGGCTACCAGCTCCAGCCCGATGGCTCGCTGCTCCGCGCTGGAGGGTGAAAAGAGGGAGAGGGAGAGTTCTTTTTTGGAAAAAAAGAACCAAAAAACTTTTCCTCTGGGCTGTGCCTGCGGCACTGCCGCTTTCAGGGAATGGGAAAGTGAGGATTTTTATCGAAACGGGTCGAGCGCGGCGGGATAGCGGACGCCGGTGAGGCAGAGTCCGGCGGCGGGGGCGGTCGGGCCGGCGCGGGCGCGGTCGCGCGCGGCGAGCACGCGCGCAACCTCCGCGACCTCCCAACGCCCCTCGCCGACCAGCTTCAGCGTCCCGACCATGTTGCGCACCTGATGGTGGAGAAAGCTCCGCGCCTCGGCGACGACCACGATCTCCTCGCCGCAGCGCACGACGTCGAGCCGATCGAGGGTGCGAAGCGGGGTTTTCGCCTGGCAGGCGCTGGCGCGGAAAGAGGTGAAATCGTGCCGCCCGAGCAAGGTCGCCGCCGCCGCCTGCATGGCGTCTGCGTCGAGCCGATGGGGAACGTGCCAGACCCGCCCGAAAGCCAGCGCCGGCCGCGCCGTGCGGTTGAGGATGGTGTAGCGATAGGCACGGCCGATCGCCGAAAATCGCGCGCTCCAGCCCGGCGGCGCGGGGGCTGCGGCGCGCACCGCGACCGGGTGGGGTTTGAGATGGAAATTGAGTGCCGCGAGCAGGCGTTCGGGCGCGAAATCGACACCGAGGGTGATCCCGACCACTTGGGCTGCGGCATGCACGCCGGCATCGGTGCGCCCGGCGGCGATACTGGCAACCGGCGCGCCGCCATTGAGCCGCGCCGCCGCCGCCTCCAGAACCGCCTGGACGGAAACCCCGGCGGCCTGACGCTGCCAGCCGATGAAGGGCGCCCCGTCATACTCGAGAACCAGGGCGAACGCCGCCATCAGCCGAACCGGCTGCCCGGCATGATCGGATGGCCACGCAGGAAATCGGCGGTCGCGAGGGCGGCGCGGCCGGCGATCTGGACGCGGAGCGGACGCAGAACCCCCTCGCCGCAGGCGATCGCGAGCCGGTCATCGAGCACCGTTCCCGGCGCCACCGGCGCTGTGCCTTCCTCGGCGCGTGCGGCCAGGATTTTGAATGCTGCGCCGGCGCGGTCGGTGAACATGCCGGGCCAGGGGTTGAGGGCGCGGATCTGCCGCGCGATCGCCGCCGCCGGGCGGGTCCAGTCGATCCGGCCATCCTCGCGCCTGAGCTTCGCGGCATAGGTCGCGCCCGGCGGTTGCGGCCGCGGCGGCGGGTTCTCGGCAAGGGCGCGCAGGATCAATCGGGCGCCGAGGGCCGCGAGCGTGTCGTGCAGCGCGCCGGCGGTGGTCTCCTCGGTGATCGGCACCGCTTCCTGGAGCAGGATCGGCCCGGTATCGAGCCCGGCCTCCATCTGCATGATGGTGACGCCGGTTTCGGGATCGCCGGCAAGGATCGCCGCCTGGATCGGCGCTGCCCCGCGCCAGCGCGGGAGCAGGCTCGCATGGATGTTGAGGCAGCCATGACGGGGGGCGGCGAGGATCGGCGGCGGCAGGATCAGCCCGTAAGCGGCGACCACCGCGGCGTCGAGGGCGAGCGCCGCGAAATCCGCCGCCGCCTCGGCGCTGCGAAGGGTGAGCGGGGTCGCGACCGTAAGGCCGAGTTCCAGCGCCTTCTGATGCAGCGGCCCCGGGCGCGGCTTCTGCCCCCGCCCGGCCGGGCGCGGCGTCTGGCAATAGACGGCGACGATGTCATGCCCCGCCGCCCTCAGCGCGGTGAGCGCGGGAACCGCGAAGGCGGCACTCCCCATGACCGCGAGCCGCATCTCAGCCCGCCGCTTTCTGGCGCTGTTCCTTGGCGAGGCGGCGGAGGATCATGTTGCGTTTGAGCGGCGAGATATGGTCGATGAACAGAATGCCATCGAGATGGTCGATCTCGTGCTGGAGGCAGGCGGCGAGGAGGCCGTCGGCGCTGATTTCCTGGGTCTTGCCGGCGAGATCGGCGAAACGCACGGTGACGCGCGCCGGGCGGGTGACATCGGCGTATTGATTGGGAAGCGAAAGGCAACCCTCCTCGCGGGTCGCCACCTCAGCGCTCGCGGCAACGACGCTGGGATTGATCAGCACCACCGGCGCCGGCGCGTCGTTTGGCTGGAGATCGATCACGAAAAACCGCAGCCCGATACCGACTTGTGGCGCGGCGAGGCCGATGCCGGGGGCGGCATACATCGCCTCGAACATGCGCGGAACAAGTGCCGCGACCTCCGCCCCATCCTCCGGCCGCACCGGGCGGGCACGGGTTTTGAGGCGCGGATCAGGGGCGATCAGAATGCTGAGGGGAGATGCCGACATGGGCGGGGATATATCGCGCGATCGGCGAGGTTTCCAGAGTGCAGGGTCCGGTTTGCAGGGCCGAATTTGTGCGCCCCCCCTTGCAACGCGCCGGCGTCCCGCCAACATCACCAAGGCCGAAATGCCCGAGCGGGTTCCGGCGCTAGCTTCGCTCTGAGGAGGAGGCCCGATGTCGTCACGCCTGTTTGCGTCGCCGCTGTTTCTCGGCTTCGACCATCTCGAACAGATGCTCGAACGCGCGACGAAATCCGCCGCCGACGGCTATCCACCCTATAATATCGAGCAGCTTGGCGCCTCCCGCTTACGCATCACGCTCGCGGTGGCCGGATTTGGCCTGGGCGATTTGCAGATCACCGCGGAAAACCATCAGTTGGTGATCCGCGGACGCCAGGCCGAAGAGGCGGAGGGGCGCGTCTTCCTGCATCGTGGCATCGCCGCCCGGCAGTTCCAGCGCGCTTTCGTGCTCGCCGAGGGGATCGAAGTGGAGAATGCGTGGCTCGATCATGGCTTGCTGCATATCGACCTCGCCCGGCCGCAGCCCGAATCCCGGGTGCGGACCATCGAAATCGGCCGCAATGGCGGCGGATGACCGTAATCGCAGGGCCCGGCATGGCCTCGCGCATGCCCCCCTGGCGCAGGAGAATGACCATGAATACGCAAGATGACACCGCGACATTGGCCGCCACGCCGGTTCTGGCCGATATCCGCCATCTTTCGCCGCTGGAATTCGCCCGCCTCGGCGTCTCCCAGATCGCCTATATCAAGCCGGTGATGGTGGAGGGGAACCGCGCTTTCGCGATCCACGGTGCCGATGGCGCGCCGCTCGCCGTCACCCCCGATCGCGAACTCGCCCTCGCGGCGATCGTCCAGCACGAGATGGTGCCGATTTCGCTCCACTGAGCCCGCCGGGAAACGGCCGCCGCGCAAGCCTTGCCCACGCAAGGCTTTGCGCCCCTGGTTTCTTCCTGGCGCCGTTCGTCAGCCCTTGACGGCCTCGGCGGCGGATGAACCTGTGTTGGCAGCGGGCCGCGGTTGTTCGGCCTGGGCCTGGCGATAGGCGTCGAGCTGGTGTTGGGAAGGGATCGAGTTCTCCACCGCACCGGTACTGCTCAAAAATTCGATGACCGTGATCCCGAGCGAAGGATCGATCGTCATCTGGGGATTGAGGAAGGGCGTCTGCGCCGTCGTGGCCGGAGCCAGGCTCGGCGTGGGCGTGGACGTGGACTGGGGGGACGTGGACTGGGGGGAGGAGGACTGGGGGGAGGAGGACGGATCTGCCGCCGAGCGAGCGGTTGACACACTCGGCAAGACCGCCGTGTTGACGGAAACTTGGCCGGACATGATGACACCATGGGTATAGACGGTTTTGCCCCGACATCCTGGGGCGTATCAAAAATTACCCTGGCTTTTATTAAGAAACCGTTAGCGCGCCTTATGCCGCATGGCGCAGCGCCGGGTTGCCTTTGAAGTCATGCGACCCGGCATGGGTCAGCCGCGCTTGCGTATCGAGCCAGATACTGCCGCCAAGCTGGCGCCAGCGCCGGCAGAACGTGTAATCCTCGCTGAGATAGGCGTTGCTGTCGGGGTCGATCATGCCGTCGAACAAAGCGTGGTTGTAGGCGGTCGCCGGCATCCCGGTGCTGAAGATATGGGCGCCGCCATAGCGGGTTTCGGGGTAGGCGGCGATCATGCGTTCGAGGACGTGGCGTTGGATGAGCATGAAGCCGGTGCCGGCATATTCGGCGGTGACGAAATCACCCTCGCGCGTCAGCGCCGCCCCGCGGCAGGGCTCGCCGACATAGAGCATGGCCGCGGTTTCCGCCGCCTCGCCACTGGCGAGCCTTCCCTCCGCCGCCCGGTCCCAGTGCAGCGCCTTGATCGGATACATCCCGGCGGCGATGTCCTTCCCGGCGCGCAGCAGCCGTGACACCTGTTCCGGCGCGAAGGCGATGTCGGCGTCGATGAACAGCAGATGCGTCGCCGAGGCCTGGCGCATGAAATGCCCGACCAGGGTGTTGCGGCTGCGGCTGATCATCGCGTCGTGGCCGAGCAGGGCGAGCGAGAGGTCGAACCCGGCGAGCGGCGCATGCTGCATCAGCGCGACCACCGATTCCATATACCCCTGCGTCACCAGACCACCGAAACAGGGGGTGGCGAGAAAGAGATGGGCGGGTGCCGCCATCCGTGTCGTCGTGCTTGTCGTCATGCTCGTCGTCATGCGTTTTGCATCTTCCGCGCAGCTGAAGGGCGTTTGCTGTCGTGAAAGAGCTTAGCGGCAAGAGATGAACAAACTCTTTGCGGCCGGTCAGCCCGGATGCCAGTCGAGCCGCTCGGCGAGCCAGCGGCGGAGATCGAGCAGTGCTGGCGGCCGCGCCGCGAGAGTTCCGAGACATAATGTCGTCTCCGGCCCAGCGAGGATGCGCGTCGCCTCGATCCCGGCGCTTTGCTGCCAGCCCTGATCGGCCATCACCTCATGTCCGGCGCTGCGCCACAACGCCACCATCGGCGGCGGGGTCAAGGCCGGCAGAACCAGCGCAAAATCCAGGATCGCCGCCGCCGCCGCACTCCGCCAGGCGGTGTAGATCGCCCCCGAGGGCGGGGCGCCGCGCATCTGTTCGTAAAGCGCCGGCAGATGCGGCACGTCCGGCAGCGTCGGGTCGGCGGCCAGGCGCCCATCGGCGTCGATCATGCCGAAGGAGAACAGCGGTGTCGCGAGCGTCGCGAGCGCGAGCCGGGATTCGGCGATATCCGCCCCTTGCACGAGCACCGCATCGACTTCGCTCCGGGCGAGCGCGGCGCGCGCCGCGACCCCTTCGAGGCCGAAGACCGGCACCGCCCGCGCGCCGAGAAGATCGATCCCGAGCAGCGCCGGCAGATCGGGCCCGACCGGGCGCGACGCGGCAACCCGCACCGGGGTCGCCGAATCCGCGAGATTGACGCCGTTTCGCCCGAGCAGAACCCGCGAGGTGAGCCCGCCCAGCACCGGCACGAAGCGATTGGCTTCGAAATGACAGCGGCTGTCGCCGGCCAGCCAGTCGATCACCGCAACGCCCGGGAGCAGCAGCGCCGTCACCCCATCGGGCGCGACGCGGGCGGCGAACTCATTCGCCCCGGCGACACCGTCCGGCCCGCCGCGGGCGAGACGGTTGATCGGTGTCCCGGACGGAAACCCGGGCAGCAGGGCGCCGGCGAGATGCGCCGAAATCCGATCGAGCCGGCCGTTGACGGGCCCCGCGACCAGCAGCGTCGCGCCATCGCGAAACGGTTGGCTCGGCAGCGCCGCCGCCACCGGGCGCACGGCGTATAACGGGATGGTGAGCCCGGCGGCCAGGAGATGCCGGCGCGTAAGCCGCGCCTGCGGCCTCGCGCCCGCGCCGCTCCCGTCACGCATCATAGCTGACGAGCGCCGAGAACGGCACATCGAGCCGCGCCCGGCCATCGAGGAAGGCGAGTTCGATCAGCGCCGCCGCCGCCGGCACCACCGCCCCGGCCGCGCGCAGCAGGGCCACCGCCGCCGCCATCGTGCCGCCGGTCGCCAGCAGATCGTCGAGCAGCACGACGCGCTGACCCGGTGCCAGGGCGTCTTTCTGGATCTCCAGCCGGTCGGTGCCGTATTCCAGCGCGTAATCGCGTCCCACCGTGTCCCCTGGCAGCTTGCCACGCTTGCGCAGCATGACGAAGCCGCAGCCGAGCTTCAGCGCCAGCGGCGCGGTCAGCAAAAAACCCCGGCTTTCGATACCGGCGAGGAGATCGGGCTGATAGGCGCGCACGACATTGGCCAGCCGCCCCATCGCCACCTGCCAGGCATCAGGGTGCCGGAGCAGGGTCGAAATGTCGTAAAACAAAATTCCGGGCTTGGGAAAATCGGGAATGCCGCGGATGTAATCCTTGAGATCCATAAGAAGCCGCCTTGTTTTTTCCATCGTAGGCGCGCGCCGGCGCCTTTGGCCACCCTGGCCATGGCATCGCGCAACCCCGCGCGTGCCGCCTCTTTCTTCCGGCGATTTGTCCAAGGGTATATCCCCGCCCGCCATCCGCCGGCAACCCGCCCGCCGCCGCCTTGCCAACCCGGCTGGCAATGCCCAGTCTCGGCGGCGAAAAACCGTTGGCGGGTGCGGGATGGAAAATCACGAAAATCAAGACAATCAATTCGGCCAGGAGATCGGCGCGCCTGTCGTTGGCTGGACGCCGCGCCCGCACCCGCCGGCAACCCCGATGGCGGGCCGCCATTGCCGGATCGAGGCGCTCGATCCGGCGCGCCACGGGGACGATCTCTTCGCCGCCGATCAACTGGCGCCCGACGCTCGGGACTGGACCTATCTGGTCGGCGAGCGGCCGGCGACGCGGGCGGCGTTCCAGGCCTGGCTCGAAGCCTGCGCCACGCCCTGGCGCCGCGCCGACGGCGACCCGCTGTTTCACGCCATCCTGCTGCCCGATGGCCGCGCCGTCGGCCTCGCCGCCTATCTCCGCATCGATCGCGGCAACGGTGTGATCGAGGTCGGGCACATCCTCTTCACCCCGGCGCTGCAACGCCGCCCGGCCGGCACGGAGGCGATATTCCTGATGATGCGCCGCGCCTTCGATGAACTCGGCTATCGGCGCTTCGAGTGGAAATGTGACAGCCTGAACGCGCCCTCACGCCGCGCCGCCCTGCGCTACGGCTTCCGCTTCGAGGGCATCTTCCGCCAGGCCGTGGTCTATAAGGGCCGCAGCCGCGACACCGCTTGGTATGCGATCACCGATCAGGACTGGCCAAAGCTGCGTGCGGCATTCGAGGCCTGGCTCGATCCCGCCAATTTCACCCCGACCGGCGGCCAACGCCGCCCGCTTGCCGCGTATCATGCGCCGGAAGGGTCTTCCTCCAGATGAAACTTGGCCATCGACACGCGCGCGTCGTCAGACGGGTCAGTGGCCGGGATGCGATTTGGCCAGCGCCGCTTGCTGCGCGGTGGTCGCGGGAGTTTGATGCTTGGCCTGCCACTCCTTGTAGGGCATGCCATAGATGATCTCCCGCGCTTGCGGGTCGGTGAGCGGAAGGCCGGCCGCCTCGGCCGCCTCGCGATACCAGCGCGAGAGGCAGTTGCGACAGAATCCGGCCAAATTCATGAGATCGATGTTTTGGACATCGCTGCGCTCGCGGAGATGGGCGACGAGACGGCGGAAAGCGGCGGCTTCGAGGGCGATGCGGGTTGCGTCATCGGCGATCGGGTTGGTCATGACGGCTCTCCTTAAACGAAAGATTTCCCTCCAACATGGCGCGGCGGGCCCGGTTTCGCCATAGTGGCGCGCGGCACGGAGGCAGGAACGCATGGCGCGGGTGGAAAAGGCGTGGACGGAACAGGCGGCGCGGGAGGTTTTGCGGGCGGTGTTCGATGCCGCCGTCGCCAGCGCCGACCCGCGCCGCGTGCTCGCCGCCCACCTCCCGGCGCCGCCGCGCGGCCGGGTGGTGGTGGTCGGGGCCGGCAAATCGGCGGCGGTGATGGCGCAGGCGGTGGAGACGGCCTGGCCGGAAGTGCCGCTTTCCGGCCTCGTCGTCACCCGCTACGGCCATGCCGTGCCGACCCGAAGGATCGAGGTCGTCGAGGCCGCCCATCCGGTGCCGGATGCCGCCGGCGAGGCCGCCGCCCGGCGCATCCTCGGCCTGGTGCAAGGCTTGCGGCCGGAGGATCTGGTGCTGGCGCTGATTTCGGGCGGCGGGTCGGCGCTGCTCGCGCTGCCGGCGCCGGGGGTGACGCTGGCCGATAAACAGGCGA
The DNA here is from genome assembly GCA_021798915.1 of Pseudomonadota bacterium. GTDB lineage: Bacteria > Pseudomonadota > Alphaproteobacteria > Acetobacterales > Acetobacteraceae > Acidibrevibacterium. The sequence continues at coordinate 162,550 of JAJZBM010000001.1, forward strand.
TCAACCGCGCGCTCCTCGCCTCCGGCGCGACGATCGGCGAAATGAACACGGTGCGCAAGCATCTCTCGGCGATCAAGGGCGGACGTCTTGCCGCCAGCGCGCGTCCGGCGCCGCTGGTCACGCTCGCGATCAGCGACGTCCCCGGCGACGATCCGGCGGTCATCGCCTCTGGCCCGACCGTCCCCGACCCCTCCACCACCGAGGACGCCCGCGCCATCCTCGCCCGCTACCGCATCACCCCGCCGCCCGGCGTCGCCGCCCATCTCGCCGGCGCCGACGCCGAGACGCCCAAGTCCGGCGCGCTGCCCGACGCCACCTTCCAGCTCATCGCAACGCCAGCCCTCGCCCTTGCCGCCGCCGCCGCGCGGGCCCGCGAAGCCGGGCTCGCGCCGCTCATCCTCGGCGATGCGCTGGAGGGTGAAAGCCGTGAGCTCGGCACCGTGCTCGCCGGCATCGCGACCAGTGTCCGCCGCCATGGTCAGCCGCTGGCGCGGCCGGCGCTGCTGCTCTCGGGTGGGGAGACGACGGTGACGCTTGCCGCCGATGCCGCCCCGGGGCGCGGCGGGCGCAATACCGAATGCCTGCTCGGCCTTGCCGTCGCGCTGGCGGGGGCGCCGGGTATTTTCGCCCTCGCCGGCGACACCGACGGCATCGACGGCACCGAGGACGCGGCCGGCGCGATCCTCACCCCCGACACGCTCGCCCGCGCCCGTGCCCACGGCCTCGACCCGCGCGCCATGCTCGCCGCCCATGACAGTTACGGGTTATTCGCCGCCCTCGGCGATCTCGTCGTCACCGGGCCGACGCTGACCAATGTCAACGATATCCGCGCGATCCTGATCGCATGACGGGAAGGCCACAGACCCGATGAATTCGCAGTCCCACCCCCATCTCCGCCGCCACCGCCGCACCAAGATCATCGCCACCATCGGCCCGGCGAGTTCGACGCCGGAGGTTCTGGCGCGGCTGTTCCAGGCCGGGGCAGACGTGTTCCGGCTCAATTTCTCGCACGGCACGCATGAGGACCACGCCGCACGGATCCAGGCGATCCGCGCCCTGGAAGCGGAATTCGGGCGGCCGATCGGCATTCTCGCCGATGTCCAGGGGCCGAAGCTCCGGGTCGGGCGGTTCGGCGGCGGGCGCGTGCATCTCCAGACCGGGCAGCCATTCCGCCTCGACCTCAATCCGACGCCGGGCAATTCGCGCCGCGTCGAATTGCCGCACCCGGAAATCATCGAAGCCGCGCGGATCGGCACCATGCTCCTGCTCGACGACGGCAAATTGCGTCTCCGCGTCACCCATCGGCGCGACGACCATCTCGAAACCGAAATCGTGGTCGGCGGGCCGCTCTCCGACCGCAAGGGCGTCAATGTCCCCGATATCGTGCTGCCGATCCCGGCGCTGACCGAAAAAGACCGCGCCGATCTCGCCTTCGCCCTCGATCACGGCGCCGATTGCATCGGCCTCTCTTTCGTCCAGCGCCCCGAGGATGTCGCCGAGGCGCGCGAGATCGCCGGCGGGCGCGCCTGGATCATGACCAAGCTCGAAAAACCGCAGGCGCTCGACAATCTCGATGCCATCCTCGCACTCTCGGACGCGGTGATGGTGGCGCGCGGCGATCTCGGTGTCGAATTGCCGCCCGAGGAGGTGCCGCTCGCGCAAAAGCGCATCATCAGCGCCGCGCGCGCCCTCGGCCGCCCGGTGGTGGTCGCGACACAGATGCTGGAGAGCATGATCAACGCCCCGGCGCCGACCCGCGCCGAGGCCTCCGACGTCGCGACCGCGGTGTTCGAGGGGGCGGACGCGGTGATGCTGTCGGCCGAGACCGCGGCCGGGCAATACCCGTTCGAGGCGGTCAACATCATGGATCGCATCGTCGCCCGCGTCGAGCGCGATCCCGGCTGGCGCGCGACCACCGAAGCCGCGCGCCCGGCGCCGGAGCCTTCCTCCGCCGACGCCATCGCCGCCGCCGCCCGCGGGGTTGCCCATACCATCGCGGCGAAAGCCATCGCCGCCTTCACCTCCTCGGGCAGCACCGCGCTCCGCGTCGCCCGCGAGCGGCCGGATTGCCCGGTGATCGGCCTGACCCCGGATGTCGCGACGGCGCGGCGGATGGCCTTCACCTGGGGGGTGCATGCGCTGATCACGCCACTCACCCACTCCATGACCGAGACCGTTTCGCGCGCCGTCCGCCTCGCGCAGCAGGAGGGATTTGCGAACCCGGGCGAGGAGATCGTGGTCGTCGCCGGCGTGCCCTTCGGCAAGCCCGGCACCACCAACGCGCTCCGCGTCGCCAGTATCAAATAACCCCATCAAATAACCCCATCAAATAACCCCGCCGATTTGGCCGCAAGAATCGGGGTGCGACACGGCGCGGGCGCCGGCAGACTGGTCGGCGAAACGCAACCGAGGCGCCGAGAGAGATGAGACCCGCGACGCAAACCCAAGCCGTCCTCGAAGATCCGCGCTGGGCGCAAATCGCCGCGCGTGACCCGGCCGCCGACGGCGCCTTCGTCTATGGCGTCACCACCACCGGCGTCTATTGCCGGCCGAGTTGTCCGGCGCGGCGCGCCAAGCCCGACCATGTCCGCTTCTTCGCGACCCCGGCGCAAGCAGCGCAGGCCGGATTTCGCCCCTGCCGCCGCTGCCGGCCCGAGACGCCCACGGCGACCCGCCACGCGGCCGGGATCGAAGCCGCCTGCCGCTTGATCGCGACCGCCGAGGAGCCGCCTTCTCTCGATGCCCTCGCCGCTTGCGCCGGTCTCAGCCGGTTTCATTTCCATCGCGTCTTCAAAGCGGCGACCGGGCTCACGCCGAAAGCCTACGCCGCCGGGCTCCGTGCCGGGCGCGCCCGCGCCGCCCTCGCCGCGGGTGCGCCGGTGACGGCGGCGCTCTATGAGTCCGGTTTCGGCGCCAGCAGCCGCTTCTATGCCGAGGCTTCGGGCCGGCTCGGCATGGCGCCGCGGGCCTGGCGCGACGGCGGCACCGGCGCGCGCCTCCGCTTCGCGCTCGGCGAGACCAGTCTCGGCGCGATCCTGGTCGCCGCGACCGAGAAAGGCATCGCCGCGATCGAGCTCGGCGACGACGCGGAGACCCTGCTCGTGCGCTTTCAGGCCCGCTTTCCCGAAGCCACGCTGATCGGCGGTGATGCGGATTTCGAGCGCCTGGTCGCGCGCGTCGTCGCGCTGGTCGAGCAACCGGGGGCGGCCGCCGATCTCCCGCTCGACATCAGGGGCACGGCGTTTCAGGAGCGCGTCTGGCGGGCACTCCGTCGCATCGCGCCGGGCGAGACGATCTCCTATGCGGCGCTCGCCGAGCGCATCGGGGCCAAGGGGGCGGCGCGCGCCGTGGCCTCGGCGTGCGCAGCGAACCGGCTCGCCGTCGCCATCCCCTGCCACCGCGTGGTGCGCGGCGACGGCGCGGTTTCCGGCTATGCCTGGGGGGTTGAGCGCAAGCGCGCCCTGCTGGCGCGCGAGGCAAACGGGGTCAAAAACAAGGCTTGACCCAAGGAGACGTTTTCATCTAATGCGTTAGAAGCCGTTCCTTATCAAATTTGTCAGCCGTGCGCGACAATGCGGGCGCGCGGGCATTGGGGGCGGGTCACTGCGGGGGAAGTTGCCCGGATGTTGGTTCGTGCCTGCTTTCGCCGTCCCTCCCGGCGGCCTCTTTCCGCCGCCGCGCGACGGGGGAAGAGCGCCCTGGTCCGCGCGGCATTGCTGCTGCTCCCCGTTCTCCTCGCCGCTTGCGCCGGTCATTCCCCGATGAACGCGCAGCAGGAAGCGGCCCGCTTCGCCGCCGAGGCGCGCCGCAACTATCCGCCGCCGGGCCCGCCAGGCGACCCCTGGGGCCCTTACATCACCGAGGCGTCGCAGCGTTTCGATGTGCCGGATCGCTGGATCCGCGCGGTCATGAAGGTCGAATCGGGCGGGCATGAATTCCTTGCCGGCCGGCCGATCACCTCGCCGGTCGGGGCGATGGGGCTGATGCAGCTGATGCCGGCGACGTACGAGGAAATGCGCGCCGAAAACCATCTCGGCGAAGATCCCTATGATCCGCACAACAACATCCTCGCCGGCGCGGCCTATCTTCGGGCGATGTATGACCTCTACGGCATTCCCGCCTTCCTCGCCGCCTATAATGCCGGGCCGCACCGGCTCGATTCCTACCTCGCCGGGACTTCGCCGCTGCCCGATGAGGCGCGGCGCTATGTCGCGATGATCGCCCCGGCGATCGCCGGCACCTATCCGGCACGGCGATCGCCGGCCGAGCAGCTCGCCTATAACCGGATTCCGGATGTCGTCCCGCCGGGGCGGCGCGGCAGCAGCCACGCGCTGTTCGCTTGGAATCGTTCGCCGCCGCCGTCGCAACAACCAGCGCCCCCGCGGTCGCTCGCCGCGCCGGGGCAGGTCGCCAGCCGCTCGCTGATCGCGCCGGTCACGGTCGCACCCGTCACTGCCGCGCCATTGCCGCCGATTCCGCCGCCAGCCCATTCCAATCTCGCCGCTGGCGAATTCGCCGCCGCCGCCCCGGCGAGCGGCGGGCATGGCGGCGCGGGCTTTCACCTGATCTCCCAGGCCGTCGCCGAGCCGCTGCCGACGCGGCGGGACGAGGTGGCCGGACATGAATGGGCGATCCAGGTCGGCGCCTTCGCCAGTGCCGCGCAAGCCCACAGCGCCGCCCTCGCCGCGCGTGACGCCGCCCATCTCGCCGCCGGCCAGCCGCTGGTCGGCATGGTGCAGCAGGCACGGGCGCGGCTTTATCGCGCCCGGCTCACCGGGCTGTCGCGTGCCGGCGCGATCGATGCCTGCGAGCGCCTGGCGCGCAGCCACACGTCCTGCCTCGTGCTCTCGCCGGAAGCCCAATCCTGACCCGTGCCCACCTGACCGCGCCAATCTGACCACGCCCATCTGGGCGAACTTGGCGCGAACACTTTCCCGGGAAATGTCGCGCCGGCCATTGCCGTGTGCGGCGCGAACGGGCATGCCGGGTTTTTTCATCCCTGTAGTCCCATCCCTGTAACCGAGGTGTCCGCATGGCGTTCTGGTCCGCGGCGAGCCACAGCCTGCTTCTCGCCTTCCCGGCGCTGTTCTCGATCGTCAACCCGATCGGCGGCGCGCTGATCTTCCGCGAGGCGACCGCCGAACGCAGCCCCGCGGAGCGTGCCTGGATCGCAGGAAGGATCGCAATCTACTCCACCCTGGTGATGCTGGGCTCGCTCCTGGCCGGCACCTTCATCCTCAATTTCTTCGGCATTACCCTGGCCGCGCTCCGCATCGCCGGCGGGCTGGTGATCGCCGTCAAGGCCTGGGAGCTGCTTTCCGGGCCCGAGCACAAGGCGCGGCCGGCCGAACGGGCCGAAGCTCCCGAGGGGGAAGCGGCGGCGATCGCCTTTTTTCCGCTCACCATGCCGCTCACCGCGGGGCCAGGGGCGATCTCGGTCGCGATCGCCCTCGCCTCCGAGCGGCCGCATGAGGGGGTCGCGGTCGGCGGGTTCTTTCTCGGCGTCTCACTCGCCGCCTGTGCCTTGTCGGTGGTGATCTGGGTCATGTATCGCTCCGCCGACCGGCTGATCGGGTTTCTCGGCCCGACCGGGGTCGCGACGCTCAGCCGCCTGATCGCCTTCGTGCTGCTCTGCATCGGAACACAGATCACCATCGACGGCGTGCAGGCGACCTTGAAGCCGGTGTTCGCGTCTTAGGCGGCCGCCCTCGGTGGGCCCGCGCTAATGCGCCGCCATCGCCATGCCGATCGCGGCGAGATCGGCCTCGGCGGCGCTGCTTTCATAGGCGATCCGTCCGCCCGCCATCACCAGGATGCGATCGGCGAGTTCCTGGATTTCGTCGAGATCCTCGCTCACCAGCAACACCGCGACGCCATGGTTGCGCGCCTGCATCAGGCGGGCGCGGATGTCGGCCGCTGCGGTGAAATCGAGCCCGAAACAGGGATTGGCGACGATCAGAACCCGCACCTCGCCCGAGAGTTCGCGCGCCAATATCGCGCGCTGCACATTGCCCCCCGAAAGTGAGCCGAGCGGGGCATCGGGATCGGGCGGGCGGATAGCATAGTCAGCGATGCGCAGCCGCGCCGCGGCCCTCATCGCCGTGCGATCGAGCCAGATGCCACGTGCGGCGAGGGGTGGCGCGTCGAAATCGCGCAGGGCGAGGTTCTCCGCAACCGTCATCCGTGCGACGCCGGCATTGGCGAGCGGTTCCTCCGGCAGGCAGCGCACGCCGTGGCGGCGAATTTCCGCCCGCGTGAAGCGAAATGGCTGGTCGTCGATGCGGATCGCCCCCGCCGCTGCCCGCCGCTGCCCGGCCAACACCTCGACCAGTTCGCGCTGGCCGTTGCCGGAGACGCCAGCGATACCGACGATTTCACCGCCGCCGACACTGAGCGAAACCTCGCGCAAAGCGAGCAAGCCATCATCGCGGGTGGCGCAAAGCGCCTGGATCGCGAGCCGCGTCGGCTGCCCGCGCGCCGGCTCCCGATCGGCGCGCGCCGGCGCCAGCGTGGTGCCGACCATCATCGCCGCCATCGTTTCCGGTGTGAGATCCCGCACCGCGCCGGCGCCGGCAAGCTTTCCCCGCCGCAAGACCGTGACGGCATCGGCGTAGGCGGTGACTTCACGGAATTTATGGGTGATCATCAGCACGGTGAGTTTGTTTTCCGCAACGAGGCCGCGAAGAAACCGCAGCACCTCATCCGCCTCCGTCGGTGTCAGAACCGCGGTCGGTTCGTCGAGGATAAGAAAGCGACAGCCGAGATAGAGAAGTTTGAGAATTTCGACCTTCTGTTTTTGCCCGGCGGCGAGCGTCGAGACGCGGCGATCGAGCGGCACCCGAAACGGCATCCGCGCCATGAAATCCTCAAGGGCTCGCCGTTCAGCGCGCCAGTTGACGATGGCCGGGATATCGGGCCGTGCCATCACCATGTTTTCCGCGACCGTCATGCCGCCGACCAGGGTGAAATGCTGATAGACCATGCCGAGGCCAAGGGCGCGCGCGGCCCGTGGCCCGTTGATCACGACCTCGCGGCCATCGAGCAGGACATCGCCGCGATCGGCGCGGTAGCTCCCGATGATGCATTTGACGAGTGTGCTCTTGCCGGCGCCATTCTCGCCGAGGAGCGCGTGCAGCGTGCCGGCCGGAACGCGCATGGCGACATCGGCGAGCGCGATATTGGCGCCGAAGCGCTTGCTCATGGCAGCAACTTCGAGCGACGCGGCGCCGGATGCGTTCATGACAACGCCGCGAGCAGGGCGGTGCTGTCGGCAACCGCGCCGAACACGCCGCCCTGCATCGTCACCATCCGGAGCGCCGCGAGATGATTGCCGTGATCGGTCGCGCCGCAACCATCGGCGAGGATCAGACATTCGAAGCCACGGTCATTGGCTTCGCGCATCGTCGTATGCACGCAGACATCCGTGGTGATACCGCAGAGAATGAGATTGGTGAGGCCGCGCGTGCGCAGGATGAGTTCGAGATCGGTCGCGCAGAACGAGCCCTTGCCCGGCTTGTCGATGATCACCTCGCCGGCGATCGGCGCGAGTTCGGGAATGATCTCCCAGCCCGGCTCGCCGCGCACCAGGATGCGTCCGCAGGGGCCGGGATCGCCGATCCCGGCGCCGATCTTACGCGAACGCCAGCGCTTGTTCGCCGGCAGATCGGAGAGGTCGGAGCGATGGCCCTCGCGGGTATGAAAAATCGGAAAACCCCGCGCGCGCATCGCGGCGAGCACATTCACGATCGGCGTGATCGGCGCCCGCGTCAGCGCGAGGTCATAACCCATCATGTCGACATAGCCGCCGATGCCGCAGAAATCGGTCTGCATGTCGATGACGATCAGCGCCGTCGTCCGCGGAGAGAGTGTGCCGTCATAGGGCCAGGGATAGGGATCGGCGAAGACGGTGGAGAGAGATTTGTTGAGACCACCAAGACCACTCATGATTTCATCATGCCTTTCGTCAGCGTGTGACGGCGAGTTCCGCGGGCGCGCCGGCGAGCGCGCCGCGCGGCGAGGCGGTCGCGATCATGATCGCGAGCGTCAGCGCATAAGGGGCGGCGTTGAAGAGATAGGTGCCCTGATGCACGCCGATCGATTGCAACGCCGGGCCGAGGGCGCCGGCGGCGCCGAACAGGAGGGACGCGAAAAGACAGGCGAGCGGACGCCAGCGCGCGAAAATCACCAATGCGACGGCGATCAAGCCCTGGCCACTCGAAAGCCCCTCATTCCACGATCCCGGGTAATAGAGCGAGAGGAAAGCGCCACCGATGCCGGCGAGCGCGCCGCCCGCCATCGTCGCCCAGAGCCGCACCAAAAGCGGCGCATAGCCCATCGCGCGTGCCGCCGCGCCGCTGTCGCCGGCGGTGCGGAGCACGAGTCCGGGCCGCGTATTGGCAAGTCCCCAGTGCAATACGAAAGCGAGCGCGACGCCGATCAGAAACAGCGGATTGATGTCGAGTGCGGCGCGGAGCGGCGCGAAATGGCAGCCGGGGCAGAGAGGAAGCGCGGGCAGCATCGGCGCGCGTGGCTGGATCAGGGGTTTGCCGAAAAAAAACGCGAGCCCGGTGCCGAGCACCATCAGCGCGATGCCGACCGCGATGTCATTCACCCGCGCAAGACTGCAGAGCCCGGCATGGAGCGCGCCGAGCAGGGCTCCGACCAGTGCTGCGGCGAGCACACCGAGCCAGGGCGAGCCCGAGAGCAGCGCCGCGCCATAGGCACTCATCGCGCCGCACACCAGGGTGCCTTCGAGGCCGAGATTGATGCGCCCGGAAAGCTCCGTCAGACACTCGCCGAGGCTGACGAACAAAAACGGTGTGCTCGCGCGAATGGCGCCGCCGAACAGCGCGAGGGCGACGCCGGCGATACCGAGATCAGCCATCGCGCCGCCCGCCGCGCCAGAGCCGAAGCCGCCCGGAAAACGTCTCGGCGGCGAGCACGGCGATGAACACGAAACCCTGCAACACCGCGACCGTCGCGTCCGGCAGATCGAGATGGCGCTGCAACAATCCGTCGCTCGCCGCGATCCCGCCAAGAAGCACGGCGACGGGGATGATCGCGAACGGGTTATGGCGGGCGAGAAAGGCAACCAGGATACCGCTATAGCCATACCCGGCGGCGAGCGAGGCGGTGGCGCTGCCCTGTACCGCGGCGACCTCGGTCGCGCCGGCAAGCCCGGCGCAGGCGCCGGCGAGGGCGCAGGCGATCAGGATCAGCCGCCCGACATCGATCCCGACCATCTGCGCGGCACGCGGATTGCCGCCATTGATGCCGGTGGCGAAGCCGAAGCTGGTCCGCTGCATCAAAACGCCGGCGCCAATGCAGAGAATGAGCCCGAACGCGAGGCCGACATGCACCGATAGCCCCGGAACGTGCCCGAGCATCAGCGCCGGCGAAAGCGGCGTCGTGGAGGGTTTGTTGAGGCTCATGGGATCGCGGAGCGGCCCCTCGACGAGCTGGTTCAGCACCGCGATGGCGATGGTATTGAGAAGAAGAGAGGAAATCGTTTCGTTGACCCCGCGCCAATGGCGGAGCGCGCCCGGGATCATCAGCCAGAGCGCCCCCGCCGCCATGCCGCAGGCGAGCATCAGCGTCTGGGCCATGAGCGCTCCGCCAGCGCTGTCGGCAAAGCCGGCAAGCGCCGGGCCGATCACCGCACAAGCGAGGCCGCCGATCACCAGCGCGCCCTCGCCGCCGATGATCATGAGGCCGGCCCGCGCCGGCAGCGCCATGGCGAGACCCGTGAGGAGCAGCGGCGCGGCTTTCTGCAGCGTGTTCTGCAACGAGAACCAAGTGCCGAAGGCGCCGCGCCAGATCAGCGCCGCCGCAGCCAGCGGATTGACGCCGAACGCGGCGATGAACGCACCGAACGCGACCAGCGCCGCGGTCAGCGCGAGCAGCGGCAAGGCCCAGGCCTCGGCGAGGCGGCCGAACCAGCGTCGCCGCGTCGGCGTCGGTGCGCCGAGTGCCAGGGTGAAGGAAAGCATGCCGGCCCGCGCCCCGCCCCGCTCAGGTCTTGCCGATCACGCCGGCGGCGAGCCAGTCCATCTTCTCGAGCCAAAGATCGGTCTGGCCGTGGTCGACACCGGCGGCGATGACCTCCTTGCCGGTATTGTCGGCAACCGGCCCCTTGAAGATCACGTAATCGCCGGCGACGAGTTTCGCCTTCACCGCGTCCGCTTGGGCGCGCGCCGCCGCCGGTACCATCGCGCCATAGGGCGAGGTTTTGACGATGCCCTCGCGCAAGCCACCGCGCACGAAATTGGCGAGCGGCTTGCCCGCCTGCCGATCGGCGACGAAACCGCGATAAACCGTCGCCCAGTTCCATTCCGCGCCGGTCAGATAGCCCTTGGGGGCGAGCGGCGCCTGGTCGACGTGATAGCCGCAGGTGTAGAGCCCACGCCCCTCAGCGGTCTGGATGGTGACTTTCGGGCTGTCGACATGGCAGGTGACCACGTCGATGCCCTGATCGGCGAGCGCGTTGGTCGCCTCCGCCTCCTTGACCGGCAGCGACCAGTCGCCAGTGAAGATCACCGTCGTCGTGATCGTGGCATCGACGCGCTGCGCGCCGAGGGTGAAGGCGTTGATGTTGCGCAGAACCTGCGGGATCGGCTTGGCGGCGACGAAGCCGAGCTTCTTCGACTTGCTCACATGCCCGGCGACGATGCCGGAGAGATACTGGCACTCATCGATATAGCCGAAATAGCTGCCGGCGTTTTTCGGGTCTTTTTCGGTCCATAGCCCGCCGCAATGGCGGAACTGGACCTTTGGGTATTTTCTCGCTTCCTGGAGAACGAAGGGATTGTAGTAACCGAACGAGGTTGGAAACAGCAGCGCTGCGTCGTCCAGCTCGATCATGCTGTCCATCGACTTGACGACGTCAATGGTCTCGGGGATGCGCTCTTCTTCCAGCACTTTCACCCCAGGCATCGCCTTGACCGCGGCGGCGCCCTCAGCATGGGCCTGATTATAGCCGTAATCATCGCGTGCGCCGACGTAGAGAAAGCCGATTTCGAGCGCACTGGCGGCGCGCGCCCGGCGGGAAGAGACAAAGGCGCCGGCGGCGAGACCACCGCTCATCCCGAGCAGGGTCCGGCGAGAAAGGGATGGACCGAGAGACATGATGTTTTCTCCGGCGTGGGGCCTGATGGTGAGCGGGGTCGCCTTGCGGAATATTCAAATACCGTGCCAAGGGCGCGGCGTGGCGCGCGGCGGAAGCTGCGGCGGGCTTGCCGACCAGAATGCATACAATGCATAATATTTATGCTATTCATGCCTAAAATTAGGCAAATATGGGCAAGACAGGCGTCGATCGGGCCATATTCGTCGCAACATCGCCCGGATCGGTGGGAATGGCCTCGTTCTTGTATTCTTCCCCTGGCTTGCCTTCCCGCCCCGATCCCGGCCGGTGGGTTTTGCCGCCGGCTTGCGGGCCATGCGGCGTCTGGAGACGGAAATGCCTAAGGAGACACGGATGACGACCCCTTCCCGCAGGCCTCGGCCATGGTGCTGAGCCTCGATCTCGCGCGGCTCGGCGCCGCCTATGCCGCCGGCACGACGACGCCGTGCGACGTGGTCGATGAAATCCTGCGCCGGATCGACGCCGCCGGTGAAGACCATGTCTGGATCAGCCGCCGCGGCGCCGAGGATCTGCGCGCCGAGGCGCGGGCGCTGACCGCGCGGCCGGTATCGGCGCGCGGGCCGCTCCATGGCATCCCGTTCGCGGTCAAGGACAATATCGACGTCGCCGGCCTTCCGACCACCGCCGCCTGCCCGGCTTTCGCCTATCGGCCGGAGAACTCGGCGCCGGTGGTCGAGCACCTCATCGCCGCCGGGGCGATCCTGATCGGCAAGACCAACCTCGATCAGTTCGCGACCGGCCTGGTCGGCGTGCGCTCGCCTTATGGCACGCCGCGCAACCCGTTCGATCCGGCGATGGCGCCGGGGGGGTCGAGTTCGGGCTCGGCGGTGGCCGTTGCCGGCGGTCTGGTCAGCTTCGCGCTCGGCACCGATACCGCCGGCTCCGGTCGGGTGCCGGCGGCGTTCAACAATCTCGTCGGGCTCAAGCCGACCCGCGGGCTGATCAGCACCAGCGGCGTCGTCCCCGCCTGCCGCTCGCTCGATTGCGTCTCGATCTTCGCGCTCACCGTCGCCGATGCGCGCGCCGTGCTCGCGGTCGCCGCCGGGTTCGATGCCGCCGACCCCTATAGCCGTGCCGCGCCGCCCGGATTCGCCCTCGCTCAGCGTCCGCCGGCGCGGTTTCGCTTCGGCGTGCCGGCGCCGGCGGCGCGCGCATTTGGCGGCGACCCGACGCCACAAGCGGTGTTCGATGCCGCCGTCGCCCGCGCCATCGCCGCCGGCGGCGAAGTCGAGGAGATCGATTTTGCGCCGTTCGCCGAGGCCGCTTCACTGCTCTATGGCCCTTGGGTCGCCGAACGTAGCGATGCCCTGCGCGGGATTTTCGCCGATCACCCGGACGCGCTGCATCCGGTGACGCGCCAAATCGTCGGCGCCGGGTTCAGCCAGGGCGCCGCCGATCTTTTCGCCGCGCAACATCGGCTGGCCGCCCTTCGCCAGGTGACCGCGCCGCTCTGGCAACGCCTCACCTTCCTGCTCGTCCCCAGCGTGTCGCGCACCTTCAGCCTCGCCGAGATCGCCGCCGCGCCGATCGCGTGCAACAGCGAACTCGGCCGCTACACCAATTTCACCAATCTCCTCGATCTCGCGGCGATCGCCATCCCGGGCGGGTTTTCGCCCGCCGGCTTCCCCGCTGGCGTAACCCTGATCGGCCCGGCTTTTCATGACGGCGTGCTCGCCGCCATCGCCGAGCGGATGCAGCGCGACGCCGCGACCCCGCTCGGGGCGACCGGCCTTGCGCAGCCGGAGGCGGCGCCGGCGCCGCCCGCCCGCTCCGTCCATCCCGAGATCGAGATCGCGGTGTTCGGCGCCCATCTCACCGGCGAGGCGCTGAATGCGACGCTGATCGCCCTCGGCGGCGCTTTCCGCCGCCCCTGCCAAACCGCGCCCGCCTATCGCATGCTGGCGCTGCCCGGCGCCGTGCCGCGCCCCGGCCTGGTGCCGGTCGACGAAGGGGGGGCGGCGATCGCCGGGGAGGTGTGGGCGTTGCCCGGCGCCGCGCTGGCCGCGCTGCTGGCCGGGATCGCGCCGCCGCTCGGGCTCGGCACGATCCGGCTCGAAGGCGATGTGCCGGCGTTCGGTTTCATCTGCGAGGCTGGGGCGGTGGGTGAGGACATCACCGCATTCGGCGGCTGGCGCGCCTATCGCGCGGCGCGGCGATGACGCGCGCCGATGACCTCGCGCAGCGGCTCGCGGATGCCATCACCAGCGGCGCGCTGCCGGCGGGAACGCGGCTCGACGAGCAGGCGGTGGCCACCCGTTTCGCGGTGTCCCGGACGCCGGTGCGCGAGGCGTTGCGCCAGCTCGCTGCCGCCGGGCTGATCGAGCGCCAGCCCTATCGCGGCGCCGTCGTCACCGCGATCTCGCCGTCGCGGCTCGCGGCAATGTTCGTCGCCATGGCCGAGATCGAAGCGGTCTGCGCCCGGCAAGCGGCGCTGGCGATGACGGCGCGTGAACGCAACGATCTGCGTGCTTTCCATGCCGGCATGGCGGCTTTGGTGCGGGACGGCGATCCGATTGCCTTCGCCGCTGCCAATAGCGCTTTTCATGAGCGGATTTATGCCGGCGCGCATAACGATCTGCTGGCCGAGGCCGCGCGGGCGCTGCGCCGCCGGCTGATGCCCTATCGCCGAGCCCAGTTCCGCACCCTCGGCCGTCTGCCGCGCTCGCATGCGGAGCATCTCGCGGTGACGCTGGCGATCGAACGCGGCGAGGCCGAGGCGGCGGCGCGATTGATGCGCGAGCATCTCGGCCTCGTCGAAGCGGCCTATGCGCGGTTCGCCAATGCCGCGCCGGGCTGCGCCACGGAAGCGACCTGAGCGCTGCCGGGTTGATCGCGGAGAGAATGCCATTGTCGAAAGGTGCGGCCGGGTGTCGCGCTGATGTCGGAGAGATGTCTACGGCACGCCGCCACCACGTCCTCGGGCGCGATCAACTGCATGCAGAGATTGTTGCCACCGCAGGGCGGCACCGCCACGTGATGAACACAGGGGCTGCACAGGACCGGATGATAGAGGATGATTTTACGCGCCGGCGGCCCGAGATGCGCATTGTGATCGGGATGCACCGGGCCGAATAGGCCAACCACCCGAGCCCCGAGAGCAAGCGCGAGATGCAGTGGACCACTATCATTGCTCAGCACGCAATCAGCGCGGGTGATCAGCGCCATGAGGCTGCCAAGCGTGGTCAGGCCGGCGAAATTCCTCACCGCGTTCCCTGACGGCGCGACCATCTGGTGGAGCTTGCCGACATAATCCCGTTCCGATGCTGCGCCGATCAGCGCCACACGAAGGCGTGGAACCTGGGCGAGCAAAACGCCGATCGCCTCGGCGTAGGAGGCGAGCGGCCAGCGCCGGACGAGGGCGGTTGCCGAGGCATTGGGATTGACGATCAGTAAGCGATCGCGCGCAGAAAGCCAGCCGTGCAGAAGCGCGCCGGCTTTGTCTTCGTCGGCGTGGCTGATCCAAAGTGCACGACGCGGCTCGGATGGCGGATGGGTCGCCCCCGCGAGGCGCGCCATTTCGAGATAAAGCTGATCGAGCGGGGCGAAGGGATTGGCGAAAATCCCCTGGCCGTTTCGTCGAATCGTCTCGCGAGCGCGGAAAAAACCGAACCGGCGATGCGCGCCGCTCAATCGTGCCAAGGTTCTTCCCAGGCCACGGTGGGTATGGATTTGCAGATCAAAAAACATGGCGGGTTTCTCGCTCCGTAGCGCGCGCCCGAGGCGAAGCGTCCGGAGAAGAGGAGAACCATTTGGCTCCAGAATCAAAACGCGATCGGCGAGATTCATGCGTTCGACCAGACCGGCATTGGCGGCGGACGTGATGTAGATGATCTGCCGTGCCTTGCCGAAATGATCACGCAGCGCCTGTAAAAATGGCCGAGTCGTCAGGACGCTTCCGAGACCGCCCCATTTCAATACGCAAAGCGGCGGCGCTGTGCGATGAGCGGAAACATGGCGTTTTCGCGCGAAATCGAAGCTCATGCCGTCAGTATTTTCAGAGGGGGTAGCTTCGGAATCGACATGACGATTGACACCGGAAAAATAGAGGGCCTCCGGTGTATCTGTTGAACAAAGATATTTCATGGACTGTTTTGTAACATTGGAAAATGCGACGCATTCGTATTTTCTGAAAGATCTCGATTTGATCTGGAATTTTCTGATCACGCTCGAAAAACATGTTACAGCGACGCGGGCAGCGGCTCAAACATCCGTGAGCGCACGGTCCCGTGAGGAAAAAGCGGTGCCGAACAAGGTGACGTAGACGGCTTGCAATGCCGCCGCCAGCAGGAACGGCGCGGCAAGAGCGTTCGCGGCGATCCAATCTCCGGCGATCAGCGGACCGAGGCCGCGCGGCAGGGCCAGTGCTGCGGTGCCGAGGCCGCCGGCGAGGCCGCGTCTGCCGGCGCCGACCAGGGTCATCATCACCGCTTCCATCGCACCGGTCGCGCCGCGTTCGATCGCGAAACGGACGATCCAGACCATGGCGGCAAGAGGAAACGCCGGCAGGAAAGGAAAGCCGAGCAGCAGCACGGCGCCGAACCCTTGCAGGAAAACGAAGCTGCGTGCGGCGCCGAATCGCTTTGTGAGTTCCCCGGTCACGGCCGCCGAAAGCGCCGCGGCGAAATAGGCGGCGGCGAGCACCGGCGCGATCTGCATTGGGTCGAGATGGAATTTCACCGCGAACCAATAGGCGATCAGCGGCCCGGAAAGCCCGAGCGAGACGCCGCTGAACAGGCTGATCAGGCCAAGCTGCCAGAGCCGCCGGCGTTCGTCACGGGCGAGCGGCAGGCGCGGTGGTGGGCTCGCGGCACGAGGCGCCAGTGGGCGATGCTCCGGCGTTGTCGCGAGCAAGCCGGCGATCAGTAAGGCGAGGACGCCGCCGGCCAGGAAAATCGGCCGGTAGCCGCTGGCGCCGGGCAATGCGCGCGGCCAGAGGGCGGGCGCGATGGCGAACAGCGCCCCCAGCCCCATGCCGATGAAGCCCGCCGCCGTGTTCACGCTATACGCGGCGCCGCGTCGCGCGGCCGGGATGACGCTGGCGAGCCAGCTCAATTCCACGGGCACGAAACAGCCCGGCGCACCGTTGGCGCCGCGGCCAAATCCGGCAAACACGGCGGCGCCGGCGATCACTGCCGGATGGGCGCTCCAGGCGACGGCGAAGAAGGCCAGCGCGACCGCGACCTCGTAGCCGATGAGCAGGCGCTTGCAGCCGAAGCGGTCACTCGCCGGGCCGGCCAGCAGACTGAGGCCGGCGCCGAGCACGAAACTTCCCGCCAGCACAGCGCCGATGCTGGTGCCCGTCCAATGCAGACGCTGAAGATAGAGCGTGAAATCGACGACCAGACAGCCTTGCGCCAGGCTGCGCAGGAAACGTGCCGCAAACAGACGCCAGGCAGGTGATGGCCAGGCGGCGGCGAGACGCCGGCCCCATCCATTACCGTCCCGTGTCACCGCGACCCTCACGACGCCGCCGCGAATGGCGGCGCGCCGGGTTCAGTCGTCATCGCCGAAGCGTCGCGGATAGTAATAGACCGGCGGCGGATAGGCGACCGGTGGTGGCGGCGCGTAAACCGGCGGTGGGGCGTAAACCACCGGCGGCGGCGCGCCGTAGGGGGTGCCATAGCCGGGGCCGCCCCAGTGTTCATGCCAATGGTGCCAATCATGCTCGCCCCAGCCGCCATCATGCCAATCGTCGCCATGCCAATCATCGGCCGTGGCGGCACCGAGGCTGCCGAGGATCATCAGGAAGGCGAGGAAAGATGGCTTCAACGTCATGCGATGGCATCCTGGGTGATAGGGCGGGCGCGCGAAGATAGGGCAATCCCGAGGATCTGAATATGGCGTGAACCCGATAGGGGCCTCGCCCGCCACCTTAGCGAACCGATACCATCTGGCCGGTGACAAACTGTAACCGCGCAGCGTGTTGAAGCGCCATGCTCGCCGCAATGGGATAAGGTTTGCGGAAACTCGTCGAAGGAATTTGCACCATGTCACGTAGCCTCTTGGTTTCCGTACTGCTTGGGGCTGTCTCTGTCGGCATCGCCGGCTGTGACGATGACGATTATTACCGTCATGTCTATTATCCGCCGCCGCCCCCGGTCGTGGTCCAGCCGCAAGCGGCGTCACCGCCCGCCTATTATGCCCAGCCCCCGGCCTATTACGCCCCGCCGGCCTACTATTATGGGGGCTATGGTTATGGCAAACACGACGACGATGATGGAGATTGATTCTATCAATCAATGAATTTATCTCACTGATTTGTGAAAATTTCCAGGCGCGTACTGAGCGTTGACATAGTACGCCGTTAAGAATTTTACGGCACCGTTGGCGGCGTTCACCAGGAAGGGGAAACGCGCACCATGAATGTCATCGTCAGCCAATCGAAACTCCGCAGCCAACTGGTCGCCGACCGGCCATCGCGTAAGGAAGCGGAGGCGGCGGTGCGGACGCTGCTGCGCTGGGCCGGCGATGATCCCGGGCGCGAGGGGCTGCGCGATACGCCGGCCCGGGTCGCACGCGCCTATGAAGAATTCTTCGCCGGCTACGCAACCGACCCGGCGGCGCTGCTCGCCCGCACTTTCGAGGAGGTGGAGGGCTACGACGAGATCGTGCTTTTGCGTAATATCCGCCTGGAAAGCGTCTGCGAACACCACATGGCGCCGATCATCGGCCGCGTCCATGTCGCCTATCTGCCGGCGCATCGCGTCGTCGGCATCAGCAAGCTCGCCCGCATCGTCGAGGCTTACGGCAAGCGGCTACAGATCCAGGAGAAGCTGACCGCACAGATCGCGAGCACCATCAACGAGGTTCTGGAGCCGCGTGGAGTCGCGGTGGTGATCGAGGCGGCGCATCAATGCATGACCACGCGCGGCGTCCACAAGCCCGGGGTCACGATGACGACGAGCCGCATGCTCGGCGCCTTCCGCGACGACCCGGCGACCCGGCGCGAATTCCTCGCCATGCTCCAGACCAGCCCCGCCGATCATTGCCACGGCTGACCCCGTTGCCCCCACCTCATGCCCTGTTGTGCCGCGACGCGCGGCGCGGCGCTCAGGAATGCGGCGGACGCGGGATGATGTCGAACTCCGGCGTGTGATGGAGAGAATTCGCGTCGGTATAGGGCGCGCCACTTTTGCGCAGCCGCTCATAGGCCTCCTCGGCCGGCTCTGACGGCACGACGCTGAGGATGCCGGCCAGTGCCAGCATCGCGAGCTGGCCGTAATCGCCATTGCTCCGCGCCCAGCCATTGCCGTTCGAGGGGCCGTGATGCTTGGTGTTTTCGGCGATTTTCGCCCAGGTTTTCAAAGGTTGCGCGTAAGCCCAGCCGTTTTTCGCACGATCCCAGAAAATCTGGCCATTGTCGCCGACGCCATCCGGAAAGACGTCGATGACGTAATTGATGCTGTCGTGATCGAGCTTCAACACGCTGCCGGCGAGAAAATTCGCTGACCAGGCGAGGAATTTGCGCGCATCGGCGTTTGCCATTTTTGCCGCCTGCGCCGCCGTCGTGGAGAAATAATCCTGCTGCCACGGCGCCAAGGCGTTGCCATATTGGAATGTCGCGACCACGTAGCCATGCGCCTCGCCTTCCATATCGGTCAATGTCGGGATTTGGCCAGCCAGCCAGCGCCAGTTGTCATCCATCACCTTGGAAAAATATTTTTTCTCGACGCTGCCATCGGGATTGGCCCAGGCCGCTTCGTCGATCTCGCGCAAGCTCCAGGCGCCGCCGCGCATCTGGTTGCCGAAGATGACATTGTCTGGCCCGGTGCTATCGGGCGCGCCGCTGCGCATCGCCGGCCAGGTGGTGACGATGGAGAATGCGGCTTGAGCGTTCAATTCGTCGAGGTGAAAGCGGCTGCCGGTGAAGAGATAAGGGACGAAGGAGAGATCGGGCTGATGCGCGGTATCGGGCGCCCAGCCATTGTTCTTGCCATCCATTTGTTGCGTCAGGCCATTCGCGCCGCCGCGCGGATCGGTCCAGATCTGCGGGTTCTGGTCGGTATTGAGCCAGGTTCCGGCCTCCGGATTCCAGAAATGCCAGGGGATGCCCGCTGCCGCCTCCCCTTGCCAGAGGGCGTAGGCGCTGGCGGCCGGGTCTTGGGTGAGGAGCCAGAGCGCATTGGCGCGTGTCGTCGGGCCGATATCCGGGCGGGCGCCGGTCATCGGCATGTATTGCGTCACGCCATTGGTGGTGAGCGGCGCGCCGAAGCCGGGAGACGCCATTTGCTTCGCTTCCTCGGCCACCATCGCAGCGGGCGCGCCGACGGCGAGATCGTAATCGGCGATCACACCGATGCGTTCGAGGTAATCGACATCGCGGATGAGATTGATCGGCGGCACCGGGCCGCTCCACAGCGTGCGATGCCAGTTTTCATACTGGAACTGCACGAGGTTGCGATATTGCAGGGCGATTTTGCCATCTTCCTTGACCAAGACATCGTATTTCACCGCGCCGCCGGTTTTCTGCATGGCGTAGTCATTGGCGAATTGCAGATCGGTATGCGTCGTGCCATCGGCATAGGCGCGCAGATCGAGAATGACGTGGAATGAGCCGGTGACCGGCGCATCGACGCGGATTTCGCGCGCGATCGGCCCGCGCAGCCAGTCATCGGGTTTTTCCGCGGCCAGGGCCTTGGCGAGCAGCGGCGCGGCGTCGAGATGAAACGGCGCCGTCGTGCCGTCTTCCTGGTGAAACGTGAGATCGATGCTGAGATCATGGGCTTTGTCATCGGCGAGGCGTGCGAGATCGACCGCATTGCCGCTCGCCGGCGCGGCCGTGGCCAGCATCACCGGCGCCTTGGCATGAGCCGCCATGGGGGGCGCGATCAGGCTAAGCACCGCCATGCGCAGCGAACCGTCCGGATAGGTGGTCTTGGCATCCACCTGCACCGGCACTTCCTTGCCGTCGATCCGCGCGACCATGCCCGCTTTCGCCGGCATGCGTCCGGGGAGGAAGGCTTGGCCGAAGGTGACCGGGCTGGCCGGGAGCGGCTTTGCGGCGAGGTTTTCGATGATCAGCCCGACCACGTCCGTATCGGCCTTGGGGGTGGGCGGGGTCGGCGCGCGCAGCATCCCTTGCGCCTGCGCGGTGGCGAGAGTCGCGAAAAGCACGGCGGGGACGAGGAGAGTGGCGTGGCGCATCGGCATTGGTGTTCCCTTTTCGTGCTGGGCGCTTGCGCTGCTCGGCGCCGGACGGCGCGCTGACGCGCGCATCCTATCGCGAAAAAACGCGGGCAAACAGACCGAATGAGGCACGATTTCGCAATCCGCGCGGCGGCGGCATCTCAACCTATGGGAGAATTTTAGCGGGTGATAAACCAATTTTTAGTACTTGTCTCCGAATGTGGCGCAAACGCTCAAAAAAATACGTCGGTCCGCCCTCCCTTCGAGCCTAGCCTTACGCGCACGGAATCAACTATAAGTAGAATATATCAACTATAGGTAGAATATTATGTCAGGCACATCTACTCAGCTTCAGGCCAATTCGCTCACCGCGCCCGTGGTGCCGCAGGCCATCGACCCGGGGGAGATCGTAGGGCTCAACCTACAAAACCCCACCGCCGTCGCCTTGGCGGCGCAGTATGTGAGCTTCGGTGAGGTGTTCAAGGCCGGCGCGGTGCCGGCCGGCAGCCAGTTGGTCGCGATCATCAACGGCAGCGACATCCCGGTGCAGATGGATGTCAAAACCACCTATCCGGACGGCTCGACCGAGATCGCGACGATCACCATGCTGCAGCCCGCGCTCGCCGCCAACGCGACGGCGGGGGTGATGCTGGCGCTGGCGCCGGCGGGAACGACGCCAGCAGCGCCGGTGAATATCGGCCAGGAAATCGCCGCGAGCGGCTATGATCTCGGCGTCAGCATCGCGATCCAAGGCGGCGGCACCTATACCCTCAACGTCGCCAGTCTCTATGCCCAGGCCCTCGCCAATGGCGGCGTCACCATCTTGAAACAAGGCCCGGACGCGACCGAGGCGCAGTTCCAGACCGACGTCACCGGCTCGCTCCGGATGGTGTTCAACGTCACCGCCTATGCCAACGGCACCTTCCGCACCAATGTCCAGTTCGACAACGATCTTGCCATGCAGGCGAGCGGCGGGACGCTGACCTACAGCGCCAGCATCACCCAAGGCGGGCAAACCGTCTATCAGGTGAACAACCTGACCCAGTACCAATACGAGGACTGGAACCAGATCGTCTATACCGGCACCACCGCGCCTTCGGTCAATGTCCAGCACGACATGACCTATCTCGAACAGACCGGCGCGATCGCCAATTACGATCTCGTCGATGGCGTCCCGGCCTCCTATGTCGCGAGCGAGGCGAGCAGTGTCGCGCAGCCGGGCTGGAACGCGCCGCTTACGACCGATGGCATCACGCAATACATGCCGATGACCGGCGGGCGCCCCGATATCGGCCCGACCACCGAAGCCAATACCCTCTGGCTGATGACCCAGAACGCAGCGGCCGCGCAATTTGCCCTCGGTCAGGCCGATGTCGGCGCCGGGATTCCATGGAATTTCTACAACCCGCAGGCCGGAACTTGGCTCAACACCGATCAATATCCAAACATCCGAATCAATGGCTGGGAAGGCAATTCGACCGATCTGACCCAGGGGGTCAACGCGACCAATAATGGCTGGACGCCCGATGTCGCCCATCAGCCGGATCTTTTTTATGATGCCTATCTGCTGACCGGCGACCAATCCTATCTCGATGCGCTGAACGCGCAGGCGTCCTACGGCATCGATACGCTATGGCCGCCGATGCGCGATGGCGCACCCAACAGCACCGGGCCGGACAATGTCATCTATGGCAACCAGGTGCGCGCCGCCGCCTGGACTTTGCGCGAGATCGACGAGGCGGCTTATGCCAACCCGACCGGCTCGGCGGAGAAAGCTTATTTCACCCAGGTGATGAACGACAATTGGAGCTGGCTCGTAAGCCAGATCCCGACCTGGACGACGCTGGAGGGCCAGGCACATGGCTATATCATCGATCCCTTCGAATACGGCGTCGCGATCGCGCCCTGGCAACAAAGCTATTTCATCAGCACCGCCGTGCAGGCGGCCGAGATGGGCAACCAGGATGCCGTGACCTTCCTCGACTGGGCGACCAATTACATCGCTGGCAGCGTCCTCAATATCGGCCACGACTCCATCAACTACGTCGTTGACCCTTTTCCCAACAGCGTCTCATCGAACGGCCAGATCTATTGGGATTCGACCACCAATGCCTGGGCCTATGCGCAACCCCTGCAAACCTGGAGCGCGATCGAGGCCAATACGCAAACCAACGGCCCCTCCAACGGCGCCGGGTGGACGCAGAGCAACGGCGATTACGGCGCCGATCAGATGCAGGCGCTGGCCGGCATCATCTCGGTGACTGGCTCGCCGGAAGCGATGCAGGCCTATGCCTGGCTCGCCGGCAGCGGCGCACCCTATACCAGCGCCGCTGCCATCCAAGCGCAGCCGCAATTCGACATCGTGCCGAGGCTACCCGACGGTAATCTGCTCACCCTCGGCAATATAGTCACCTTCGACAGCACCGCGCCGGGCATCGACCAGGGCGCCGGGACGGCGGATCAGCTCATCGTCGAGGAAGGAAACGCCAATGTGACGCTCGCCGGCGGCAATGGCGGGATCAATATTCTCGCCAATTTCGGCGCCGGGCACGACGTGCTCGTCGGCGGCGATCAGGGGAATTACATCTTCGCCGGCCCCGGCAACGATACCGTCATCGGCGGCGCCGGCAGCAATTATCTCCAGGCCGGCACCATCGTTCCGGCATCGTTTTATGATGGCGTGACGCCGCCTCCCACTGTGCCGGTCGCGACCACGTTCGTGCTCGATACCGCGCTCGCAGCCCAAGACACCATCGCCGGATTTCAGCCGGGAACCGATGTCATCGACCTCGTTTCCGCCACCGGCCAGACCTTGTCGAGTTCGCAGATCGCGGCGATCATCAGCACCGCGACGATCGACCCGGCGGGCGAGGCGGTGTTACAGATCGGCGCCGATCACAGCGTCACGCTGAGCGGGATCGCGCCCTCCGCGCTGAGCCCGTCCTTCTTCCTCGAAGCCAATCTGACGGCGTCGGATACCCTCGTGCAGCCCTCGGTGCTCACCGTCGGGCCCGGACAGGCATACGCGACTCTCGCCCAAGCCGCCGCCGTGGTGCAAAGCGGCGATACCATCGACATCCAGGCCGGCACCTACACCAATGATTTCGCGACCATCAACGGCAATGTGACGATCCAGGGCGTCGGCGGCACCGCGACCTTCGTCGCCACCGAGACCCCGCCCAACGACAAGGGGATTCTCGATCTCACCGGCAATATCACGGTCGCCAATCTCGCCTTCACCGGCGCTTCGGTGCCGGCCTCTCTGGGCGGCAACGGCGCCGGCATTCGCTATGAGGGCGGCAATCTCGTGCTCAACAACGATGCCTTTTATGGCAATCAGGACGGGATGCTCGCCAACCCCGACCCGACCGGCAGCATCACCATCAATGATTCCTACTTCTCCGATAACGGCTCCGGCACCGGCTATACCCATAACCTCTATGTCAACGAGGTCGGAACGCTGCTGATCAATGACAGCACCTTCACCGACGCTCAGGTCGGCCACGAAATCAAGAGCCGGGCGCTCAACACCATCATCACCAACAGCACCATCGCCGATGGCCCGAGCGGCACCGCGAGCTATGCGATCGATCTCCCCAATGGCGGTAACGCCACCATCGTCGGCAATCTGATCGAGAAGGGGCCGAATTCCGAAAATCCGACGATGATCTCGGCCGGCGAGGAAGGCGGCGTCTATGCCAATTCCACCCTCACCATCAGCGACAATACGCTGCTCAATGATCTCGTCTCGCCATCCTCGCTTGCGGTGATGAACGCGACCGGAAGCATCGCCGCGATCGAGGATAATGCGTTCTATGGCCTGACACCGGCGCAAATCGTGAGCGGGCCGGCGGTGGTCGCGGGCAACACGCTGCTTGCCGCGGAACCCGCGCCGCCGAACCTCGCGCCAAGTATCCCTGGGGCTCTGGCGACGGTCGAGATCGGTGCCAGCAGCGCGCCGCAGACGCTGACCAGTTCGGACAATCTCATCGTCGGCGGGACAACGGCGCTGACCATCACCGATCAGGCCGGCGACAACACCATTCTCGGCGGCGCCGGCGGCCTCACCGTCACCGGTTTCACCGGCGATCAGATCGTCACCGCCGCTGGCGCTGCCGATACCATCACGCTCGCCGGTCTCAATGCTACCCTCGACAGTCTCGGCGCCGACACCATTGCCGCGGCCGCCGGCAGCAACACCATCTTCGCCGCCGGGAACGCCATCATCACCACCGCCGCCGGCACCAGCAATACCATCACGCTGGCCGGTAACGCGCTGGTGAACAGTGGCGGGAGCGATCTCATCCAGCTCGGCGCCGGCAATGACACCATCAATGCCACCGGCGCGGTCACGGTGCTCGGCGGCGCCGGCAATGCAACGATCAATGGCGGTGCCGGCGATGTCACCTTCATCGCCGGCACCGGGACCGCGAGCCTCCAAGGTGGCGCCGGCGCGCTCGACGTCACCGCCGGGTCCGGCAACCTCACGCTGACCGGCGGCAGCGGCAATGACAGTTTCCTCGCCGGCACCGGCAACGCCGTCTTGAACCCCGGCAGCGGCGCCAACACCATCACCCTCGGCAGCGGCGAGACCACGGTCAATCTCGGCTCCGGCAGCACGACCTTCTATCTGTCGGCGAGCCATCCCGGCGGCACCGATATCCTCAATGACTGGCAAATCATCGGCGATGTCCTGGAGCCGGAGGGCTATGGCAGCGGGCTTCCGGTTGCGAAAGCCTGGGCCGTGCCGACCCCTTCGGGCGAGATGCAACTGAACCTCGTCCTCACCGATAACACCCATCTCGCGTTGACCCAGGCGGTTATCCAGCATTACTGAAGCGAGCGGAATGAACCGCTCCGGTTTTGCCGGAGGTCATCCCTCTGCGTCGGGCGGCGCGTGACGCTGCGGCCGGGCTCTGCTAGAGCGCGGACCAGAGAGTAATGGGGTCGCGAGCGCATGGGGCGATATAAGGGCGTTGCGCTCGGCAGCATCGTCGTCAGTGTTCCGGTGATCGCCATCAAGGGGCTCGCCTGGTGGCATACCGGGGGGGCGGCGCTGTTTTCGGACGCGCTGGAGAGCCTGATCCACCCGGCAACCGCGCTGCTGACCTTTGGCGCGCTCTGGTTCGCCGCGCGCCCGGCCGACAGCAACCACCCGTTCGGCCACGGCAAGGCGGAATTCTTCGCCGCGGTCATCGAGGGCGGGCTGATCGTCGCCGCCGCCGGGGCGATTTTGCAGCACGCCTGGCTGGTTTGGCGCGGT
Organism: Pseudomonadota bacterium; assembly: GCA_021798915.1. GTDB lineage: Bacteria > Pseudomonadota > Alphaproteobacteria > Acetobacterales > Acetobacteraceae > Acidibrevibacterium. The sequence continues at coordinate 188,082 of JAJZBM010000001.1, forward strand.
GGACCGCTTTTGCTCGACCCGATCCTCGGCCTCGCCCTCAATGCCGGCGCGACGCTGCTCAACGGTGCCTGGGGCGTGGTTCTGGTCCGTGCCGGGCGGCGGCTGCGCTCGCCGGCGTTCCGGGCGGATGGGCTGCATCTCCTCACTGATGTCGCGACCTCGGCCGGCCTTCTCCTCGGCCTCGTGCTCGCGCTTGCGACCGGGTCCCTCTGGCTCGACCCGCTGCTCGCCGCCGCCACCGCGGTTTACGTCCTGGTCACCGGGTTTTTCCTGATCCGCGCCTCGGTGGACGGCCTCATGGACGCGGCGCCGAGCCCGGCGGTGGTCGCGCGGATCAAGACGCTGGTCGCCGAGCACGCGCAAGGCGCGCTCGAGGTGCATGATCTTCGCACCCGCAACGCCGGGCAGACGACATTCCTGCAATTCCATCTCGTCGTGCCCGGCGACATGACGGTTGACGAGGCGCATGCCATCTGCGATCGGATCGAAACCGCGCTGCGCAACGAAATGGCCGGGCTGGTCGCCACCATTCATGTCGAACCCGAGAGCAAGGCAAAGCATCACGGCGTGGTCGTGGTCTGATCCCGCCATGCGCGCCGCCTTGCCGATCTCACGCCCGGCGAGCGGCGGGGTGAGGCACGCCTTCGCGGTCTCCGCCGGGGCGCATCTCTTCGTACTGGCGCTGCTGCTGCTCCGCATCGTGCCCTTCGGCGCGCCGGTCAAGGAGGCGAGGCCGCCGCTCGCCAAGGTCGAGCTGGTCGTCCAGGACACGCCGACGGTCGGCGATGGTCCACGCGAAAAACCACAAAAACCGGCGCCACCCGCCGCCGCGCCGGCCGCCGAGACCGCGCCAGACGCCAAGCCCGCGGCCCGGCCAACGCCGCCGCTTCCCCCCCTCCCGGCGGCGGACAAGCAGGATCAGGTGACGCTGCCGAAGACCGAGCCAACCGCCACCGCCGCGACAGAAGCCCGCCCGGCGCCGCCGAGCCCGCCGGCCCGCCCGAGCCACGCCGCCCCGGCGGTCAGGCTCGGCCTCGGCGGCGATCCCGGCACCGGCCTCGTCCATGGCCCCAACGTCATCCCAGCCGGACCCGACTCGACCGTCCATAACATTCCCCCCGCCTATCCCGAGGCCGCGGCGATGCTGCATGAACAGGGGCGGGTCATGCTCCTCGTTCATGTCGCGCCCGATGGCCGCGCGGCGGCGGTGGACGTGGTTGAGAGTTCCGGCTACCTGCTGCTCGATCGCGCCGCCCATGACGCGGTGGCGAAATGGCGCTTTCGCCCCGCCATGGCCGGCGACGCACCGGTGGCCTCGGAAATGCCGATCGAGATCAATTTCGATCTCGAAAATAAACGGGCGCGGTAGATTTCCGGCCGCCGAACGGCAAGAGAGCCGAACAGCGAGAGAGAGGGGCGACAGCATGGTGAGAATAGACCGGGTCACGACGCGTGGCGGCGATGGCGGGGAGACCTCGCTCGGCGACGGCACACGGCTTCCCAAGGACGCCGCCCGCATCGTCGTGATCGGCGCCGTCGACGAGGCCAATGCCGCGCTCGGCGTGCTTCGCCTCCACACCCAGGCGATGGCGGAGATCGATGCCATGCTCGGGCGCATCCAGAACGACCTCTTCGATCTCGGCGCCGATCTCGCGACCCCCGAGACGCCAGAAGGCGACCGAACCGGGGGCAAGGCGCGCCTCCGCCTCACCGCGTCCCAGGTCGCGCGGCTGGAGGCGGAGATCGCGGCCCTCAATACCGGCCTCGCGCCCCTCCGGAGCTTCGTCCTGCCCGGCGGCACCGCGGCCGCCGCTTATGCCCATCTCGCCCGCACGATCGCCCGCCGCGCCGAGCGCGACACCGTGCATCTCGCCGCGATCGAGCCCCTCAACCCGGCGCTGATCCCCTATCTCAACCGGCTCTCCGACCTGCTTTTCGTGCTTTCACGGCGCTTCAATGCCCCCGACCGCGACGTGCTCTGGCAGCCCGGGGCGACACGGGAAGTCTGAGCCGCGCCGACCGGGGTGCCCCCGGCGATCACCGGCCGCCGCCCTCGCCGGTATGCCGGGGCGCCACATCCAGGGGCGGCGCGGCGAACGTGGCGCGGGTCGCGGCGTCGATGCCGGCATCGCAAATGACGCTGTCGAACGCCGATAAGGGGGCGAAGAAGGCGGGCTTGGCGCGCCCGAACTTGGTGTGATCGACGACCAGATGGCGGCACTGCGCCGCCGCCAGGGCCGCCTCCTTGATCGGCACCTCGTGGAAATGCCAGCAACTCGCGCCGCGCCCCGGATCGACGCCCCCGGCCGAGAAGAAACCGCGCGTGATGCCGAGCCGGCGAAGATGGCGCGGCGCCGCCTCGGCCGAGAACGTCGCCGAGGAGGGATGAAACACGCCGCCCAGCAGCACGACCTGGGTGTTGGGCCGCCGGCAGGCGAGATTGGCGATGTTGAGGGCGTAGCACACCACGGTGAGCGCGATGCCTTCCGGCAATGCCGCGACCAGATAGGGGAGGGTGGTGCCGCAATCGATGAACAGCGTGTCGCCTTCGCGCACCAGCCGCGCCGCGTGCCGCGCCGCCGCCCGTTTCGCCAGCGCCTCGCTTTCCTGCTCGCGATCGAGGACATAGCGGCCGCCGCGCGCGGCCAGCGGCGCGGCGGAAGAGGCCAGCGTCACATGGCCGCCGAGCAGCGCGAGATCCCGCGCCGCCGATTCGTCGCCGGCGAGGTCGCGCCGCAGCGTCATCGGCGAGACATCGAGCGCTTGCGCCGCCTCGGTCAGCCGTAATGCGCCTTGCGCCCGCACCAGCCGGCCAAGCGCCCGGAGACGCCGATCACGCCGCGTGGCGCTTCCCCCGTTCGTCGAACGCCGCTCCGTTGTCCCGCCCATGGTCTCGCTTGACTCGTCCGCTGCCTGATGTGAAGCTTACCACAAATGTGACATCTGTCACGCAAACGCGCCGGCCCGGCCGGCCCGCTAGGGAGGGGTTTCAGGTCCGCATGAACGACGCGCCCGCCCCATTTGCGCCCACCCCATCCGCGCTCGCCGCCATCATCGACCACACCCTTCTCCGCCCGGACGCGACCGCGGAAGCGGTGCGCCAATTATGTGATGAAGCGGTCGCTTTCCGGTTCCATGCGGTCTGCGTCAACCCGCTCTGGGTCGCCGCGGCGCGCCGGGTGCTGGCGGCGGCGCCGGTCGCGGTGTGTGCGGTCGTCGCCTTCCCGTTCGGCGCGACACCGGCGGCCAACAAGGCGGCCGAGGCGGCGCGGGCGGTGGCCGATGGCGCCGCCGAGATCGACATGGTGATCGCGATCGGCGCGCTGAAATCGGGCGATCACGACGCCGTCCGCGCCGATATCGCGGCGGTGCGGCGGGCGGTGCCGGCGGCGCTGCTCAAGGTCATCATCGAGACGGCGCTGCTGACGGAGGCGGAAAAGATCGCCGCCTGCAGGCTCGCCGTCGCCGCCGGGGCGGATTTCGTCAAAACCTCGACCGGTTATGGCGGCGGCGGCGCGACCATCGCCGATATCGCTTTGATGCGCCGCATCGTCGGGCCGAAACTCGGCGTCAAGGCATCGGGCGGCATTCGTGACACCGCCACCGCGAACGCCATGATCGCCGCCGGCGCCAACCGCATCGGTGCCAGCGCGAGCCTCGTTCTCGTCGGCGCGGCCAAGGCGTCGGCCGACAGCGATTAGAAACCCAAGGGAGGAAAAAAACCATGGTCACACGCCGCGATTTCACCACGCTCTCGCTCGCCGCCCTGGCCGGCACCGGTCTCGGCCTCGGGATGCCGCGCGCCTTCGCAGCCTCGGGCCCGGTCGATACCGCGAAAGTCTCGCCGGCGATCACCGCCAAGGCGGTCGGCAAGAAATTCTCGATGGCGACCGTCGTCAAGGTCGACGGCATCGCCTGGTTCGACCGCATGCGCGAGGGCGTCAAGCAGTTCAAGACCGATACCGGCCACGACACCTGGATGGTCGGGCCGAGCCAGGCCGACGCTGCGGCGCAGGTCCAGATCGTCGAAAGCCTGATCGCGCAGGGCGTCGATGCGATCTGCATCGTTCCCTTCTCGGTGGAGGCGGTCGAGCCGGTGCTGAAGAAGGCGCGCGCCCAGGGCATCGTCGTGATCTCGCATGAGGCATCGAACCTCATCAACACCGATTACGACGTCGAGGCCTTCGACAACCGCGCCTATGGCGCCAAGCTCATGGAAGTCCTCGGCCAGCAGATGGGCGGCGAGGGCGGCTATATCTGCACCGTCGGCAGCCTCACCTCGCAATCCCAGAATGAGTGGATCGACGGCGGCATCGCCTATCAGAAGCAGCATTTCCCGAAAATGTTCGAGGTGACGAAGCGCATCGAGACCTATGACGATGCCAATACCGACTACAACAAACTCAAGGAGGTGCTGACCGCCTATCCGAACCTCAAGGGCATTCTCGGCGGCCCGATGCCGACCTCCGCCGGCGCCGGCCGGCTGATCGCCGAACGCGGCCTCGCCGGCAAGCTGTTTTTCTCCGGCACCGGCCTCGTCTCCGTCGCCGGTCAATATCTGAAGAACGGCGATATCAGCTATATCCAGTTCTGGGATCCGGCGGTTGCCGGCTATGCGATGAACATCCTCGCGGTGATGGCGCTCGCCAAGCAGCGCGCCGCGATCAAGGCCGGCCTCGATCTCGGGCTGAGCGGCTATACCGATCTCACCACGCCGAACGCGGCGCGGCCCAATCTGCTCTACGGCGCCGGCTGGGTCGGCGTGACCAAGGAAAATATGAACCAGTATAATTTCTGATCGCATGCCGCGCGGGGGCGCCCCCGCGCGGCTCCGGCCATGACCGCCCCTCTCATCGAACTTCGTGACGTGAGCAAGAGTTTCGGCGGCGTGCGCGCGCTCGCCGGGGTGTCGCTCGCGATCGGGCGGGGCGAAATCCATTGCCTCGCCGGCGAGAACGGCTCGGGCAAATCGACGCTGATCAAGATCATCGCCGGCGTCCATCGCCCCGACGAAGGCACGCTCCGCATCGACGGGGACGAGGTCACGACCCTCGATCCGATCACCGCGATCGGCCATGGCGTCCAGGTCATCTATCAGGATTTCTCGCTGTTCCCGGCGCTCACCGTCGCGGAGAACCTCGCCCTGCCGAGCGAAGTGCAGGCCCGCCGCCGGCTCGTCTCGTGGTCCGGGGTGCGCAAGCGCGCGCGGGCGGCCCTCGCGCGGCTCGGCGTTGCGATCGATCTTGCGGCGACGGTGGAGACGCTCACCACCGCCGAGCGCCAGCTCGTCGCCATCGCGCGCGCCCTGATCTCGGCGCCGCGCCTTCTGATCATGGATGAGCCGACCACGGCGCTCACCGGGCGTGAGGTCGCGCGGCTGTTCGCGATCGTGCGCGATATCCAGGCCCAGGGCATCGCGGTGCTCTTCGTCAGCCACAAAATGCGCGAAATGCTCGACATCAGCGAGCGCATCACGGTGCTCCGCAACGGCGCCGTCGTCGCCGAGGGCGCTGCCGACGGGTTCGACGAGGCAACACTGACCCGCGCCATGACCGGCCAGGATTTCGCCGCCCAATCCTATCGCTGGACACGGCAGGATGCGCGCCCGGCGCGGCTGGAACTGCGCGGCCTGGCGGTGCCCGGCGTGCTGGCGCCGATCGACGCCGCCTTCCATGCCGGCGAGATCATCGGCATCACCGGCCTGCTCGGCTCCGGCCGCACCGATCTCGCGCTCACCCTGTTCGGCATGCGCCCCGAATATCAGGGCGAGATCCGTATCGACGGGACGCCGGTCGCTTTGCGCAGCGTTGCCGCGGCGATCGCCGCCGGCCTCGCCTATGTGCCGGAAGATCGGCTGACCGAGGGATTGTTTCTGACCCAGAGCATCCACCGCAACCTGCTCGCGACCTCCTATGCCGCGATGACCCGGCATCTCTTGATCGATTTCGCCCGCGCGCATGCGGACGCGGACGCGGACGCGATGATGGAGCAGATGCGGATCACCACCCGCAATGGCGATCTGCCCGTCGTGGCGCTTTCCGGCGGCAATCAGCAGCGGGTCTTGATCGGGCGCTGGCTGATGGGTATGGCGCGGGTGCTGATCCTCAATGGCCCGACCGTCGGGGTCGATATCGGCTCCAAGGCCGATATCCATGCGCGCATCCGCGAACGCGCGCGCGAAGGCGATCTCGCGGTGCTGCTGATTTCCGATGACCTGCCGGAGATCATCCAGACCTGCAACCGCGTTCTCGTCATGCATCGCGGGCGGCTGGTCGAGGAATGCGATACGGCGGCGCTGACCGACACCGGCATGGCCGAAAAACTCAAGGCCCTATCATGAGTTTTCTTTCGCTGCGCCGTTCGGAGACGGTGATCGCGCTGGTGCTGATCGCGGCGATGGTGCTGATCGGCCTGATCAATCCGGCCTTCTGGAGCCTCTCCAACCTGTTCAGCCTGGCACGCAGCAACGTCATCGTCGGCCTCATGGCGCTCGGCGTCCTGATGGTGATGATCTCGGGCGGGATCGATGTCTCCTTCCCCGCCTTCGCCGTCGCTGCGATGTATCTCACCATCCGCGCGATGCTGGCCTGGGATTGGCACGGCGTCATCGGCCCCTTCGCGCTGGCGACCGCGATCGGGTTTGCGCTCGGGCTGGTCAATGCGTTTTTCGTCAGCCGCCTGCGCATGATTCCGCTGATCGTGACACTCGGCACCGCCGCTGCGGTGCGCGGCGGGCTGCTCGGCCTGGTCGGCACCAGCCAGATCAATATCGACCGCATGCCGCAGGCGCTGATCGATTTCGGCAATACCACGCTGATCACCCGCGCCGGGCCGGGCGGCACACATTTCGGCCTCTCGGCGATGATCGTCGTCTATCTGCTCGCCGCCCTCCTCGTGCATTTCTTTCTGACCCACACCCTGCTCGGCCGCGGCGTCTATGCCCTCGGCAGCGCCGCCGAGGCGGCACGGCGCGTCGGCTTCAACCCGACGGTGATCGTGTTCGCGGTCTATGGCCTCGCCGGCGCCCTCGCCGGTTTCGCCGGTTTGCTGCACGGATCGATGATCTGGCTCGCCAATCCACGTGATTTCGTCGGCGTCGAACTCGACGTGATCGCCGCCGTCGTGCTCGGCGGGGCCAGCATCTTCGGCGGGCGCGGCAGCGTGCTCGGCACGCTGCTCGGGGTGTTCATGCTGGTCATGGTGTCGAACAGCCTGATCCTCATGCATATCGCAACGACGTGGCAGCGGATCGTGGTCGGCGGTATCATCATCATCGCGACCACCGCAACCGCGCTCCGCGATCGCCGGCAAATCGTCTGATGAACCGTCCAGCAGCACGAGCCCTGATGCTAAAACCGATCCGCCGCGCCCTCGCCCTCGATGCCAATCTGCTGCAGCTCGTCGTGCTCGCGCTGTTCGTTTTCGCGCTGATGACGGCGCTGGTTCCCGACAAATTCCTGCGCCCCTACAACCTCATTTCCATCACCTATATCGCGCCGGAACTCGGGCTGCTCTCGATCGCGATGATGGTCGCGATGCTGACCGGCGGGATCGATCTCTCGGTGATCGGCATCGCCAATCTCGGCGGCATCCTCGCCGGACTGTTCTTTCATGCCTATGGCGGCGCGCATGGCGCGGGGCTGGCGGCGATGGGTGCGCTTCCGGTCGGCGCCGGCATCGCCATCGCCGTCGCCACCGGCCTGATCGCCGGCGCGGCCAACGGGCTGCTGATCGCGCGGCTCCGTGTCACGCCGATCCTCGCAACCCTCGGCTCCGGCCAGGTGTTCACCGGCATCGCGCTGGTATTGACCGGCGGGCCGGCGATCGTCGGCTTTCCCGATGGCTGGACGATGATCGGCAACGGCGCCATCGCCGGCATCGCGGTGCCGCTTTTGGTTCTGCTCGCCCTCGCCGGCGCGGTCGCGTTGCTGCTCGGGCGGACATCGTTCGGCATCAGCCTCATCCTCATCGGCACCAATCCCAAGGCGGCGGTGTTCGCCGGGCTCAAGACGCGGCGCGCGCTGCTGCTCACCTATGTGCTGACCGGCGGCCTCGCCAGTGTCGCCGGCATCATCCTCTCCGGCCGCACCAACGCCGCCAAATCCGATTATGGTATTTCCTATCTTCTACAAGCGGTGCTGATCGCGGTGCTCGGTGGCACCGATCCGGCGGGCGGACGTGGCTCGGTCGCCGGGGTGATCGTCGCGCTTTTGGCGTTGATGCTGCTCGCGAGCGGGATGCAGCTCATGCGGTTCAGCAATTTCCTGGTCGATGCGGTGTGGGGCGTGTTCCTGCTCGCCTCGATCGCCCTCAACGCCTGGCGCACCCGCCCGCGATGAACGGGGACGAGATGAAGGGAGAGAGGCGATGATCGAGACGCGGATCATTCTGCCGCGGTCGGTGTTCACCGCCGAGGAACAGAGCTTGGTCAGCTTCGGCGCGCTCCGCGCCAGCGTCTTCCGCTATCCGAGCGGGATCGAGGCGGTCCGCCTCGCCAATCCGCGCGGCGCGGTGGTGGTGCTGCCGTTTTTCGGCCAGATGATCTGGCGGGCCGGGTTCGACGGGGTCGATCTCACCATGCAAAGCATGTTCCCGACCCCGCGCGCCAGCGCCGACATCGCCGGCACCTATGGCTGTTTCGCGTTCCATAGCGGCCTCCTCGCCAATGGCGTGCCCGGCGCCGAGGATACCCATCCCGTGCATGGCGAATTCCCCACCCTCGGGCTCGACGACGCGGCGTTGGAAGTGGGCGAGGGGGAGGAGGGGCCCTATCTCCGGCTGGTGAGCACGGTCGATCACGCCCGCGGCTTCGGCCCGCATTACCGTGCGACGCCGACGGTCACGCTCGGCCTCGAAACCCGGTTCGCGATCGGGATGGCGGTCGAGAATCTCTCCTACCGGCCGATGCCGCTCATGTATATGTGCCACGTCAATTTCGCCTTCGTGCCCGGCGGCGAGATTCTGCAACCCCTGCCCTACGCGCCCGAGCGGACCGCCATCCGCCGCGCCGTGCCCGCGCATGTCGCGCCGAGCCCGGCCTATCTCGCCCGGATCGAGGCGCTGGCCGCCGATCCGGGCCGCATGGCAAAGCTCGATCAGCCCGGGGATTACGATCCGGAGCAGGTTTTTTATCTCCGCGGCCTCGGCACGGATGCCGAGGGCCTGACCCATCTCATGCTGCGCCGGCCGGAGGGCGATGGTTTCGCGATCGCCTATCGGCCAGCGGAATTTCCGAAAACGGTGCGCTGGATCCTCGCCAACCCCGATCAATCGGTCGCCGCCTTCGCCCTGCCCGCGACCGCCGAGCCGGAGGGCTTCACGGCGGAGAGCCGCAAGGGCAATGTGCGCGCCCTGGCGCCCGGCGCGCGGGCGGCGTTTTCGGTGCGCGTCGGCTATGTCGATCACCGCGAAGCCGCCGCGCTCGCCGGCGTGATCGCGGCGCTGCAGGCGTGAGGGAGGAGCGGATGGCGGGCCGGATCGCGGTGGTCGGAAGCTGCATGATCGATCTCGTGACCTATGTCACGCGGATGCCGGAGGCCGGCGAGACGCTGGCGGCGCCGCGCTTTGAGATGGGTTTCGGCGGCAAGGGCGCGAACCAGGCGGTCGCCTGCGCGCGGCTGGGCAGCGCGGTGACGATGATCGCCAAGGTCGGCGATGACGATTTCGGCGCCAACACGCTCCGCAATTTCGCCGCCGAGGGCATCGATTGCCGCTTCGTTGCGCTGGTGAGCGGGGTTTCGAGTGGGGTTGCGCCGATTTTCGTCGAGCCGGACGGGCAGAACCGCATCCTCATCGTCCCCGGCGCCAATGACCGGCTGCTCCCCGCCGATATCGACCGCGCGGCGCCGGCGCTCCAAGACGCTGCCCTGATCCTGCTCCAGCTCGAAGTGCCGCTGGAGACCGTCTATCACACCATCGCCTGGGCCGAGCGGCATGCTATTCCAGTGCTGCTGAACCCGGCGCCGGCCAATCCCGCGCTGGCGCTCGACCGTCTCCGCGCGGTGCGGTTTTTCGTCCCCAACCAGAGCGAACTCCACCTTCTCACCGGTCTTGCAACCGATACCGCGGCGGCGGCGGCGGCGGCGGCACGGACGCTGCTCGCCACCGGGCTTGGGAGCGTCATCGTGACCCTCGGCGGCGAGGGCGCGCTCTGGGTCAGCGGCGATGAGACGCGGCTGATCCCGCCGCTTGCGGTCACAGCGGTCGATACCACCGGCGCCGGCGATGCCTTCATCGGCAGTTTCGCCCATCACTACGTGAAAACCGGCGCCATCGACGCCGCCCTGATCGCCGCGTCGCGCTATGCCGCGCAATCGATCACCGCGCGCGGCACCCAGCGGAGCTTCCCGAACGCCGCCGCCTTCGCCGCGTTCTGCGCCCAGATCCCGCCCTCCCCGCCGGCCTGATCGCCGGGAAGCCCCTCAGAGGCGCGCGAGATGGACCGGGAGGCCGTCCACGGGCTTCGGGATCGGCCACATCCGCCATGGCGCGGGCTCTCCCGCCGGCAGGGTGACGCGATAGCGGCGAAGAAAATGCCAGGCAAAACACTTCGCCTGCAAATAGGCGAAATGGAGACCAAGACACATATGCGCGCCGCCACCGAAGGGAACGAAAGCGAAGCGGTGCCGCGCGGCGCTTGCCGCTTCGGTGAAACGCCGTGGCTCGAAATGCTCCGGCGCGTCCCAGATTTCCGGCATATGGTGGGTGAACAAGGGATCGACCGAAACCACGGTGCCGGCGGGGATGGAGACGCCGCGAAATTCGATGTCGCGCACCGCGCGGCGCGGCAGGGCCGGAACCGGCGGGTGCAGGCGAAGCGCCTCCTTGAACGCCATTTCGGTCTCGGTGAGGGCGTCGAGACCGGCCTCGTCGAGCATCCCCTCGGTGCCGGCGACGCGGCCCGCCTCATCGCGCAGCCGCGCCTGCCATTCGGGGTGGCGGGCGAGAAAATAGATCAGGGAAGAGAGCGAGGAGGTCAGCGTGTCATGCGCCGCCATCATGAAAAAACTCATGTGGTTGACGATGTCCGCGACCGGGAGCGGGCGCCCGTCGTCGTAGGTTGCGCGGCAGAGATGGGAGAAAAGGTCATCGCCCGCCCCCGCCCGGCGCTCGGGCACGCGGGCCGCGAAATACGCCGCCACCACCGCGCGCCCCCGCACCCCGCGCGCCATCACCGTCCCCGGCAAGGGCCAGCGCACCACCGCGATCGACGCCGCCACCATGTCGATGAACGCGCGTTGTAATGCCTCGGTTTCCGCCACTTCCCCGGCGCCGAGAAAGGCGGTCGCGGCGAGATCGAGGGTCAAGGACTTGATCGCCGGGTAAAAGCGCATCGCGCCGGGCGCCTCCCCCCATCGGTCGAGCGCGGTGGCGATCCCGCGGTTGAGCGCCACCCGATAGGCGCGCATCGGCCCCGCCTTGAAGGCAACCGAAAGGGCGCGGCGATGCAGCCGGTGCTCGTCGAAATCGAGGAGCATCAGCCCGCGCGGAAACAGGCGATCGAGCATCCGCCCCCAGCCGCCGGCGGAGGAAAAGCTGCGCGTGGTATCGAATAGCACCAGCTCATTGGCTTCGGGGCCGAGAAGCGAGATGCCCTCCTCGCCGAACATATGCCGGCGATAGATCGGGCCATAACGCGCCGCGCGCTGCGCCGCGAAGGCCATGGGATCGGCCAGTGCCTGCAATGTATGGCCGATGATCGGCCAGCCGCGATCGCCAGGAATATGGGCAAGCGATGGCCGGGCGGGCCGGGAGCGAGACGGCGAGACATCCGCCGGCGCGAGATCAGCGTCCATGACCGCACTCCTCTGGGACCGTCTCCCCTGGGACCATCGCTCCTGGGGCCATCTCCCCTGGCGCGAGCGCCATCCGGGTCGGCGCCCCTCATCGTGAGACTAGGCGCTGCGGATCGCGGTTTGCAAGCCCGCCGCCGATGGACCGAGAACCTGAGCGCCGGCCGCTGTCGCGCGCGATGAGGGCGAGGCCGGCTTCGTGCGCCCGGCGCCATGCGCAATGCCTTGGAGCAGGCCCTTCACGATCGCCGCCCGGTGCAGCAGGATGGCCCCGTGCATCACAGCGATCGCTCCGTCCTATATGTCTTCTATGTCTTCTATGTCTTCCGCTACACCAGACGTCTGGCCGAGACCCTCGATGGCCTGGCCCAATCCACATGGCTTCCGGCAAAACCGGAGCGGTTCACCTTGATCCAGCGGCGATCGTCGAATTTGGGGAGGAAACGATGAAAACCAGGTTCGAGCGCCATTACGGCGACCGCGTCATGCGTTGCTTTGACCCGCGCCCGGCCAGTCTCTCGGCGTTGCTCGCGGGGGCGGTTGCGCGCAACCCGGACGGCGAGGCGCTGATCGACGGCGCGAAGCGGTTGACCTATCGCGCGCTTGCGCGGCGGGTCGGGGAGGTGGCGGCGGGGTTGGCGGCGCGCGGCGTCGGGGCTGGTGACCGGGTGGCGATGCTGCTCGGCAACCGCGCCGAGTTCGTCATTCTCCTGTTCGCGATCACCCGGCTCGGGGCCATCGCGGTGCCGCTCTCGATCCGCGAGCAGCGTCCGGGCCTGGCCTATCTGCTCAGCCATTGCGGCGCCGTGCTCTGCGTGTTCGAGGATGATCTCGCGCCCCTGTTGCCGGCGCCGGAGGCGGTGCCGGCGCTTCGTCATCGCATCCCGGTCAGCGGCTTCGCCGCTCTCACCGGCCCCGGTGTCCTTGAGACCGACGCGCCGGTCGGTGAGGAGGACGTCGCGATGCTGCTCTATACCTCGGGCACCACCGGGCGGCCGAAAGGGGCGATGCTGACCCATCTCGGGCTCGTCCATTCAGTCCTGCACTGCGTGATGGCGCTCGAACTCGGCGCCGATGCGCGCGTCATGGTCGCGGTGCCGATGGCGCATGTCACCGGCATCGTGCCGGTGATCGCCGCCACCATCCATGCCGCGGGGGCGCTCATCGTGCTCCCTGAATTCAAGGCCCGCGCCTTCCTCGACCTCGCCGAGCGCGAACGCCTCACCTACACCATCCTGGTGCCGGCGATGTATGCGCTGTTGCTGCTGGAACCCGATTTCGCCACCCGTGATCTCGGTGCCTGGCGCATCGGCGCCTTTGGCGGCGCGCCGATGCCGGAAGCGGTGATCGCGAGACTCGCGGCAACCCTGCCGCATCTGCGCCTGATCAATGGCTACGGCGCGACCGAGACCACCTCGCCGGCGACGTTTCTGCCCGCCCGCGCGATCCCGACCCATGCCGCGAGCGTCGGCCTTTCCGTTACCTGTGGCGAGATCGCGGTGATGGACGAACAGGGGCGCGAGGTGCCGCCGGGCGAGATCGGCGAACTCTGGATCCGGGGGCCGATGGTGGTGCCCGGCTACTGGCAGGACCAGGCGGCGACGGCGGAGAATTTCACCGCCGGGTTCTGGCATTCCGGCGATCTCGGCATGATCGACGACGAGGGCTTTGTCTATATCCGCGATCGCGGCAAGGACATGATCAATCGCGGTGGTCACAAGGTGTTTTCAGTCGAGGTGGAAAACGCCCTGATCGCCCATCCCGCGGTGATCGAGGCGGCGGCGGTGGCGCGGCCCTGCCCGGTGCTCGGCGAGCGGGTCCACGCTTTCGTTCGCCTGCGTGATGGCGCCAGTGCCAGCGCCGCCGATCTCGCGGCCCATTGCGCCCCCCTGCTCGCCGATTACAAACGGCCGGAGAGCTTCAGCTTCGCCTCCGACCCGCTGCCGCGCAACGCCAATGGCAAGCTGCTCAAGCGGACGTTGCGCGAGGCGATTGCCAAGCCGCCCGCCGATGGCTAAGCTTTCATATCGAAGCTTTCCTGGGGGGCAAGAAACGTGAGCAAATTTCCGATCATGGCGGCGGCGCTGGCGGCTTCACTCGGCATCGCAGGGGCGGCGCGCGCCGACGGTTTCACCCTCACCAGTCCCGATATCCCCGAAGGCGGGACGATCCAGAACGAGCAGGTGTTCAACAGCTTCGGCTGCACCGGCCAGAACATTTCGCCGCGCCTTTCCTGGTCGGGCGCGCCGGCCAATACCAAGAGCTACGCGCTCACCATCTATGACCCGGACGCGCCGACCGGCAGCGGCTTCTGGCACTGGGTGGTGTTCAACATTCCGGCCAAAACCACACAGATCGCCAAGAACGCCGGCGATGTGCATCACAACCGCCTGCCGCGCGGCGCAACCCAAAGCCGCACCGATTACGGCATCGCCGGCTATGGCGGCCCCTGCCCGCCGCAGGGTGACAAGCCGCATCACTACATCATCACGCTGCACGCGCTCGACGTCGACAAATTGCCGCTGAACAAAGACACCACCGCGGCGGTGGTCGGCTTCAACCTGCACTTCCACACCATCGCCTCGGCGACCCTCACCGGGCTTTACGGACGCTGAACTGGCCCCTGGAAATGGGACTCGTTCAGCAGTGCTCCGCCTGATCGGCGCCCTGCTGCTGAAGCAGAGCGACGAACGGGCGGCCCAGCGCGCGCGTGACATGAGCCTGGAAACCATCGTACCCTTGCGCGATGATCCCGCCGTCAGCCTGCCAGCCTTGGAAGCCTGACAACAAGGCAGATCAATCCTACCAAGGCGCAGCGGTTGCTACACCACGTTCGGGGACACGATCTGCGCCAGCGTGTCGCGATCGCCCGCGCCTTCGCCACCGACGCGCCGGTCCTGCTCGGCGATGAGCCGCTTTCGGCCCTCGCCGAACGGACGGCGGGATTATCCTCGCGGCGCCAGACCCTCTCGCCGCAACTCGGCCAGCAATTCATCGAGCGCGCTACCGACGGCGGTGAACAACTCGGCGATCTCACTTTCGCTGATGATCAGCGGTGGAGTGAAGGCGAGCGTGTCGCCGGGCACGGCACGGCCGATGACGCCGTGTTTTTCGAGCAATTTTGCCGCGCGCGGGCCGATTTTCAGCGCCGGATCGTAATTGCGCCGCTCTCCCTTGTCGGCGACCAGTTCGATCCCGCCGAGCAGGCCGAGCCCGCGCGTCTCACCGACCAGGGGGTGGTCGGCGAAGGCGCGGAGCGCGTGCTGGAAGGCCGGCGCGATGGCGCGGACATGATCGATGATGCCGATCTCGTCATAGATTTTCAGCGTCTCGATGGCGACCGCGGCCGGCACCGGATGGCCGGAATAGGTGAAGCCATGGCCGAACGTGCCGATCTTGTGCGATTCCTCGGCCAAAGCCGCGAACACCCGCGCATTCACCATCACCGCGCTGATCGGCAGGAACGAGGCCGAGAGCGCCTTGGCGCAGGTGAGGATGTCGGGGGTCACGGCGAGCGTCTGGCTGCCCCAATAATTGCCGGTGCGCCCGAAGCCACAGATCACCTCGTCGGCGACCAGGAGGATGTCGTATTTGCGGAGCACCGCCTGGATCGCCGGGAAATACCCCTCCGGCGGCACGATCACGCCACCGGCACCCATCACTGGCTCCGCGAACATGCCGGCGATGGTGTCCGGCCCCTCGGCGAGGATCAGGCTTTCGAGTTCGGCGGCGCAGCGCGCGGCGAAATCCGGCTCGCTCTCGCCCGGCTCCGCGCCGTGATAGAAATGCGGCGTGATGGTGTGCAGAAACCCTGGCAGCGGCACATCGAAGGAGCGGTGATTGGCGGCGAGCCCGGTGAGCGAGGCAGAGGCCAGCGTGATACCGTGATAGCCCTTGACGCGGCCGATGATTTTTTTCTTCTGCGGGCGCCCGAGCGCGTTGTTGAAATACCAGATCATTTTGATCGCGGTATCATTGGCCTCGGAGCCGGAATTGGCGAAGAACACCTTGCTCATCGCGACCGGCGCGCGGGCGAGCAGCATTTCCGCGAGCGTGATCAGCGGCTCGTGCGATTTGGCGGCAAACGCATGATAGAAGGGGAGTTTGCGCATCTGCGCCGCCGCCGCCTCGACCAGGCGTTCATTGTTGAAGCCGAGAGAGGCGCACCAGAGCCCGGCCATCGCCTCGATATAGGATTTGCCGCTCTCGTCCCAGACCCGCACCCCCTCGCCCCGGGCGATCACCAGCGGGCCGGTTTCGGCATGGGCCAGGAGATCGGTATAGGGGTGGAGGACGGAGGCGATGTCGCGAGCGGCGGCCGAATTGGCACGGGGTGAAGTCATGTCATTGATTCCTCGGGCGGACGGGCGATGATCGGCCCCCGGCGCCCCGGTATGAGGCGCTTCACTGGCGAGGGGGAGTTTATCACGTTTGCGGCGATCGGCCAGACCGGGCCACAGGGCGCACAGAGCGATCGCCGAAGATGACGGCGTACTGAGCCTTTGCCATAGCCCATTCTCGCGGCGGCATCACCCACTCTTTTTCTGAACGGTTCAGGATCAGATAGAGCAGCTTGGCCGCGGCCTCATCGCCGGGGAAATGACCGCGCGCCCTGATGGCCCGGCGCCAGCTCTGGCCGATGGCGGGATATTTCTGCCCTCATGGACCAGCCTCGAAATCGACGAGAGCGGCCGGGAACCTCTTGAGGCCGTCGACCACGCCCAGCGCGATAGGGATCGCCTTGTTGCGGGCCACGCTCTCGTTGCGGATCTTCCCCCTGATCGCGTCGAAGAATACCAGCGGATAGACCGGATCCAGCGGCCGCTGCTGCCAGGTCGTCATCTCGTCGAGCACGGCATCCGTGAGATATCCGGGCTAAGGGCGTGTCTTTGGTGGGAGTCCAGGGGACAGAGCCCTCTGGCCTTACTTCCTTCCCCCGATGGCTTTGGTTGCCATATAAAAATGACTTGAACGGCACGCCACCGGTATGTTAATCATACGTTAATATTACGGTTTTGCAATCAGGGAGATCTCGTCATGGAAAATGGCGCCCGATCGGCAGGCACGTATACCCTTCTCGTCACGACGACAATGCTGATGGCGGGGCTGATGGCGGGGCTGATGGCGGGCCTGGCGCCACCAGCCCAGGCCGGCACGGTCGTCGATACCCTGTATTTCACCACTTTCGGCGGCGGTGAAAATATCTGGCAATCCACCGCGACCTATACCGGCAACGGCAATGCCGGCAATGGCACGTTCACCGTCACCACCCCGACCGGGATCGCACAGACGCCGGGGGCGGACGGCATCGTCGAAAACCCCAATAACGGCCAATTGCTGGTGGGCGGCCAGAACACCGGCAGCATCTATCAGGTGAACCCGACGAACGGGGGCTACACCACGCTCAACGCCGGGATGAACACCTATGAAATCACCGTCGGCCCGAACGGGAACCATGTCTGGGGCGGCGGCAGCGAAGGCAGCGCCACGACGATCACCGCGGTGCCGCTCAACCCGATCGGTGGCGCACCGAACGTGGTTTCGGTCTCGAGCGCCAATAATGGGGTGACGCATATCACCTTCGTGCCCGGGCAACCCGCCGGCATGGCGTTTTACACCGATGGCACCGATGGCGGGGTGGGGAATTTCGGCACCATCAATCTCGCGACCGGCGTCACCACGGCGCTGCTCACCAATGTCCCTTACGCTCATGGCATGGTCTATGATCCATTCACCGGCGATCTGATCCTCGCCGGCGGCGATACGATCGCGCAGATCAGCCCCACGGGGGCGGTTCTCTCGACGCTGGCCCTCACCCCCGGCCAGGAACTCGACCAGGGCGCGGTCACCGGCAACGGGCAGCTCTACTGGGCCGACAATACCGGCAGTTTGGTGTTCGTCGACTACGCCAATACCGGCCTCATCGGCGCGTCGACGAATTTCGTCTCGGACACTTATTTCATCAACTCGCTCGATGACATCGCGCCCCTGGTCGGCAGCGGCGGCACCAACAACGTCCCCGAGCCGGCAACGCTCGGTCTCCTCGGCGCCGGGGTCGTGGTTCTCGGCGCGCTGCGTCGCCGCGCGGCATGAGCGCCCACTGTCATCGCGCGCTCGTGCCGAACACGATATCGAGCAAGAGATCGCCGCCCAAGGGGTGAACCGTCCAGGCAAGGCGCTGCGCCTCGGCCGGCGTCGCGGCGGGCGGCAGGGCGAAGGCGGGAATGCCGTCGCCGAGCAGGAGCGGGGCGAGGGTGACGTGCAGCCGGTCGAGAAGCCCGGCGGCGAGAAAGCGCGACAGCGTCACCCCGCCACCCTCGACCAGAATCCGCCGCAAGCCCCGCAAGGCGAGCTGATCGCGCAGAGCGTGAAGATCGAAGACGCCGCCCCGGCAGGGAACCGCCAGCACTACGGCTTTGCCGTGGTGGGCGTCACCGGCGATACCATCCGCGGCGGCGCAGAGCAGCGTCGGCCCGCCATCCTGAAAGACGTGAAACCCGGTGCCAAGCCGGCGCCTGGGGTCGAGCACCACCCTGACCGGCGAGGGGCCGGCGACCCGCCGCGTGGTCAGGCGGGGATCGTCGGCAGCGACGGTCGCGGCGCCGACCAGAACGGCATCGGCGCTGGCGCGCAGGCGGTGCGTGTGGTCGAGGTCTTCCGCGCCGCCGATCCAGCGCGAGGCGCCGGAGGGGGTTGCGATACGGCCATCGAGGCTTTGGGCGATGCGGCCGAGGACGAAACTCTCGCCCCCCGCCACGCCGAGGAACGGGGATGGCGGCGCCTCGGCCACCGCCGCCTCAGCGCGCGCCGAACTGCTTGGCGCCGAACAGGTTTTCGCGCTCCTGGTCGGTCATCGTGCCGCGGCGCTGGTTCTCGCTCAAAACCTCGACGCCACGCATCACCGCCGGGCGGGCGGCGATGGCGTCATGCCAGCGGCGGACATGGGGGTAATCGGCGAGGTCGATGCCGCGCCGCGCCGGATTGCGCACCCAGGGGAAGGTCGCGATATCGGCGATCGAGTACTCCGCCCCGGCGAGATACGCGCTTTCGCCGAGACGCTGATCGAGCACCCGGTGCAGGCGCTTGACCTCGTTGGTGTAGCGCTCGATGGCGTAGGGGATTTTTTCCGGGGCATAGGCGGCAAAGTGATTATACTGCCCAAACATCGGCCCGACGCCGCCCATCTGGAACATCAGCCACTGGAGACAGAGATAGCGCGTCGCCGGATCGGCGGGGATCAACTTCCCGGTCTTCTCGGCGAGATAGATCAGGATCGCGCCGGATTCGAACAAAGCGAAGCGCTTCCCGCCGGGCCCATCGGGATCGACGATCGCCGGGATTCGATGATTGGGAGTGATCGCAAGAAATTCCGGCTTGAACTGCTCACCCTGGCCGATATTCACCGGCACGACTTTGTAGGGAAGGCCGATCTCCTCAAGCATAATATGCACTTTATGTCCATTCGGAGTGGGCCAGGTCCAGACTTCGATCATGCGTAATCCCTCTCGTTACGTGGCGGTGCCACAGACACTGCCCAGTGAATAAAAGTTTTTTGGTTCTTTTTTACAAAAAAGAACCCCTCTCCTTTCTATCTCTCCCGCCATCTCACCCCGGCAGCGCCAGAAAGTCGAGCGCCGCCTGCACACCGCCGGCGCGATAGGGAATGCCGGCCGAGGCCAGGCCCATTTCCACCCCGCCGAGGGTGCCGATCAGGTCGAGATCGCCGAAATGGCCGAGATGGCCGATGCGGAAGACGCGATCGGCGAGCGGGCCGAGGCCGTTGCCGAGACTCATGTTGAAGCGCGCGAGGATGAGGGCGCGGAGACGGTCGGCGCTCTCCCCTTCGGGCAGGCGAACGGCGGTCAGGCTCGCGGAATAGTGGCGCGGGTCGGCGCACTGGATTTCGAGCCCCCAGGCGCGCACCGCGTGCCGGGTCGCCTCGGCGTGGCGGGCATGGCGGGCGAAGACCGCATCGAGCCCGGTCTCCGCCAGCATCGCAAGCGCCGCATCGAGCCCGAAGATCAGGTTGGTCGCCGGCGTGTAGGGGAAAAACCCGCGCTCATTGGCGGCGAGCATCGGGCGCCAGTCCCAGTAGCTGCGGGTGAGGCGGGCGCGCTCGGCGGCCGCGAGCGCCTTGCGGCTGATCGCGTTGAAAGAGAGGCCGGGCGGCAGCATCAGCCCCTTTTGCGAGCCGGCGATGGTGACATCGACCCCCCAATCATCATGCCGATACTCCATCGAGCCGAGCGAGGAGATGGTATCGACGAGCAGCAGGGCGGGATGCTGGGCTCTGTCCATCGCCTCGCGGATGGCCTGGATGTCGCTCCGGCAGCCAGTCGAGGTTTCGTTATGGACGACACAGACCGCCTTGATCTCATGGCCGCGATCGGCGGCGAGCGTCTCGCCGATCAGCGCCGGATCGGCGCCGCGGCGCCAATCGGTATCGAAGACCAGGGGCGAGAGGCCGAGACGTTCGGCCATCTCCTTCCAGAGCGTCGCGAACCAGCCGGTGCGGATCATCAGCACGCGATCGCCGGGCGAGAGGGTGTTGACCAGCGCCGCCTCCCACGCCCCGGTGCCGGAGGCGGGATAGATCACCACCGGCGCCTCGGTCCCGAAAACCGGGCGCAGATTGTCGAGCACGCGGCGGGCGAGGGCGGAGAACTCCGGGCCGCGATGGTCGATGGTCGGGCGGTCGATGGCGCGCAGGACGCGCTCGGGGACGTTGGTGGGGCCGGGGATTTGCAGGAAATGCCGCCCCTGATGCGGGCCGGACGGCGGATGGTTAGCGCTTTCGCTCATGATCGAGTTCCTCTGGTGCCGCATCCTGCCGCGAGGCACGCGCAAGCGCCAATGAATTTCCCTGTTTTCTGCGAGAAGGATTTTTCATCGGCACGCGATGGGGAGCGTTTAGAGAAAATTCAAGTAAGAATCTTCTTTTTCTGAAGAAAAAGAAGCAAAAAAACTTTGATTGGTTGGGCAGTGCCGTTGGCACTGCCCATTCCGTGATAAACGGATAAAAGTTTTTTGGTTCTTTTTTTCAAAAAAGAACCGCTTTTTATGGTTTTGGCCGGCTTTTATGCCGGATCGGCGCCGACCCGGACCAGGAGCTTGCCGAAATTGCGGCCGCCGAGAATGCCGATCAGCGCGTCCGGGGCGTTTTCCAGCCCGTCGACGATGTCTTCCCGGTATTTCAGGCTGCCATCCCGCACCCAGGGTGTGGCCAGCGCCCGCCATTCGGCGAAGCGCTCGGGCTTGTCGGAAACGATCAGGCCCTGAATGCGCAGCCGGTTGCGCACCACCATCATCAGGTTGGGGCCCGGGCGCGGCTCGGTATCGTTGTATTCGGCGACCATGCCACACATCACCACCCGGCCGAAGGGGTTGAGCCGGGGGAAGACCAGGCGCTGAAGATCGCCGCCGACATTCTCGAAATAGACGTCGATCCCGTTCGGGCAGGCGTCATTCAGCGCCGCCTTGAGATCGAGCGTGCGATGATCGATGCATTCATCGAAGCCCAGCGTCTCCTGCACGAACAGGCATTTCTCCGCCCCGCCGGCAACGCCGACGACACGCGCCCCGGCGCGCTTGGCGAGCTGGCCGGCAACGGCGCCGACGGCGCCCGAGGCGGCCGAGATCACCACCGTCTCGCCGGCTTTCGGCTGGCCGATATCGGTCATCCCGGAATAGGCGGTGGTGCCGGGCATGCCCAGAACCCCGAGATAATTGGAGAGCGGCGCCCCGTTCCGCGGCAGCTTGACCACCGCCTTGGCCGGCGCCGCGAGATGGGTCGCCCAGCCGCGCGGGCC
Source organism: Pseudomonadota bacterium (assembly GCA_021798915.1). GTDB lineage: Bacteria > Pseudomonadota > Alphaproteobacteria > Acetobacterales > Acetobacteraceae > Acidibrevibacterium. Next base: position 209,683 of record JAJZBM010000001.1, read on the forward strand.
GACGACGATATCGCCCGGCGCGAAGCCGGGATCGCGGGAGGCGATCACCTCGCCCACCGTCTCGCCCTCCATCATCCCCCCGATCGGCACCGGCGCGGCATAGGATTTGGCGTCCGAAAGCCGCCCGCGCATGTAGGGATCGATCGACAGGAAGATGGTGCGCGTCACCACCTGGCCCTCGGCCGGGGTAGGGATCGCGCTTTCCTCGATCGCGAAAATATCCGCCGTCGGCGCCCCCACCGGGCGGCGACGGAGCACGACGACCTGGCGCTTGCTCATCACGCCGCCTCCGCCCGGAGCACGAGGCGGCCGGTCACCTTGCCGTCGCGGAGCCGCATCAGGGCCTCGTTCGCGTCACGCTGCGCGACCATGGTCACCGGCAGCGGCTTGACGGCGCCGGACTGCGCGAGCTGCACCAGGGCGCGGAGATCCTTGACGGTGCCGACATAACTTCCCTGCACGGTGAGCGCGCGGATCGGCATCAAAGGCAGCGGCAAGGACAGTTCGCCGCCGAAAAGCCCGACCTGCACCAGCTTGCCGCCCTTGCGCAGAGCATCGAAGGCGAACCGCGCCGTCGCCGTGCCGTTGACGAGATCGATCACCGCCGCGACCGGCCCGCCGCAGGCTTCGATGATGCGTTTGGCAACCCCTTCCCCGCTGCCGTCGATGGTCAGGCGCGCGCCTTCGCGCTTGGCGGCGTCGCGTTTTTCGGCGCTGACATCGACGACGACGATATTCTTGTGCCCGAGCGCCTTCAGGATCTCGATCGCGTTCATCCCGAGCCCGCCGGCGCCGACCAGAACCACCGGCTCCTCGGCCGGCAGCGGCAGGACTTTCTGGATCGCGGAATAGACGGTGATCCCCGAGCAGGCATAGGTCGCGGCGACCGCCGGGTCGATCGTGCCGGGATCGACGAGATGGCGCGGATGCGGCGCCAGCACGTGGGTCGCATAGCCGCCGTTCTGATAGACGCCGAGGCTTTTCGGCTTGAGACACATATTATCCTCATCGCCGAGACAGGCGGCGCAGATGCCGCAGCCGACCCAGGGGTAGACGATGCGGAGGTCGCCCGGTTTCACGCCCTTGGCGTCCGGCCCGAGCTTCACCACCCGGCCGACGATTTCATGCCCCATGGCGAGCGGCAGCACGACGCCGCGATCGACCAGCGACATCCGCTTGCCGCCGCCGAGATCGTAATAGCCTTCCCAGATATGGAGATCGGAATGGCAAACGCCGCAATGCGTCGTCTCCAATAGCACTTCCGTCCCTTTCGGCTCCGGGGTCGGAAATTCCATTTCCTTGAGCGGTGCCCCATTGGCAACCACGGCCCAGGCGCGCATCGTTGTCCTCCTTTGGATCGGTCTCGGTTGCCGGCATGGGAGAACGCCGCATCTCCGCCGTCAAGCGGGCGCCCCCTCGGCGCATCAGCGCCGCAGGCGCTGATGCCACAACCAAACGTTTTTTGGTTCTTTTTTTCAAAAAAGAACCCTTCCTCTTACCCCGCCTTGACCTACCCCGCCTTGGCCAAAACCTCGGAATTGACGACGCGGATCGGCGCGCCGTCGAGGAAGGCGAGGATGTTTTCCACCGCCTCGCCGTAGAACTGGCGGAAGATCGCCTCCGTCCCGAAGCCGAGATGCGGCGTGAGCACGGTATTCGGCGCGCTGCGCAGCGGGTGGCCGGGCGGCAGCGGCTCGGTGTCGAAGACATCGAGCCCGGCCCGGATGCGTCCCTCGCGGAGCGCCGCCACCAGCGCCGCCTCCTCGATCAGCGGGCCGCGCGCGGTGTTGACGACGATCGCCCCCGGTTTGAGGCGCGCGAGGTCGGCGGCGCCGAGCACGCCGCGCGTGCGGGCGGAAAGCACGAGATGAAGGCTGATCGCGTCCGATTCCGCGAGCAGCGCCTCTTTCGTCGCGTACTCCGCCCCGGCCGCAGCGGCGCGCTCGGGGGTGAGGTTGGCGCTCCAGGCAAGCACGCGCATGCCGAGCGCGCGGCCATAGCCCGCCATCCGCGCCCCGATCCGCCCGAGCCCGATGACGCCGAGCGTCATCCCGGCGAGCGTCCGGCCAAGCCCGATCCCCTCCTGGAACCGCCCGGCGCGGATCGCCGCATCCCCGGCCGGCACCAGCCGGGCGGCGGCGAGGAGGAGCGCGAGCGCGAGTTCCGCCGTCGCCGCGCCGGAGGCATCGCTGCCGGTATTGCACACCAGGACGCCGGCCCGGGTGCAGGCGGCGAGATCGAGGCTGCCGGCGCGCGGCCCGGTCATCGCGATCAGCCTGAGGCGCGCAAGACGCGCGATCAGCGTGGCGGGAAACGCCGTCCGCTCGCGCATCGGAAGCAGGATGTCGAAGGGCGCGAGGCGGGCCGCCGCCTCATCCTCGGAGACGAAAGGCGTGTGGAAAAATTCGACCGTCGCGCGGGCCTCGAGCGCCCGCCAATCGGCGCTCGCGCGGGCGATGCCCTGCCAGTCATCGAGCACCGCGATCTTGACCAATGACGTCATCGGGTTTCCTCTCCGTCTCGGTTGCCGGTATGCGCCGGCACGGTGAACCGGGGGAAGAGGACAGGCAAGCGATGGACGAAAAAATCCAACGCCGGGTCGCGGTGATCGGGGCGGGGCTGATCGGGCGCGCCTGGGCGATCGTCTTTGCCCGTGCCGGCTTCGCGGTCGCCCTTTGGGATGCGGCGCCGGGCGCGCTCGCGGCGGCGCGCGGCTTCATTGCCGAACGGCTGCCCGAACTCGCCGAAGCCGGCCTGCTGCATGATGCGCCGGAGGCCGTGCTCGCACGCCTCACCCTCGCGCCGAGCCTCGCCGAAGCCCTCGCCGGCGCCGAATACGTCCAGGAAAACGGCCCCGAACGGGTCGAGGACAAGGCCGATCTGTTCGCCGAGATGGACCGCCTCGCCGATCCCGCGGCCATCCTCGCGAGTTCGACCTCGGGCATCCCGGCGAGCCAGTTCACCGGCAATCTCGCCGGGCGCGGGCGCTGTCTCGTCGCCCATCCGGTCAATCCGCCCTATCTCGTGCCGGTGGTGGAACTCTGTCCGGCGCCGTGGACCGACCCCGCCGTGGTCGCGCGGGCGCGGGCGCTGATGGAAGCCGCGGGGCAAGTGCCGGCGACGGTGAACAAGGAGGTCACCGGTTTCGTCCTCAACCGGCTGCAAGTGGCGCTGGTCGCCGAGGCGTTCCGGCTGGTGCGCGACGGCGTCGTCAGCGAGGCCGATCTCGACGCGACGATCAAGCACGGGCTCGGCCTCCGCTGGTCGTTCATGGGGCCGTTCGAGACCATCGACCTCAACGCCCCCGGCGGGCTCGCCGATTACGTCGCCCGCTATGGCAAGCTCTATGAACAGGTGGAGCGCGAGATCACGCCCTGTGATCTGACGCCCGACCTGATCGCCCGGCTGGATGCGCCGCGCCGCGCCGCGCTGCCGCTCGCCGAACAGCCCGCCCGCCAGGCCTGGCGCGACCGGCGGCTGATGGCGCTCGCCGCCCATAAGGCGCAGCAGCCGACATGAGCGCCGCCGCGCCGCTTTCCGCCCTGGCCGCTCTCCTCGGGCCGCGCGGGCTGATCACCGACCCCGCCGATATCGCGCCTTATGCCGAGGATTGGCGGCATCTCTATCGCGGCCACCCGCCCGCCGTCCTGCGCCCGGCGAGTACCGCCGAACTCGCCGCGGCGGTCAGGATCTGCGCCGAGGCCGGCCTCGGCATCGTGCCCCAGGGCGGCAATACCAGCATGGTCGGCGGCGCGACCCCATCCGCGCGCGGCGATGAGGTGGTGCTCGCACTCTCCCGGCTCAACCGTGTGCGCGCCATCGATCCGGTCGATCTCACCCTCACCATCGAAGCTGGCGCGACGGTCAAGGCGGCGCAGGATGCGGCGGCGCAAGCCGGCTGCCAGTTGCCGCTCTCGATCGCCTCCGAAGGGAGCGCGACGATCGGCGGCGTGCTTTCGACCAATGCCGGCGGCAATATGACGCTCCGCTACGGCAATGCCCGCGATCTCGTGCTCGGCCTCGAAGTGGTGCTGGCCGATGGCCGGGTGTGGGAAGGGCTCCGGCAGCTGCGGAAAGACAATACCGGCTATTGCCTGCGCCAGATCTTTCTCGGCGCCGAGGGCACGCTCGGCATCATCACCGCCGCCGTGCTCAAGCTGGTGCCGGCGCCGCGCCAGCGCGCGGTCGCGTTCGCGACCCTGCCGAGCCCGGAGGCGGCGCTTTCGTTCCTCACCCGCTGCCAGCGCCACGACCAGGCGGCGCTCGTCGCCTTCGAATACATGGACCGACATGGGATGGCGCTGGTGCTCCAGCACATTCCGGACACACAACTCCCTCTCGCCGCCGCCCCGCATTACGCCTTGATCGAATTCGCCTCCGCCCGCACCGAGGCCGGTTTTACCGAGGCGGTGGAGGAAATGATCGCGCAGGCGATAGCGGCCGGCGAGGTGATCGACGCGACGCTCGCCGCGAGCGAGGCGCAGGCGCGGGCGATCTGGCGGCTGCGGGAAGAGCACGCGGAGGCGCAAAAGCGTGCTGGCGCCAGCATCAAGAACGACGTCTCGGTGCCGGTCTCACGGGTGGCGGAATTCCTCCGCGAAGCCCCTGCCGCTTGTGCCGCGTTCATGCCGGGAATCCGCGTCGTTGCCTTCGGCCATCTCGGTGACGGCAATATCCACTTCAACCTGCGCCCGCCCGAGACCATGGCGGAGGCCGAGTTTCTGGCCCAGGACCACGCGGTGATGGACGCGGTGCTCGGCGTCGTCCGCCGCCTCGGCGGCAGTTTCTCGGCCGAACACGGCGTCGGCCGGCTCAAGACCTACCTGATGCCGGAATGGCGGGGCGGGGTCGAACTCGATCTCATGCAGGCGCTCAAGGCGGCGTTCGACCCGCGAGGGCTGCTGAACGCGGGAAAGATTTTCCCGTAAGGGCCGTGGCGGGGACGCATCGGCCGGCATGAAAATGCGCCGCCGGCGCGCTCGGCGGTTGCTTTCGCCGCGGTTCTGGCCCAGAAACCGCCAACCGCCAATCCGCTGGCTGCATCTGGGACGACGCAAAGCAGGCCGCCATGCTCTCCGCGCTCCGACTTGGCCAGATCGACCGCTACCTGTTGGGCCAGCTTCTGGCCGGCCTGGTCGCCTCCACCGGCGGCCTGGTCGCGCTGATCTGGCTCACCCAGTCGCTCCGCTTCATCGATCTGGTGGTCAATCGCGGCCTCTCGCTGGTGGTGTTCCTCCAGCTCACCGGCCTCCTCATCCCGAGCTTCGTCGCCGTCATCCTGCCGATCACCACCTATGTCGTGGTGCAGTTCACCTATCAGCGCCTGGCGAGCGATCGCGAACTCACGGTGATGCGCGCCGCCGGCCTCTCCGCCTACGCGCTCGCGCGCCCGGCGATGATGCTGGCGATGATCGCGGTCGTCACATGCTTCGTCCTCGATGTCTGGGTGGTGCCCTCGGCCTCGGCGGCGTTCCGCGAGGAACAGTTCCGCATCCGCAACCGCATGGCGGCGTTCATGCTCCAGGACGGGGTTTTCACCCAGGTCTCCGATGACATGACGGTCTATGTCCGCAAGCGCGATTCGGATGGCACACTGCATGGGGTGATGATCGATGACGCGCGCCAGAAAAACGCGCATGCGACGATTCTCGCCCGCCGCGGCCGCTTCCTCCCCTCCACCGACGCCCCCCGCGTCCTACTGCTGGACGGCACCCGCCAGGAGATCGACCATCAGACCGGGCGGCTCAACATCCTCACCTTCGCCCAGAACGTCATTGACCTCACCTCCAACAAATCGACCGCGCAGCGCTTCCGCGACGCGACCGAGATGTCGCTCGGCGAATTGCTGCATCCCGACCCGGCGGTGGTCGCGGCGCGCGATCGGCCGAAATTCGTCGTCGAGGCGCATCGCCGCCTGACAGCGCCGATCACCGCCGCCTCCTTCGCCTTCGTCGCCCTGGTCGCGGTGTTGCGCGGCGCGTTTCAGCGCCATGGCGGGCTTCTGCGCCCGTTCATCGCCGTGCTGGTGGTCGTCGGCCTGCTCGCGGTCGGCCTGATGATCGCCAATCTCGCGGCGCGCATCCCGGCGTTGATCCCGCTGATCTGGGTGCATGCGATCGCCCCTGGCGTGGTCTGCGCCTGGATGCTGTTCGTGCCCGAACTCCGCCTCGGCCGCCTCGCCCCCCTCGTCCCCGGCGCGGCGGCATGATCATCGCCGCGACCTTCCTCCGCTATATTTCGCGGGTCTTCACTTTTGCCGTGCTGACCATGGTCGCGGCGCTCTCCGGCCTCGTCGCGCTGTTCGATTTCATCGAGTTGCTGCGCCGCGCCGCGACCCGGCCACAGGCGACCTTCGCCATCGTCTCCGAGATCGCGGGGCTTCGTCTGCCCTGGGAAGCGATGCAGATTCTGCCGTTCGCGGTGCTGCTCGGCGGGATCTCGGCGTTCTGGCGCCTGACCCGCTCTTCCGAGCTGATCGTCGCGCGGGCGACCGGGCTTTCGGCGTGGCAGTTCCTCGCCGGCCCGGTATTATGCGCGCTCCTGCTCGGCATCGCCGCGACCGCCGCGGTGACACCGCTTTCGGCGGTGATGCTGGCCCGCGCCGAAGCGCTCGACAACACCTATCTGACCGCGACCGGCGGGCCGCTCTCGCTCGCCGGCGGCCAGCTCTGGCTGCGCCAATCCGACCACGCGCTGGTCCCGGACGGGGTTTCGATCATCCACGCCGAGCAGGTGGCGCTCGCCCGCCGCGTGCTCTCGGCCTCCGATGTCAGCGTGTTCCGCCTGGCGCCGCATGACCAGCTTTTGCAGCGCATCGAAGCGCGGCGCGCGGTGCTCGACCACGGCTCCTGGCGGCTGGAGGAGGCGCGGCTGATCTCCGCCGACCGCCCGCCCGATCCGGCCGCGACGATCCTGCTGCCGACCGATCTCACCGTCGCCCGCGTCGAGGAGAGTTTCGCCTCGCCGGACACGCTGTCTTTCTGGAAGCTGCCGGATTTCATCGCTCTGCTCGAACGCTCCGGCTTTTCCGCGATCCGCCACCGGCTGCGCTTCCAGAGCCTGCTCGCGCTGCCGGTCCTGGCGGCGACGATGACCCTGGTCGCGGCCGGATTCTCGATGCGCCCGACGCGGCGCGGCGGCACCGCGCGAATGATCGGGAGCGGCGTCTCCGCCGGCTTCGCCCTGTTCCTGATCTCCAAGGTCGCCGAGGAGTTCGGCGGCTCCGGCGCGCTGCCGATCGTCCTCGCCGCCTGGGCGCCGGCGGCGGCGGGGCTGATGCTGGCGATCGCGCTTCTGCTCCATCTGGAAGACGGCTGAGCGATGCCGCGCCGGGCCTGGGGGGGTCTCCTCGCCACTCTTGCGGGCGCGATCGCGATCACGTTCGCGACACATGCCGTCGCGCAAACCACCATCCCCGGCTTCACCCCGTTCACCAAGCCGCAATACGGCTCCAGCCTGAACAAGGAGCCGATCAAGCCGAACGAAGCGGTATCCTTCACCGCCGATCAGATCGCCTATGATCGCGACAATGGCATCGTCACCGCGACCGGCCATGTCGAAGCCTGGCAGAACGACCACGTGCTGCGCGCCGACAAGATCGTCTTCGACCGCAACACCAATGTCGTCGCCGCCTCCGGCCATGTCGTGCTGCTGGAGCCGGATGGCGAGGTTCTGTTCGCCGATTACGCGGAGCTGACGCAAGGGATGCGCGAGGCGGTGCTGCGCGGCATGCGCGTCCTCCTCGAGGAGAACACACGCATCGCCGCCAACGGCGCGCGGCGCGTCGACGGCCAATACAACGAGCTGAGCCGTATGGTCTATTCCGCCTGCACGCTCTGCAAGGACGACCCCACCAAGCCGCCGGTCTGGCAGATCGACGCTTATTCGGCGGTGGATGATCTCCAGGCCAAGCGCATGGAGTTCCAGGACGCGACGGTGGAGCTGCTCGGCGTGCCGATTTTCTACATGCCCTATTTTTCCACCGCCGACAGTTCGGTGAAGCGTGAAAGCGGTTTTCTCGCCCCGGATGCCGGCTCCAACACCTTCATCGGCAGCTTCTTCGCGCTGCCCTATTACTACGTCATCAATAATTACTCGGATATCACGATAACCCCCTGGATCGACAGCGGCATGGACCCCCAGCTCGACACGCTGTACCGGCAGAAATTCAATAATGGCCAGATCAAGCTCGAAACCGCCATCGCCTATGACGAAAACGCGATGCAGGGTCTGTTTTTCGGCTCCGGCGATTTCACCTATAATGAAAATTGGCGCTACGGCTTCAATATCAACGAGGCCAGTTCCGCAAATTACATGCGTGATTTCTTTATATCCGGCTACGGTAACGACGTGCTTTCCAGCACCACCTATCTGGAGGGCTTCGGACAGGGCGCCTATTCACGGCTCGATACTCAGTTCTATGAGGGCTTGCTCAATATCGTGAACAACAAGGAGCTGCCCTACGTCCTGCCACGTTACCTTTATGACTATGTCGGGAACCCGGATTCGCTCGGCGGATATTTCACCTTCACCGGCGGCGGCTTCGACGTGCTGCGCTTCATCGGCACCGATACCCAGCGCATCAACGGCACGCTCTCCTATAATTTGCCGGAGATCGGACCGCTCGGCCAGGAATGGAATTTCCTCGCCCGCTTCTATTCCGCCGGCTATCAGGCCCAGGGCCTCAACGAGATCCCGAATTTCAGCCCCTACACCCATTCCGACGTCGCCCAGGGCGAGCCGGTGGTGGCGGCGCGGATGAACTGGCCGTTCTCGCGCATCGACGGCGACGCGACGACGGTCCTGGAGCCGATCACCCAGTTCGTCATCCGCCCCGACGGCTACGGCTTCACCTCGCCCTATCTCATCCCCAACGAGGACAGCCTCGATCAGCTCTTCACCGACGCCAATCTGTTCTCGATCAACCGTCTGCCGGGCATCGACCGCCTCGGCGGCGGTCTGCGCGCCGATCTCGGCATGCATTTCGCGTGGTTCGACGGGAGCCACGTCTTCGACGCGCTAATCGGCCAATCCTATCGTTCGCAGACCGAATATCAGCTCTGGGGCCCCGGCTCCGGGCTCGGCGGCAATATCTCCGATATCGTCGGGCGGGTCTATTACGAGCCCGCCGACTGGCTCAACGTCACCTATCGCTTCCGCCTCAACCACGACACCGGCGCAACCGAGTTCAACGACACCAGGCTGACGGTCGGGCCGCCGAATTTCCGCGTCGATTTCGGCTATATCTACAGCAATCTCGACCCGTTCTATTTCTATAATCAGTTGCCGACCATCCCGGCGCCCTCCTATGCCCCGTACCAGTCGCTCAATTTCCCGCGCAACGAAATTCTGACCGGGATACAGACCAAATTCGGCAATTGGCGGGCCGGCGGCTATATCCAGCGCAACATGCAGCTCAACCAATTGGTCGCCTATGGCCTCGATGGCGGCTATGAAGACGATTGCTTCATCGTGGCATTGAACTACTTCGATCTGTTCACGAACTATAACGGCATCAGCAATGTCCAGGCCTTGACCATCAACATGACCTTCAAGACCCTCGGACAATTCGGCGTCCCGCTGATGTAGGGGCGCGCGCTGCCCGATTATGCTATGGCTCGCCGAGACCGCTCTTGGGAGAGGAAGTTTCCCCGATGCCCCCGCTTTTGCGGCAGAGTGCCGCGCCCGCGCTGCCTTTGCTCACCTGCCTCTGGTGGCTGGCCACCGCCGCCGCGGCCAGCGCGCAAACCCCCTTCGCGCCCCCGGCACCCGCGCCAGCGCCCGCGTCAGCACCCGCGTCAGCGCCCGACAAACACGCCGCCGAACATCCGGGGGGGCCGGCGGGCAACGCCAAGACCACCGACGACACCCTCGATCCCGAGCGGGAATCGCGCATCGTCGCGGTCGTCAATGGCGACGTCATCAGCGCCCAGGACGTCGATAACCGCCGCCGCCTGTTCGCCCTCTCGAGCGGGCTTCCCATCACCCGCGAAGTGCTCGACCGGCTGACGCCGCAGGTGGTGCGCGAGCTGATCGACGAGCGGCTCCGCCTGCAAGAGGTGCAGCGGCGCAAGATCGCCGTCACCAACAAGGACATCGCCGAGACCATCGGCAATCTCGAAAAGCGCAACAACATGCCGCCGGGGACACTGGCGCGCCGGCTCGCCTCCGATGGCGCCGAAATCCACACCCTCTACGACCAGACCCGCGTGCAGCTCGGCTGGTCGCGGGTTTTGCGCGAACAGATGGGCGTCGCCGACCGCGTCACCGAGCAGGACGTCAACGAGCAGTTGCACATGATCAAGGCCGAGACCGGCCAGATGGAATATCACGTCGCAGAGATTTTCCTCCCCATCGACGAGCCGGCACGCGCCGCCGATACTCAGCGTTTCGCCGAAACCGTGATCCAGCAATTGCGCAACGGCGCGCCATTCGCCGTCGTCGCGGCGCAGTTCAGCCAGAGCCAGACCGCCTTGCAGGGCGGCGATCTCGGCTGGGTGCGGCCCAACCAGCTCGAATCACCAATCGCCCACCTGGTCACCGAAATGCCGCCGGGCGCGATCAGCAACCCGGTTCCGGTCGCCGGCGGGCTCTCCATCGTCACCCTGCTCGCCAAACGCCAGATCGGCAACGATCCCGCGACGCTCCTCAAAATCCGCCAGGTGTTCCTGAAATTCGCGACCCCGCTCGACCCCCAGAACCCGACCCAGCAGCAGCACGACATGCTGCTCCGCGCCAAACAAATCTCGACCAATGTGCATAGCTGCGAGGCAATGGCGGCGGCCGACAAGGCGGCCGGCAACCCGCCACGCCCCGACCCGGTCGAGGTCCGCCTCGAATCCGTCAACCCGCCCGAACTCCGCGCCCTGCTCGGCAAGCTCAGCGAAAACAAGCCGAGCGAGCCCCTGGTGACCCAGGAGGGCATCATGGTGGTCATCGTCTGCTCCCGTGAGGAGCGCAATCTCGGCATGCCGTCCAAGGAAGAGGTGATGAACCAGCTCTTCAGCCAGCGCGTCGAACTGATCTCGCGCCAGATGATGCGCGATCTCCATCGCCGCGCCTCGATCGATCAGCGGGTCGGAGGGGCTTGAGAGATTTGAGAGAATAAACAAGGAAAATGTTCTTTTTGAAAAAAGAACCAAAAACTTTTATCCGTTGGGCTATGCCTGCGGCACTGCCCACTCCGGGGAAGCGGGGGGAAAGTCTTTTTGCTTCTTTTTTGGAAATAAAAAGAGACCCCTTTCTTGGTGGGTGATCCTCTCGCCGAGCCGTTGCGCGATGTCATCGCCCGCCATGGTTTGGCGGCGCGCAAGGCGTTGGGCCAGCATTTTCTGCTCGATCTCAATCTCACCGCCCGCATCGCCGCCGCCGCCCTGCCGCTCGCCGGCGCGCATGTGATCGAAATCGGGCCGGGACCAGGCGGGCTCACCCGCGCCCTGCTCGCAAGCGACGCCGCCAGCGTCACCGCGATCGAGATCGACCGTCGCGCGATCGCGGCACTCGCCGAATTGCAGCCCGCCGCCGGGGCGCGGCTCACGGTGATCGAGGCGGACGCGCTCGGCCTCGATTATCCGGCGCTCGTGCCGGCGCCGCGGGTGATCGTCGCCAATCTCCCCTATAATATCGCAACGCCCTTGCTCGTCTCCTGGCTACGCGCCGCCGGCGCGTTCGAGCGTCTGGTGCTGATGTTCCAGCGCGAAGTCGCGGAACGGATCTGCGCCGCGCCCGACAGCCCCGCCTATGGCCGGCTCGCGGTGCTGGCGCAGTTCCTCTGCGCGACCGATCTGGTCTTGCGTCTCCCGCCGGCGGCCTTCACCCCGCCGCCTGCCGTCGCCTCCGCTGTGGTGCGGCTCAGCCCGCATCCGCGCCAGCCGCCGCCCGCCCTCCGCGCCGCCCTCGAGCGGGTCAGCGCCGCCGCCTTCGGCCAGCGCCGCAAGATGCTGCGCCGCGCCCTCGCGCCGCTCGGCGGCGAGACGCTGCTCGCCGAAGCCGGGATCGACCCGACCCGCCGCGCCGAAACCCTGAGCGTCACGGAATTCGCGCATCTCGCGGCGCTGCTCCTGGCGCGCGCCGAATGAATTACAGAAAATAGTTGAAAAGAGATATTTTGTTATATATTATGTCGTATCGATCCCATGATCCGGGGGCTGTCCGATGTATACTCAGGCTCTGAACACCGCCGAGGCGCCGGGCGCGCCCGTGGATGCCGCCGCGGCGGCGCGGTTTCAGGCGCGGATCGACGCCGAACAGCGCATCGAGCCCCGGGATTTCATGCCCGAAGCCTATCGCCGCACCCTGATCCGCCAGATCAGCCAGCACGCCCATTCCGAAATCGTCGGCATGTTGCCGGAGGGGAACTGGATCACCCGCGCGCCCTCGCTCCGGCGCAAGGCGGCGCTGCTCGCCAAGGTCCAGGACGAAGGCGGGCACGGGCTTTATCTCTACGCCGCTGCCGAGACGCTCGGCGTCGCGCGGGAGGCGCTGGTCGATCAGCTTCTGGCCGGGGTCGCGAAATATTCCTCGATTTTCAACTACCCGACGCTCACCTGGGCCGATATCGGCGCCATCGGCTGGTTGGTCGATGGCGCCGCGATCATGAACCAGATCCCGCTCTGCCGCTGCTCCTATGGCCCTTATGCGCGCGCGATGATCCGGATTTGCAAGGAGGAGAGTTTTCACCAGCGCCAGGGCTTCGAGATCATGCTGACGCTTTGCCGCGGCACGCCGGCGCAGAAGGCGATGGCGCAGGACGCGCTCGATCGCTGGTGGTGGCCGGTTCTGATGATGTTCGGCCCGCCAGACGCGCAAAGCCAGCACAGCCAGACCTCCACGCGCTGGAAGATCAAGCGTTTCTCCAACGACGAATTGCGTCAGAAATTCCTCGACGCGACGGTGCCGCAGGCGCGATTTCTCGGCCTCACCCCCCCCGACCCGGCCCTCGCCTTCGATGCCGAAACCGGCCATTGGCGCGCCGGACCGATCGATTGGGCGGAGTTCGAGGCGGTACTCGCCGGCAACGGCCCCTGCAACCGCGAGCGCCTGGAGGCGCGCCGCCGCGCCCATGAGGACGGCGCCTGGGTACGCGACGCGGCGCGCGCCCACGCCGAAAAGCCGCGCGCGACGAAGGCGCAGGCGGCATGAGCGCCGATCTGTCGCCGCTTTGGGAGGTGTTCATCCGGAGCCGCAACGGCCTCGCCCATCGCCATGCCGGCTCGCTCCACGCCACCGACGCCGAGATGGCGCTCGCCGCGGCACGCGATCTTTTCACCCGCCGCGGCGAGGCGGCCTCGCTCTGGGTGGTGCCGGCGGCCGCGATCATCGCCTCCGACCCCGCCGAGGCGGGGATGCTGTTCGAGCCGACCGGGTCGAAAATCTACCGCCATCCGACATTTTACGAGGTCCCCGAGGATGTCGGGCATATGTGAGCCGGCGATGGGCGCGATGGTGGGCAGCGCCCTCACCCTGGTGGAGACGCCGCTTCTCCGCGCCCTCCTCGCCCGCGCCGATGACGCGCTGATCCTCGGCCATCGTCTCTCGGAATGGACCGGCCATGCGCCGATCCTGGAGGAGGAGCTGGCGCTCGCCAATCTCGCCCTCGATCTCATCGGCCAGGCGCGGCTGCTTTACGAGTACGCCGGCGCGATCGAGGGCGCCGGCCATGGCGAAGATGATTTCGCCTATTTCCGCGACCCGCCGCAATTCCGCAATCTGCTTCTCGTCGAGCAGCCGAACGGCGATTTCGCGGCAACCATGCTGCGCCATTTCCTCTATGCCGCCTTCGCCGATCCCTATTGGCGGGCGATGACCGCCGCCGGTGATGCGACCCTCGCCGCCATCGCCGCCAAAGCCGAGAAGGAGATGGCCTATCATCTTCGCCACGCCGCCGCCTGGGTGATCCGCCTCGGCGACGGCACGGCGGAAAGCCATCGCCGTCTCGCCGCGGCGCTCGATGCGCTTTGGCCGTTCACCGGCGAGATGTTCACCGCCGAGGCCGGCGAGGCGGCGCTGGCCGAAGCCGGCGCGGTGATCGATCCGGCAACGCTGCGCCCGCTCTGGGATGCGACCATCGACCGGGTGTTCGCCGCAGCCAATCTCGCCCGCCCGAGCGGGGAATGGGCGCCGAGCGGCGGGCGCGCCGGGCGGCATTCCGAGCATCTCGGCCATCTGCTCGCCACCATGCAGCATCTCGCCCGCAGCCATCCGGGAGCGACGTGGTGAGCGGCGCCGATCTCGCGGCGCGGGCGCGGGCGGCGCTCGCCGCGGTCGCCGATCCCGAATTGCCGTTCCTCACCATCGCCGATCTCGGCATTCTGCGCGATGTCGCGCCGGTTGGCGACGGGATCGAGGTGGTGATCACCCCGACCTATTCCGGCTGCCCGGCGATGGTGGAAATCACCGCAGCGATCCGGAGCACCCTGGCGGAGGCCGGGATCGCGCCAGCGCGGGTGCGCACCGTGCTCGCCCCGGCCTGGACGACGGATTGGCTGAGCGAAGCGGGCAGGCGCAAGCTCGCCGCTGCCGGCATCGCGCCGCCGGCGCCGCGCGCGCCGCTTTGTCCGCGCTGCGCCTCCCCGGCCACCGAACTCATCTCCCCGTTCGGCGCGACGGCGTGCAAAGCGCTCTGGCGCTGCACCGCCTGCCGCGAGCCGTTCGAGGCGTTCAAATGCCACTGACCCGCCGTGCCTTTCACCGCCTGACGCTCCGCGAGGTGCGGCGTGAGACGCCGTCCGCGGTTTCGCTCGCTTTCGCCGTGCCGCCGGCGCTTGGCGAGGCGTTTCGCTTCACGCCGGGGCAGTATCTGACCCTTCGCTGCGTCGTCGATGGGGCCGAGATCCGGCGCTCCTATTCGATTTGCAGCGCGCCGGGTGATGGCGAATTGCGCATCGCCGTGAAGCAGGTGCCAGGCGGGGTGTTCTCGACGCTGGCCAATACCAGCCTCGCCGCCGGCGATGAGATCGAGGTGGCAACCCCGGCGGGGCGTTTCGGCCTCGCCCCCGAGCCCGACGCGCGGCGCGTTTTCGCCGCTTTCGCCGCCGGCTCGGGCATCACGCCAATCCTCTCGCAACTGCGCGCGATTTTGGCGGAAGAGCCCGAAAGCCGGTTTTTTCTGGCCTACGGCGCCCCGAGCGGTGCCGAGATGCTGTTTCGTGAGGCGCTGTTCGACCTCAAGAACCGCGCGCCCGACCGCTTCGCGTTGTATCCGATCCTGTCGCGGGAGCACCAGGATCTCGATCTTCTGCATGGCCGGCTGGATGCCGCGAAGATCGCCCGCCTGCTCCGCCACGCGATCCCGGCGGCGTCGATCGACCACGCCCTGATCTGCGGCCCGGCGGCGATGGCGGAGACGGTGACGGAAGCGCTGCTGGCCGCAGGGCTGCCCGAGGCGCGCCTCCGCCGCGAGCGCTTCTCGACGGGCGCCCCGCCGCCGCCGCCACCCGCGGCAGCTTCCGCCGATATCGCGGCCGCCTGCCGGGCAACGATCATCATCGATGGCAGCAGCCATTCGGTCCCGGTCGCCGAAGGCGAGAGCGTGCTCGAAGCCGGCCTCCGCGCCGGGCTCGATCTTCCTTACGCCTGCCGTGGCGGCATGTGCTGCTCGTGCCGGGCGCGGCTTATCGCCGGCGAGGCGGACATTGCGGTGAATTACTCGCTGGAGCCGTGGGAACTGGCGGCGGGCTTCGTCCTCACCTGCCAGGCCCATCCGCACAGCGCCGAAATCACGGTCGATTACGACCAGGTGTGATCTGGCATCCTGGAACGCCGCGCCCACCCGCCAATGCGGGCGGCAGCGCAGGCAAGCCGACGCGGGATGCGTGTTGGGCGTAGATTACCCAGCGTTTACGGGCTCAAACCTGATATTGCCGACGCCAACGCCGGCAGTGAAATTCAGTTGGTACCAAGACAGTATCCGCTCGGAATGTTCGACCCCAACAACAAAAAGATATTCTGACTTGGGACTTTCTTGAATATTACCACCGGCTTGATTAAATAAACGCCCGATCAATCCGATTAAATGTGCGAATAGCTGATCCGGATTACCGCGATCGCCTATAAGAAAATAAGTGATGCCGACTTTTAGCTGGGCGCGTACCGACAAAAGTTTTTGGACTTCTCCATGGAATCCTTTTGGATTATTTTCGTGCTCAATGATGACGACCGGCGGGAACCAGTTCCAGCCTTCCTGAGAGTCATTTGTGAAAACCGCATCAAGACGCAACGGCTCGCCGTGATAGCAGCCCAACTGCATAGCTGGGGCGGTCCGTTTGATGACGGAGTCGTTGTCGTAAAGCATGAAATCCGAAAATCGACCGTAGTCGCCCCAGATAGCTGGCCACTGCGCCGCGTGCTGTTTGTGAGCCTCGTTGTACGCCGCGACGAAAGCCTCAAGAAAAGCTTCGTATAAAGGCATGGCGTCGGGCTCCCCCATCAAAACCAGTCATTTTTTGAGAAAAACGCCTCCTGAGGCAGGCCATGGAACGAATCTTTAGCGCCCGTGCATCGCCGCCGATTGGGCGGCGAGCGCGCGGGCCATATTGCTCAACGCTTCCTGGTGCTTGAGATTGTCGATCGCGGCGAAATTGCGGGCGAGTTCGAGGCACATGCGCTGGCGCGGGGTCGCTGCCTGGGTCTCCTCGTCCGGTGCCAGCCCTTCGAAAAACCACGCGATCGGCACCCCGAGCACCACCGCGATATCATAGAGCCGACCAGCCGAGATGCGGTTGAAGCCGCGCTCGTATTTATGCGCCTGCTGGTAGGTGACGCCGATCATCTGGGCGAGTTGCTGCTGCGAGAGGCCGAGCATGGTGCGACGTTCGCGGATGCGCGCGCCGACATGGCGGTCGGCGAGGCTGGCGCGGCCGGCGGCACGGCTTTCGCGCGGCGCCGCATCCTCGAATCCGGCCGCGTGCAGCCCGTCCAGCGCGAGCGACCCCTCGCTTTCGTCCTCCGCCGCGTTATAGCGGGGGGTGGTTGCTTCATGGTTGGACATGGCGGCCTCCGAGACGATCGAAAACAAGGAAAACTGCGGATTCTCACATCTTCTGGTCACGGGGTCATGCCCTGCGACCGTCTCTCCATGCGCGAATGTGGCACTTTTCCGAAAGATCGTCAAAGGAAAAACGATATATTAACGTGCCGCCCTGGTTTCCTCCCGGAAATCCGCCAGTCAGCCGGGTTTGCCGCCGGATTTTTCACCCCGGGGTTGCGCCGGCGGCGCTTCGGCGGTCTTGCCGCTCTGACCCGCCCCACGCCGGGCCAGCTCCGCCCGCAACGCCGCGATCTCCGCCTGCAGCACCGCGATTTCGTGCTCGCGCTCGGCGGTTTCCTCGGCCGCGCCGGCCCGCGCCTCCCGCGCCTTCTGGAACGGCGAGAAAAAACTCATCGCCTGCTCCATCATCGCGAGATTACGCCGGCTCATCTCCTCGACCCCGGGGAATAGCGTGCCCACCGTCTGCTGCATCGCCCGGCGCATCTGCTGCTGCTGCTCGGCGAAACTCGCCATCGCCTGCTCCAGATAACTCGGCAGAAGCCCCTGAAAACCCTCGCCATAAAGCCCGATGAGCTGCCGTAAAAACCCGGTCGGGAGCAGCGCCCGGCCCTTGTTTTCCTCATCGACGATGATCTGGGTGAGAACGGAGCGGGTGATGTCGTCGCCGGTTTTCGCGTCATAGACCACGAAATCCCGCCCCGCGCGCACCATGTCGGCGAGCGTGTCGAGCGTGATGTAGCTCGAACTTTCGGTATTGTAGAGGCGCCGATTGGCGTATTTCTTGATCACCAGCGGGGGGGCGGCTGGCGGCTCGGCGCGGCGCGGCGGCTCTGGCTCTGACATCGATCGTTCCCTATGTTGCGGCGCGTTATATCCCGCACTCTGCCCGCCTCCGCGAAGGGTGGCAAATCTCTCTCGACGACGGCGGACCGAATGACGAGGCGAAGACGGAAAATGGATGAGGCATGAGCACCGCCAGAGCGTCCGGCACGCCGCCCGGCGGGGAAGACCCGCCGGACGACGCAACGGCCGGCGCGCCCGATCTCGCCGCCCTCGCGCAAGACTGGATCACGCTTTGGCAAAGCGAAATCACCGCCCTGATCACCGACCGCGAGACCCAGGACACCTGGCAGACCCTCGCCGCTCTCTGGGCCGGCATGATGGCGGGCGCCATTCAGGCGATGCCCCGATCCAATCCCGCGTGGTCCAACCCGCCCCACGGGCCGCCCCACGGGCCGCCGCATGAGCCAGACCACGCCGCCGGCGCCGCTCAGCCGCCGCGGGCCACGGCCGCTGCTGCTCCATCTGACCCTCGCGATGCTGAAATCGAGCGCCTCCATCGCCGGCTTGCCGCCCTCGAGCGGCGCCTGGCCCGGCTGGAACCCGCGCCGAAATCCCCAATTCGTCCGCCTCGCGCAAGCAAGCGGCGATCCTGACGCCCTCGCCCGCGCCGTCCTCGCCGCCACCCTCGCCGAGGACCGCGCGCTCATCGCCGGCATCGCCGCCTATCGCCGCCACCCCTGGCGGCGCACCCTCCCCGAGCCGCCGGCGATCTGGGCCGAAGGCGAAACCCGCCTCCTCGATTACGGCGGCGCAGGGCCGCCCATCCTCTTCGTCCCGAGCCTCATCAATCGTGGCTATATCCTCGACCTCGACGACAGCGCCTCCCTGCTCCGCTTCCTCGCCGCCGCCGGCTTCCACCCGCTGCTCCTCGATTGGGGCTGGCCCGGCGAGCGCGAACGCCGCTTCACCCTCACCGACTACGTCGCCGGGCGGCTGGAACGCGCGATCGGCGCGATCGGGGGAAACCCCATCCTCGCCGGCTACTGCATGGGCGGCCTGCTCGCCCTCGCCGCCGCACTCCGCCAGCCCAAACGTCTCCGCGCCCTCGCCTTGCTCGCCACCCCCTGGGATTTCCACGCCGACGACCCCGCCCGCGCGCGCGCCCTCGCCCGCCTGCTGCCGCTCATGGAACCGGCCTTCGCCCTCGGCCACAGCCTGCCGATCGACTGGCTGCAAACCCTGTTCGCGCTCGTCGATCCCTTCGGCGTCGGCGCAAAATACCGCGCTTTCGCGAAACTCGACCCGCGCTCCCCCCGCGCCCGCCGCTTCGTCGCCCTCGAGGACTGGCTGAATGACGGCGTGCCGCTCGCCGAGCCGGTGGCGCGCGAAACCATCGCCGGCTGGTACGGCGATAATACCCCGGCGCAAGGCGCCTGGCTCATCGCCGGGCTTCCCGTCGACCCAGGCGCGCTCCGCATGCCTTGCCTCATCGCGACGCCAAGCCGCGACCGCCTGGTGCCCCCCGCCAGCGCCCGCCCACTCGCAACCCTCATCCCCGGCGCCACCCTGCTCACGCCGCAGGCCGGCCATATCGGCATGATCGCCGGCACCAGCGCCGAAACCACGCTCTGGCGGCCACTGCTCGCCTGGCTGCAGCGGGTGGTGGGAGAAAAAGCGGGTAATGGGGGAAAAAATAGGGGGAAATAAGTCAGGCCAGGGCGCTGCCCTGGACCCGCCGGGGGCAGCGCCCCCGGACCCGCAGCCTGTTAGGATTCCAGCATCCGGCGGAGAAGCTCGACATCCTCGGCGAAAGCGGCGTCGCGTTCCATCAACTCGCTCACCCGCGCCACCGCGTGCATCACCGTGGTGTGATCACGATTGCCGAATTTGCGGCCGATCTCCGGCAGGCTGCGGCTGGTGAGCTGCTTGGCCAAATACATCGCGACCTGACGCGGACGGGCGACATTGCGCGCCCGCCGCGCCGAGGACATGTCGGTCAGGCGAATGTTCCAATGCTCGGAAACCTTGCGCTGAATCTCCTCGATGGTGATGCGGCGATCATGCGCCTTGAGGATATCGTGCAGAACTTCCTGGGTGGTCTCGAGGGTGATCGGCCGGCCGAACAGATTGGCATGCGCGATCAGGCGATTGAGCGCGCCTTCGAGTTCGCGGACATTGGTGGTGATCTTGTGGGCCAGGAAATCCATCACCTTGGCCGGAACCGCAGCCCCGGCGCGGCTCGCCTTCGCCTCCAGAATGGAAAGCCGCAGCTCGAAGGTGGTGGCATGGAGGTCGGCAACCATGCCGCAGCCGAGCCGGGTGCGCAGACGATCCTCAAGCCCCGAAAGATCGGAGGGCGACTTGTCGGCCGAGACCACGATCTGCTTGCCGGCATCGACCAGGGCATTGAAGGTGTGGAAGAATTCCTCCTGGGTGTTGTCTTTCCCGATCAGGAACTGAAGATCATCGATCATCAGCACATCGGCGCCGCGCAACTGCTCCTTGAACTCCATCGTCGCCTGGCTGCGGATCGCGGCGATGAAGCGATACATGAATTTTTCCGCTGACATATAAGCAACCGAAACTCGCCCGCCGCCACGGCCGATCAGATCCCAGGCGATGGCATGCATCAGATGGGTTTTGCCGAGACCAACCCCGCCATAGAGGAAAAGCGGGTTGAACCCCGGCACCGCCGGATGCTCCGCCACCCGCCGGGCGCAGGCATAGGCGAACTCATTGGGCTTGCCGACGACGAAATTGTCGAAATCAAAGCGCTTGTCGAGGCCGGAGACATCGGTCGCCGGGCGCTCCGGCGCGGCACTCGCCGGGGAAGGAGAGGAAGGCGGGGGCGGGGCAGCGGCAAGGCCGGGTTTGGCCGCCGGCAGCGCTCGAGGGCGCGGCGGGCTTGCCAGACTCTCGGCGAAACCGCCGCCGCTCGGTGCCGCGCGGGCACCGAGCTTGCCGGCGCGCATATCGATCCGGCGCACCGCCGGGTTCTCCATCTGCCACAATAGCACCAGCCGCTCGCCATAATGGCGGCGCACCCAGTCACGAAGAAAGCGGGTGGGAAGAAGAATAGTGATCTCATCGCCGTCACATCCGGCGAGCACCATCTGACGGAGCCAGGAACGGTATTCGACCTCGCCGACATCGGCTTGCAGCCGGCTGCGCACCCGGCTCCACTGCGCGGCCAGCGCGGCGTCGACCCCGCCCCCTACCTCGGACCCCAATTCGGCCCCCATCTCGGCCCCCACCGGCGCTTCGCCGTCCGTGGCCTTGTCGGCGCCCTCCAGGGCTTCGAAACCGCCGGCAAAAGCCGCGGCAAGATTGCGCTCCCGGTCCATGCCGCTATTGCCTGACACTGCCTCGCCCACCTTAATGCTCCCCCGGCACAGCCCCCCGTTCGCCACGAGGATCGTGGGGCAGCCCAAAACCACCTATTGCGCCTATCGCGCTGGCCCCGGCCGGGGCGCGCGATCAAATCATCGTCCATAGACAGAATTGAGAAGGGGGGACACTAGACCGAAGGTCCGGCGGAAGCAACCACGAAAGTCGCCGAGGGGAAATTAGTGCAAATCGAGTGAATTTGACTATCAAACAGCAAAAAAACCACTTGCCCATCCCTGCCGAGCAAGCGTTTTTACTTTTGCGGGGCGCGATTACGGCACGGGAATTGGGCGCAGAATACCAAATCCGTGCCGTCGCTCTGACACGGATTTGTCATCTTCAGCCGCGCGACCCGCAGTCGTCAAGACTGCGGGTGCAAAATTTTCACGAAAGCGAAAGTGCCTTGATGCGCGCAGCCAAGCGCGAGACCTTGCGCGAGGCGGTGTTCTTCGGCAGCACGCCCTTGCCGGCG
This sequence comes from Pseudomonadota bacterium, assembly GCA_021798915.1. Classification (GTDB taxonomy): domain Bacteria; phylum Pseudomonadota; class Alphaproteobacteria; order Acetobacterales; family Acetobacteraceae; genus Acidibrevibacterium. The sequence continues at coordinate 231,312 of JAJZBM010000001.1, forward strand.
GCGCGCTGCATTTCCGGCTCGGCGAGGCGGAGCGCAGCCGCGGCCTCGTCCTTGTTGCCGCCGGCGATCGCCGCCTCGACCTTGCGGATGAAGGTCCGCACGCGTGATTTCCGGGCGCGATTACGCTCGGTGCGGCGGGCCGTCTGGCGGATGCGCTTGCGCGCGGAAGCGGTATTGGCCATGGGCCCTCATCACCATCACTAAGCGAACACTCACCCGGACATCCCCGAACGGAGACATGCCCCTTCGAGCCAGGAAGCGCCTTCTAGAAAGCCCCGCCGGGCCTGTCAAGCGGGCGTGTCAGGGGGCAGAGGAATCGGGTGACGGGCAAAAAGGGCCAACACTGAACTTGTAAAAGCCGAGCAGGCCCTTCCTGCCTTCCCAAGAAATCCCTGAACAACGCGATTTTCTGGCCGAGTGGATGTCGGGCGAGCGATGATCGGCCGATCAAAACCGCAGCGTAAGGGATTTTTTCAAAGGTTCCTTAATGGCGCTCAGGTCATGTATTGGCCGCCATTCATGGTCAATGTCGCGCCGGTGATGAAACCGGCTTCCTCGGCGGCAAGGAACACCACGCCGCGGGCGATCTCCGCGGCCTCGCCGAGGCGGCCGACCGGGATTTTCGCGATCACTTTCTGCAACGCCTCCTCCGGCACCGCGCGCACCATTTCGGTATCGATGTAGCCGGGGGCGATGGCGTTGACGGTGATGCCGTGCCGCGCCCCCTCCTGCGCCAGCGCCTTGGTGAAGCCGATCATCCCGGCCTTGGCGGCGGAGTAGTTCACCTGCCCGTATTGTCCGGCCTGGCCGTTGATGCTGCTGATATTGATGACGCGGCCGAATTTCTGCGCCCGCATCGCATCGAAGGTGAGCTTGCAGAGATTGAAACAGGATGTGAGATTGGTCGCGATCACCGTATCCCACATCTCGCGCGTCATGCGCGCGAGCGTGGTGTCGCGGGTGATGCCGGCATTGTTGACGAGAACGGCGATCGGGCCGTGTCCCTTGGTGATCTCCGCGACCGCGATCTCGCAGGCATCATAATCGCCGGCATCGAAACGCAGCACCGCGATCCCGGTTTCCTCGGCAAACGCCCTCGCCGCCGCATCATTGCCGGCATAGCTCGCGACCACGCGGCACCCCGCAGCCTTGAGCGCTCGCGAAATCGCCGCCCCGATGCCCCGTGTTCCGCCGGTAACCAATGCGACTCGTTCCATGCTTGCCTCCCGTTATGAACTTCTCGCGGCAATCAGCCTAGCACGGCTTTTGGGGATTATGTTGAGCAAAATCAATGTTGCGGCACAGCAAATCGCGCTCCCCACTCGAATCTCGGGCGGGGAGCGCGCTGGCTCAGCGTTCGACGCACATGGCAACACCCATGCCGCCGCCGATGCAGAGCGTCGCCAGGCCCTTATGGGCGTCACGTCGGGCCATCTCGGCGAGCAGCGTCACCAGGATGCGCGCGCCGGACGCGCCGATCGGATGGCCGATCGCGATCGCGCCGCCATTGACGTTCACCTTCGCCGGATCCCAGCCGAGATCTTTGTTCACCGCGCAGGCTTGCGCCGCAAACGCCTCGTTGGCCTCGATCAGATCGAGATCCTCGACGCGCCAGCCGGCGCGCCCCAGCGCCTTGCGCGAGGCCGGGATCGGGCCGGTGCCCATCAGCGCCGGATCGACGCCGGCGGTCGCGAAGGCGGCGATGCGGGCAAGCGGCGTCAGGCCGCGCTTGGCCGCCTCGCTCGCCGCCATCACGACGAGGGCGGCGGCGCCGTCGTTGATGCCGCTCGCATTCGCCGCCGTCACCGTGCCATCCTTGGTGAAGGCCGGGCGCAGCTTGGCCATCGCCTCGGCGGAGGCATCGTGGCGGATATATTCGTCCTCGCTCACCACCACGTCGCCCTTGCGGCCCTTCACCGTCACCGGCGCGATCTCGCTTTGGAAACGGCCGGCCTTCTGCGCCGCGCTCGCCTTCTGCTGCGAGGCGAGGGCAAAGGCGTCCTGCTCCTCGCGGGTGATCTGATAGGCACGGGCGACGTTCTCGGCGGTGACGCCCATGTGATAGCCGTTGAAGACGTCCCAGAGCCCGTCCTTGATCATGGTATCGACGAAGCCGAGATCGCCCATTTTCACGCCGGCGCGGAGATGCGCCGCGTGCTGGGCGAGGCTCATGCTTTCCTGGCCGCCGGCGACGACGATCCGGCTCTCACCGCTGATCACCTGCTGCGCCGCGAGCGCCACGGCGCGAAGGCCGGAGCCGCAGACCTGATTGATGCCGAACGCCGTCTTGTCGTCCGGGATGCCGGCGGCGCGGGCCGCCTGGCGGGCCGGGTTCATGCCCTGACCGGCGGCGAGGATCTGGCCGAGGATCACCTCGTCGACGTCTGCGGGGTCGAGTTTCGCGCGGCTCATCGCCGCCGTGAGCGCGGTCGCGCCGAGCGTGTGCGCCGCAACCGACCCGAAAGCGCCGTTGAAGCTGCCGACCGGGGTGCGGGCTGCGGCGACGATGACGATATCTTCCATGATGTCACTTCCTCCTGAAGCCGTGATCGGCCCGGCGGTTCGGGCGAGGCGCCAAGACGGCGCATCCCCGGAAGGCGGGCCGCTCGGAAAAGCCTAGGCCGCCCGCGCCCCGCCCGCCAGGGGGGATCAAGAAGAAGACGCGGAGGGGAAGGCCGGGGGTTGGCGCGGCGCCGCCGGCGCGATACGAGCAGGCGGTTCGCAACCCTCGCGCCGGAGGATCTCCCCATGCCCGCCACCGCGCCCCCGCGCCCCGTCGCCGATCTTTCCTTCGAGGACGCCATGGCCGAGCTGGAGCAGATCGTGCGCGCCCTGGAGGAAGGGCGGCAGACACTCGAAGACGCGCTCGCCGCCTATGAGCGCGGCACCGCGCTCCGCCAGCATTGCGAGACGCGGCTGGCCGAGGTGGAGGCGCGCATCAACGCCATCGTGGTGACCGAGGACGGGCTCACCACCCGCCCGGTGGCGTGATGACGGAGATCCCGCCCGCCGCGCCGGCGACGCCCGATCACGCCCCCGATCCCCGGCTCGCGGCGGCGCTCGGCGCGGCGGCGGCGCGGGTCACGGCGGCGCTGGAGACCCTGCTCGTGATCCCCGAGGGGCCGGAGGCGCGCCTCTTCGAAGCCATGCGCTATGCGACGCTCGGCGGTGGCAAGCGGCTCCGCGCTTTTCTGGTCTTGGAGAGCGCGGCGCTGTTCATGGTCAACGCCACCTGCGCCGCCCGTGTCGCCGCCGCGGTCGAGATGCTGCACGCCTATTCGCTGGTGCATGACGATCTGCCGGCGATGGATGACGACGATCTCCGCCGTGGCCAACCGAGCACCCATCGCGCCTTCGACGAGGCGACCGCTATTCTGGCCGGCGATGCGTTGCAGACCCGCGCCTTCGAGGTGCTGGCCGAGCCCGACACCCATTCCGACCCGCAGGCGCGCGCCGAGCTGGTGCTGGCGCTGGCCCATGCCGCCGGCGCCCGCGGCATGGTCGGCGGCCAGATGATCGACATGGCGGCGGAGGGCAAACGGCTGAGCGAGGCCGAGGTGGTGCGGCTGCAAGCGCTGAAAACCGGGCGGCTCATCCAGTTCAGCGCCGAGGCCGGCGCCATTCTCGGCCGCGCCCCGCACGCCCAGCGCCAGGCGCTGGCCTGGTACGGCCGCGATATCGGCGCCGCGTTCCAGATCGCCGATGACCTGCTCGATGCGCTCGGCACCACCGCGGAAACCGGCAAGACCGCCGGCAAGGACGAAGCCGCCGGCAAGGCGACGCTGGTTTCCATCCTCGGCCCCGAGCGCGCCCGCGCCCAGGCGCTCCTGCTCGCGGAACAAGGGGCAAGCCATCTCGATATTTTTGGCGAGCGCGCCGCCAATCTCCACGCGCTGGCCCGCTTCGTCGTCGCGCGGCGACACTAGGGCGACGCGCCGGCGACATGGCGAAATGTCGCGCCGATCAGCTCCTGCTCGCGCGCGGGCTCGTCGAGAGCCGGGCGCGGGCACAGGCGCTGATCCTCGCCGGGCGGGTCTTTTGCGGCACACGCCGGATCGACAAGCCGGGAACGCCGATCGCCGAGGACGCACCGCTCGCGCTGCGCGGCGAGGATCACCCCTGGGTCTCACGCGGCGGCGTCAAGCTCGCGCATGCCCTCGATCATTTCGGCCTCTCGCCGGCCGGGCGGATCGGCCTCGATATCGGCGCCTCGACCGGCGGCTTCACTGATGTCCTGCTGGCGCGCGGGGCCGCGCGGGTCCACGCCGTCGATGTCGGGCACGGGCAGCTCGCCTGGAAGCTGCGCCAGGATGCCAGGGTCGTCGTGCATGAGCGCACCAATGCCCGCCGGCTCGACGCGGCGCTGATCCCGGAGCCGGTCGGCTGCGTGGTCGCGGATGCGAGTTTCATCGGGCTTGAGATCGTGCTCCCCGCCGGTCTCGCGCTGGCCGCTCCCGGGGCGTTCGCGGTTGCGCTCATCAAGCCGCAATTCGAGGCCGGGCGCGCCGGCATCGGCAAGGGCGGCATCGTGCGTGACCCGGCGGTGCATGACGCGGTCTGCGCGCGCCTCTCGGCCTGGTGGGCGGCGCTGCCGGGCTGGCGCGTGCTCGGGCTCACGCCGAGCCCGATCACCGGCGCCGAGGGTAACCGCGAATTCCTGATCGCCGCCTTGCGGGAATGACGGCCGGGCGGCGCTTGACCCCGCCACCCCGCTCCGGCATGAGGCGGAGGATGACCCGTGACCGCTCGCCCGGAATGCCGCGGCTGGCCTGGATCGCGCCGCTGCTGGCGGTGGCGTTCTACGGGGGCGCGACGGCGCTCGGGTTCACCGCCCATCTGGCGCCCGGCCCGGTCGGGATCGGGCTCGCGCTTTTGCTGTTCCCGGTGCTGTTCGGGGCGGTCTTCGCCGCCGTCCACCATGCCGAGGTGATCGCCCATCGCGTCGGCGAGCCCTATGGCACCCTGATCCTGACCGCCGCGGTGACGATCATCGAGGTCGCCCTGATCGCCTCGGTGATGCTCTCGGGTGACGCAAACGCGGCGACGTTGGCCCGCGACACGGTTTATGCCGTGGTGATGACGGTCGGCACCGGGCTGATCGGGCTCTGCATCCTGATCGGTGGCCTGCGTTACCGCGAGCCGCGTTTTCGCGTCGCCGGGGCCGGCACCTATCTCACCGTCCTGATCGTGCTGGCGACGCTGACGCTGGTGCTGCCGAATTTCACCGAAAAAGCGCCGGGGCCGACCTATGCCCCGACCCAGCTCGCCTTCGTCGCGGCGGTGACACTGCTGCTTTATGGCGCCTTCCTCTATATCCAGACGGTGCGCCATCGCGCGTATTTCATCACCCCCGCGACCGTGCCCGACCGGGACGTTCTCCCCCCGCCACGGCATCTGACGATGAGCGGCGGGTTGTTGCTCGTCGCGCTCGCCGCGGTCGTGCTTTTGTCGAAGAAATTCGCCGTCGTCGTCGAACTCGGCCGCCTCGCCGTGGGCGCGCCGCCGCAGGTGACCGGCCTCTTCGTCGCCATCCTGGTGCTGTTGCCGGAAGCCATCGCGGCGATCGCTGCGGCCCGCAACGACGCGTTGCAGACCTCGCTCAATCTCGCGCTCGGCTCGGCGCTCGCCACCATCGGCATGACGTTCCCGGCCGCGGCGATCGTCGCGCTCTCTCTCGGCCAGCCCCTGGTTCTCGGCCTCGAGCCATCGGGCATGGTGCTGCTCGCGCTGACCATGCTGGTCAGCACCCTCACCTTCGCCACCGGCCGCACCCATGTCCTGCACGGCCTCGTGCATCTGGTGATTTTCGCGACCTTCCTGTTTCTCGCGTTCCAGCCGTGAGCGCCGGGCGGCGCGGTTCGGGTCAGGCTTTCGCCGCCTTGTGCCGCGCCGCTTCCTCGGCGCTGGCAACGCCGCCATGCGCCGCCGACCACGCGACCGGGTCTTCGAGGAAGCGCCGCACGCCGGCGAGCGTCGCCTCGGGAAAATGGCCGCGATCCTTGCCGGCATCGAGCACGTCCCACCACGTCGCGAGATGGTGCAGCGTGATCCCCATCCCCGCCAGGGTCTGCAAGCTGCCGGGAAATACCCCGTAGAAAAACACCACGAACGCATGCTCGATGAGCGCGCCAGCCTCGCGCAATGCTTGCGCGAAATGGATTTTCGACTGCCCGTCCGTAGTCAGATCCTCGACCAGCAGCGTCCGCTTGCCCTCCGGCACGTCCCCCTCGATCAGGGCATTGCGCCCGAACCCTTTCGGCTTCTTGCGGATATAGGCCATCGGCGCCAGCATCCGATCGGCGATCCAGGCGGCGAACGGAATCCCCGCGGTCTCGCCGCCGACCACCGCGTCCACGCTCTCATAGCCAATATGGCGGCCGATCTTCTCCACCGCGAGGGCGCAGATCTTGGCCCGCGCGCGGGGGAAATAGATGATCCGCCGGCAATCGATATAGACCGGCGATTTCCAGCCCGAGGTCAGGGTGTACGGTGCCTCGGGGCGGAAATTCACCGCCTCGATCTCCAGCAGAATCCGCGCCGTGGTCAGTGCCGCATCGCGATCCCAATCCGTCATCTCGTCCGCCACCGTCTCATCCCCCTTGCGCCCAGCCGAGCGGTGATGCTCTAGCCGGATTGCCGGCCACGGTCCATCATCGGGGAAGGCGACAAGGGGAGGAAGACATGGCGCGCGCCTATCGTATCGCGGTGATCCCGGGGGATGGCATCGGCAAGGAAACCGTGCCCGAGGGTTTGCGCGTGCTGGATGCGGCATCGCGCCGCTTCGGCTTCTCGCTCGCCCTCGACCATTACGATTGGTCCTGCGAGACCTATCAGCGCACCGGCGCGATGATGCCGGCGGACGGCATGGAACGTCTCGCCGCCGCGGACGCGATCTTTCTCGGCGCCGTCGGCTGGCCCGGCGTCCCCGATCACGTCTCGCTCTGGGGGCTCCTCATTCCGCTCCGCCGTGGCTTTGACCAATACGTTAATCTCCGCCCCTGCCGCCTGTTGCCGGGCACCACGACGCCGCTCGCCGGGCGCGGGCCGGCGGATATCGATTTCATCGTCGTACGCGAAAACACCGAGGGCGAATATTCCGATATCGGCGGCCGCGCCTTCGCCGGAACGCCGCGCGAATTCGCGAGCCAGCAAAGCGTCTTCACCCGCCACGGCGTCGATCGCGTGCTCCGCCACGCTTTCGATCTGGCCCGCTCGCGGCCGCGCAAACACCTCACCTCGGCGACCAAATCGAACGGCATCACCTTCACCATGCCTTTTTGGGACGAGCGCTTCGCCCTGATGGCCAAGGAGTATCCGGACGTGACCACGGCGCAGTTCCATATCGACATTCTCTGCGCCCATTTCGTCCAGCACCCGGACTGGTTCGATGTCGTCGTCGGCTCCAACCTGTTCGGCGACATCCTGAGCGATCTCGGCCCCGCCGTCGCCGGCTCGATCGGCATCGCCCCCTCCGCCAATATCAATCCCGAGCGCCGCTACCCCTCGATGTTCGAGCCGGTACACGGCTCGGCCCCCGATATCGCCGGCCGCGGCATCTGCAACCCGATCGGCCAGATCTGGTCGGCGGCGATGATGCTCGACCATCTCGGCGAAAAAGAAGCGGCCCACAGCATCGAAACCGCGATCGCCGATCTCCTCGCCACAGCCGGCCCACGCACCCGCGACCTCGGCGGCACCGCCAGCACCGAGGAGGTCGGCCACGCCCTCGCCGCGCGAATAGCCGGGTAAGGGAGGCGGGGGCTCCGCCCCTCGCCCAGAAAACCCTTCACAGGATGGGGGTCTGGGGCCTCAGGCCCCAGCGGGTCCAGGGCAGAGCCCTGGCCTTTCCTTCCCCGCCTAATCCCGGCGCGCGATGCGGATGGCGGCGCCGTTGCGGCTTTGCGGCAGGCAGGCGATGCGGGTGCCGGTGCGTTCGAACGAAAGGTCGATCCTATCCTTGCCGAGTGGCAGGCCGCGGAGGTGGAGACGGTCGACCCCCTCGGGCAGCGCCGGGCGGTCGAGCACAATGTCGCCTTGCCAGCCATCGATGGTGATGCCGAGGCAGGATTGCAGCAGCATGAACACCGCGCCCGCCGCCCAGGCCTGTGGCAGACAAGCGACCGGATAGGCGATCGGCGCCTCCCCCGGCGCGCGCGGAAAGCCGCAGAACAGTTCGGGCAGCCGCATGTCGAAATGGACCGCCGCCTCGAACATCTGCCCGGTGAACTGCAAAACCGCATCCTGCAGGCCGTAGCGCGCGAACCCGGCGACCGAGAGCGCGGTATCATGCGGCCAAACCGAGCCGTTATGGTAGGACATCGGGTTGAACCGTGGCGCGCCGCGCGCCAGGGTGCGGATGCCCCAGCCGCTATCGAAGCGCGGCGCCTGGAGATGGCGGGCGACGCGGGCGGCGCGTTCCGGCGCCGGCAGGCCGGAAAACAGGAGCTGGCCGGCATTGGAGGTCTGCACCCGACAGAGTTCGCCGGCGCCGTCGATGGCGATGCCGTAGCTGCCGGCCTCCGGCATCCAGAATTTGGCCTCGACCGCGCGGCGCAATGCCACGGCGCGGGCCCGCCATTGTTCGGCGCGCGCCGCCTCGCCGCGCCGCTCGGCGAGATCGGCCATGGCGCCGAGGGCGGCGAAGACATAGCCCTGGACCTCGACCAGGGCGATCGGCCCGTCGGGAAAGCGGCCATCGGCGTGGAACACCGAATCCTCGCTATCCTTCCAACCCTGATTGGCGAGCCCGCTCGCGGCGCCGCGGGCATAGGCGAGAAACCCGTCCGGATGCTGATCGGCGCTGCGTTCGATCCAGCCGAGGGCGGCGAGCAGCGCCGGCCAGAGTGTCGCGATGAAGCCGAGATCGCCGCTTCGCGCAGCATAGGCGCCGGCGAGGATGAGAAACAGCGGGGTGGTATCGACGCCGCCATAATAATGCCCGAACGGCAATTCGCCGAGCGCGGTCATCTCCCCCTTACGCGCCTCGTGCATGATCTTGCCGGGCTCGGCGTCACGAAACGCCGAGGTTTCGGTCGCCTGGTTCTTGGCGAGAAAGGCGAGCACGCCCTGGGCGAGGCGCGGGTCGAGCCACAGCGTCTGCAAGGCGGTGATGATGGCGTCGCGCCCGAAAGTGGTCGAGAACCAGGGGATGCCGGCGTAAGGGTAGGGGCCGGTCGGCAATTCGGTGGTGAGGAGCGCGAGATCGGCGGCCGAGCGGTCGATCCAGGCGTTGAAGAGGCGGGTCGGTGTCGCAAGGCGCGCGGCGCGGCGGCGTTCGCGCCACATGCTGGCCCGCGCTTGCGCCGCGGCGGCACGAAACCGCACCGGTGAGGGCAAAGGTTCGTCCCCCGGGCCGATCGCGAGATGGAGGGAGGCCGTGCCGGACGGCGCGAGATCGATATGGAACTCCGCCCGGCCGGGCGCGAGCGTTCCCGGCCGCGCCGAGAACGCGAGACGGGATTGCCGCTCCACCCCGTCGAGGCCACGATAGGCGAAACGCACCGCCGCCTCTTGCAGCTCGGGCGGGCGCAGTTCGCCGCGGACCTCGCGATGGCTGCCGCGGACCTCGAACATGTCACGGAAATCGGCCTCGAACAGCAATACCAGCGGCACCACCGCCGGGGTCTCGCCATAATTGGTGAACAGCAATTGTTCATGGAGATGCCGCTGCCAGAGAAACCGGCGGCGTTGCAGATGGATCACTCCCTCCGGCAGCGAATGCCCGCCGAGCGGCGGCAGCGGCCGGTTCGCCATGTTGGCGGTGAAAAAAACATTGTCATGGCTGATCGCGGTGCTGAGGAGGGAGGGGGTGGTCTCGCCCAGAAGCAGCCGAAAGCGTGACAGAAGCCGGGTGTCGTCGTCGAACAATCCGTCGCCATCGCCGAGGATGTCGCCGAGAGGGTCGCAGACGATGAAGGTATCGCCGCGTTTGAGGGCATGAAGGCGAAGCGGCTCACGCGCCGGCGGCGGCTCGGCGGAGGTCATGCGCGCCACCGGACGCGGCCGCCGAGGCGATTTGGCATGGCACCCTGACCCTCGACCCTGCGCATGGTGATCGTGCTCCTGCTGATCGCCGGCGAATTTCGCATGGCTTTCGGCAGCTTGTCACGGCGGGATGGCCGGGCGCCCTGCCGGGGTGCGCCCGCGATCGGCGATCGCACGAAATCGTGATGGGCGGCACCGTTTTCGCCGCCACGCAAATGCGCGCCTGGGTAGAGGGGCCTTGATGCGGGCGGCGTTGCCCCGGCGCGCCGGCGGCGATTGTCCACCGCCGGAAGAATCCTCAAGATTTCCAAGGTGATGGCGAACGACGTTAAAAACCTCACCAGCGCGCGATAATAGAATTCAATAAAATCAATATGTTGAAATACACCCGGGCGATCCGAGCGATTTTACCACATGGTGGAAACCGGGCATTCCGCGCCGCTCCGGGACGCTCTGCCCACAAACTTATCCACAAGCCGCACGCCGCCGCCACCTCCGTGCCCCACAACCCGTGGCAGTAGACCCGGTTGGGGTCTTGAGCGCGCGCGGGCCAGCGCCTATCCCCAAACCGTGCCTGAACCACCCCCGCCCGCTCGGCCGCTCACTGCGACGCCCAGCCTCACGCCGAATCTCGGCGGCGCGGGGGTGATCGCCGCCGCGATCGCGACGCTGCCGGAAGCGCCGGGGGTTTATCGGATGCTCGATGGCCGCGGCAACCCGCTCTATATCGGCAAGGCGCGCAGCCTCCGAAAGCGGGTGCCGGCCTATCTCCAGCTGGTGCGCCTCCCCGAGCGGCTGCGGCGGATGGTTGCCGAGACCGTTTCGCTGGAAATCATCGTCACCCATAGCGAAGCCGAGGCGCTGCTTCTGGAAGCGACGCTGATCAAGCGTCTCAAGCCGCGCTACAACATCGTCCTCCGCGACGACAAATCCTATCCCTGGCTGCTGCTGACCGAGGACCACCCCTTCCCCCAGATCACCAAGCATCGCGGCGCCCAGACCCGGCGCGGCAGTTATTGGGGACCGTTCGCCTCGGCGTGGTCGGTCGATCAGACGCTCACCGAATTGCAGCGGGTGTTTTTGCTCAGGAGCTGCGCCGATACCGTGTTCGCCCATCGCGCCCGGCCCTGCCTCCTCCACCAGATCCGGCGCTGCAGCGCGCCTTGCGTCGGGCGGATCAGCGAAGCGGATTACGCCGCGCTGGTTGCGCAGGCGAAGGCCTTTCTCGGCGGCGCCGGCCTGCGGATTCAGCGCCAGCTCGCGACCGAGATGGAGGAAGCGGCGGCGGCGCTCGATTTCGAGCGCGCGGCGATGCTGCGCGACCGCATCCGCGGCCTCACCCAGGTGCAGGGCCACGGCGCCATCAACCCCGAGGCGCTCGGCGACGCCGATGTCATCGGCGCCTGGCAGACCGCCGGGCAGACCGCGATCCAGGTGTTTTTCATCCGCGGCGGCCACAACAACGGCAACCGCGCCTTTTTCCCCAATCATGCCCAAAACGAGGCAATCGGCGCCGTGCTCGCCGCCTTCATCGTCCAGTTCTACGACGACAAGCCGCCGCCGCCGCTGATCCTGCTCAGCGACCCGGTCCCCGAGCCGGCGCTGATCGCCGAGGCGTTGACCCTGAAAGCCGCGGCTATGACCGCGGGGGACCTGAAAGCGGGGCGGAAGGTCGCGCTCGCGGTGCCGCAACGGGGTGAAAAACGGGCGATCCTCGATCTCGCCCGAATGAACGCGCGCGAGGCGCTGGAGCGGCGTCTCGCCGAGGCCGCCGGGCAGGCGGCGCTGCGCGAGGGGCTCGCGCGGACCTTCGCTCTCCCCGCCCCGCCGCGCCGGATCGAGGTCTATGACAACAGCCATATCATGGGCACCAGCCCCTATGGGGTGATGATCGTCGCCGGGCCGGAAGGGTTCGAGAAATCCGCCTATCGCAAATTCGCCATCCGCGGCCCGATCACCCCGGGCGATGATTTCGCCATGCTGCGCGAGATGCTGGAGCGGCGCTTCGCCCGCCTCGCCAGCGCCGACGCCGAAGACGCCGCCGCCAGCCGCCCCGATCTCCTGCTCATCGATGGCGGCGCCGGGCAGCTTTCGAGCACGCGCGCGGTGCTCGACGGCCTCGGCCTCGGCGATCTTCCGGTGGTCGCGATCGCCAAGGGGCCGGACCGCGATGCCGGGCGGGAATGGTTCCACCGCGCTGGCCACCCGCCGATGCAGTTGCCGCCGCGCGACCCGGTGCTTTATTACCTCCAGCGGCTGCGTGACGAAGCGCATCGTTTCGCCATTACCACCCACCGCGCCGGACGCGCGAAACGCCTGATCCGGAGCGAACTCGACGAGATCGCCGGGATCGGGGCGGCGAGGAAGCGGGCGCTTCTCAATCATTTCGGCTCGGCGCGTGGTGTCAAGCAGGCCGGGCTCGCCGATCTCGAGGCGGCGCCGGGGATCAACCGCGCCACCGCACGGCGGATTTTCGCGCATTTTAATCCCGGCGCGCGGCTCGAGGACATTCCCCCGTCACGGCGAAAAGGCTAGCTTGGCCCTCCCATGCTGACCGATCTGCCCAATCTTCTGACGCTCTCGCGGATCGCCGCGATCCCGCTGCTGGTGCTGCTGCTCGCGTTCCGGCTGCCCTCGGCCGATCTCGCCGCAACCGTGCTGTTCGCCGCCGCCGCGATCACCGATTATTTCGATGGCTGGCTGGCGCGGCACTGGCGGCAGATGTCGGATTTCGGGCGCATGCTCGACCCGATCGCCGACAAGCTCCTGGTCGGCGCGGCATTGATGATGCTGGTCGGCACCAATCGTCTCAGCCGCTTCGGCCTCTATCCCGCGATCGTCATCATGCTGCGCGAGATTCTGGTGAGCGGTCTGCGCGAATATCTCGCCGAGACCCATGTCGGGCTGCCGGTGACGCGGCTCGCCAAGTGGAAGACCGGCATGCAGCTCGCGGCCCTCGGCGCGCTGATCGCCGGCAACGATAGCGCGCGCCTGCTCGGCTTCGCGTTCGTACCCGTCGCGGTGATCGGCGAGACGCTGCTCTGGCTCGCCGCGGTGCTGACGTTGTTCACCGGCTGGGACTACCTCACCGCCGGGCTCCGCCACGCCGCCGGGCCGGAGACGCCGGCGGCAGGCGGCGAGCGGCGATGAAGGTGCTCGGCCTCGCCGGCTGGTCGGGGAGCGGCAAGACGACGCTGCTGGTCGCGCTGCTGCCGCTGTTTCGCGCCCGCGGCCTCAGCGTCTCGACCATCAAACACGCGCATCACGGCTTCGATCTCGACCGCCCGGGCAAGGATAGTTTCCGCCACCGCGCCGCCGGCGCCCATGAGGTTCTGGTGGCGAGCGAGGCGCGCTGGGCGCTGCTGCACGAAAATGCCGGGGAGGAGATGGATTTCGCCAACCTGCTCACCCATCTCGCGCCGGTCGATCTGGTGCTGGTGGAGGGGTTCAAGCGCGCGCCATATCCGAAAATCGAGGTCTTCCGTCCGGCGCTCGGCAAGGCGCCGCTCTGGCCGGAGGAGCCCGACATCGTCGCCGTCGCCAGCGACGCCGCCTTGCCCGGCTGCGACCGCCCGGTGCTGGCGCTTGACGCGCCGGCAATGATCGCGCACTGGGCGGCACGCCATCTCGATCTTCCCGCCGCCGCGCAATCCGCTTGAGAAGCGGGCGCGCGCGGGGCACATTGATCGCCTGACGCTTCATCGCATCGACGAGAACAGCCGCATGCCCTTTTTTCTGTCCGCTTCCCTTTCGCGCCCGCGCGGCTGGCTGCTCGGCCTTGCGCTGCTGCTGCCCGGATGCTCGGGGTTCGGCACTTTCCTTGGCGACACTTACGGATTTCATGGCGATGAGCATCTGCCGATCGGGGATTCGGAAAATGTCCGCCGCGTCGAGGGGCAGCCAGCCGGCGAAGCGCCGCTGACCACCGAGCCGGGCAATGTCTGGCCGGGTCCGATCCCGACCGAGCCGACGCTCTCCGATCTCGAACGCGCGCAGGATCAGGACATCAAGCAATACCGCTCGAGCACGCCACCGCCGAGCGCCACCCAAGGCAAATCGCCGCCCGCCCCGATCAGCGGCGGCAGCACGTCCGAGCAGGGCGGCAATATCGTGATCCCGAATGGCGATGGCACCAGCACGGTGATCATGCCGGATGGCAGCGTCCGCACCATTCCGACGCCAAAATAGGGTGGGAGAACGCAGGATGGCCGGATTTCGGGTGCATCTCCTCTACTTCGCCTGGCTGCGCGAGCGCATCGGCCGCGGCGAGGAGGAAGTCGAAGTGCCGGGGGAGATCCGCACCCTCGGCGCGCTCAGCGCCTGGCTTGCCGCCCGCGGCCCGGGCTATGCGAGCGCGTTTGCCGCCGGCAAGGCGGTTCGCGCCGCCGTCAACCAGGGTTTCGCCGGACCCGAGGCGGCGATCGGCCCCGGCGACGAAGTGGCATTCTTCCCCCCGGTCACTGGCGGCTGAATGCTCCGTATCCGCGTCCAGGAAGCGCCGTTCGACATCGCCGCCGAATTCGCGGCCCTCACCGCCGGGCGTGTCGATATCGGCGGCATCGGGTGTTTCGTCGGCACGGTGCGCGGCGATGTCGCCGGCCGGGATCTCGCGGCGATGACGCTCGAGCACTACCCGGCGATGACCGAGCGCGCGCTGGCCGCGATCGCCGCCGAAGCGGAGAGACGCTGGGCGCTGCTCGGGGGCACGATCATCCACCGCGTCGGGCGTCTTCCACCGGGCGCGCCGATCGTCCTGGTGCTGGCCGCCGCGCGCCATCGCCAGGCGGCGCTGGATGCGACCGGATTTCTGATCGACTGGCTGAAAACCAGGGCGCCGTTCTGGAAGAAGGAAAGCTTCACCGATGGCGGCGAAGCCTGGGTCGAGGCCCGCCTCGAGGACGAGGCCGCGGCGGCGCGGCACGAAATCCCGAAATAAAGTTTTTCTCCCGCCTACCCCCGGGCGGCGCGGCGGCGGGTCGGGGCGGGGACGGGGAGGGGGGCGGTGTCCTCGGGCGGCGTCAGGGCCTGGAGCAGGGCGGCGCGCAACTGGATCAATTTCTGCTCGTTCTCGATCTTCAGCCCGAACACGTCCTTGACATAGAACACGTCCACCGCGCGCACGCCGTAGGTGGTGACATGGGCGGAGGCGATCTGAAGGCCGAGCGCGCTGATCCGGGCGGTGACGTCGTGGAGCAGGCCGGGGCGGTCGCGGCCATTGACCTCGAGCACGGTGTAGGTGCTGGAGGCGTGGTTATCGACGACGACGCGCGGCGGCACATGGATCGCGCGCATGCGGCTGCCGATGATGCCGCGCGAGAGCTTGCGGATTTCGCTGGCGAGGCGGAGCCGCCCGGACAGCGTCTGCTCGATCAGCACCGAGAGCCGCGCCAGGCGATGCGGGGCATCGAAAGCGCCGCCGCTGGTATCCTGGATCCAGAACACGTCGAGCGCCATGCCGTTGGTCATGGTGTGGATGCGGGCATCGACGATGGAGGCACCGGCGATGGCGAGGGCGCCGGCGATGCGGCTGAACAGACCGGCATGGTCTTCGGTGTAGATCGTCACCTCGGTCACCGCGCGCGCCGGCAGCGGCTCGGAGGAAACCACCAGCCGCTCGCCGCGCGCCTCCGCAGTGCGGATCATCGCGGCGTGGCGGGCATGGGTCGGCGGGTCGAAGGAGAGCCAGTAGCTCGGATAGCCAAGCCCGAGGAAATGGTCGAGATCGGGTTGCGGCCAATCCGCGAGGATCTCGGCGAGAGCGGCGCGGGCGCGGCTGACGCGGGTATCGCGCTCGGTGGTGGCGAGCCCGCCCTCGAGCACTTCCATCACCCGGCCGAAGATTTCGCGCAGCAAGGTCGCCTTCCAGCCATTCCACACCTTGGGCGAGACGGCGCGCATGTCGGCGACGGTGAGCACCAGCAAAAGCCGCAGCCGCTCCGGCGACTGGATGGTGTCGGCGAGGTCGAGGATGGTTTTCGGGTCGTCGATGTCGCGCTTGAAAGCGGTCTGGCTCAGCAGAAGATGATGCAGCACGAGCCAGGAGACCATCTCGGTCTCCTCCGCCGAGAGACCGAGCGCCGGGCCGACCTCGAGGGCGATCTCGGCGCCGATCTCGGAATGATCGCCGCCGCGCCCCTTGGCGATGTCATGCAGCAGCATCGCGACATAGAGCGCGCGGCGCGATTGCAGATGATCGACGAGGCCGGTCGCGACCGGGGCGATTTCGGCGAGGTCGCCCTGTTCGAGCTGGTTGAGCACCCGCACCGCCTCGATGGTGTGCTCATCGACGGTGAAAACGTGATAGGTGTCGAACTGCATCTGCCCGACGACGCGCGCCCAGTCGGGCAGAAAGCGCGAGAGGAAGCCGGTCTCGTTGAGCACGCCGAGCCAGCGCGCGCCATCCGGCCGGGCCGGCGCGCCGCGATAGGCGAGGGGGGGGCGCCCGCAGAGGAGATCGAGAAATAGCGCCGCCGCTTCGGGGTCATGGCGGAGCAGGACGCCGGCGCGCTCGTTGCGGATCAGGCCGCGCAGCGCCAGCGGGTGGAGATCGAGGCCGCGGTCGCGGGCGATTTGCAGAAGGCGCAGCGTCTGGCGCGGCGCGTGCTCGAAGCCTTGTCCCGGCGCCGGCAGAAGCTTGCCGTCGGCGAGCACGAAACCGGCTTCGAGCAAGGCCGGATCGGTTTCCGCAGCCAGCGCCGGCGGGCCGAGGGCAGCACGCAGGAGCGCGGGTTCGAGCACGCCGGAGACGCGGACGATTTCGCGCGCGGTGAGGAAATAATGCCGCATGAAGCGCTCGACCCCGTCCTGGCGGCCGTGTCGCGTGTAGCCCATGCGGGCGCCGACCACCGGCTGGAGATCGAAGGTCAGCCGCTCCTCGGCGCGACCGGCGACGTAATGGAGATGAAAGCGCAGCGTCCAGAGGAAATTCCACGACCGCCGCGCGAGACGCAGCTCGGTTTCGGTCAGGAGCTTGGCGCCCGGGCCGTGATCGCTGGCGAGATCCTCGAAGCGCGCGATGCCGAGGGTCGCGCGCGCGATCCAGTACAGCGTTTGCAGATCGCGGAGACCGCCGCGGCCCTCCTTGATATTGGGCTCGACGAGGAAGGGGTTGTCGCCGAAGCGGCGATGACGGGCTTCGCGCTCGGCTTGCTTGGCGGCGATGAACTCCCCCGGCGAAGCGGCGCAAAAGGCGCCGAAGCGAGTTTGGAAATCATCATAAAGCGCGCGTTCACCGGCGAGGAAGCGGGAGTCGAGCAGGGTCGTGCGAATGGTGATGTCGCTGGCGGCGGCATCGAGACATTGCTCGACCGAACGCGTCGCATGGCCGACCTTGAGGCCGAGATCCCAGAGGAAATAGAGCATGAACTCGACGATGCGCAGCGTTCCCGGACTCGGCTCGCTCGCGGTGATGAAGAGCAGATCGAGATCGGAAAACGGCGCCAGCATGCCACGGCCATAGCCGCCGGTCGCGATCAGGGCGAGCGGCTCGGGGGTGCCGCTGACCTGAACGGCATGGGTATGGAGGGCCGAGACCAGCCCGTCGGTGAGTTCGGCGAGCAATTGCGCGGCCTGCAGGCCGGCGAGCCGCCCCTGCTCGAACACCTCGCGGACATGCGCCTGAATGCGGGCGAGATGGCGGCGAAAGACGCCGAACGCCGCGTCGCGCGCGCGCGACTCACCACCCTCGTCGCCGCCCGCACTCCCGCCGCCGAGATCGGCGAGGGAGCGGACAAGCTCGGAAGAGGCGCTTTCAGGCAGCAGCGGGAGGGTCGAGGTCAACATCATCGATATCATATTCCTTCGGACAGGGCCGCGTCCGCAAGCATTTCGCGCAAACGATAGCAGGTTTCGAGCGCCTCTTTTGGCGTCAATTGGTCGGGATCGAGTTCGGCCAGCGCCGCCAGCACGCGGCCGGCGGCCGGCGCCAGGGCGACGGCGGCCGGCTTCGCGTTCGCGACCGCGGCGAAAAGCGGCAGTTCGGCATCCGCGGTGAGGCCGGCGGCGCGTTTTTCGAGAGCGGCGAGCACGTCCCCGGCGCGGCGCACCACCGGCGCCGGCACCCCGGCTAGCCGCGCGACATGCACCCCCCAGGAGCGGCCGGCGACGCCGGCGATGACCTCATGCAGGAACACGACGCTGCCTTTGTATTCCACGACCCGCATGGTGTGCGGCGAAAGCCGCGGCAATTCGCTGGTCAGGCGCGAAAGTTCGTGAAAATGGGTGGCGAAGATGCAGCGCGCCCGCAACGTCGTGTGCAGCGCCTCGAGCACCGCCCAGGCGATCGCGAGCCCATCCAGCGTCGCCGTACCACGGCCGATCTCATCGATCACGATGAGCGAATTGGGCCCCGCCTGATGGAGGATGGCGGCGGTTTCGGTCATCTCCACCATGAAGGTGCTCTGGCCGCGCGCCAGGTCATCGGCGCCGCCGACACGCGAAAAGAGCTTGTCGACGATGCCGATCTCGGCTTCGGCCGCCGGCACTGGCAGGCCGGCCTGGGCGAGAATGGCGATGAGCGCGTTTTGGCGGAGAAAAGTCGATTTGCCGGCCATGTTCGGCCCGGTCAGCAACAGCACGCGCCGCTCGGGCGAGAGATCGCAGTCATTGGGCACGAAACGCGCCTTGCCGGCGAGCGCCGCCTCGACCACCGGATGCCGGCCGGCGACGACGCGAAAGGCGCCATCCTCGCGGATCACCGGCCGGCACCAGGCACCGGACGCGGCGAGCGCGGCAGAGGCGAGCAGGACATCGAGCCGCGCGAGCCCCGCCGCACACGCCGCCAGCCCCTCCGCCGCCGCCCCGGTTTCGGCGACCAGGGCCGCGAACACCTCCCGCTCGCGCGCCATCGCCCGCGCTGCCGCCTCGTTGATGCGGCGGTCGAGATCGGCGAGTTCGCTGCTGGTGAAACGGGCGCCATTGGCCATGCCCTGCCGCAGAATGAGATCGGGATGGGCGGTCAGTTTCGCAACCGCCCCAGCCGCGACCTCGATCACATAGCCGAGTTGCGCGTGATGACGGATTTTCAGCCCGGGGGCGCCATAGCGCGCGGCGAGATCGTGCTGCAACGCGGCGACGACCTGGCGCGTGTCATCGCGCAGACGCCGCGCGTCATCGAGCCTTGCATCGAACCCGGCGGCGATCGCCCCGCCCTCCTCGATCCGCGCCGGCAGGTTCTCGGCAAGGGCCTGCGCCAGCCGCGCGGCGAGTGCAGGCGCCGGGCGAAGTGCGGCATGAATCGCAGCGAGCGACGGCGGCAGGGGCGCGGCGGCGTCTTCGAGACGTGCGGCATCGAGATTGGCGGCATCGAGATTGGCGGCATCGAGATTGGCGGCATCGAGATTGGCGGCGGCGGCGCTGGCGGCGGCGAGCGCGTCGCGCACCGCGGCGAGGTCGCGTGGCGCGGCACGGCCGAGCGAGAGACGGGCGAGGGCGCGGGCGAGATCGGGGGCGCCCCGGATGGCGGCGCGGAGACGCTCGGCGACCGGGGGCGCGGCGCAGAGCCACGCCCAAGCCTCCTGGCGGGCGATGATCGCGGCGGCCTCGGTGAGCGGCGCCGAGAGCCATTCGCCGAGCAGGCGGCCGCCGGCGGCGGTGCCGGTGCGCTGCACGGCGGCGAAAAGCGTGTGTTTCGTGGTGCCGTCGCGGGCGCGGAGAATTTCGAGGCTGGCGCGCGTCGCGGCGTCGATCATCATGGTGCCGCGCCGCCCTTCCGGCGCCGGCGGGGCGAGGCGCGGCAGCGCCCCGGCCTGGCTGCGACGGACATAGGCGAGGGCCAGCGCCGCCGCCATCGCCTCCGGGTCGGAGAAATGGCCGAAAGCGTCGAGATTGGCGACAGCAAAGGCGTCGGCGATGTCGCGCCTTGCCGCGTGCGGCGCCGGCGGGGCGGCCTCCTCAGGCGCCCGGCGCGCCGCCCAGTCGCCGAGCGCGATCGCCGGCGCGGCCAGGATCTCCGCCGGCTCCAGTGCGGCGAGGAGCGCCGGCAATTCGGCGGCGGGAAGGACCGCGGTGCGGAAATCGCCGGTCGAGATATCGAGCCAGGCAGCCCCCAGCGCCGCGTCGCCATGCGCGGCGTCCTCGGCGGCGAGCGCCAGCAGAAGATTGGCGCGCGTCGCCTCCAGCAACCCCTCTTCGAGCAGGGTTCCGGGCGTGACCAGGCGGACGATTTCACGGCGGATCGGCGTCTTGGCGGCGCGGCGGGCGCGCGGATCCTCCATCTGCTCGGCGATCGCGACCCGGAAACCGGCGCGGATCAGCCGGGCGAGATAGGAATCCGCGCTCGCCACCGGCACGCCGCACATCGCGACCGGCGCGCCGTCATGGGTGCCGCGGGTGGTCAAGGCGATGGCGAGCGCAGCGGCGGCGGCTTCGGCATCGCCGAAGAAAAGTTCGTAGAAATCACCCATGCGGAAGAAAATCAGTGCTTCCGGGTGCGCCGCCTTGGCGGCGAACCATTGCGCGAGCGCCGGGCTCGCCCCGGCAGGGTTGGGGATGGCGGCGGGTGGTTGCGAAATCGCTGTGGTCATGACGAGAGGTTTAGCGAGCCGCATCCCGGCTGCGAAGCATGATCATGCAAATTCCTCCATCGCCGACGGCATGGCACGCTGGCGCGGCCTTTCCTTCCCCCTGGGGAATGGCGCATGATGGCGGAAAGTCCGCTCTGGAGGAAACGATGATGGCGCAAGGCCAATCTGATGCCCGCCCCGCTGATGCCCGCCCCGCTGATATCCGGACCGCCCGCGTGTCGGCCGAGGAGGCGCTGGCGCTGCATGCCATGGGCCGGCCGGGAAAGCTCGAAACCCGTCTCACCAAACCGCTCGCGACGGCGCGCGATCTCAGCCTCGCCTATTCGCCGGGGGTTGCCGAGCCCTGTCTCAAGATCGCAAAAGACCCTGCTCTCGCCTATGACTATACAACGCGCGGCAATATGGTCGCGGTGATCTCGAACGGTACGGCCGTGCTCGGCCTCGGCAATCTCGGGGCGCTGGCGAGCAAGCCGGTGATGGAGGGTAAAATCGCCCTCTTCAAGCGTTTCGCCGATATCGACGGCATCGATCTCGAACTCGCAACCGAGGATGTCGATGAGTTCGTCAATGCCGTGCGCTTTCTCGGCCCGAGCTTCGGCGGCATCAATCTCGAGGATATCAAAGCCCCCGAATGCTTCGTGATCGAGCAGCGGCTGCGCGAACTGATGGATATTCCGGTGTTTCACGACGACCAGCACGGCACCGCCATCGTCGCCGCCGCCGGACTGATCAATGCCTGCCATCTGACCGGGCGCGATCTCCGCGCCACCCGCCTGGTCATCAACGGCGCCGGCTCGGCAGCGATCGCTTGCGCCGAACTGGTCAAGGCGATGGGCATGCGGCCGGACAATGTCATCCTCTGCGATACCAAAGGGGTTATCTATCAGGGGCGCAGCGAGGGCATGAACCAATGGAAATCGGCCCATGCGGTGGCGACCACGGCGCGCAGTCTCACCGAGGCCCTGGAAGGGGCGGATGTGTTTTTCGGACTCTCGTCCAAGGGCGCGATGACCAAGGCGATGGTACGCGCAATGGCGTCGCGGCCGATCATCTTCGCGATGGCCAATCCCGACCCGGAAATCACCCCGGAAGAGGCGCGCGAGGCGGCGGCGGATGCGATCATCGCCACCGGGCGCAGTGATTATCCCAACCAGGTGAATAATGTTCTTGGTTTTCCCTATATCTTCCGCGGCGCGCTGGATGTGCGGGCGCGCACCATCGACGAGGGCATGAAGGTCGCCGCCGCCGAGGCCTTGGCGCAGCTCGCGCGCGAGGACGTCCCCGACGAGGTGCATTCGGCGTCGGCCGGCGGGCGGCTTTGTTTCGGACCCGAATATATCATTCCGAACGCGTTCGATCCGCGCCTGATCTCGCGCATCCCACCGGCGGTGGCACGGGCGGCGATGGCAAGCGGGGTCGCACGCCGGCCGCTCGCCGATCTACGCCGCTACGCGCGGGAATTGTCCGGGCGGCTCGACCCGACGGCGAGCGCACTCGATGCGATCATGGAACGAGTTCGTGCAGCCCCCTGCCGTGTCGTGTTCGCGGAGGGCGAAGAGGAAAAAATCGTTCGCGCGGCGGTCGCGTTCCGCAATGCCGGTTATGGCACACCGGTGTTGATCGGCCGCGAGGCGCGAGTTATGGCCACCATGGAAGCGCTCGGGCTCGGACAGGTCGAGGGGATCGAGATCCATAATGCTCGGCTCTCCGGCGCCAATCAGCGCTATGCGGAATTTCTTTATGAAAAACTGCAGCGCCGCGGATATCTTGCCCGCGACTGCCAGCGCATGGTCAACCAAGATCGTAACGTCTTCGCCGCCTGCATGGTGGCGACCGGCGATGCCGACGCGATGGTGACTGGGGCCACACGCTCGACCTCGGTCTGCATGGAGGATATCAGCCATGTCATCACGCCCGCCGCCGGGCGGCTCGCGTTCGGCCTCACCTTGCTGCTCACCAGCCGGGGCGGCACGATTTTCATCGCCGATACGCTGCTTCACGAGCGGCCGAGCCCGGAGCAACTGGTCGGCATCACGCTCGGTAGCGCAGCAGCGGCGCGGAGCCTCGGGCATGAGCCGCGGGTCGCCCTGGTTTCGCATTCGACCTTCGGCGACCCGATGCACCCCACCGGGCAAGCGATCCGCGATGCCGTCGCGATGCTCGACCAGCGAGGCGTCGATTTCGAATATGATGGCGATATGAGCCCGGATGTGGCGCTGGAGCCGAGTCTGCGCGCGCTTTATCCGTTCTGCCGCCTGACCGGGCCGGCCAATGTGCTGATCATGCCGGGTTTGCATTCGGCGCATATCGCTTCACGGCTGGCCCCCCGGGTCGGCGGCGGCAGCACCATCGGGCCGCTGCTGATCGGGCTCGAGCACGCGGTGCAACTCGTGCCGATGGATGCGTCGGTCAGCCAGATCGTCGATATCGCGACCCTGGCGGCGCATCAGGCGTTGGAGCTGCGACGGTAAGGGCGCGCCGGCGGGAGCGGTAGGCCAGGCGGTTCAGGTCAATCCATATCGCTGGCGTTATCGTCGCGGCTGAGCAGGGCGACGATCCCGTCGAGTTGATCGAGCGAGCGATAATGCAAGCGGACGGTGCCACCTTGGCCGTTGAACGCGATATCGACGCGAAGCCCAAGGCTTTCGGAGAGGGTTTGCGCCAGAGCAGCGGTTTCCGGGTCTTGCGGCTTGGCGGGCGCGGCACTCCCGTCGCCCGAGAATGTGGCACGCTGTTTGGCGAGCGCCTCCGTCTGGCGGACGTTGAGCCCGCGCGCGATTACCAGTAATGCCGCTTTTTCCGGCTCGGGATGCGCGAGCAGGGCGCGCGCATGGCCGGCGGAGAGCGCGCCGTTGCGCAGTTCGCCCTGCACCGATGCGGGAAGGTTGAGCAGGCGGAGCGTATTGGCGATATGGCTCCGTGACTTGCCGACCGAGCGCCCGAGATCGTCCTGGGTCAGGCCGAATTCGTCGAGCAGCCGGCGATAGCCGTCTGCCTCCTCGATGGCGTTGAGATCCTGACGCTGAAGATTTTCGACCAACGCCACCATCATCGCGTCATTGTCGGAAAGATTGCGGATCAGGGTCGGCACTTCATGGATGCCAGCGATCTGGGCGGCGCGCCAACGGCGTTCACCGGCGATGATCTGATAGCGCCCACTCGCCGCCGGATCAGGACGGACGAGCAATGGCTGCAGCACCCCGCGCGCCGCGATCGAGGCGGCGAGTTCCTGAACCCCCTGCGGATCAACGGTTTTGCGCGGCTGAAACGGCGATGGGTGGAGATGGGCGACGGGCAGGATATGTACTGCGTTGCCGTCGGCGCGGTTTTGCGACGCGGCACCATCGCCGAGCAAGGCGGCAAGGCCACGCCCGAGACGGGGATTGGCTTCCTTGGCGCTCATGATGCGGGCTCGCTCACGGTTTGACGGCGGGCGTCGAATTCCTCGGCCAGCCGCAGATACGCCAAAGCACCGGCGGAACGCGGGTCGTAGGTCAGAACCGGCTTGCCATGGCTTGGCGCCTCGGAGATGCGGATATTGCGGGGAATCACCGTCTCATAAACACTTTCGCCAAAAAATCCCCGAACATCGGCTGCCACCAGATCGGAGAGGTTATTGCGTCGGTCATACATGGTGAGCACGATGCCATCGAGACGCAGGTTCGGATTGAGTCCGCGCCTGACGAGATCGATGGTGCGGATGAGTTGGCTGATGCCTTCCAGCGCGAAAAACTCGCATTGCAGCGGCACTAGAACGGTATCGGCGGCGACCAGGCCGTTCAGCGTCAACAGCCCGAGACTCGGCGGGCAGTCTATGATGATGGCGTTATAGCGCGCGGCCGCACGAAATGGCGCGAGAACGTCGCGGAGTTGATATTCCCGGCGCGCCGCCGCCGCCAATTCGATCTCCGCCCCGGCGAGATCGGGATCAGCCGGGATGAGGGCGAGACCGTCAATCTCGGTCGGTTGGATCAGGTTTTCCGGTGTGTCGGTGTGAGAGAGGAGCGCGTAGGTGCCGCCGCGTCGGGCCGCACGTTCAAGCCCGAGGCCGGTGGACGCGTTGCCCTGGGGGTCGAGATCGACCAGCAAGACCCTTTGGCCGGCGGCGGCGAGGGCGGCGGCAAGGTTGACGGACGTCGTCGTCTTGCCGACGCCACCCTTCTGATTGGCTACCGCGACGATGATCGTCCGCCCCGGCCGGGGCACGGCGGAGAGGTCAGGCACTGGAGCGTTGGAGGGAACGGGCACGCGTGACCCCGCTGATCTGAAGAATGGCCCCCGAAGGATCAGTTCGACTTGGATGGCAGACGACGTCCATCTGCCATTGATGGCGGGCCGCCGTCAACTCGGCCGGCGCGTTTCGCCCTTTGTAGAAAAGGCAGAAACCACCTGGCGCGAGCTTGGGAACGGCAAGGGCGAGCAGCGTGTCCAGCGGGGCGAGGCTACGGGCGGTAATCAGACGCAGTGGCGGGAGGGTCACGGCTTCGATTCGCCGCGCGTGGACGCTAACCGTGGCCCCGGCCACGCGCGCGGCTTCGATCAAAAAGGCGGCTTTACGGGTATCGGATTCGATCAGATGGAATGGTTGATTCAGCGCAATCGCGAGAGCAAGGCCGGGGAATCCACCGCCGGAGCCGAAATCCGCCGCCGGTAGAGGGATGTCGCGGAGAAGCGGCAGAATTTGCAGCGAGTCGAGAACATGGCGCTGCCAAATGAAGGCCTCGTCACGACGTGAGATCAGGCGAATGGCGTGAGTCCAACGAAGCACGAGCGCAACATAGGCCTCCAACCGGGCGATAGTTTCACGTGAAACACCGATTTGCGCCAGAGCCTCACGGTCGGGCGGTTTCACGTGAAACGAAGTGCCGCTCATTGCCGGCGGGCAAAGGCGAATAACGCCGCCATCGCCGCCGGTGTCATGCCTTCGATCCGCGCCGCCATTCCCAGGGTTTCCGGGCGGACATGGTCGAGCTTTTGTCGCAACTCTCCCGAAAGTCCGCCGATCCGAGCATAATCAACCGCCCCACCAAGCGGCACGTTCTCCTCCTTGCGGAATCCACGGATCTCCGCCGATTGCCGGTCCAGATATCCGGCATACTGTGCCTCGATGTGCAATTGCTCGACCACGCGCGGATCGAGGGTCGCGAGCCAGGGGAACACGCCGACGCAGGCCGCGAACGAAACGCCGGGCAGCCCGAGCAGCGCCATCACCGAACGCCGACAGCCATCAGCTCTGACTGTTATCCCATGCCGCGCCAGCTCGGCCGGCGTTGCACCTTCGCTTTCGGCCCGGGACCGCGCTGTCGTAACGGCCTGCCGATAAACCTCGAACGCCATACGCCGAGATGTTCGTACACAGCCCCAGGCGATCCCCTTCGAGGTCAGCCGCAAATCCGCGTTATCGGCGCGCAACGTCAGCCGATATTCGGCTCGCGAGGTAAACATCCGATAGGGTTCGGTGACCCCTTGGGTGATCAAATCATCGATCATCACGCCGCTATAGCCATCCGCCCGATCGATCGTGACGCCCGCCAGCCCGCTGGCAAGGCGGGCGGCGTTCATCCCCGCGATCAACCCTTGCGCCGCCGCTTCTTCGTAGCCAGTCGTGCCGTTGATCTGGCCGGCGAGGAAAAGGCCGGGCACAGACTTCACCTGCAAGGTCCTAAGGAGGGCGCGCGGATCGATGTAATCATATTCCACCGCATACCCCGGCCGCAGCATACGAACCTGCTCCAACCCGGGGATCGTCCGCAGAAACGCTTCCTGCACCTCCGCGGGCAGGCTGGTCGAGATGCCGTTCGGATAAATCGTCCGGTCGGCGAGGCCTTCCGGCTCAAGAAAAATCTGATGACGTTGGCGATCCGGGAAGCGGATGACCTTATCCTCGATCGAGGGGCAATAGCGCGGCCCCCGTCCGGCGATCTTGCCGCCATAGACCGCCGAGCGCGCCAAGTTGGCACGGATGATCTCGTGCGTCGCCGGGGTCGTCGCGGTCAAATGGCACACGGTTTGCGGGGTGGTGATCGCCGCGGTGAGGGTACTGAACGGGCGCGGCGGGTCATCGCCATGATCCACGGCGAGCCCCGACCAATCGATACTGTCGCCATCGAGCCGTGGGGGGGTGCCGGTTTTGAGCCGCCCGATCGGCAAACCGAGGCGTTGCAGCGCGAGCGCCAGCCCCACCGCCGGCGCTTCCCCGACCCGCCCGGCCGGCGTTTCCGTCTCACCGATATGCACCAAGCCACGCAGGAAGGTGCCAGCGGTCAAAACCACCGCGCCACAGCTTATGCGGGCGCCATCGCTGGTCATGACACCCTGAACCCGCCGGTGATCATCGAGAATGAGATCTGAGACCTCGCCCTCGCGAATGGCGAGATCGTCATATGCCGCCAGCAGATCCTGGATGGCCTGGCGATAAAGCGCCCGGTCGGCCTGCGCGCGCGGGCCGCGCACGGCCGGGCCTTTGCTGCGGTTGAGCAGCTTGAAATGGATACCAGCGCGGTCGATCGCAGCGCCCATCAAGCCATCCAGCGCGTCGATCTCACGCACCAGATGCCCTTTGCCGATCCCACCGATCGCCGGGTTGCAGGACATCTCACCGAGTTTTTGCCGGCTATGCGTGATGAGCAGCACACGCGCGCCGACCCGCGCCGCCGCCGCCGCTGCCTCACAACCCGCATGACCGCCACCGACCACCACCACGTCAGGCATCATTCGCCGCATCCCCATCGCGCAGAGCGAGACGTTAGCTATCGCCTTCTATTTCCCGATGCAAAACCGGGAAAAAATCTCGCCGAGAATCTCCTCGACCCCCCAGCGCCCGGTCACCCGCCCAATCATCCGCAGGGTGACCCGCAGTTCTTCCGCGCGCAACTCCTCGCTCGGTTCCGCCATCGCCCCGGTCAATGCCGCCAAAGCCGCCGCGAGCGCAGCGCGATGGCGGGCGCGGGTCAAGGGCGGCGGGCCGGCGCGCACGGTCAAATCCCGCCCGGCAACGATCAAGGCGTCGCGCAGGCGATCGAGCCCATGCCCGGTCAGCGCGCTGACGCCGATCGCGCCCTCCGTGTCACGCTCCGGCGTGAGATCGACCTTGTTGGCCACCCGGATCACCACCCCCGTGCCGGGCGCATTGGACCCGACAGCTGCCGCTTCTTCCGGCGCCCTGGCATCATGCACGGCAAGCACGATATCCGCCTCGGCGGCGCGGGCGCGGGCGCGGCGCACACCTTCGGCCTCGATCCGATCCTCGGTCTCGCGCAACCCGGCGGTATCGATCATCGTCATCACCATCCCACCGAGCACCAGCCTTGCCTCGAGCGCGTCGCGGGTCGTGCCCGGGAGATCGGAGACGATGGCGATGTCGCGCGCGAACAAGCGATTGATCAGGCTGGATTTGCCGACATTGGGCGGGCCGGCGATGGCGATCCGAAGCCCTTCCCGGGTGCGCTCGCCGCGACGATCATCATTGAGATGCATACCGATCTCCGCCGCCAGGGCCGCCATCTCGGCGTTGAGCGCGGCCGCGACATCGCTCGGCAAATCTTCGTCGGGAAAATCGATCAACGCTTCCTGCTGCGCCAGAACCCGCAGCAGCCGTTGCGACCAATCTTCGTAGAGCGCGCCCAGCGCCCCTTCCATCTGCCGCAGCGCCTGGCGCCGCTGTTCGGCGCTTTCCGCCTCCACGAGATCAGCGACCGCTTCCGCCGCGGTCAAATCCATGCGGCCATTGAGAAAAGCGCGGCGGGTGAATTCCCCGGCCTCCGCCGGGCGCGCGCCGGCCCGAACCAGCGCGTCGGCCACCGCCTCGATCACCGCTGGCCCGCCATGGAGATGCAGCTCCGCGCCATCCTCGCCGGTATAGGTGCCCGGCCCAGGAAGCCAGAGCACCAGGGCCCGATCCAGCGTCTCGCCGCCCCCATCCCGAATGCGCCGCAAACTCGCCCGGCGCGGCGGCGGACGGCGGCCGCAGAGCGCATCGAGCAGCGCCCCGCTGCCGGCACCGCTGATCCGTAAAACCGCGACCGCCGCGCGGCCGCCGCCCGAGGCGAGCGCGAAGATGGTATCCTCGTGCTCCGCCATCTGCGCTCCTATTCTTTCCCTGCCGCCGGCAGCATCAGCGCCGGCACGCGCTGGCCGTCGCGCACATGGCTTTCCAGCACGCGGTCGATATCGGCCGGGGTCGCGATCTTATACCATACCCCCTCTGGGTAAATAACGAGGCACGGCCCGAATTCGCAGCGATCGAGGCACAGCGCGCCATTCACCCGCACGCCCTGAAGTCCCATCTCTTTCGCACGTGCCTTCATATAATCGCGCAGCCTTTCCGACCCCTTGGCCGCACAACTGCCGCGCGGATGGCCATCGGGCCGGCGGTTGCAGCAGACGAAAAGATGAGCGGAAAAATAAAGCGGCGGATCATCCGCGCGGCGGCCAGCCATGATATCGAGATTTCCTTACCATGCCCGCGCCGACAGCCGGGCGGCTTGCGTTTATCTAGCCGATGTTATGAACTTTCCAAGGCGGGGGGCGAAGGAAAGCGTTGTTCTTTTTTGGAAAAAAGAACCAAAAAACTTTTGCCCGCCAGGCGGTGCCTGCGGCACCGCCCTCCCTGAGAAAATACCTGAAAAGGACTCGACGCGATGACCGACCCCGGCAATCAGCTCCGCGACGCGCGTTCCCCCTATCTGCTCCAGCATGCCAATAATCCGGTGGCCTGGCGTCCCTGGGGGGAGAGCGCGCTGGCCGAGGCGCGGGCGAGCGGGCGGCCGATCCTGCTCTCCATCGGCTATGCCGCCTGCCATTGGTGCCACGTCATGGCGCATGAATCTTTCGAGGATCCGGGTATTGCGGCGCTGATCAACCGTGATTTCGTCGCCATCAAGGTCGATCGCGAAGAGCGCCCGGATATCGACCATCTCTACATGCAGGCGCTGCACGCGATGGGCGAGCAGGGTGGCTGGCCGCTGACCATGTTCCTGACCCCGGAGGGCGCGCCGTTCTGGGGGGGAACCTATTTTCCTCCCGCGCCACGCTGGGGCAAACCCTCTTTCCGCCAGGTGTTGGAGGCGCTCGCTGCCGCCTGGGAGAAAGACCGCGCGGCGATCACCAAAAGCGCCGCCGGCATGACCCAGGTGCTCGGTGCCATGGCGCGCGCCCATCCCGGCGGCGGGATCATGCCGGAAGCCATCGCCCGCGCTGCGAACACGCTTCTCGCCGCCTGCGATCCGGTCGAGGGCGGGCTCCGTGGCGCGCCCAAATTTCCCAATGCGCCGATTTTCCGCTTTCTCTGGCAGCAGGGAATGATCGGCGGCGATCGCACCTTCATCTCGGTGGTGGAATTGCTTCTGCGCAAGATGGCCTTGGGCGGCATCCATGATCACCTCGGCGGCGGATTTGCCCGCTACGCGACCGACGCCGTCTGGCTGGTCCCGCATTTCGAGAAAATGCTTTACGACAACGCACAAATCCTTGAGTTGCTGAGCCTCGCCGCCTCCCACACGCCCAACCCCCTGCTCGCCGAAAGCGCCGCCGGCATCGTCGCCTGGCTCAGGCGCGACATGCGGGTGGCAATGCCCGTCGGCTCGGGAACCGGCGACCATGCGTTCGCCGCTTCCGAGGATGCCGACAGCGAAGGCGAGGAGGGGAAATTCTATGTCTGGCGCGAGTCCGAAATCGATGCCGTGCTCGACGCCGACAGCGCCGCGTTCAAAGCCGCCTATGACGTGACCACCGCCGGTAACTGGGAGGGCCATACCATCCTCCGCCGCGTGACGGAGCGCGGCAGCGAAGACGAGGAGGCCCGCCTCGCGCACGCACGCGAGCGCCTCCGCGCCCAACGCGCGCTTCGCATCCGCCCGGGACGTGACGACAAGGTACTCGCGGACTGGAATGGCCTGATGATCGCCGCGCTCGCCCGCGCGAGTAGCGCCTTTCGCGAACCCGATTGGCTCGCCGAGGCCAAAACCGCCTATCACGCGCTGCTCGCCACGCTCGCCGGCGCCGATGGGCGGATCGCGCATGCCTGGCGCGCGGGGGATATTTTCGCCGCCGGCCTCCTCGATGATCAGGCGGCAATGGCGCGCGCCGCCCTCGCGCTCTTCGAGGCGACCGGCGATCCCGCCTATCAGGCCGATGCCGAGCGCCTCGCCGAGGCCGCATGTCACTGGTTCGGCGATGGCGCCGGCGCCTTTTACACGACCGCCGCCGATGCGACCGATATCCCGCTCGGCGCCGAAATCCGCCCCCGCATCGTCGCCGACAACGCGACGCCGTCAGGCAACGGCCTGATGGCGGAGGTTTTCGCGCGCCTTTTCCACATTACCGGGGCACCGCTCTGGCGCGAGCGGGCCGAGGCGACGCTGGCGGCGTTCAGCGGCCGGGAAGAGATGCTTCAGGCTTGCCCGACCCTGCTCGCCGCCGCATCCCTCCTCGTCGAAGGGGGCACGATCGTGGTGACCGGCCCAATGGCCGACCCGGCGGCCGCTTCCCTCCTCGCCACCGCCCGCGCGAACCCCGATCCGACACTCGCCGTGCTCGCAATCGGCCCAGAGACGGAGATTTCGCCCGCCCATCCGGCGGCCGGCAAAGCCGGTGCCAGCCCGGCGGCGATGCTCTGCCGCCGTCAGACCTGCGGCCTTCCGGTCACGACACCGGCGGCGCTCGCCGCCTTGATCGCGCCCAACGCTTGACAAGCGGCGCGCGGGGGGCTCGCATCCGGCCTCGCTCGACGCCGGACGACCAGCGCCAGGCCAAAGAGAGGGGGAAAGAACGACCGATGCCGCAACTCTCGCTGCATACGCCGATCGGCGACCTCACCCTTTCGGAGGAGGCAGGTGCGCTGGTGGCGCTCGATTGGGGCTGGGGACGTGATCAGACGCCGACGCCGCTCCTCGCCCGGGCGCGGGCGCGTTTGCAGGATTATTTTGATGGCGTACTGGCGGCGGCAGAGTTCGATCTACCCCTCGCGCCAAGCGGCACCGCGTTTCAGCGCCGCGTCTGGGCCGAACTCCGCCGCATTCCGCCGGGCGTGACCCGCACTTATGGCGAACTCGCGCAAGCCGTGCACAGCGCCGCCCGCGCCGTCGGCCAAGCCAACGGCGCCAATCCGCTGCCCATTCTCATCCCCTGCCATCGCGTGGTGGCGGCGGGCGGGCTCGGCGGCTATTCCGCCCCGGGCGGGATCGAGACCAAGACCTGGCTGCTCGACCATGAGCGGCGCCTGACCCAACCCTTTCCCTCCGGCGCGACCGCCGGGCATTGACGGAGATCGACATGACGCACGCGATCCGCATCCACACCCATGGCGGCCCGGAGGTGATGCGCTGGGAGGAAGTGCCACTGCCCGAACCCGGCGCCGGCGAGGCGCGGGTCCGCCATGAGGCGGTCGGGCTCAATTACATCGATGTCTATTACCGCACCGGGCTCTACAAATCCCCCGCTATGCCGGCGACGCTGGGCATGGAGGGCGCCGGGGTGGTCACCGCGATCGGGCCTGGGGTCGGCCATCTCGTGGTCGGCGACCGTGTCGCCTACGCCTCAGGGCCGATCGGTGCTTACGCGACCGAACGCTGCATCGCCGCCGACCGGCTGGTGAAGCTGCCCGACGCGATCGATTTCCGCACCGCCGCGGCGATGATGCTGCAAGGAATGACGGCGCAATACCTGCTGCGCCGCACCTATGTCGTCAAACCCGGCGATACCATCGTGGTCCACGCCGCCGCTGGCGGGGTCGGCCTGATCATGTGCCAATGGGGCAAGCATCTCGGGGCGCGGGTGATCGGCGTCGTTTCGACGCAAGCGAAAGCCGAACTCGCCCGCGCCCATGGCGCTGCCGAAGTGGTGGTCGGCTATGAGCGCCTGCCCGAGGAGGTCAAGCGCATCACCGGCGGGGCGATGGTGCCGGTGGTCTATGACAGCATCGGCAAGGACAGTTTCATGGCGAGCCTCGACAGCCTCGCCCCGCTTGGGCTGATGGTCAGCTTCGGCAACGCCTCCGGCCCGGTCGGCCCGATCGATGTCGGGATGCTCGGCGCCAAGGGCAGCCTCTATCTCACCCGCCCGAGTCTCGCGACCTACACCGCGAAACACGCCGATCTGGAGCGGAGCGCCCAGGATCTGTTCGAGGTGGTACGAAACGGCGCGGTCAAAATCATGGTCAACCAGACGTTTCCCCTGCGCGAGGCAGCGGCGGCCCATCAGGCGCTGGAAGCCCGCCAGACCACCGGCAGCACGGTATTACTGCCCTAAAATACAAAAATTTTTTTGCTTCTTTTTTTATAAAAAAGAAGCTCTTGCCTTGGCTTTGTTGGGGAGCGGACACGAAAACGGCGGGCCCGAAGGCCCGCCGCGTGACGTGAGCATGGTCCCGGCCACGCCGCGCGATGGCGGCGCGGCCGGGGGCCGATCAGAAATCCATATCGCCCATGCCACCACCCGGCGGCATCGCCGGCGGCGCCTTCTTCTCCGGCTTCTCCGCCACCATCGCTTCGGTGGTGATCAAGAGACCGGCGACCGAGGCGGCATCCTGCAGGGCCGAGCGGACGACCTTGGTCGGGTCGATGATGCCGGCCTTGACCAGATCCTTGAACTCACCCGACTGGGCATCGAAACCCCAGGCGTGGTCGTCCTTGTCGAGCACCTTGCCGGCGATCACCGCGCCGTCCTCGCCGGCATTCTCGGCGATCTGGCGGAGCGGGGTCTGCACCGCCTTGCGCACGATATCGATGCCGAAGCGCTGATCCTCGTTATCGGCCTTGAGCTTGGCGAGCACGAGCGAGGCGCGGGCGAGAGCGACACCGCCGCCCGGCACGATCCCTTCCTCGACCGCGGCGCGGGTCGCGTGCAGCGCGTCATCGACGCGGTCCTTACGCTCCTTCACCTCGACCTCGGTCGAGCCGCCGACACGGATCACGGCGACGCCGCCGGCGAGCTTGGCCAGCCGCTCCTGCAGCTTCTCGCGGTCGTAGTCGGAGGTGGTTTCCTCGATCTGGGCGCGGATCTGGTTGCAGCGGCCGGTGATGTCCGCCTTCTTGCCGACCCCCTCGATGATCGTCGTGTTCTCTTTCTCGATCAGGACGCGCTTGGCGCGGCCGAGCATAGCGAGCGTCACGGTCTCGAGCTTGATGCCGAGATCGTCGCTGATCACCTGCCCGCCGGTCAGGATCGCGATGTCTTCCAGCATCGCCTTGCGACGATCGCCGAAGCCCGGCGCCTTCACCGCCGCGACTTTGAGGCCGCCGCGCAGCTTGTTGACGACCAGCGTCGCCAGGGCCTCGCCTTCGACGTCTTCAGCGATGATCAGGAGCGGCCGGCCGGACTGCACCACCGCTTCGAGCAGCGGCAGCATCGGCTGCAGGCCGGAGAGCTTCTTCTCATGGATCAGGATATAGGGCTGATCCAGCTCGGTGATCATCTTTTCCGAGTTGGTGATGAAATAGGGCGACATGTAGCCGCGGTCGAACTGCATGCCTTCCACGACGTCGAGTTCGGTCTGGATGCCCTTGGCCTCCTCGACCGTGATCACGCCCTCGTTGCCGACCTTCTGCATCGCTTCCGCGATCATCTTGCCGATCTCGGCCTCGCCATTGGCGGCGATCGCACCGACCTGCGCGGTCTCGGCCGGGGTGGTGATCTTCTTCGAGTGCTTCTTGATCTCCTCGACGACGACCGCAACCGCCTTGTCGACGCCGCGCTTCAGATCCATCGGGTTCATGCCGGCGGCAACCGCCTTCAAGCCCTCGCGCACGATCGCTTGCGCCAGCACCGTCGCGGTGGTGGTGCCGTCACCGGCGAGGTCATTGGTCTTGCTCGCGACCTCGCGCACCATCTGCGCGCCCATGTTCTCGAACTTGTCGGCAAGCTCGATCTCCTTGGCGACGGTGACGCCGTCCTTGGTGATCCGCGGCGCGCCGAAGCTCTTGTCGATGACCACGTTGCGACCCTTGGGGCCGAGCGTCACCTTGACCGCATCGGCGAGGATGTCGACGCCGCGCAGCATACGCGTGCGGGCATCGGCCGAAAAACGAACGTCCTTAGCAGCCATTTTCGTCTGTTTCCTTACGTGTTGGGATGAGCGTTACGCGGCGGGCTGTGTCAGGCGGCCTTTTTCTTGGCCGTGCTGCCCTCGATCACGCCCATCACGTCGGATTCCTTCATGATCAGCAGCTCCTCGCCGTCGAGCTTGACCTCGGTGCCCGACCATTTGCCGAACAGCACGATATCGCCGGCCTTGACGTCGAGCGCCACCAGCTCGCCGCGCTCGTTGCGGGCGCCGGGGCCGACGGCGACGATCTCGCCTTCCATCGGCTTTTCCTTGGCGGTATCGGGGATGATGATGCCGCCGGCGGTCTTTTCCTCGGCGTTGAGGCGCCGGACCACGACCCGGTCGTGCAGGGGACGGAACTTCATGCGGATCGCTCCTGAAATTTCTGTTGCGTTGGGGCCAATATGCGCCGCTCACCCGCTCGGGAGCCGGCGCGTTGGCACTCCCCCTTGGAGAGTGCTAGCGATTTAGGAGGGTGGTGCCGGCCTGTCAAGCGTTTGGCAGCACTCTTCCTAAATGAGTGCTAAGATCATGATTTCATGACGTTTTTTATTGAAACGGCACAGCGTTCGGCTACCATCGCCCGATCCGCCCGGGCCGGATGCCGCGCGGGCGGGGATGGTGAAGACCCAGCCGGAGAGCCGAGCATGAATCTATCCAGCCAGTTGCGGAATTATCGCCTGACCACCGCCGAAATCCTCTACCACATGCCGGACCATCCCGGCGTCCTGCAAAGCTTCGTCTGGCAGGATCTCGACCTCGCGCCGCGCTTTCCGGTTCTGCGCCGCTTTCTCGATTTCTGGCGCCGCGACATCGAGGGGCGGCTCCATTCGGTGCGCGTCGCCTCGGCGGCGCTGGTCACCCCGGGGGAAATCCGCGCCGCCGGGCATCTTCTGCATCTTCATTAGGCGTGGGGGCGGCGCGCCAGAGTGCGAGGCCAAGCCCGGCGGCGGCAGCGAACAGGCCGAGCCCGAGCCCGAGACGCAGCCACAAGCCGAGTGCAACACCGCCGCCGAGGAGGACGAAGATCACCGTCTGCGGCAGATAGCCGAGCAGGCTCGCGGCCAGGAACGGCATCGCGGCGAGGCCGGCGGTGCCGGCCGCGACAGTGAGCGCGAGGTTATTG
Organism: Pseudomonadota bacterium; assembly: GCA_021798915.1. Taxonomy (GTDB): domain Bacteria; phylum Pseudomonadota; class Alphaproteobacteria; order Acetobacterales; family Acetobacteraceae; genus Acidibrevibacterium. Next base: position 266,986 of record JAJZBM010000001.1, read on the forward strand.
CCGATCGGCAGCAACCGCAGCATCAGCGTCGCGCGAAACGGCGCGGCGAGCAGGCGCTTCGTCACGCGCTGCCCACGGCCGGTGATGATCCGCCGGCGGAGATCCGGCCCGGCCAGCGCCCGCGCCCAGAAAAAATCCACCGCACAGCCCAGCATCTGCGCCGCCATCGCGACGGCGAGGCCGCGCCAGGCGCCGAAGCCGAAGCCGGCGGCAAAAGCCACCGCCTGGCGCGGCACCCCGATCGCGGCAGCGAGCCCACTGACGATGATAAAAACGCCCCCGCCGCCGGCTTGCGCGAGCCGGCCCAGCACCGCGCTCCCTTGCGGCAGCAGGCGCCAGGCGAACCCAGTGGCGAGCAGACCGGCGAGCAGCAGCATCGGGCGCCAGATCAGCGCCCACCATCGCGGTGGGGAAAGCCTGGGTGCGCGGTCGGCCATCGCGGCGGCGCGCGGGGCTCAGAGCGCCAGCATCTGTCCGCTGCCGACGGCGGCGAAAAACGTCGCGACCCCGGCGATCTCGACCCCGGGGAGCAGCGCCCCGGGCGCGATCGCGGCGGCGGCGAGCCCGGCCTCGCAGGCGATCAGCCGCACGCCGAGTTCCCGCGCCGCGTCACGCAATTCCGCCAGACCGGCAACCCCGCGCGCGGTGATGCGCGCCTCGCGCCCGCCATCGGCGAGCCCCGACCAATCGGCGCACAAGGCATGGCAGCCGTCATTGGTCGCGAACAGGGTGACCGCGCGCCCGAGCGCCGCCGCCGCGCTCGCCAGCACGAAGGCGTAATGCGCCCGCTCATGCGTGCCGGCGAGGAGAAGAATGCCGAGCGGCTCAACCGACACAGACCGTCTCCGCCGCCGCGGTGAGCGTGGTGATTTTCGGATGCGCGCCGCACAGGGCGCAATCCGGGTCGCGCCGCAGGGTGATGGTGCGAAACCGTGTCGCCAGCGCGTCCCACAGCAAAAGCCGCCCGGCGAGGCTTTCACCGATGCCGGTGATCTCCTTCAGCACTTCGGTCGCCTGCAACGTCCCCATCACCCCGGTGACGGCGCCGAGGACGCCGGCTTCGCTGCAACTCGGTGCGAGCCCCGGCGGCGGCGGTTCGGGATAGAGGCAGCGATAACAGGGGCCATCGGGGCGGAAAACCGCGAGCTGGCCCTCAAAACGGAGCACGGCGGCGGAAACCAGGATGCGGCGCGCGAGCACGCAGGCATCGGCGACCAGGAAGCGGGTTCCGAAATTATCCGACCCGTCGCAGACGATGTCGTAATCCGCGACCAGCGCCAGGGCATTCTCGGCGGTGAGGCGGAAATCATGCTCGACGACGGTGACCAGCGGGTTGAGCGCGCGCGCCGCCGCCGCCGCCGAGCGCGTCTTGGCCATGCCGAGCCGCGCCGTCGCGTGCGCGATCTGGCGCTGGAGATTGGACAATTCCACCCGGTCGTCATCGATCAGGCCGATCCGCCCGACCCCGGCGGCGGCGAGATAAAGGAGCAGCGGCGAGCCGAGGCCGCCGGCGCCGATGATCAGGACGCTTGCCGCGCGAAGCCGCGCCTGGCCGGTCGCGCCGACCTCGCCGAGGAGGATATGGCGGGAATAGCGCTGGAGTTCGTCTTCGCTGAAATCGAGGGTCATGCCGCTTTCCCGCCGCCGAGGTTGCCAAGCGAGATATAGGGCATTGCCAGCCGGGATCGAAGGGCGGCAAGAAGGCGCCATGGACGCGAACCCCGATCACGCGCTGGTGCTGTTCTCGGGCGGGCAGGATTCGACGATCTGTCTAGCCTGGGCGCTCGAGCGCTATCCGCATGTCGAAACCATCGGCTTCCGCTATGGCCAGCGCCACGCGGTCGAACTCGCCTGCCGGCCGGTGATCCGGGAGAAGCTCGCGGGTCTCGGGTTTCCGGGCCGGCTCGGGGCGGATCATGTGATCGATCTCGGGCCGGCGATGGCGGCCATCGGCGAGACCGCGCTGACCAGCAATGCGGCGATCGGGCGCGGCGCAGACGGGCTTCCCAACACCTTCGTCCCCGGCCGCAATCTGCTCTTTCTCACCCTCGCCGCGGCGCTGGCGGCGCGGCGTGATCTCCGCCGGATCATTGGCGGCATGTGCGAGACCGATTATTCCGGCTATCCCGATTGCCGTGACGACACCATCAAGGCCATGCAAGTCGCGCTCAATCTCGGGATGAGCCGGCATTTCGTGCTCGAAACCCCGCTGATGTGGCTCTCCAAGGCCGAGAGCTGGCATCTCGCCCGGGACCTCGGCGGCGAGGCGCTGGTCGCGCTGATCGTCGAGGAGACGCATACCTGCTATCTCGGCGAACGCGGCGCGCGGCATGATTGGGGGCATGGCTGCGGCACCTGTCCCGCCTGCGTTTTGCGTGAAGCCGGCTATCGCGTCTTTCGCGGCGGCTGATTTCCGCTGGCACGTGGAAATCCCGGCACGTGAAAATCATCGAAATCACCAGTGTCGACTACGCCCTCTGGCATTTCGTGATGCCATTGATGCGGGCCATGCGGGATGCCGGGCACGAGGTGATCGGCGTCTGCGCGGAGGGGCCGCATCTCGCCGAGGCACGCGCGGAGGGGTTTCGCATCCTCACCGTCCCGATGGCGCGCAGCCTCTCGCCGGTGGCGCAATGGCGGGCATTCCGGGCGCTTTTCATCCTGCTGCGGGCGGAAAAACCCGATCTCGTGCATGGCCACATGCCGATCAGTGGCCTCCTCGCGCGGTTTGCCGCCCGCCTCGCCGGCGTCCCGCGCATCGCCTATACCTGCCACGGGTTTCTGTTCAACCAGCCGGGGCCGCTCTGGCGCCGCGGCCTCGCCTTGGCACTGGAATGGCTCGGCGGGCGGGTGACCGACATCTATTTCACGGTCTCGCGCGAGGAGGCCGCCGATGCCAGGCGGCTTCGCATCGCGCGCGCGCCGATCGCGATCGGCAATGGCCGCGATCCGGCGCGGTTTCGCCCCGATCCGGCGGCGCGGGCGCGCATCCGCGCCGAACTCGGCGTTCCCGAGGATCGCGTCGTCGTCATCATCATCTCGCGCCTCGTCCGCCATAAGGGCCATCCCGAATTGCTGGCGGCGATGCGCGCGGTCACGGACGCCGAATTATGGGTGGTCGGCGAGCGTCTCGCGACCGATCACGGCGTCGATCTCGAACCCGCTTTCGCTGCCTCCGGGCTCGGTGCGCGGCTCCGCCGGCTCGGCTACCGCGCCGATATTCCGGCGCTGCTCGCTTGCGCCGATATTTTCGCCCTGCCCAGCCATTTCGAGGGCCTGCCGATGTCGGTGATCGAGGCGATGCTGTGCGCGCTGCCGGTGGTCGCGACCGCCATCCGCGGCCCGCGCGAGCAGGTGATCGAGGGGGAGACCGGGTTCCTCGTCCCGCCACGCGAGATCGCCCCGCTCGCCGCCGCCCTCGCCCGCCTTGCCGCCGATCCCGCGCTTCGCGCCCGCATGGGCCAGGCGGCGCGGGCGCGGGCGGAGGCGCTCTATGACGAGGCCAAGGTGATCGCGCGCACGCTTGAGCATCTCGGCCTCTCGGTCTATGCCGCGCGCAGCCAAGCCGGAGACAAGACATGACCGCCGAGACCGATCTCGTTCCCATCCGCCGCGCTCTGATCTCGGTCTCCGACAAGACCGGGCTGATCGCGCTCGCTGAGGCCCTCGCCGCGCGCGACGTCGAAATCCTCTCGACCGGCGGCTCGGCGCGGGCCCTCGTCGCCGCCGGGATCACGGTGCGCGAGGTCTCGGCCCATAGCGGATTTCCCGAAATCCTCGATGGCCGCGTCAAAACTTTGGTGCCGCAAATCCATGGCGGCATTCTCGGCCGCCGCGATCTCCCCACCCATCAGGCCGAGATGGCGGCGCACGGCATTGCCCCGATCGACCTCGTGGTGGTCAATCTCTATCCGTTCGAGGCTACCGTCGCGCGCGGCGCGGCGGCGGAAGACTGTGTCGAGAACATCGATATCGGCGGCCCGGCGCTGATCCGGGCGGCGGCCAAGAACCATGATTTCGTCGCCGTGCTCACCGACCCCGCGCAATACCCGGCGGCGATCGCCGCGATCGCGGCGGAGGGCGGATTGCGGCGCGCCGACCGCCTCCGCCTCGCCGGCGACGCGTATGCCGCGACCGCCGCCTATGACGCCGCGATCGCCGCCTGGTTCGCGCGCGAAGAAACCTTCCCCGCCCGCCTGACGCTGAGCGGCGTGCGCGCCGAAACCCTCCGCTATGGCGAAAACCCCCACCAGCAGGCGGCGTTCTACCGGAGCGGCGCGCGCCCCGGCATCGCGACGGCGCGAAAGGTGCAGGGCAAGGAACTCTCCTACAACAATCTCAACGACACCGATGCCGCCTTCGAATGCGTCGCCGAATTCGACGCCCCGGCGGTGGTGATCGTCAAACACGCCAACCCGTGCGGCGTCGCCCTCGCCGAGCACCCGGCGCAAGCCTGGGAGAAGGCACAGGCCTGCGATCCGGTCTCGGCCTTCGGCGGCATCGTCGCCCTCAACCGGCCCCTCGATGGCGATACCGCCGAACGGATCGCCGCGATCTTCACCGAGGTGATCATCGCCCCGGACGCCGACGCCGAGGCGCGGGCGGTCCTGGCGCGGAAGAAAAATCTCCGTCTTCTGCTCACCGGCGGCCTGCCCGACCCGGCAGCGCCGGGGCGGATGTTCAAATCGCTCGCCGGCGGGTTTCTCGCCCAGACCCGCGATGCCGGCCGGGTCGCGGCGGCGGATCTCAAGATCGCGACCAAGCGCGCGCCCACGCCGCAGGAGATCGCCGATCTCCTCTTCGCCTTCCGGGTCTGCAAGCACGTCAAATCGAACGCCATCATCTACGCCAAGGCGGGGGCGACGGTCGGGATCGGCGCCGGGCAGATGAGCCGCGTCGATGCCGCCCGCATCGCCGCCTGGAAAGCCGCCGAAGCCGCCAAGGCGGCAGGCATGGCGGCGCCGCTGACGGTGGGCAGTGTCGCCGCGTCAGATGCGTTTTTCCCCTTCGCCGACGGGTTGGATGCGGTGATCGCGGCCGGGGCGACGGCGGTGATCCAGCCCGGCGGCTCGGTCCGTGACGCCGAGGTGATCGCCGCCGCCGATGCCGCCGGCATCGCCATGGTGTTCACCGGGATGCGCCATTTCCGGCACTGAACGCGCGAGCGGGATGCGGGCAATAGGCTGGAATAAAGCAGCATGATCCTGCTGCGCGGTGACTGTTGAGGCATTGCCGCCCTTGGCAAGAAAAACCCTCGGGTTCTCGTCGAGTCAGCGTTTTCTTCCAGAAAGCCTCATCCTGCCCTGGGCGCCGCCGCCAAAACCGCCTCGACATCGCCCCCGGCCGCGACCCCGAGGATGTGATGGGCATGCCACAGAGCGTAAAATAGCAGGCTCCACGTCGCCTGACCGTCGCCTTTCGCGAACACCGCCGCCACCGCCTCGCGGCTGGCGAAGGCGGCGATGCCGGGGCTGGCGGCGACGAGGGGGGCGAGCCTGGCCCCGCGCGCGGCGATCCAGCGCGAAACCGGCGGTTTGAAACCGCGCTTGCGGGCAAAGGGCCGTGCCGCGGGCAGGCGTTCGGCGAGCCAGCGCCGGAGCATGAGCTTGCCGAGCCGCCAGCTCACCTTGTCACGATCGGGCAAGGCGAAGGCGAAGGCAGCGATTTCGGGATCGACGAACGGCGTCCTGCCCTCGACCCCATGCGCCATCAGGCAGCGATCGAGCTTGATCAGCAAATCATTGGGCAGCCACTCGGCGCAATCGAGCGCCTGCAGCGCCTGCAACGGATTGCGCCCCTCGGCTTCACGCCGCTCGGCGGCGGCGAACCCCTCGCGCCAACCGGAGAGAGCGAAGCCGGGGGTGCCGTCGAAGACGCCGCGCTGGCGCGAAGGGCGCTGGAAAAACCGCCACGGCGCGACGGCGCGGCGATAGCGGCCATAGCCCGCGAACATCTCGTCGCCGCCCTCGCCGCACAGCGTCACCTTGAGCTGGCCGGCGGCGGCGCGGCCGAGGAACCAGGTGGGAAGGGCGGCGGCATCGGTCGTCGGGTCGTCGAGGCAGGCGGCGATGCGCGGCGCCGCCGCCCAGAAATCGGCCTCGGTCATCAGGATGCGCTCGCAGCGCGCGCCGACCGCACGGGCAACCGCCAGCGCCGTTTCGCTCTCATCGTCGGCCTCTGCCCCGTCATAGCCGATGGTGATCGCCTGCACCCGCTCGCCGCTGATCCGGTGCATGAGCCAGAGCAGGGCGGAGCTGTCGATCCCGCCGGAGAGAAAGAGGCCATAAGGCACGTCCGAGCGGAGATGCAGGGCGACACTCTCGGTGAGCACGCGATCGAGATCGGCGAGCGCGGCAGGAAGCGTCACCGGCCGCGGCGGCAGCCGCGCCAAGTGCCGGCGTTCGACGATCCGGCCATTGTCCACAACCAAGGTCTCCCCCGGCAGGACGCGACGGATCTCGGGAAAAATGGTCGCGGCGCCAGTCGTGAATTTGAGCTGCAGCAATTCCGCCCGCCGCGCCGGATCGATCTCGGCGCGGGCGAGGCCGGCGCGGAGCAGCGCCTGGGGTTCGGAGGCGAAGGCGAAACCGGCGGCATTCTCGACGTAATAGAGCGGCTTGATGCCGAACGGATCACGCGCGAGGATGAGCCGCCCACTGCCCGGATCATGCAGCGCCAGCGCATACATGCCGCGCAGCCGGGCGGCGAAATCGAGGCCGTGCGCGGCGTAGAGAAACAGGATCGGCTCGCAATCGGAGTGCGTCTGAAACCGCGCCGCCGGCAGGGCGGCGCGCAAGGCGGGGTCGTTGTAGATCTCGCCATTGACCACCAAGGCGAGGCCGCCGGGGCCGAACAGCGGCTGATCGCCGGTCACCAGGTCGATGATCGCGAGGCGGCGATGCACCAGCGCGACCGCGCCGGCAACGTGGCGGCCACCGCCATCCGGCCCGCGATGGCCGAGCGCAGCCGCCAGCCCGTCCAATACCGCAGGGTCGGGCCCGCGCCCATCGCGCATCATCACGCCCGCGATCCCGCACATGCCCGTCTCCGCTGCCGCCTCGCGGCGGGATATACCCGGCTTGCGCGACGATCGCCAGAACGTGCTAGGAGACGCCCCGATCATGCGGAATTTATTCGTGACCTCGAACCGGGCGGGCGGCGCGGTGCTCGCGACCGGGCGGGGCGAGGCCGCGGCGTGAGCGCCACGAATTTGCGCGTCGCTCATGTCATCGCCGGCGCCGCGATGGGCGGGGCGGAGCTGTTTTTCGAGCGGCTTTGCCTCGCCGAGCTTGCCGCCGGCGATGACGTGCTCGCGGTCATCAAGCGCGATGCGGCGCGCGCCGCGCGCCTGGCCGCTGGCGGGCTCGCGCCAGTCGAACTCGGCTTCGGCCACATCGTCGATTTTTGGACGAAACCGCGTCTCGCCCGCCATCTCCGCCGCTTCGCCCCGCGCGTCGTGGTGAGCTGGATGAGCCGCGCGAGCCTCCACACCCCGCGTGGCGATTACGTTCTGCTCGGGCGGCTCGGGGGCTTCTACAACCTCGCCCATTTTCGCCATTGCGATCATCTGATCGGCAATACCCGGGGCCTCGTCGCCTGGATGCGGGCGCGCGGCTGGCCCGCTTCGCGGACGCATTACCTGCCGAATTTCGTCACCGACCAGTCCGGCGGTGTGCCGGCGGCATTCGCGGGGTCCGGGAAGCTGCTGCTCGGGCTCGGCCGGCTGCATACCGAAAAAGGCTTCGATATCCTGCTTCGCGCCCTGCCGGCGCTGCCCGGCGTGCGGCTGGTGCTGGCCGGTGACGGGCCGGAGCGGGCGGCGCTGATGCGGCTCGCCGGTGCGCTCGGCATCAGCGAGCGGGTGGTGTTCGCCGGCTGGCGGCAGGATATCGCGGCGCTGCTCGCCGCATCCGACATATTGGTTTGTCCGTCGCGCTGCGAGCCGCTCGGCAATGTCATCCTCGAAGCCTGGTCGGCATCCCGCCCGGTGGTGGCGAGTGCGGTCGAGGGGCCGAGCGAATTGATCCAAGACGGTGTTGACGGCGCGTTGTTCCCCTCTGAAAACCCGGACGCCCTGGCGCGGATACTGGCGGCGCTGCTGGCAGCACCCGAGCGCGCGCAGGCGATGGCGGCGGCCGGACGACAACGTTTTCTGGCCGGGTTCGCCGAGGCCGCGGTGCTCCGCCAATGGCGCGATTTTCTGGCGACGATCGAACGGTGACGATGCAGAGAATTTCCCCCGTGCGCCTGACCCCGGCGCTCATCACGGCGTTTCGCGTCCCCGCCCGGCTTGCCCGGCTGGAACGCGCCGCGACGATCGCAACCCTCCTGGTGCCGCCCTTCATGGTCCATGGCAGGGTGATCGGCGAGGCGCTGATGATCCTGATCGCGCTCGCCTTGCTTCTGCGCAGCGCCGCACTGAGGGATTTTGCCTGGGTGCGGCGGCCATGGATGGTGATCGGGCTCGCCTGGTGGGGCTGGCTCGTGCTGTGCTCGCTGCCGCGCCCAGGGTGGCATGGCGGGTGGCATGGCGGGATTGGGGCCAGCGTGCAGGCAGTGCTGGTCGTGCGGTTTCTGCTCTTCGTCGCCGCCCTCGAAACCTTTACCCTTGGCAAAGCCTGGGCGCGGCGGGCGCTCTCGGCGATCCTCAGCCTCGCTGCCCTCTATATCGCCGTGCAATCGGCCTGGCAGTTCGCGACCGGTAAGAATTTGTTCGGCGAGCCACGCGGCGGCGATGGCGAATTGACCGGCCCCTATGACAAGCCGCGCGCTGGCGGGCAATTTTCCCTCCTGCTCTACCCCGTCCTGCTGCCGCCGATCGCAGCCCTGCTGGCGCGGCCGCAACGCCTCATACGGCTCGCCGGGCTCGTCCTCGGCATCGCCGGTATCGCGGTGATGGTGCTGATCGGCCAACGCATGCCGCTTCTTCTCACGCTGTTCGGGCTCGTGGTCTCGGGGGTGCTCCTGAAGCGGCTCAGGCTTTGGGTGGTGATCGCCCTGGCCGCCGCGCTCGCCCTCATCGGCGCCTCGGGGGTCATCGCGCCGTCGACCCATTACCGGCTGGTCACCAAGTTTTCTGACCAGATGGAGCATTTTCCGGAAAGCCCCTATGGCGTGATCTATGCCCGGGCGCGCGCGATGATCGCCGAAAACCCGCTGACCGGCCTCGGCTTCGACGGCTTCCGCCATTACTGCGGCGAGGCGCGGTATTTCCATGGCTGGCGCTGGCCGGCCGATCCCACCGATGACGGCGGCGGGATCGGCGGCTGTCAGATGCACCCGCATAATCTCTACCTCGAAGCGGCGACCAATGCCGGCCTGCCCGGCCTCGCGCTGTTCTCAGCACTCGCGCTCGCCTGGCTCGCCGCTCTCGGGCGGGGGCTTTGGCGGGCGCCGGAGCCGTTGCGCGTCGGCCTGTTCGTGTCGGCGTTGATCTATCTCTGGCCGATCGCCTCGACCAGTTCCTTCACCGCGATGCCGCTTTCGGGATTTTTCTTCACCCTGCTCGGCTTCGGCCTGGCCGTGGCGCGGGCGAAAAAAAACCCGGGGGAATGACCCCCGGGTTGCGTCAGGTTCAGATAGCCGAAGCAGCGATTCAGAGCGAAATCTGATCGCCGATCGGCAGGCTCCGGATCCGCTTTTGGGTCGCGGCGAAGATCGCGTTGCAGAACGCCGGTGCGAACGGCGCCGTCGCCGGCTCACCGACCCCGCTCGAAGGCACGTCCCAGCCATTCTGGACGATGTGGACGTTGGTCACGCGTGGCGCCTCGTCGATGCGAACCACCGGATAGTCGTTGAAGTTCGATTGCTGCGGCACGCCGTTCTTGAAGGTGACGGCCGAGTGTTTGGCGACCGTGAGCCCCATGATCGCCGCCCCTTCGATCTGCGAGACGATACGCTCGGGGTTGACGAAGAAGCCGCAATCGATCGCGGTCTCGACGCGGGGAACACTGATGCGGCCCTTGTCATCGACCGCGACCTCGACGACGGTCGCGACATAGCTCAGGAAGCAGCGCTGCACCGCGATGCCCATACCATGGCCGGCGGGAAGGTTGCGGCCCCAGCCGGCTTTCTCGGCAACCAGTTCGACGACGCCGCGAAGCCGCCCGGTATCGATCGGGTAGGTCTCGAAGGGGTCGCCATAGTTCCAGAGATCGACGGTGGTCTTGCGCGGATCGACAATGCGCGGAGCGCCGATCAGTTCGAGCAGCATCTCCTTCGGATCGCGGCCGAGTTCATGGGCGAGTTCGGCGACGAAGCACTGGGTCGCGAAAGTGTTGGGCACGTTACGCACCGAACGGAACCAGCCGGTGCGGCTATGCGCTGCCGCTTCACCGACTTCGCAGCGGATATTGGCGATCTCGAACGGCAGATCGACCTGACCCATGCTGTATTCCAGCGGCTGCTGGTATTTCGGGTCGGGCATGAAGGTGGAAAACAGGCTCGGCGCGACGTTGCGATGGCGCCAGCCGATCACCTTGTTGCTCCCATCCAGCGCCGCCTCGATCCGCTCGACCGCCGGGGCGTGATAGAAATCATGCTGGATGTCGTCCTCGCGCGTCCATTGCACCCGCACCGGGGCATTGAGCGTCTGTGACAGCAGCGCCGCCTCGAGCGCGAAATCGCATTTCGATTTCCGCCCGAACGCGCCGCCGAGCAGCGTCACGTTGACCTTCACCTTGTCATAGGGGAGGCCGAGGGTTTTGCAGAGATCGTCATGCGTGCCGCCCGGGCTCTGCACCGGCGCCCAGACTTCCGCCATGCCGTCATGCACCCAGGCGGTCGCAACCGGCGGCTCCATCGGCGCGTGGGCGAATTGCGGCACGTAGTATTCCGCCGTGATCACCCGAGCGGCGGATTTCATCGCGGCATCGATGTCGCCGTCGTTGCGCACCGTCTTGCCGGGTTTGCGCGAGGTCGCCAGCATTTCCTCGCGGAATTTATCCGAATCATAAATCGCGTGCGGGCTTTCGGTCCAGGTGACCTTGAGCGCATCACGTCCCTTGATCGCCATCCCGGTATTGCGCGCGATCACCGCGACGCCGCCGAGCGGCTGGAATTTCGCCGGCCAGTCCCACCCCTTGACCTCGATCACCTTCTCGACGCCGTGAATCTTCAGCGCTGCCGAGGCATCGAAGGATTTGACCTTGCTGCCGAGCACCGGCGGGCGAAGGATGACGGCGTATTTCATCCCCGGCAGACGGACATCGGCGCCATAGGTCGCGGTGCCGGTGGTGATCCCGAAGAGATCGACGATCGGCACCGAACCCGTGCCGATATAGCGGAAGGAATTCGGGTCCTTGAGACGGATCTGATCGGGCGCCGGGGTCGGCAGCGCCGCCGCATCCGCCGCCAGCTCGCCGAAGCCGAAACTGCGCCCGGAATGGCGATGCACGACCTCGTGGTTGATCGCCTCGACTTCGCTGACATCGACGCCGAGCCGTTTCGCCGCCGCCATCTCCAGCATCAACCGCGCCGCCGCGCCGCATTGGCGCATGGGCTGGACGAAATGACGCAGGCTGCGCGAGCCATCGGTGTCCTGGTTACCGTATTTGACCTCGTCCCCCGGTGCCTGCACGACGCGGCAGCGGCTCCAATCGGCGCTCATCTCGTCGGCGACGACCATGGGGAGGCTGGTTTTCGAGCCGGTGCCCATTTCCGAACGATGCGCGACGATGGTGACGATGCCATCCTTGTCGATGGCAACGAAGACATGCGGATCGGAGACGGTGCCGTGCGGCATCGCGTCCGCCCCGGTCTTCCATGCAGCCATGGCGCCGCGCGGCAGCGCGCTCGCGGCGACGATGAGGCTGCCCGAGGCGACGACGCCCTTGAGCCAGGCGCGGCGGCTGACATTCTCGACCACCGATGCGGACACCGATGCGGGGCCATTCTTTCCGATATGGGTCATGTCACACTCCCGTCGCGGCGGTGCGAACCGCGGCTTCGATGCGCTGATAACAGCCGCAGCGGCAGATATTGCCGGCCATCGCGGTGTGGATCTGCTCATCGGTCGGGTTCGGGGTTTGCTTGAGCAGGGCTGCGGCCTGCATGATCTGCCCAGCTTGGCAGAAGCCGCATTGCGGCACGTTCACGGCACGCCAAGCGCGCTGCACCGGATGGTTCCCGTGCGGGTCGAGCCCTTCGATGGTGACCACCGTTTTGCCGGCGGCATCCGACATCTGCACCGCACAAGAGCGCACCGCCTCGCCGTTGACATGCACGGTGCAGGCGCCGCAGAGCGCCTCGCCGCAGCCGAATTTGGTGCCGGGCAAGCCGGCCTCGTCTCTCAGGAACCAGAGCAGGGGTAGGGACGGATCGCCGTCGTATTTGTGCTCCTGTCCGTTCACGCTCAGCGTGATCATGGGCCAATTTCCTTGACGCTATGAAAACAGTACCCGCCCGTTCAGGGCGACGATCCTCCCGGATCCTGTTTTCGGTTTCTGGGTCTTGCGCGCGGCACGAAGAGGCAACCAACTCCGCGCGAGAGAACTCGTTTGGCCCGAAGGAGATGTGACGGTAGCGCTTCAACCGACGTCACCGTGGCCACTCCCCCCCGCCATGCGATCCTTCTCGCGGAGCCCCTCTTCTCGGGAAGTATTCAACGCCGATGGCGGCCTTCTGTCAATCGTCATCACAGCCCATGGCAATCGATGCGGCGAAAATTTCACAAATTCCTGCCGGCAGCAAAGGATCAATTGGTTATATTTTTATATATATTACGAAGCACAGCCTCTATCTTTCCGCGACAAGACCGAAGTCACGCGCAATTACGCTTCCGGTCGCGCTCTATTCCGCGCCGGTTACCGTCGCGATCAGCGGCAGCGAGACCATGGAGAGATCGTTACTACCCTGAAGATACCCCACCCGGAACACGCCATTGATCGGATGTTTGCCGGGCTTGATCGGCGTCACGCCGATCGCGAAGACCAGGCTGTCGTCTTCGACATCGCCGCGGACCATCTTGGCGTCGAAGGCGACGCCGTCATCGGCGGCGGAAAACCGCGCGACGCGGTTTTCGTAGGCTTTGAGAATCCGATAACCCTCGCGCGGGCGCAAGGTCACGCGCAGCACCGCATGCGTGCCGACCTTGGCGACGACGTCTTCGACGGCGACGGCATAAGCCGGACTCTCGCTCAAAATGGACGAGGCCGTGGCCTGCGCCGGGGCAGCCGATGGCAGTCCGGCAATGAGAGCGGCGGCGCAGGATGCGGCTGCAAAAAAACGGACGGCACGGGCGCGAAAGATCTGCGGCATGAAGAAAAATCCTCGGGCGAAAAATTCTCGACAGCGGCACGGTGAGAACGGAAAAACCAACCGCCATTGCTGGCGGCTGGTCTTTGCCGTGCCGATTTATCTCGCGATCCGGCCTACTTGCTCAACGCGTAGACCCAAACCACACCGCCTTGCGGCACGTCCGCCTGCCAGCCGAGCAGCTCGCTGAGCAGCGTCTCCTGATAGGCGGCATCGACGCCGTAGCCGGATTGCACGGCGACGTATTGCACACCATTGACCTCATAGCTCGCCGGCGGCGCGATGATCGCCGAGTTGGTGCGCGAATGCCAGAGTTCCTCGCCAGTGGTCGCGTCATAGGCGCGGAATTCGCGGTCATTGGTGCCGCCGCCGAAGACGAGATTGCCACCGGTCGAAAGCAGCGAGCCCCACATCATCGAATGCGCGTAAAGCTGGCGCCAGCCGGGCGCGCCGGTATTGACGTCAAAAGTCTTGATCTCGCCATAGAACGGCGCTTTCGGATCGACGCTGAAGTGGAAATCGGGAATCGCAACCCCCGTCCACCACTGGCCGGGGACACGCTCCTCGACCTTGCCCTCGAATTTGTTGCAGTGATTCTCGTTCGAGGGGATATAAACCATGCCGGTCTTCGGGCTGTAGGATTCATACGGCCAATCCTTGCCGCCCCAGAGGCCAGGGCAGAATTGCGCCATTTTCCCGGTTCCCGGCTTGTGATCCATATCGATCACCGGCCGCCCGGTGGTTGCGTCAACGCTTTTGAACACGTTCTGCGCCACATAAGGCTGCGCCTTGAGGAAGCCGATGCCGCCATCGGATTTGCGTTGCAGCCAGTAGAGATAGCCGTTGCGCTGTGGCGTGAGCAGACCGTTGACCGTCGCGCCATCCTTCTGGAAATCGACCAGCATCGGCGCGTTCATCGCATCCCAGTCCCAGTCCTCATTCTGTTGGTACTGGAAATAGCTTTTAAGCTTGCCGGTCGCGCCATCGAGCGCGAGCGTTGACGAAGTATAGAGATTATCCCCCGGCCTCTGGTCGCCAAACCATGGCGAGCCGTTGCCGGTGCCCCAGAACACCGTATCCGTCGTCGGATCGTAATTGCCGGTCATCCAGGTACTGGCGCCGCCGGTCTTCCAGGTGTCGGGTTTTTCCCAGGTATTGCTGCCGGGCTCGCCGGGCGCCGGGATCGAGTAGGTTTTCCAGACCGATTTGCCGCTGTCGGCATCGAAGGCCTCGACGAAGCCGCGAACCCCGAATTCGCCACCGGCGACGCCGACCAGGATCTTGCCTTTCACCACCAAGGGCGCCATCGTCATGTAATAGCCGGTCTTCCAGTCCTCGACCTTGGTTTCCCAAGCCACTTTGCCGGTGCGCGCATCGAGCGCAACCAGCACCGCATCGAGCCCGGCGAGATAGACCCGGTCGCCATAGAGGGCGACGCCGCGATTGGTGTTGTGCAGCGCACTGAAGCCTTCCGGCAGCTTGCGCTTGTAGCGCCAGAGTTCATCGCCGGTGGCGGCGTCGAGCGCGATCACCTGGGCATAGGGCGTCGAGACGAACATCACCCCGTTATTGACGATCGGCGGCGATTCATGACCGGAATCGACCCCGGTCGAGAACGTCCACACCGGCGTCAGGCCGCGGACATTGCTGCTATTGACCTGATCGAGCGGGCTGTAGCTCCAGCCTTGATAATTGCCGCGCGTCATCAGCCAGTTCTGCGGCTCGGGGTTGGTCAACCGGGCATCGGTGACCGGCGTGTACTCGGCGCCGTGGGCGAGACCGGCGAGACCGATCGCGAGCGTCGCGGCAAGGCAGGTGCTCGAGAGTAATTTTTGCATTTTGGCGTCTCCCTTCTGATTTTTGTTCAGCACGTTTCATTCGGTATAACAAACCCCGCGCCGCATGCGCTGCGGGACGAAGGCTAGGCGGTCTCGCCCCCGAGCCGGGCCGAGAATCCGGCGGCGACCATGGGAACGCCAGCGACGAGCTTCAGCGGCAGCGCCGGCAGGGGGCGCGGCGCCGGCCCGAAGAGCAGCTTCGCGTCGTTGCGCGGATCGTAGGTCGAGCCATGGCAGGAGCAGACCATCATTTTCTTCTCCTCCGACCAGGCGTTCACCGGGCAGCCCTGATGGGTGCAGACCGCCGAATAGGCGACGACGCCATCCGCGGCGTTGGCCAGCGTCGTCGGGCTGAGGCTCGCCGGATCGAGGCGGATGACGATCAGGAGATTGAGCCGCGAGCCATCCCGCAGGACGCCATCCGGGCTTTGCGGATAGGCCTGAAACTGTGGCCCGCCGAGCGGCAGATCCTCGGGTTTGATGATCTGTCCCTTTTTCGGACCGGTGAGAAAAACCAGCCGATCGCCGGGCTGCGGATGCAGCGCGCTCGGATCATCATCGGCGCGGGCCGGCCGCGCGAGCCATGGCGCCAAGGCCACTGGTGCTAATGCCACGCCGGCCCCCATCATGCGCCGACGTCCCCAGCACGCGCCTTTGTCGTTCGTTTCGTCCCGTTCCGTCACGTCTCGTCCCCGACTGCGTGCGGCGAGTGTTTCGTCGCGCACGGCGATTATATAAATTTCCTATGACCCACCCAAAACGCATTTCCCCCGTGTCCTCGCCACGGTTTGTCCTCCCCACGGTTTCGTCACGGGCGTTGGCGCCACTGGTTCTTCTCTGATATCCCAAAGCCTAATCGATCGCCCGATAGACGTCCAGCATCATTAAAACATTTTTCATAAAATAAGTGCGGATTTGAAGAATGCGATATTATCGCTTTCTGATGGCGTCGCGGTCCACCCTCCGGGTCCGCGCCAACGCTCCCGCCAGTTTCGCGGCCATCCGCCCTATGGCACTCGACTTCGTTCGAACCTGCAAAGGCAGATTGTCGGTCAAGGCCAACCTCAAGGCAGATGCCTGAAACGATGATCACCTCATGCAGATGCTCGTTGCGTGGTCGATTCAGCCGATTGCTCTGGTGAAACCCGTCTCGTCGGTATTGCCGTCGAGCCAGTCCCGCCGCAGATGCTGACGGAGGAAGCCGAGAAGCGGCAATAGCGGCAGGCCGAGGACGCTGAAATAATCGCCTTCGATGGCATCGAAAAGCTGAATCCCCGGCCCTTCGAGACGATAGGCGCCGACCGAGGACAGCACCCGCGCGCCCTCGGCGGCGAGATAGGCGGCGATCACCGCCTCCGAGAGCGGACGCATGCGAAGACGCGGCCGCGCGACATGACGCCACAGCACGGTGCCGCCACGCCAGCAGACGACCGCGCTCACCAACTCATGCCACCCCCCGGCGAGGCGGCGCAATTGCGCCGCGGCGGCGGCGAGATCCTCGGGTTTGTCGAACCATTCGCGATCCCGCACCAGGATCTGATCGGCGCCGATCACCAACGTCTCGGGTCGTGTTCGGGCCACCCGGCGCGCTTTCATCTCGGCGAGCAACAGCGCGGTCTCGGCAACGTCACCGCCTTCGGCCTGCGCCGCCGCCTTGATCGCTGCTTCGTCGATCGCCGCCGGCGCCGCGGTAACGGAAAGCCCGGCGCCGCTCAGCAAGGCAAGGCGGATCGCCGAGCCGCTGGCCAGAACCAGGGTCACGGCGCGCCCCCAGAGGCCGCATCGCTACTGCCCCCGGCGCGGTCACGCGGCTGACGGGCATGCCATTCCTCCATGCGCTGCAGTACCGCGGCCGCCGTCTCCTCGATCGAACGGCGGGTGACATCGATGATCGGCCAGCCTTGGCGGGCACAAAGCCGCCGTGCCCAGAGCAGCTCCGCCTTCACCGCTTCCTCGTCGATATATTCGGTCGCATCATGCCGGGCGAGGCCCGGCGCGCCGATCAAGCGAAGACGATGGCGGCGGATTTCGATCAGCGCCCGTGCGTCGATGGTCAGGCCAATGATCGGGCAGGACAAATTCTCCAAAACCGGCGGAATCGGAAGATTGGGGACGAGCGGCACATTCGCCGCCTTGACGCCGCGATTGGCGAGATAGAAGGCGGTCGGCGTCTTCGAACTGCGGGAGACGCCGACGAGACAGACATCCGCCTCGACGATACCGGCTTCGGCCTGGCCGTCGTCATGGGCGAGGACGTAATGCATGGCATCGATGCGGCGAAAATAATCGGCATCCAGAACATATTGCCGCCCCGGCCGCGCCGTCGCCACCTCGCCGATCTGCTCCTGCAAGACGGCGATCACCGGATCGAGGACATTGACCACGCTGACCCCGAGGCGCTCGCAGAACATGTCAAGTTCATGGCGGAGCGCGCGATCGACCAGCGTCGACAAAACCGGGCCCGGCTCGGTCTCGATCCCCTCCAGCACGCGGTGCAGTTGCAGACGCGAGCGGATCAGCGACCAGCGATGATAGACGATCGCGACATGCTCGAACTGGGCAACCGTCGCCCGGGCGAGGGAATTGAGGGTCTCGCCGGTGGCGTCCGAGACGAGATGGAGGTTCATGCGCTGGCTGGTCATGGGAGCGAGGATAGCGGGGATAAGCGGGAAAAACATCCGGGGTCGCAGGCCCGTCTGTGAACAGCGGGGACAAACCGGGCGGGATCAGAGCGCTGTGCAAACCCGCCGCGGATTTTCCGAACCCTCCTGGATGAATTAAAAATGATATTGTTTTTCAATTAAATAAAACCAAACCCTGCTGTGGACAAGCGCGGCAAGAAACGGCGCCAAGGTGGGTACCCCATGATTCACAGGGTTCCTATAACCCTCCATATTTTCTTTTATCTCTCTTCTCTTTAAGGGAAGAACGCGATCAGGAAAGGATGGCGCGTGGCGAAGAAACTGGTCTCGGTCCTGCGTGGGACGCCATCCTGGCCGCCGCCGCTCTGGCTGATGCGCCAGGCCGGGCGGTACTTGCCGGAATATCGCGCCCTTCGTGCCCGCGCCGGTGACTTCATCACGCTTTGCACGACGCCGGATTTCGCCGTCGAGGCGACCCTCCAGCCGGTGCGGCGTTTCGGGATGGATGGCGCCATTCTGTTTAGCGACATCCTGATCCTGCCCTGGGCGCTCGGTTATGGTCTCCGTTTCGCCGAGGGCGAGGGGCCGGTGCTGCCGCGCTTGCAGCCCGAGGACATCGCCCGCCTCGATCCCGGGCGGCTCGAGGCGGCGCTCGCGCCGGTCGCTGAGGCGATCGCCCGGCTTCGCGTTGCGCTGGATGGGGAGACGGCGCTGATCGGCTTTGCCGGGGCGCCATTCACCGTTGCCTGTTACATGATCGAGGGCGGCGGGTCGAAGGACCATGCACGCACGCGCGCCATGGCCTATCGCCAACCGCGGGATTTCGAGCGTCTGCTCACGGTGCTGACCGAGGCGACGATCGCGAGTTTGAGCCTTCAGATCACCGCCGGGGCGGAAGCGGTGATGCTGTTCGACAGCTGGGCCGGCGTGCTTTCGCCCGCTCTGTTCCGCCGTTTCGTCGCCAACCCGGCGGCGCGGATCAAAACTGCCCTTGCGGATCGTTTTCCGGAGATTCCGGTGATCGGATTTCCCCGCCTCGCCGGCGGGATGCTTGGGCTCTATGCCGAAATCAGTGGGGTCGACGCGGTCGGGATGGATACCGCGACCGATCCTGCAGCGGTCGCGGCGGCGGTTGCGGCGCCGGTCGCGCTGCAAGGCAATCTCGACCCGGTGGCGTTGCTTGCCGGGGGAGGCGCGATGGCGGCGGAGGTTGCGCGCATCCTCGGGGCGCTGCGCGGGCGCGCCCATGTCTTCAATCTCGGCCATGGCATCCTACCGGAGACGCCGCCCGCCCATGTCGCCGAACTGATCGCCCTGGTGCGTGGCGCGGGCGAGGCCGCTTGACGTTGTCCGGCCTGACACCAATTGAGCGCGGCATGTCGCAACAGCCCAGCCCCCCCCGCACCGCCATCGTTCTGTTCAATCTCGGCGGGCCGGACCGGCCGGAGGCGATTGGGCCGTTTTTGAAAAATCTGTTCACTGATCCCGCGATCCTGCGGGTGCCGTTTTTCGTCCGCCCCTTTCTCGCCCGCTGGATCGCGCGGGCGCGGCGTGCGCCGGCGACTGCCAATTATGCCTATCTCGGCGGCAAATCGCCGCTTCTTCCGCTGACCGAACGTCAGGCGGCGGCACTGGAGCGGCAGATCCCGGACCCGGTGCGGGTTTTCATCGCCATGCGCTATTGGCATCCGTTCAGTGACCAGACCGCCCGCGAGGTTGCCGCCTGGAAGCCGGATCGGGTGCTGCTGCTTCCCCTCTATCCGCAATTTTCGACGACCACGACGGCCAGTTCACTGACCGCCTGGCGCGAGGCGGCGGCACGCGCCGGGTTGGCCGCGCCGGTGACCACGCTCTGCTGCTGGCCGGACGATTCCGGCTATATCGCCGCGACCACCGCCTTGGTCCGGAAAACCATCGCCGAGGCACGCGCCCGCTTTGCGCCGAGAACGCCGCTTCGTCTGCTGTTTTCGGCGCATGGCCTGCCGGAAGTGATCATCGCCGGTGGTGATCCCTATCAGGCGCAGGTGGAGGGGACGGCAAACGCCATTGTCGCCGCGCTCGACGAGCCCGATCTCGACTGGCTGGTCTGCTATCAATCACGCGCAACACCGCAGAAATGGCTGGAGCCGAGCACCGAGGCCGAGATCGCACGCGCCGGGCGCGATGGCGTCGCCCTCGTCATCACGCCGATCGCTTTCGTATCCGACCATTCCGAGACCCTGGTCGAACTCGATATCGAGTACGCCGAGGTCGCGAAAAAACATAACGTGCCGGGCTATTTCCGTGTCCCGGCGCAGAACGACGATCCCGGTTTCATCGCCGCCCTCGCCGCCCTCGCGCGGGGCGCGCTGGCGCGGGGGCCGGGGTTATGCAGCCATATGGGCGGCCGGGTATGCGCTGACATCCATAGCGGCTGTCCCTTCGGAGACCGGTCATGACGATCACGCATCTTTTGCCGTTCTATCACTGGATCAAAGCGTTCCACGTGATGTCGGTGATCGCTTGGATGGCCGGGATGTTCTATCTGCCGCGGCTCTATGTCTATCATTGCGGGGCGGCGCCGGGCTCGGCACTGTCCGAGCAGTTCAAGGTGATGGAGCGGCGGCTCTTCAAGCAGATCATCAATCCGGCGATGATCGCGACCTGGAGTTTCGGCATTCTCCTCATCCTCACGCCGGGGGTGATCGACTGGCATGCCGGCTGGTGGCACACCAAACTGCTCGCGGTTCTGCTGATGTCCGGGTTTCATGGCGCGCTGTCACGCTGGCGGCGGGATTTCCGCGATGACCGCAATCGCCATGGCGCCAAATTCTATCGGATCGCCAATGAGGTGCCGACGGTTCTGATGATCATCATCGTGATCATGGTGATCGTCCGGCCGTAAGCGGCGGCGCTATCCGGGCTCTCGCTTTATTTTGTTGCGCCGGGCTTTGCCGCCGGCGGCCTTCTGGTGGCATGCTGGGCGGAAAGGAGACCGGGCATGAGATTGTGGCGGCGACGAGACTTGGCCATGTTGGGCGCAGGAATGGTGGTGCCGGTTTCGAGCTTTGCCGCGACCGATAAGACCGCCGATAAAGCCACCGGCAAAGCCGCGCCGCCGCCGGGCCCCGATCTTCCGGTGCCGGCCAGTGGCAGCCTTCGCTTTCGTATCATGCGCAACGGCAATGTCATCGGCACCCATGGCCTGACCTTCACCCAGAAAGGCCGCACCGACCTGCCGCCACCGACGGCAGCACCGACGCCGGCGGCGACGAAACCGGGCCCTGCGAAGCCGCCGCCGGTGCTCGGCCCGCTCACCGTCCGTGTGGTCATCGATATCGCGGTCAAGCTCGGGCCGATCCCGCTCTATCGCTATAACAACGAGAGCACCGAAATCTGGGACGGCGATATTTTGTCCAGCTTCACCTCGAAAACCAACGATAACGGGGTCCACACCAAGGTCATGGCGCATCGTGACGGCGGCACGCTGTGGGTCGAGACGATCAAGGAAAAATACGCCGCCCCCGAGGGCGCGATCGTCACCACCTATTGGAATCCGCGCACTCTGACCGCGCCGCTGATCGACAATATCGACGGCAAGCTCCTCCACGCCAAAATCGCCCAGCTTGGCCCGGAGACCATCGCGGCGGCCAATGGCGACCATATCGCGGCGACGCATTACGCCGCCAGCGGTGATCTCAGCGTCCATCTCTGGTATGCCGAGGACAAGCCGAAACCCGGCGAGACGCCGCCCCCGCAACACTGGGTCGGCCTCGCCCTGACCGGCTCGGATGGCTCGCACATCACCTATGAGCTGCTCTAGATGGCCGGTCAGGCGCCGCGGCCGGCACGGCCAGAGGATGGCATCGCCTGGATCACCGGCGCCTCGTCGGGAATCGGGTGGGAACTCGCCCGGCGATTGCTCGACGAGGGCTGGACGGTCGCGCTGACCGCCCGGCGCGAGGCGGAATTGCAGGCGCTGGCGCGGCGCTATCCCGCCGGCCGCGCCCTTGCCGTCGCCGCCGATGTCACCGATGCCGCCGCGATGGCGGCCGCTCTCGCCCGGATCGAAGCCGAAACCGGCCGTCCGGTTGCGCTCGCGCTCGCCAATGCCGGTGCCTGGGCGCGGATGGGGATGGCGGATTTCGACGCCGCCCTCTTCCGCCGCCTGATCGAGGTGAACGTGCTCGGCGCCGCGAACATGCTCGCCGCCGTCCTCCCCGGGATGCGGGCGCGACGGTGCGGCCAGATCGCCATCGTCGCTTCCGTCGCCGGCTATCTGGGTCTGAAGCGCGCCAGCGCCTATGGCGCGAGCAAGGCGGCGCTCATTCACATGGCGAGTTCGCTCCGCTTCGAGGGCGCAGAGAACGGAATTCTGGTGCAGGTGATCAATCCCGGCTTCGTCGCAACCCCGATGATCGCCGCCAACGCGGCGCCGAAGCCGTTCCTCCTCAGCGCCGAGGCGGCGGCTGCGCGCATCCAGCGCGGCCTTGCCGGCACCGGCTTCGAGATCGCCTTTCCGGGGCCGATCGTCTGGCTGCTGAAAGCGGCGCGGCTTCTGCCCTGGCGGCTATTTTTCGTGCTTGGCGGCCTTGTTCGCAGGTCCAGCGGGCGTCAGGTGGGGCAGGCCAATCCCAGTCGCGATAGGGACGGAGCGTAAGCCACGCCCCTACCACGAGGGTTTCACCTCGCCCCCGTGACAGGAATCACAGCATTGTGTTATATACCACCGCGAACAGCCTCTCGCCTCGCGCTCAGGCTTGATTTGCACGCGGTGACGAGGAGATGGTTCGGCGAGCGGCCATCGGGTCCGCGCGCTATTGATCACGTCCATGGATATCAGGCATGCTTGGCGCGGAAATGAAAAATGTTCTGCGTCACGTTTTAACCGATGAGGGAGGAAGTCTCGATGAACGGAAAACAGCGCAAGTTCGCGCTCTCGCTGGCCCTTGCGATGGGGACGGCCCTGGCCGCCTCGACCGCGATGGCGCAGACGATCGACAGCAAGCGTATCGAAGCCAATAACCCCAATGATTGGCTCACCTATCATGGTTCTTACAACTCTTATCACTATAGCGGGTTGACCCAGATCAACGCGAAGAACGTCAAGGATCTCTCGGTCTCCTGGATCCATATTCCCGGCCATTCGACACGCGGCCTGCAATCCATGCCACTGGTCGCCGACGGGGTTCTCTACTACTCCGGCTCCTATAGCCGGGTATTCGCGATCGATGGTGCGACCGGGCAGGTTCTGTGGTCCTATTTCCCCGAACTCGATGACGCGCTGGTCGCCCGCCAGACCCATTCGCCCTATAATCGCGGCGTCGCGCTCGGCGAGGGCAAGGTGTTCGTCGGCACCGTCGATGGCCGGCTCATCGCCCTCGACATGAAAACCGGCAAGCCGGTTTGGGATACCAAGCTGATCGACAGCCAGAAGCTCACCATCGGCTTCACCGGCGCGCCGCTTTACGTCAATGGCGAGGTGGTGATCGGCTCGCAGGGCGGCGAATGGCCGGTGCGCGGCAAGATCTACGCGGTCGATGCCACGACCGGCAAGCCGCGCTGGGATTTCCAGACCATCGCCCCGACCGAGGAGACCAAGAAGACCTGGGGCAATGATTCCTGGCGGGTCGGCGGCGGCGGCGGCTGGATGCCGGGTGGCTATGACGCCGAAACCAACACCATCTGGTGGGGCACCTCCAACGGCGCGCCGCTCTATGACTGGTCGGGTCCGGATTGGATGCATACCGGCGCCCGTCCCGGCACCAATCTCTATATCAGCTCGGTGCTCGGCCTCGACGCCGCGACCGGCAAGCTGAAATTCTTCCACCAGGAAAACCCGCACGACGTGTGGGATTTCGACAGCGCCGTCGGCGAATTCCTGATGATCGACCGCGGTGGCCAGAAATACGTCGTCCACCCCAACAAGGGCGGCTATATTTTCGTCTACGACCGCACCGCCAACGTGAAAAACGTCTGGCCGATGTCGCACAACATCAACTATGCGACGATCGATCCCAAGACCGGCGAATTGAGCCACCGCCGCGACATGACCGCCGGCAAGCAGGCCGAGCTGCTCTGCCCGCATATTTCCGGCGGGGTGAGCTGGAATTCGGGCTCCTATGACCCGAAGACCGGGCTCTACTACAAGATCGGCAATGAATGGTGCATGCATCTCGATATCGTGAAGACGACGCCGGTGACCGAGCCGCAGGTGCAGCTCAATATCGGCGCCAATTTCCAGATCGCGCCGCCGCCCAGTGGCCCGATTTATGGCCATCTCGATGCCCGCGATCCGATCACCGGCCAGACCAAGTGGGAGGTTCGCTACCCCGAGCCGCCGCTCGCCAGCGTGCTTTCCACTGGCGGCGATCTCGTCTTCGTGCCCGATGCCCGTGGTACCGTCCATGCCTATGACGCGACGACCGGCAAGGAATTGTGGAACCACGGTGACGGCACCGGCCATCAGGGCGGCATCATCAGCTACGCCGCGCATGGCAAGCAATATGTCGCCGTCGTCGCCGGCTTCGGCGGCATGGCGAGCGATGACTACGGCCCGACCTTCGGCGGCGTCTTCAAAAGCATGCCGCGTGATGACGGCGCGCTGGTCGTCTACAGCCTTTCGAAGTAATCCTGGATCAATCGGAACCGGCGAGGGCTCTCCCTCGCCGGCTATTTTTTGGAAAATCTGTCAGACCGATGAAATTTAGCATTTTTTACCTTGCCGCCGCCGTGGTTTCGCTCGCTTGCGCTTTGCCCGCGATGGCGCAGTCTGCCGGCCAGACCTCGCATCTCGACGTCGATCAGCTCTTTGCTACCACCTGCGGCTGGTGCCATAGTGATGGCGGGCGGGTCGCCGGCAAGGGACCACAATTGATGAATACCAAACGCAGCGACGATTTCATTCGTTATCGCATCAAACACGGCAAGGAAGGCGCCATGCCGGCCTTCGGCAGCACTTTCAACGACGCCGATATCGACAAAATCATTCAGTATATCCGCGCCTTGAAACCGGAGCAGCCATGAGAAAATTTTTTGTCGCCGCCGCGCTGTTCGCTGTTTTCGCCAGCCACGCCGAGGCGCGCTCGCTCGATGCCATCCGCGCCCGCGGCGTGCTCGGTGTCTGCGCCCATCCCAACGCGCTGCCCTTCTCCAGCAAGGCGGGCGATCCGCCGGGCTTTCAGATCGAACTGGCGCGCGCCATCGCGACCAAGATCGGTGTCGCCCTGGAGCCCGATTGGGTGGTCACCGGCTTTCAGATTCGCGCCGCCAATTGCGACATCATGCTCGACACCATCGATGACCATGAGGCGCAGGGGGAATCGAATCTCAAGACCTCGAAACCCTATTATCGCACCGGCGCGGCGCTCGTGGTGCCGACGGGGAGCAAAATCTCCTCCCTCGCCGGGCTCGATTCCACGACCAAGGTCGGTGTCCTGGTCGGCTCGACGGCGGCGATGGTGCTCGGCGAGCGCCATGTCGGGATCTCGATATTCGGCTTCGAGGACGATGCGCTCGACGGCCTCGCCAATCACGAGGTCGATGCGGTGATGGTGACCCCGGCGGCGGCCGGCTATTACAATCTCCATCACCCCGATCACCCGGTCCGGGTCATCGGCCTCGACGAGACCGATCCTGGGCTCGCCTGGAACGTCTCGGTCGGCATGGTGAAGCCCGATGCCGATCTCCGCGCCGCGATCGATGCGGCGCTGGCGAGCCTGGCCGCCGATGGCACCATCGAGAAGATTTACGGCCGCTACGGCATTACTCTGCTGACGCCGAAATAAGAACTGAACGCGGGGTGGAGTAATCCTTCAGGCCAGGGGCTTCACCCCTGGACCCGAGCAAAGGCAGAGCCTTTGCAATCCTTTCCGGGTGCGTGCCTGGGCTGCTGCCCCAGACTGTCCAGGGCAGCGCCGCGTTACAGCAGCTTCCGCTCGCGCAGGCTGACCCAGCGCCCATTGCCGATGATGATATGATCGTGCAGCACGAGCGAGAGCGCCTCCGCCGCCTTGCGGGTTTCTGCCGTCATCGCGATGTCCTCGCGTGAGGGTGTCGGGTCGCCGCTCGGGTGGTTGTGGACCAGGATGATCGCAGCGGCGTGCAGATCCAATGCCCGCTTCACCACTTCGCGAGGATAGACCGGCGTGTGGTTGATGGTGCCGCGCGCCTGCACCTCGTCGGCGAGCAGATGGTTGCGGGCATCGAGGAACAACACCCGGAACTGCTCCACCCGTTCGCGCGCGAGTGCCGCGTTGAGATAGTCCATCAGCCGCGCCCAGTTATCGAGCAGCGGGCGGTCGAGAAGCTCGGTGCGGGCGAGGCGAAGCGCTGCCGCCTGCACGGTTTTCAGCGCCGCGGCGCCGGCTTCGCCGAGACCCTCGATGGCGCGGAGATCGGCGAGGGGAGCGGCGATGGCGCCGGCGAAGCTGTGGAAACGCGCCAGCAATGCCTTGGCGATCGCCTTGGTGTCGCGCCGTGGGAGCGCGGTGAAAAGAACCATCTCCAGCAATTCGTGATCGGCAAGTGCCTCAGGCCCGGCGGCGAGGAGCCGCGCCCGCATCCGCGCCCGGTGCCCCTCGGCGCCCAAGGGTTTACGACCCTCGGATTTGCGATCCCGGGGCTCGTGATCCGTCGCTGTCGCGCCGGCCGTGAACAGATCATCGGGCGGGGACGTCGCCAAGCGCGGGGTCAACCGGTGAAGGCGTAAGGCGGTTTCTCGTAACCGGCGGGAGAGAGGGTGAAAATCTCGCAGCCCCCCTCGGTGACGGCGAGCATGTGCTCGAACTGCGCCGACAGGCTGCGGTCACGGGTGACGGCGGTCCAGCCGTCATCGAGGATTTTCACCTCGGCGCGGCCGGCATTGACCATCGGCTCGATGGTGAACACCATGCCGGGGCGAAGCGTGATCCCCTCCCCGCGGCGGCCGAAATGGAGGATATTGGGCGGCTCGTGGAAGCGCCGGCCGATGCCGTGGCCGCAGAAATCGCGCACCACGCTGAAGCGCTTGCTCTCGACGAAGCTTTGGATGGCAAAGCCGACATCGCCGAGCGTCGCCCCGGGCTTGACCGCCGCGATGCCGCGCAGCAAGGCCTCATGGGTGACATCGATCAGCACCCGGGCACGGGTCGAGGCCTCGCCGGCGACATACATGCGGCTGGTGTCGCCATGCCAGCCATCGAGGATGACGGTGATGTCGATATTGACGATGTCACCGTCATCGAGGCGGCGCTCGCCGGGAATGCCGTGGCAGACGACGTGGTTGATCGAGGTGCAGATCGATTTCGGAAAGCCGCGATAGTTGAGCGGCGCTGGCACCGCGCCATGGGCGAGAATGAAGTCATGGCAGATGGTGTCGAGTTCGCCGGTGCTGATCCCGGGGCGGACATGCGGGGTGATCATGTCGAGGGTTGCGGCGGCAAGCCTTCCTGCGGCGCGCAGGCCGGGGAAATCCGCCTCCTGATAAAGCGTGATGCGCCGGGCATCGGCTCCGCCATCCATATATCTGACCCCTATCCTGGGACGGTATCACCGCACCGCGCCCGCTGCCGTTCTCCCCGGAAAGATGCGCAACCCGGTGGCACGGCGCAAGGGTTTATGCGCGGTAAAAAACCGCCGGATCAGGTGAGCGCCGGCGGCACCGGCAGTGGTTTCTGGGCACGGGCATGGTTTGGTGGCGCCGTGCCGGCATGGGTCGTCGCATGGGAAGCGGGTTTGTGGTGCGGCGAGAGATGGGCTGACGCGGCATGCACCAGGCGAGCGTGCTTCTTGTGCCAGCGTGAGGCGGCGGCGAGCCGGGTCGGCGGGGCGCCGGCCGGGCGGCGGAGCGCCGGCGGCAGGGTCGCGGCATGGGCGGTGCCGATCAGGCTCCATTTCGCATGTCCGGCTTTCATCATATCGGCGCGGGCGAGCAGGATCCCGCTCCCCGGCACCCCGAGACTGGCAAAACCCTGATCGAGAATCGCCGCCATGTGCTGATCGCGCTCCGGATTGGAACCGGCGCCGAGCACCACGCCGATCAGCCGCGTATCGCCACGCACCGCGCTGGTGACGAGATTATGCCCGGCGGCCTCGGTATAGCCGGTCTTGAGCCCGTCCGCCCCCTCATAGCTGGTGAGCATATGGTCGTGATTGGGGATCATGCGGCCATGAAAGACGAAGCCCGGGACACTGAAATACCGGTACTGATCGGGGTAGTCCTGAATGATGTGGCGGGCGAGGATGGCGAGGTCGCGGGCGGTGGTGACCTGCTCGGGATCGGGGAGACCGGAGGCGTTACGGAAGGTGGTGTGCGACATGCCGAGGGCGCGGGCGCGGAGTGTCATCATCTGCGCGAAACGCGCCTCCGAGCCGCCGAGCGTCTCACCGAGGGCGGCGGCGGCGTCATTGGCGGATTTGGTGACCAGGGCGAGGATCGCCTGTTCGACGGTGAGGCGGGTTCCGGGACGGAGATCGAGTTTGGACGGCTCCTGGGATGCGGCATGCGCCGAGACCGGCACCCGATCCTGAAGCGTGATCCGCCGGTCGCGAAGCGCCTCGAAGGTGAGATAGAGGGTCATGATCTTGGTGAGGCTCGCCGGATAGCGCGTGGCATCGGGATTGGCGGCGTAGAGCACGTGGCCGGAAGCGGCGTCGATCACCATCGCGCTGTAGCGGTCGGAGCCAATCTGGGCGCGGGCGGCGAAGGGAAGCAGCGTCAGCGCCAGGAGCATGAACAGGGCGGCAATGCGCGGCGTCTTGGGGCCGCACCATCCACGATCACGGCCACGATCACGGCCCTCCCCGGCTGGCACGCTCATCAAAAACGCCATCCTCGTCTTCCCTATTGTCATGCCGCCGCGACTTTAGCGGCCGGAACGCTTTCCTGTCCAGGCGGAAATCTCGGGATTCATTCTGCATTGTAAGGGGTTAAGGAACGATTTTCAGGCCTTGGGGGAAACGCCGCGATATGGCAGGGACGGGGCATTTTTTGCTGCGGCGCACAAATTTGTCTTGACCTCGTCTATCGGTCGATTTATATCGGCGTTGTTGCAGTGCAGCAAAGCCGGGATCGCCACGCGGGTGAACCGGCTTCCCGAGGATCACTCCGGGCCCGCTCGCCTGCCACAGACGTCAATGGAGATGCAACGTGGCGATGAAACCCAAGGCAGTCGCGGTCGCATCGGCCGCGAAAGACGCGGCGAGCGAGGCTCATGGTGAGCCTGTCGCCGCCACGTCGACGCAAGCAGTGATCCCGGCTGCTCCGACGAAGCAGGGAAAAACAACGGTGATGGAGTTTCCCATGAAGGAACAGATGG
Source organism: Pseudomonadota bacterium (assembly GCA_021798915.1). Lineage (GTDB taxonomy): Bacteria > Pseudomonadota > Alphaproteobacteria > Acetobacterales > Acetobacteraceae > Acidibrevibacterium. The sequence goes on from JAJZBM010000001.1 coordinate 295,996, forward strand.
ACAAGGCGATCAAGGCGACCGAGGATTTCGTGACCTTCGGTCAGGGCAATGTCGAGGCGCTGGTCAAGTCGAGCCAGATCTGGGCGGCCGGCGTGCAGGATCTCTCGAAGCAGTTCGCGGCTTCGGCGCAGGCGCAGTTCGAGGAGACGGTGAACGTGTTCAAGGCGCTGAGCGGCGTCAAGTCGCTCAAGGATGCCGTCGATCTTCATTCCAACCTCGCCCGCACCAGCTTCGAGAAGTCGGTGGCCGAGGCCGGCCGCTTCACCGATGCCTCCTTCAAGCTCGCCGAGCAGGCGACGGCGCCGCTGCTGGCTCGCGTGACCCTGGCGGCCGACAAGTTCACCAAGACCGCCTGATCATCCTCCCGATTGCGTGCCGGGAACGCTTCCTTCCCGGTGGGACCGGCGCGCGAGAAAAGGCGGCGATGAAAAGCCTGGGATCCGAAAGGATCCCAGGCTTTTCCGTGTTGCCAGGCTTTCTGCGCTGACCGCCGTAATGGCTGGGGTGATCTTGACGGAGCGGCCGCGCGCGGGTTTTCTCCCGCCCATGCCGCCATCCGCCGAGCGCGCCACGAAAGATCGCCAATCCCCTCGTCATGGTGAGGCCGCCGAAGCCGCGCGCGCGGCGCGGCTGGCCAAGGAAGCCGAGGCCCTGCGCGCCAATCTCGGCAAGCGCAAGGCGCAAAGCCGGGCCCGCAAAGACCAGGCAGCGGCGCCCTCGTCCGAACCGGCGGGCTGAACCGGCGCCAGAAACCGGTCAGCAAAACCCGTCAGTGCCAGAAGCGGGCGATCGCCTCCGTCGCGTCGATCTCAGCGCCGAGCACCCATTGTGAGGCCGGGCGGCGGCGCGCCGCGTCCTCGCCGACCGGGAACCCGTGATCGAGGCCGGCGATCGACCAGGCTTCCACCATCGGCGCCGCGTCATTCCCCCAGGTCCGGCGGGTGACCCCGGGAGAGACCTGATCTTCCGCCGCCGCGGCGACATCGAGCCCATGCAGCGCCGTCCATTGCCGGACGAGATTCTCGCCATTACCGGGATCGACCACCCGATCGGCGCCGCCATGCCAGATCGAAAGCCGTGGCCATCGTCCCTTATGGCCGAGATTGGCGGTGGCCAGCGCCGCCCAGGCCGCCGGCGTCATTTTCGCCGGCCCGGCGTCATGCATGCGCAAAAGCGCCTCGCCGGCATTGCTCGCGCAGCCGACCGGAAGCCCGGCGATGACCGCGCCGGCGGCGAAGGTCTCCGGATAAGCGGCGAGTAGCGCTGCCGCCATCGCGCCCCCGGCGGAAAGCCCGGCGACGAAAACCTGCGCCGGATCGCAGCGAAAGCGCCGCAGCGCGACCTGGACCATTTGCCGGAGCGATAGCACCTCGCCCCGGCCGCGATGGGTATCGGCTTCGTTATACCAGGAGAAACAGCGCGCATGGTTGTTGGTGACGGCCTGTTCGGGCAGCAGCAGCACCCAGCCATGGCGGGTCGCGGCCTCGATCCAGCCGCCGCTCGCCGCGAATTCCCTCGCTCCCTGGCCGCAGCCATGCAGCACCATCACCAGGGGGGCGCCGGGCAACATCGCGGTTGCCGGGCGAAAGACGCGCAGCGCCAGACGCCCGGGGTTGGAGCCGAATTCCGCAACGTCGAGCCAACCGCTCTCGGCCGGGCCGTCCCAGGGCATCAGGAAACGCCCGATCCCGGCCCGCCTGCGCCGCCACACGTCGCGGCGCAGGCGCGTGAGGACAAGGCGTGACGGGGAGAAGGGCTGTGAAAACGACGACGAAAGCATAGGGCCCGCCTTTCTTTGGGGGTAGCTTTCGTCATATGGGGCGAGTTTTGCTGCATTGCAGCATAGTCTCGCACAGGGGTGAAGATATGCCATTGCGTCAGACGCATGACAGATATTCCAAAACGCTTATTGGGGATGGGGGTGGCAGGATCACGGCAACGACACCGCGACCGAGGGCAGTTCGCGATCGGCGAGCCAAAGCACCAGCTTTTCTGCGTCCATCGGCCGGCCGATGTGATAGCCCTGGCCCTCGTCACAGCTCCAACCAGCGACCATGGCGCAGATTTCCGCCGTTTCCACCCCCTCGGCGACCACCCGGTAGCCGAGTTCATGGGCCATCAGGATGGCGGCCTTGACGATCGCCCGATCGCGGGCGCTGGTCGCGAGGACGCGGATGAAGGATTGATCGAGCTTGACCACGGTGGCCGGCATGGATTTGAGATAGGCGAGGTTGCTGTAGCCGGTGCCGAAATCATCGATCGCGATCTCGACGCCGAGATCGCGGATGGCGCGCAATTGCTGATGCACGAAGCTGCGGTTGGGAAGCAGGCTGCTTTCGGTGAATTCGAGTTCGATCGCATCGGCCGGCAGGCGGTAGCGGCGGAGCAGCGCGGTGATGCGGCCGACGATGTCGCTGTTCTGTAAATCCCCGGCCGAGACATTGATCGAGACGCGGAGCGACAGGCCCCTCTCATGCAGTGCGGCGATTTCGCGCATCGCGGCGTCCATGACCCAATAGGTGAGATCGGTCATCAGCGTGGTGTTTTCGGCCAGCGGGATGAATTCCCCGGGTGAGACCGGGCCGAGCGTCGGGTGATTCCAGCGGATCAGCGCCTCGACCGCGTGGCAGGCGCCGCTCCGGAAATCGAGGCGCGGCTGAAAAGCGAGGCTCAACTGGCCGGGCACATCGAGGGCGCGGCGGAGTTCGCCGAGCAGCATATGCGCATCATGCCAGTCATCGGCGGCGTTTTGGCCGCGCGACGTGGTCAGCACCCGCCCGACCGCCCGCGCCTCGTGCGCGGCGAGAACGCCGCGTTGCAGCAGCGCCTTATCCATGAAATCGCCGAGCCGGAACGGCACCACCCCGATGCTCGGGTAGAGGGCGACGGGCAAATTCTCGCTGATCGGCCGGCGGAGATGGGCGGCCATCTGGTCGAGCTTTTCCTGCCAGCCGGGGGTCACCGAGGGATCGAGGAGAAAGCCGAAACGAAGCGAAAGCGGGTGATAGATCGGGAAATCCTCCCCGAACGCGGCGCGGATGCCGCGGATCATCGCGGTCGGCAAATCGCGCTCCCAGCGTGGGCCGAGAAGGTTGATATGGGTCGGCAGATGATCCGGATCGGCGATGTCGAGCATGACGAAAAGCCGGCTCTGGCCCCGCTGCCGGCGGGTGAGGTCGGCGAGATCCTCGTCGAACTGGATCGCGTTCGGGAGCCGGCTGGTCGGGTGCAGGCGGCCGCAGGAATGACGGAGCTCGATGAGCAGCATCACCTGGGCGGCGAGGATTTCGAGGGTATGGCGCTCGGCGGCGGTGATCGTGCGCGGCTTCGGGCCGAGCACACAGAGCGCGCCGATCGCATGGCGGTCGCGGGTGATCAACGGCGCGCCGGCGTAAAAGCGGAGATGCGGCGCGCCGTTGACCAGCGGGTTGTCGCGAAACCGGGGATCCTCGCTGGCATCGCTGATCACCAGGCTCTCATCGCCGCGGATGGTGTGGTCGCAAAACGAGGCGGCACGTGGCGTTTCGGTCAGATCGAGGCCGTGGCGGGACTTCACCCATTGCCGCTCGGCGTCGATCAAGGTGATCATCGCCATCGGCGCCGACAGGCAACGCGCGGCGAGCAGGGTGAGGCGATCGAATTCGTCACTCGCGGGCGTATCCAGCAGCCCGAGCTGATGCAACGCTCGAAGACGCCCTGCTTCATCGCTTGCGGCGAGCACGCGTCACCCTTTCGTTTGCCCGGTGCGGGGCGGAAACGGAATAACTCTCCCTTGATATGCGTGTAAAATTCTTACGGAACCGCTAACACGCCAACCGGCTGGATTTTCGGCGTTTCACCAGGGGCGGGCGGGGAATGCAGCAGGTCGCGTTCAGCGCGTCGGGCGCGGCGGGGTCTGGGTGTAGTCATAAAAGCCGCGCCCGGTCTTGCGGCCGAGCCAGCCGGCTTCGACATATTTCACGAGGAGCGGGCAAGGGCGGTATTTGCTGTCTGCGAGCCCCTCATAGAGCACCTGCATGATCGCGAGACAGGTGTCGAGCCCGATGAAATCGGCCAGTTCCAGCGGCCCCATGCGATGATTGGCGCCAAGACGGAGCGCGGTATCGATCGCCGCGACCGAGGCGACGCCCTCATAGAGCGCATAGACCGCCTCGTTGATCATCGGCACCAGGATGCGGTTGACGATGAAGGCTGGGAAATCCTCGGCCACCGCGATCGTCTTGCCGAGTTTTTCGGCCAGGGCGCAGATGGCGCGGAAGGTCGGCTCGTCGGTCGCGATGCCGCGGATGATCTCGACCAGTTTCATCACCGGCACGGGATTCATGAAATGCAGGCCGATGAATTTTTCCGGCCGGTCGGTGCTGGCGCCGAGCCTGGTGATCGAGATCGAGGAGGTGTTGGAGGCGATCAGGCAATCGGGCCGGAGATGCGGGGTGAGGCTGGCATAGACCGCCCGCTTCAGCTCCTCCTTCTCGCTGGTCGCCTCGATCACCAGGTCGCGATCGCCGAAACCGGAAAAATCGCCGGCGGTTTTGATGCGTGCCAGCGCCGCGGCTTTGGCATCGGCGGTGATCTGGCCGGATTTGATCTGCCGGTCGAGATTGCGCGCGATCGTCTCCATGGCGCGGGTCAGAGCCTCGGGCTTGACGTCCATCATCACCACGTCGAGGCCGGCAATGGCGGCGACATGGCTGATGCCGTTGCCCATCAGCCCGGCGCCGATGACGCCGATCTTGCGGATCGGCGGCACCGCGACCGGGGTTTCGCCGGCGCCGGCGCCAATTCCGGTGAGGCCGATGCTCATGACTGGCTCTCCAGGGCCTGGGACAGCTCCGGCAGTGCCTTGAACAGATCGGCGACCAGCCCGTAATCGGCGATCTGGAAGATCGGCGCTTCCTCGTCCTTGTTGATGGCGACGATGACCTTGCTGTCCTTCATGCCGGCGAGATGTTGGATGGCGCCGGAAATCCCGACCGCGACGTAAAGCTCGGGGGCGACGATCTTGCCGGTCTGGCCGACCTGATAGTCGTTGGGGACGAACCCGGCATCGACGGCGGCGCGCGAGGCGCCGACCGCGGCGTGCAGCTTGTCGGCGATGGCATCGAGGAGGTGGAAATTCTCGCCGCTCTGCATCCCGCGTCCGCCGGAGATGATGATCCGCGCCGCGGTCAGCTCCGGCCGCTCGCTTTTGGACAGCTCGGCCGAGACGAAGCGCGAGATCTCGGGGGTGGACAGCGCGGGGGCCGGCGCGATCGGCGCCGATCCGCCCTCCGCCGGCACCGGATCGAAGCCGGTCGCGCGCACGGTGATCACTTTTTTCGCGTCCAAAGATTTCACCGTCGCCAGCGCGTTGCCGGCATAGATCGGGCGGACGAAAGTATCGGCGTCCACCACCGCGGAGATATCGCTGATCGGCTGCACGTCGAGGAGCGCGGCAACCCGCGGCATGACGTTCTTGCCGCTCGCCGTCGCCGCCGCGAGGAGATGCGTATAATCGGGGGCCAGCGCCACCAAGAGATCGGCGAGCGGCTCGGCGAGGCCATGGGCGTAGGCAGGCGCATCGGCGGCGATCACTTTCGCAACACCCGGCAGCTTCGCCGCTGCCTCGGCGACCGCGCCGATCCCCGCGCCGGCGACGAGGACATGCACCGCGCCGAGCTTCTGCGCCGCGGCGACCGCGCTCCGCGCCGGCTGCTTGATCGCCTGGCCATCGTGATCGAGAAGGACGAGTGCGGTCATGATCAGATCACCTTGGCTTCGTTTTTCAGCTTGTCCACCAGTTCCGCGACCGAACCAACCTTGACGCCGGCCTGGCGGCGCGGCGGCTCGGTGGTTTTGAGCACCTGGAGACGCGGCGCCGGATCGACGCCGAGCGCCGCCGGGGTCAGCGTCTCGATCGGTTTCTTGCGCGCTTTCATGATGTTGGGAAGGCTCGCGTAGCGCGGCTCGTTGAGGCGGAGATCGGTGGTGACGATCGCGGGGAGGGCGAGCGAGACCGTCTCCAATCCGCCATCGACCTCGCGCGTCACCACGCAGCGGCCATCCTCGATCAGAAGGCGGCTCGCGAATGTCCCTTGCGGCCAGCCGAGCAGAGCGGCGAGCATCTGCCCGGTCGCGTTCATGTCGTCATCGATCGCCTGCTTGCCGAGAATGACGAGTTGCGGGTCTTCCTTGGCGACGATCGCCTTGAGGAGTTTCGCGACCGCGAGCGGCTGCAGCTCGGCGTCGGTCTCGACCAGGATGCCGCGATCGGCACCCATCGCCAGCGCCGTGCGGATGGTCTCGGCGCAAGCGGCAATACCCATGGAGACCGCGACGATCTCCTCCGCGATGCCCTTTTCCTTGAGGCGGACGGCCTCTTCCACGGCGATTTCGTCGAACGGGTTCATCGACATCTTGACGCCGGCGGTCTCGACGCCGCCGCCATCGCTCCGCACCCGCACCTTGACGTTGTAATCGACGACCCTTTTCACGGGGACAAGAAGCTTCATCGGCGTTGCGTTCCCTGAAATGCCCGGGCCCCTCTGAATGCCCTGGCGAAATTAGGCAGCGGCCTTGGCGCCTGTCAAACCCGGGGGCGCCGCCGCGCGCGACCTCACGAGCGCTCGAGACTGAGCAAAATCGCCAGCACCAGAAGCGCGATCGCCTGCAAAAGCACCCGCCAACGCATCAACTGGTTGGAGCGGCGCGGATCGCCACCACGCGCGACCCCGACGATCCCGAGCAGGAGGACGCCGAGCACGCCGGCCATGACCAGGATCAGAAAGAAGGACAGCAAGGTGCGCATCTTTGCTGACATAGCGTGCCGGGGCGCGCTATGCACCCCCTCTTGCGCGAGAGCGGGCGTTGACAGCGCTCCGTGGCTATGGTCGGAGAGGTTCATGCGACGCGTGCTGATTTTCGCTTTGCTTCTGCTGTGCGCCGTCTCCTGGCGCGCCGGCGCGCAACCGCCGCCGGCCCCGGCTGCCGCGCCTGGGCTCGCCACGCCTGGGCTCGCCGCGCCTGAGCTCGATCGGCAGACCGCGCGGGAATTGATCGTCGATCTTCAGAATCCCGAAAAGCGGGCGAAGCTGATCGCCGCTCTCCGCGCCCTCGCGGTCGCTTCGGGTGAGGCGCAGCTACCGCCGGCACCCGCCCCGGCGCCGGCGCCGGCGGCCGCGCCGCTTCGCCTGCCGCTGGCGCCGAACAGTCTCGGCGCGCAGATCCTGGTCGATGCTTCCAGCCGGCTGCAGACCGGCTCGAAGCGGGTCGTCCAGAGCGTCCAGGCGGTGACCGATTTTCAGGCCATCGGCGACTGGCTGCGTGACACCGCGACCGATCCCGCGGCCCAGGCGCGCTTCTTTGCCGCGCTCTGGCGCCTCGTCCTGATCCTCGCGATCGGGCTGGTCGCCGATATCCTCGCCGAACGCGCTTTGCGCCGGCCGCGGCGCGCCCTGGAAGCGATGGTCGGCGGCAGCGCCGAGGCGATGACCTCCGCCCCCGATGGCGGCGCCACGGAAGCGCCTTCGGAGACCGAACCCGCCCCCTCGGATGAGCCGCTCGCCGCCGTCCCGCGGGAGGCCGGCATGCCGGTGATCGCCATCGCGCTCGCGCGGCTGCCTTTCGTTTTGCTTCGTTTCCTGCTCGAACTGGTCCCCTCCCTGATCCTGCTCGGCTTCGTCTATGGCCTGCTCAGCACGCCGCTCGCCGGCCGCGCCTCGACGCAGGTGGTGATCCTGGCGGTGGTCGATGCCTTCGTCACGGTGCAGGTGGTGATGGCGGCGGTGCGGTCGCTGCTTTCGCCGGATAACCCCGGGATGCGGGTGTTCGGGCTCGATGATCGGGCGGCGCTCGGGATCACCCGCTGGGTGCGGCGCCTGGTCGCGGTCAGCGTGTTCGGCTACGCGCTGGCCGAGGTCGGCCTCGTCTTCGGTCTCGACGCGGACGCCCATGACGCGCTGCTCAAGATCGTCGCCCTCATCGTCCATATCATGCTGGTGGTGGTGGTGTTCCGCAACCGCCGGCTGGTCGCCGGCTGGATCGCGCCGCGCGAGGAGGGGGGCGGCACGCTTGCGCTGGCGCGCCAGCGGGCGGCGCGGCTTTGGCATCATGCCGCGATCATCGCCATCCTCGGCCTGTGGCTGGTCTGGGCGCTCGGCGTGCCGGACGGCTACCGGATGCTGCTCAAGATCGGCGCGCTGAGCGTGGTCGTGCTGATCGCCGGGCGGGCGGCGCGGCAGGTTCTGCTCGGCGCCCTCGATCGCCTGTTCCATGTCGGCGCCGAGCCGATCGCCGGGCTCGACGTGGTGCCGGGGCTGGCCAGCGTCTCGGCGCGGGCGCGGAGCTATTACCGGCTGCTGCGCGCCATCGTCTCCGGCATCATCACCGCGACGATCCTGGTGCTGCTCCTGCAGGCCTGGGGCTTCGGCGCCTTCGACTGGTTCAGCGATGGCGCGCTCGGTGAGCGGGTGGTCTCGGCGCTGGTCACCATCGCCTTGCTGCTGTTTTTCGTGCTCGTGGTGTGGGAGGGGGTCAACGAGCTCATTCTCCGCCAGGTGGCGCGCCTCACCAGCCAGGGTCATGCGGCGCGGGCGAGCCGGATGCGCACGCTCCTGCCGATGATCCGCGCCGCCCTCGCGGTGGTTCTGTTCCTGATCGCCGGGCCGGTCGCGCTGTCGGAGATCGGCGTCAACATCGCGCCCTTGCTCGCCGGCGCCGGTATCGTCGGCGTCGCCATCGGCTTCGGATCGCAGAAACTGGTGCAGGATCTGATCACCGGCGTCTTCCTGCTGCTCGAAAACGCCATGCAGGTCGGTGACTGGGTGACTCTGGCCGGGGTTTCGGGCTCGGTGGAGGCGCTTTCGGTGCGCACCATCCGTCTGCGCGCCAGCGACGGGTCGGTGCATATCATTCCCTTCAGCGCCGTCACCACGGTCAACAACAGCAATCGCGGCCTCGGCAACGCCGCCGTCAGCGTCAGCGTCGCCTATAAGGAGGATACCGATCGCGTCAGCGAGGCGCTGCGCGAGGTGGCGGCCGGAATGCGCAAGGATCCCGCCTATCAGCGCGGCATGCTGAGCGATCTGCAGCTCTGGGGCGTGGACAAGATCGAGGGCGCCGTCGTCACCATCGCCGGCCAGATCGTCTGCACCGACAGCGCTCGCTGGGGGGTGCAGCGCGAATTCCACCGGCGCATGAAAAAACGCTTCGAGGAACTCGGCATCGAGATCGCCAATCCGACCCAGACGGTGCTGCTGCTGACCCCGCCCGGCCAGGAGGTGCCGGCGCAAGCCGCGCCCGTGCGGCGGGAGGCGGCGCAATGACGACGTTGCCAGGGACGACGTTGCCAGGCGCGATCGCCGCGCACGGCTTCGCCTTCGTCCCGGCCGCGGCGATGCGCGCCGAACTCGCGCGCCATGGCAGCCTCGATGATTGGGCGGCGTTCGCCGCGAGCTGGAACGATCTCGGCCGCGACACCTACATGGCCGATGGCGGCCGCTACCGCAAACGCCGTTTCGCGGTGTTCACCGCCGCCCCCGGCGAGCCGGCGATCCCGCGCGCCGCGCATCAGCCGCATTACCAGTCACGCGACTACAACCCCCTCAATGGCGGCATCGCGCGCTGGTTCGCGCCAATCCGGGACGACATCGCCGAAAACACGAGCTTCACAACCATCCTCCGTTTCTGCCGCGCCCTCTTCGATACGTTGTGCGCCGATGTCGCCTGGCATATCGAGGTGCATCAGTTCCGCATCGAGGCCCGCGCCGACGCGCCCGGCAAGCCGACCCCGGAGGGGCTGCATCGCGACGGGGTCGATTACGTTCTCGTCCTGATGATCGGGCGCGAGAACATCGAGCGCGGCGAGACCAGCATCCATGACCTCGCCGGCAAGCCACTCGGGAGCTTCACCCTCGCCACCCCGCTCGATGCCGCTCTGGTCGATGACCATCGCGTCTATCACGGCGTCACCCCGGTCGCTCCCATCGATCCCGCCCTGGCCTCCCACCGCGACGTTCTGGTGGTGACGTTTCATCGCAAACCGGCGCTGGGCGGGGCAGGAAGATAAGGGAAGAGTCTTTTTGGCTTCCGGAAAAAAGCGGGTTGATTGAGCCGGAGAAGGCCTATTCTTTCGCTCTGCGGCGAGCGAAAGTCAGGCCAATGACGCCGCTTGCAAGCATCGCGAGACTCATCGGCTCGGGCACCGAAGACGAGCCCGGCGGATCGACGTAGGTCGCAAATCCGTTTGCAGCATATTCCGGTTCGAAGCTATCCTGACCAAAGATGGTATCGATGAGAAAAGAGCCGCCTCCGGCATAGGGTGAATTTGGGTAGATGCCGGCGTTTTGTAGCCAATAGCTATTGCCCCCGATCGGCTCGATCCCCAGCACCTCGCCGACCGTCACCGGCAGGGAGACCGTGAAGGTGGCAACGCCACTCGCGTTGGTCGAGTCGAATGTGCCAAGATCCAAAACGGTCGTTGTCGGGGTTCCGCCGGAGGTGGAGAGGATGTTGACGCCGCTGAACGTGCTGGTGGCGGAATTTGTATCAACCTGGATTTCGGCCAGCGTGCCGGCGAGGCCGACCGTGAAAGTTTCCGCTCTCCGAATAGGGCCATTGGAAAAGCCGGCATCTTGGATGTTGGACGTTGGTGTATATTCCTGATCCAGTACCGGATTCGCCCAGACGCTCATGGGGGCAAGCCCCAAGCCGAGCACGATTCCCGCGGCCGCATGCCGCTTGATTGAACGCATGTCTCACTCCCTCGCCTGCTTGCTCGGCGCTCAAAAACTTAGGGCGTGTCGTCAATTTCCTGAGGCGTTGCCGTCCGGGCTGCCGCTTATTCTGAGCTGGCGGGCCGCGAAGTGAGTCCTAAATGCCACAGCGGGCGAGCAATCGGCCTTGCCCGTGATTTAGGG